>NZ_JTCM02000109.1 GCF_000817785.2 Hassallia byssoidea VB512170 | reverse complement strand
TAGACAAATGGGGACAGGCTTCATCAAAAATAGTCGTGGGTAATTGCGGATCTACAAAACAAGCCTGTCCCCATTTGTCGTGGGTTTTTGCAAGGGTTGAAAGCGCACAAGTAGAGGAAAACTGGGACGAGGACAATGAGTTTCAACAACCATCCCGGCTAGGGGTGGGTTGAAAGCTTTTTAACTGATGATGAGTGCTTGAGTTTTCTCGGGTTTCAACAACCATCCCGGCTAGGGGTGGGTTGAAAGATTCAACTATAGAGCGTCTTTCTACGATTCAACAGTTTCAACAACCATCCCGGCTAGGGGTGGGTTGAAAGTATTCATGTCCGATGTCTTGATTTGGGATTGGAAAGTTTCAACAACCATCCCGGCTAGGGGTGGGTTGAAAGACGGAAACTTTCAATTATGACGGAAAAACTGGATATTGTTTCAACAACCATCCCGGCTAGGGGTGGGTTGAAAGCAGCGACCCGATGTCTTTTACCGCACCTCTGCCAACGTTTCAACAACCATCCCGGCTAGGGGTGGGTTGAAAGTATTATTTTAGTTTTCATCATTACAATTTTGTGAAGAGGGTTGAAAGGCGCACTTCGTTCGGGATTTATCCTGAATATTTGCAGTTATATTAGAGTTTGGTGAAGGTTAAGCTTGAACCAGCCCCATAAAAAAGTCGGCGACATTAATTTGTTAACGACTATCACAGCAAGTTCGACGACATTAATCTCTTAACGACGACATTTAATTAGTTATTCGACAACATTAATCGGGATGACTGGATTCGAACCAGCGGCCCCTTCGTCCCGAACGAAGTGCGCTACCAAGCTGCGCTACATCCCGCCAGAAAAATGGCATATCATACACAGCATAACATGAACCCCGATGAATTACAAACTATATAAGGACAAGGGGACGACTTGGGGGAGCAGGGGTTTCACAAAAACTAGACAAAAATGGACAGGCTTGTTTTAAAGATCCTCAACACCCAACGAGTCACTCAGATGTTCGCGCTTCGCGTCTCCGAAGGAGAAGCCTGTCCATTTTTGTCCGGGTTCAGTCCAAGGGCAACCGTTTGGGTAGTACATTGTCATATTTTTATCCGTGAGTCTGGCGTATGATTTTATCTTGTAGTTACATCGCTCTCACCACAAGAGAAAAAGCGTTATCGTACTCCTGGCTTTTTTTTGTCAAGCTAGCATTTGAGAAAAATTTGAAATTTTTATACTTGTGCGTGCGAAATGAGCAAATTCAAAAGTAATATTAAGTATGTATTTACACCAAACATGAAATACTAAAACGCAACTAAGCGCTTGACAAATTATGAACACTACTTCTGTTGTGCTTAAAGAAGGTTCAAAGGGTGCAGAAGTCACCAAGCTGCAAGAAGGTTTGAAAAAACTCAATTTTTATTCAGGTATTGTTGACGGTGTTTTTGGAGCCAAAACTAAGGAAGCTGTCATAAAATTTCAATCAGCACAACAACTAGTTGCCGACGGCATTGTGGGCGAGAAAACTTGGTCTAAATTAAACGCAGCACTGCAAGAAGGCAATCCACGCTTTGATTTTCAGGTAATTAACGTACAAGAATTTATCTCTTCTAACCGGATTAGAGTTTCTACTCCTTCATCAGTGGCTGTACAACTTTTTAGCAACTCCGAAGAAGAAGAAGGAAGAAAGTCTGAGGACATTTCAGTTGCGTATCCTACAAGAGAAACTGCTGTAATTGTGCATACCATAGTAGGTTTGGCTGATGATTCAGTGGCTGGAATACGAAATCGTATCGAATTGAGACGCAACCAAAATAAATGGGAAATTGTTTGGGTAGGTGAGCAATACAAGTGTCAACCAAATCGAGGACATCAAGACTGGTCTGGCAGTGTTTGCTCGTAATTGGGTTTTTAATCTTCGTCAAATCTAATTTAATTGCTACTTCAGCCACCGCAATCAATACTGTTTATGGAGTAGCACTTTATTCCATGACAAGATGCGTGCAATTTTCCCGCTTTTGTTGCAGCGCTTCTGGGATTGGGGGATTTATGCGATCGCGTTGCGGTGGACTGAATAATAAAGTATTCAATCCACCATTGTTTCGCTCTCGTTACTAATGAGAGCCGACGCAGTTAAACCTTGATTCGTCGTCGGAGTCAGCTTTACTCCTCATCAATTTTTTCGATATCATCAGGTGTACCAGTGGCAGAAATTTTTGATGCGCCAGATTTACCTGCACCCGAGTTGCCGCCAGAAGCGCCAGCACCGCCTGAGTGTTTAGAATCCGTGTTGCCTTGTTCTGACTGAAGCTGTTCAAGGCGGTTTTTTTCTTGAGCTTTATCTTTTTGGTCAGCCATATCTTATTTACATTTTTCGCGACTTGGACGTGGATACAACCAAAACATAACTTTATACGCGGGACTCACATACAAGCGATCGCCCACCTAACTTGTCCGTAGCTGCCTTGCGATTTTCTGAATGCTCAAAGACGTTTTTTAGGAAATGGGCTGTTATGGTTGGCGGTGCTATTTTTGTGCAATCGCGCGTGCTTGCTGCTTACAAACGTGCGCTTGAGCGTGGAGGCAAATACGACTTCGCCAACAGTATTTAAACATTCAACTGTACCTGTGTTACACCAACGCGCATATCGTGCTGGCGCGAAATCCAAGATTGCCGAATTTTGTTGCGGAATAAACGTGCAACTTGAAACATTAATGGACGTATAAATGCATACTTTCGTAGTATTTCAGCTTGGGTAGCTTCTTCAGCTTGAAGTTGCTGTGCGCGGATAATTTCTGGTTCGCGTTCAGCTTGAATGCGTGCTAGTGCTTCGTCAATTGCTGCATTTGGGGCAACTGAGCGCAAAATTGGTACAAGATGATTTGCCGCGATAATTACGTCGCGCAGTGCCACATTAATTCCTTGTGCGCGAATAGGTGACATTGGGTGAGCTGCATCTCCCAAAAGTATTAACCCTGGTGCATACCACTTTTGACAACGACCGACTACAACCGATAGCTTAATCGGTCGAGTGATGGTATCTGCACTTTTTAGAAAATGCTCTGCCATCCAAGATGGAGCGATCGACGCAAAAACGGATGCCCATTGTGCGGGTTTGCGTTCAATTTCCTCGTTTGTAAATAATATCCATGAAAGATGGAGTTTACCTTCTTCTGCTCCGTGAAAAACGCCAAAGCTTTTGTCTCCATTGGAGATTGCATAAAATACATTTTCTGACTCAAATTGGGGACTGCTTGCAAGTTTGAACCAAAGAATATTTATGTCATTCGGTTCTCGGTCAAGATGTAAACCCGCACTTCTACGTATAATCGAATTGCGACCGTCTGCCCCAACTACAACTGATGCCTTAATTTCTCGTCCATCGCCCAGTTTTACACCCACAATGCGATTATCAATCCACAGTAAATCTTTGACGGAAACTCCCCGTATAAACTCGAATTTTGCGTAAGTTTGAGATTCTGCAATAAGCGCTTCAAGTAAAGGTGGCTGGGAAACTAGCGTACAAGGATATGTATTAGTTTCCATTGGTTCTTCAACCCGGAAAAGAGATTTTTTACCAAGAATTACTTCCCAAGCGTCGAACCTCAGATGTGGAACTTGCTCTAATATTGCTGATAAACCCATTTGAGCAAGAGCGTCTAACCCACTAGGCATCAAACCTTCACCGCGAAAGACTCGATGGAAATCTGCTGCTGCTTCAACTAATGTTACTGTAATACCGCGTTTTACTAGAAGTAAGGCTAGTGTAGTGCCAGTTGGACCTGCCCCTACAATTACAACTTGTGCCATTAACACCCTCCTAAAGTATGGGTAGCTGTCTGGTGTATCAATCATGTTCAGGTCGTTATTTTGGGTCATGGGTGTGGTAGTGCGATCGCGCTTTGGGTCGTTCGCGTAGCCAAAAGAAATCGATAACTATAACTGGGGTTAGATGTTGACAGACAACACTGAAGGATATACTAAAATCGCCTAGCAAATCAGCGATCGCACGTAAAGCTGCAAGTATTACTTATAAACAATTCATCAAGCAGCTTTCTAATTAGTTATTTGTTCGGAAAAAAACTTAAAATTATTCTACTATACGCAGTCTCGTTTGCTCATGGCTACCAGGTTTACTGCCTCTTTATCGGTTGAAATCGCTGTTCCAGAGCAGCCCATCCCCATTCAACACTATTTGCGTCAACCACAACGCCTGGTTAATGCTTTAGTTGACCCCACTCGCATTCAGCAACTTTCTGAAGAAGTATTTCGCTTAAAAATGCGACCGCTGACTTTTATGACACTCAGTATTCAACCAACTGTAGACATGAGAGTTTGGGCAGAATCAAATGGAACTATTTGTTTGCGATCGGTAGGTTGTGAAATTCTGGGTGTTGAATATATTAACCAACGTTTTGCTCTAAATTTAAAAGGGTATTTGTCTCCCCACGAGCGATCGTCTGACACTCTCTTAAAAGGAAAAGCCGATTTAGAGGTGCAGGTTGATTTACCACCGCCATTTTCCTTTATGCCGACATCGATTTTAGAAGCAACCGGCAATGGTTTACTAAAAAGTGTTTTGATGACAGTTAAGCAAAGATTGTTACATCAATTATTGGCGGATTATCGTCGTTGGGTGATATCGCAAACTAAGGAAATAGAACTTGGTGATAACAGTACTAAATTACCTATACTTGGTACTGAGTAATTTTTAGACTTTGGCAGAGTAATTGTTGAACGCCAGATGCCTCAAGTCGGGAAACCCGCCCACGGCACTGGCTCCTGTTAAGCGTCAACGCTCCAACCAACAATTAACTCTTTACTCAAAGCTGAATTTGGCAAGGACGAAATGAGCGACGATGCAGCGGGGAAGCACCGTAGTGTTGCAGCGCGGTTAGATGTCGCTGGCTGCCATAACCCTTATTCCGTTCTAGGTCGTACATAGGGTATTTTGATGCCAGACGCATCAGCAAATCGTCACGCCACACTTTCGCAACAATACTAGCAGAGGCAATGGTAAGCGATCGCTCGTCACCTTTGACTATTGTTTGTTGCGGCACTAATAAGTCTTTCACCAACTGATTGCCATCAATTAAGCAAAGTGCAGGCTGTACCTTCAACTTCAGCACGGAACGCTTCATCGCTAAAAGTGTTGCCTGCAAAATGTTTATAGAGTCAATTTCGGCTATTGTTGCAAAACCGATTTTCCAGTCAATCGCCAATGCACAAATTTGCTGCGCTAACTGAATTCTTCGAGAACTAGACAGCTTTTTACTATCTTTAATTTTAGCCGCCATCAGAACGGGCATTGCGCTTTCTGGTAGGATAACTGCTGCCGCAACTACAGGACCAAATAGCGCACCCCGTCCCACTTCATCTACACCTGCAATCAACCCTTGTTCAATATCTGAATAGCCAGACAATTCCAGCCAAATCGATTCTTCTAGAGATGTTGGCAATCCTAGAGAAGCGACAGCTTGCTTTTTCTGTACCATTACAAAACTTAACTTTTAGGCATCCAGATCCATAGAACCCCGACGGCGACGACGACGTTTGTCAACAGGGGGGCTGTTAACTTCAGTTTCATCCACAATCGCGGCAAAACCTGATGGCTCAGTTACATTCTCAGTAAATAATTCCAGTTGTGGTTCTGGTTGTGGTTCTGGTTGTGGTTCTACTTTTGGCTCAACCTTCTTAATTGGAGTTACTCCAAGATTTACTCTTTCCGGAATACTTACTCTTTCAGGAGCAGTTGATTCGTCCATACTTGCTCTTTCCGGAGTGCTTACTTCTGAGGTAAATTCAGGCGGTGTAGTTGGAGTTTGTCCTGGTGGAGTGACGTTAATAATCACAGACTTGGGATTTTTGACTTCTCGATTCAAGCGCACCAAAGGAGAAATTCCCATCAAAGCGAAAACATCCTGTTCCTGTGGTGTCATTTCTACAGAAACAATTTCCGGTGGTTCTACCACTGGTTTGACTGGTTCTGCCTTAGTAATTTTTATCCGCTCAGTTCTATCAGTCCAAGGAGCTTTGCTAATGCTGGGCAAGGATATTTCTGGGGTTCCTGGTGGTTCCGGTTCGGCATCAATTTCTAAATCTGGGTCGTTGACAAAAGACAGCGGATTGGCAATAACCCGTGGCTCTTCTTTGCCGTTGCCTCCATTTATACTAATTCGACGACGCCTGCGAACACCACCACCACGCTTGTTATCTCCTATCTCTTGATAGCTGGGATGATTTAGATTCATCGGATTGAATTCCGAGTCAGCATCTAATCCTTCATTAAATCCCTCGTAGCTTTCCCGTCGTTCTGTTATGCTGGTTGCTGGTAAGCGCGGTTCTCTATGCGGCATAGATACAAAACGCTCTGGTAATTCTGCTGGTGTTGGCAATCTGTTTTCAGTTTCTCCCGGCAGATGTACTATATGCCCTAAACCGCCACAGGTAGGACAAGTTTGACCAAACAATTCGTAGATGTTTTGCCCTTGACGTTTGCGGGTAAGTTCTACTAAGCCTAGTTCGGTTAGTTGAGCAATTTGAGGACGAGCTTTGTCTGCTTTGAGAGCTTTGTTAAAATGTTCTAAGACTTGCAATTGATCGCGGCGCGATTCCATATCGATAAAATCGACGACTATTACCCCAGCAACATTTCGCAGACGTAGCTGGCGGGCAATTTCGGTTGCGGCTTCGCAGTTCGTCCACAAAACGGTTTCTCTAGCTGTTGCCGATCGCGTAAATGAACCTGAGTTGACATCTATCACCGTTAATGCTTCTGTTGGCTCGATGATGATGTAACCTCCAGAAGGCAAATCTACTCTTGGTTTGAGTGCTTCGCGAATCGCGGCATTAATCCGGAAGTATTCTAATATTCCAGAGCGATCGCGATGATGGTCAATTAACAATCCTTGTGGTGTCTGCCCACCACTCCAGTTTTGCAAATACTGCTTTACTCGCTTCAAACCAGTACTCGAATCTACCACAATCCGATTTACATCCGCGCCATACATATCTCGCAATACGCGCTGAATAAAATCATCGTCTCGATTCAGCAGTGCTGGTGCGCGGGTAGATTGAGCTTCTTGTTGAATTGCTTCCCACTGCTTTTGCAGCACTTCTAAATCTTCGATAATCGCTTCTTCTGGTTTGCCTTCGGCTTCGGTGCGAACTAACAAACCCATTCCGGCAGGTTTAATCAAAATCGCCAGTGCCCGCAAGCGGTTGCGCTCGCTTTCACTTTTAATCCGACGGGATAAATTTACGCCTCGTCCATAAGGCATCAGCACTACATACCGTCCGGGCATGGTGATATTACCTGTCAGCCTCGGTCCTTTAGTACCTGTTGGCTCTTTCATTACTTGCACTAACACTTTTTGCTGCGGTGTCAGTAGTTCTGTAATTGCCGCTGCGGTACGCTTCAGCTTTAATGGTCCTAAATCTGTTACATGAATAAAGCCGTTACGCTCTGGATCTCCTATATTTACAAAAGCCGCATCTATCCCAGGTAATACATTTTCTACGACCCCTAAATAAATATCACCTATTTGGTGATGACCGGTGGCTACTACGAGTTCTTGTATTTGATCTTCGGAAAATACCGCAGCAATCTGATGCTGTTCCGCGATTATAATTTGTTTTGGCATTCAATTTCCTCGAAAATTGGCAGCACAAATAGTTCTGGAGTCGGGTTATACCTCTCGCCTCTGCCAGCCCAAAAATGCGCTGCTGATAATAAATATTGCGAATTTCGGCTCAAAGTTAAAGAGCGATTGACTAGGGAGTTGCGTTTACACGCCTGATTATTCCAGAACGAATGCATATTGTTGTAAGCAATTAAATCAACCGTCCGTAGTTGATTTTGGATGCATCGCCATTACCACCTGGGGATTAGGCATTCAGCAATTGTTTGAAAAAGCATAGAGTCATTGCTGACAAAGGCTGTTATTGATTGCTGATTCGACCGCGAATAGCTATAAAAGAGTGTGTTCTTTAATCTGCCTCAGCAAGTCTGGGATAAAATCCTAGAAGTTGCACTTCTTTTATCTTTGCTTTCGCCCCCGGATTATCAGGGTAGTGAACCAGATCGCTCAATGCAGCGCCAGAAATTCTCTTCATCTAATTCTAACGCAACCTTGCTAAAAATCAATTCCCACGATCTACTGTCTGAGGACAACTACTAGCAAGTTGCCCTCATAGGGATTATACTCCCAGAATTAGTTGATTTCGGTGGATGTGCAGCAATTGAAATTCTACACTTGCCACTTGTTCTAGCATAAACAGGATTTGTTCGGGGCGCAACAGCGTACCATCATTTCGACAGCTACCCACATAACGCAGGATACCTGTAGATTCTGCGAGTTGCGTTTTAGTTTCTAATAATTCTATATCGAATAGGCGATCGCGCAGATTTATCACATGAGTCTTGCCTGACTTAGTTTTTTGCTCGTACCAAATCTCATCTGTTGTTTTGATTGTATCAATTGATTCTTGCCATTTTGCCGATGGCATCTCTTCCAATGCAGCCACGGTAATCAAATACTCCGCAGCCTCCAAAAGTTGGGTAGCAGCACTTGCTTTTAAATCTAGTTCTTCCACATTATATATTGGTATGTCTGTGGGCAAAGCATCAGCTAACTGTTGGCGGAAAGCTTCGGCTTCAACTACTTGATTTAACTCAAAATCGACAATTTCACCACTACTGCTAGCTCCCAATGCCAAGGCATTTGCTAAAGAAATGCGCGGCATCGGATGAAAACCACCAGTAAAAGAAATCGGCAATCCCGCACGTCGCAAGGCTCTATCAAACAAACGGAGTAAATCCAAGTGACTTACTAAAGCCATATCACCCTGCTTGCCAAACCGAACCCGCAGCCGTTGTGCTTTAGTGGTGTTGGGTACAAACTCCCCAGCAAATTCCGGGATTTGCGGTGGAGCTATTACAATATTATGTCCGAAATCGGTGCCGCAAACACCACAATGAGAACAACCATCAAAAGAACAGTCAGGGACAATTGCTGCTGACAAAGCGCGTTGCAAATCTTCCTTCAGCCACTTTTTGTCAATTCCTGTGTCGATGTGGTCCCAAGGCAGGGGGATGTCGAGGGAGGGGGAGAGGGGGGGAGGGGGGGAGGGGGGGATGGGGAGATGGAAAGACAAACTCCCCCTGCTCCCTGCCCCCTGCTCCCTGCCCCCTGCCTCCTTGTCCTCCTTGGAGTCCCCAAACAAATTCCATTCGCCGTTTTCGATTTGGCGGTATTTCCACATCTTACCAGCTTCGGCGATCGCAACTCCCCAAGCTTGATAAGCTTGCTCTACATTGTCATACCAGGAATCCATTCCTGCACCCAATTCCCAAGCACGACGCACTACTTTAGATAAAGTGCGATCGCCTCGTCCAATAAAGTCCTCCATTGCCGAAATTCGCACATCGGTGAAGTTCACCTTTACTGCTTTCATTCGGCGAAATTCTTGCCGTAATAAATTTTGCTTGCGTTTAAATTCAGCGGTAGAAACTGAATGCCATTGAAACGGGGTATGCGGCTTGGGAGTAAAGTTAGAAATTGTCAAGTTAAAATTTAAAGCTTTTCTTCCTTTTGCCCAACATTCTCGCTTTAGCCAGCTTACTGTTTCCGCTATGCCTAAAACATCGGCATCGGTTTCACCCGGTAAGCCAATCATAAAGTATAACTTGATTTTATCCCAACCTTGCTCGCTCGCTGTTTTTACACCGCGCAACAGTTCTTCATTAGTCAAACCTTTATTTACAATATCCCGCATTCGCTGCGTTCCCGCTTCTGGGGCAAAGGTTAGACCACCTTGCCGGGTACCACCTAAGATATTGGCGATATTTTCATCAAATCTGTCTACCCGTTGACTTGGTAGAGTCAAAGAAATATTCTCATTTTTTAAACGATTTTTTATTTCCATCCCTACTGCTGGCAGGGACAAATAATCGGAACAACTCAAGGATAAAAGAGAAAACTCATTATAACCAGTTTCCCGCATTCCCTTGGTTATTGCTTCTACCACTTTTTCTGGTTCTACATCCCGCGCCGGTCGGGTAAGCATTCCTGGTTGACAAAAGCGACAACCGCGAGTACAACCGCGCCTAATTTCAATTGTTAGGCGATCGTGTACCGTTTCCATATAAGGAACCAGCCCGGTAGAATATGCGGGTATGGGAGTTGCCACCCGTCGCAAAATTCGTTTTGGCACATCTGGGCGCGAAGGATGAACTGAGCCATCCTCTGCCATGTTGTAAAATTGGGGTACATATACGCCCGGTATCTGCGCTAAGTCAAGCAATAATTCTTCTCGACTCAAACCAGATGCTTTACCTTCTGCCAATACCAAGTTAATTTCTGGTAGTAGTTCTTCGCCATCGCCCAAGGCAATAAAATCGAAGAAGTCGGCGTAAGGTTCCGGATTCGATGTTGCCGTTTGTCCCCCAGCGAAAATTAAAGGATAATTTCCCTCTAACCTTTCAAGCCATGTGAGGGGAATGCCAGCCAAATCCAACATTTCTAGGATATTGGTTGCACCCAGTTCATAACTGAGGCTAAAACCGAGAATATCGAATTGAGTTAGCGATCGCTTTGACTCTACTGCAAACAGCGGTGTATGCCTTGCCCGTAGTTTTCCTGCCAGGTCTGGTGCTGGTAGGTAAGCGCGATCGCACAACGAGCGCGGCTGGGCATTCAAAATGTTATAGAGGATGATATGCCCTAAGTTAGATGCGCCGACTTCATATACTTCTGGATAAGTTAATACCCAACGTGTTGTCGCCGTATCCCAAGGCTTATGAACTGCACCCAGTTCGTTACCGAGATAACGAGCTGGCTTTAAAATATCCGATGTTATTAACTTTTCAACTGGAACAGCCACTGTGCTATCTTCTAGCTACTTAAATTCTTATGCTGCTGCTCTAATAAACTTACTCAAACTTAGACAAAGCTAACGAATGATGTTATCTTCCCGCTTCAACCAAGGTAGTCGGCTACTTCTTGTCCACAGGCGTAAATTCAGGTCAAGCCAACCTTACTGAGCCAATATGAAACCTGATTACTAATATGCTGCGGATCTCCCCTGCGCCGTATTTTTGCTTTTAATGGGTAGCAGACATATTAGTAATCAAAGTTAAAACATATCATATCACTATTTTTGACTTAGATAGAATCCCCATAACAGATAACAATCGATAATTTTAGTTAAGTATTTGGTGATTTAGTCTAACTCTCACCTCCTACCTTAGCATTGATTAGGTTTGTCAACATCGCTTGAAAGAAATTAAAACTGTTTTACGTCAATGGGTAGATGTGGAGTGGGATTTTTTTTGCGACACAGATATAGCAGTCCTAAATCCTTAAAATTTAGAAACCCGGTAACTCCTGCGAAACCGGGTTTCTAAGGCGTCGTGAATTTTCACGCTCGGATATACGATTGATATATGTTGTCAGACTGCTGGCAACTGTGCCGTACCTTCAATTATTTCAAAAATTTCATCAAGTTGCGTTAATTCAAATATAATTTTTATTGCCGGTGATACAGCGCAAAGGCTAAAACGCCGTCCTAAACTTTGAGCTAGCTTCAGCCCCGAAACTAAAGCCATCAAACCGGCGCTGTCTAAAGATTCTACTGCTGCCAAATCTACAACCAAGATAGAAATATCATTTTGCGTCAAGGCTGCTGTCAAGTCTCGCTCAAATTCTAAGGCGTTTGCGGCATTTAAACAGCTTTGGGGACGAATAACAGCAATTTTCGGAGATTCTAGTACGGCTTGCATTTTAGATCCTATTAAAATTATTCAACTGTAAAGATAGATGTATTTGACCATAATCTCTTTTCTCTTACATCGACCATTCGTATTACGTCTCTTTGCTGAATCTTTATTACCAGAGCCTATTTGTTTAAAGATTGTCATAACTGTCTAAAAAACAGTATTTAAATATACAAATTTTTTACTCTACTTAAAAAACAATCAATATATACAACCCTAGGGTAGATGACTCCAGAAGTCGTTATGTCTATATACCTTTGTCAACCAATGAGTCAAGCTGATTGAAGCAAGATTCAATTATCTCTGTGTGTCTCTCTTCCCATTGGCAGATGCCTGATTAATGGCAAATTATCTACCCGATAATATTGTGATTTAGATCACAGGTATATACAGATCTGGATCACTCTTTATACCAGACAATACCTTGGATAATTGGTAACAATTGTAATTGCTTTATTGTATATGAGAACTCAGTACGCTATTCGTCAATTAGTAGAAAGAGCGCTTTTTATTAAAAAATTAACTCCAGAAATTGAAAACGAAATCAATTCAGAATTGACTCAAATGGGTTACATTTCTGATGTTGATTATGAAGCTTTAGAACTATTAATGGCAGAGATGGATGCAGGTAGAATTAAGTTGGTTCCTAGCCTTTAATCGTAATTTTGATTGAGAAGTTTAAATAATTGTTGAATACATTAAGTTAATTTGCATTTTGTAACTAAATTACCAAATTTCTAGATACTTTTGTAGTAGAGGCAGTGCAGGAATAGTGGCAATACCACTACTGGGATTTTTCTACTAAGTACACCTTTGGTTTTTTGGCGTAACTTAAACTGTGAAAACACTGCTTCGATATTTTCATGATTTCAGTAGTTAATTGCCATGCATAATATGGAGGAGCTTCTAGGCGCACGCCCAAAGCAGAGAATTATGCAACGCGAGAAAAAATTCCTTTAATCTTTATTTTCTGGTTTTTCTTTGTGCGCTTGCCAAAAAAAGTGCAAAAATTGATTGAGTTGCTGTTTAGCATCACAATCAAGCTCGTGTTTTGGTTCTTTGGCGAAAACTTGACTTAACAACGTAATAACTTCTGTGTCTAAGGCAGGTTGAAATAAATTTATCGACCAAAGCAGGTCAGAAGCATCTCGCAGGTCAGTTATTAGCGGCGGTTCTTCAATGAAAGCAACTAACAGCAAAGGACGCACCCAGCACAACTGACGGGAAACGACAACTTGAATCACTTCTGCATACAGGCGTTTTGCGTCATGCTCTAAAGACACAATTTGTCCTGGCTGAAATAGGTTAATGTCCATAATTAGGTGAGAAGGGTTGCGGCAACGATTGTATTGCTGCTTTCTTCATTTTAAGAGCATAGAAAGTGTGGTATCCTGGGAAGATGCTGCGAACCGTGTGAATTATCAGGGTTGACGAAAAGTAGATGCAATTATCAAACCTAAGCAGCAAAAGTTTTTCATGAGCATTTATTTGCGTTTGTATAAGATAGAATAGGTAAATAACTGTTAAGCGATCGCGCTTACAGACAATCTGTAGTAGATAAACCAGAAAAGAGCAAATAGCCGTGTCAGTCGAAACCATTGAGAAGCGTTCAACAACCCGTAAGCTTGCGCCTCGGTATCGCGTTTTGCTCCATAACGATGACTTCAACCCGATGGAGCATGTGGTGCAGGTGCTAATAACCACAGTGCCGAACCTTAGCCAGCCCCAGGCTGTTAGTATCATGATGGAAGCTCATACGAATGGGCTAGCTTTAGTTATTACTTGTGCTCAGGAACACGCTGAGTTCTATTGTGAAACCTTGAAAAATCACGGTTTGACCAGCACAATAGAACCTGACGAATAACAATCAACAGGCAAAAGGTTTTTGAAAGTTAATTATCTTCGAGTGTCTCAATACCCTGCCCCTGTTCGGCTGGGTATATTTATTTTGGGATTGTTGTTACTGTGGTTGCCAGTAGCAGCACCAATTCGCTTATTAGTGCGCGATGACAACTTAGTAACTATTTTGACAATGCCATTGCTGTACGTAGAATTTATCTTGCTACTGCGGTTTTGGGGTAAAAAAGTTTACAATCAACCCCATATACTGAGACATTATGGTTTAGAAAGAACACCGCAAAATGCGATCGATTTGCTGCGTGGCTTGGCAATTGGACTAATTAATATTTTGATTTTATTTGGGGTAGAAGGATTGCTGGGTTGGCTAGTGTGGCAAAAACCCAGTATTTTTTTACTGAAAGTTATTTTAGAGGGGTTGATTGTTGCTTTAATTTATGGATTTGCCGAGGAATTATTATTTCGGGGATGGCTGTTTGATGAGTTGCAGCGCGATTACAATCTGCGTGTGGTAGTTTGGGCAACTGCGATTATTTTTGCTGTCAGCCACTTTATTAAACCACTGCCAGAAATTATTCAGACATCGCCGCAATTTTTCGGCTTATTGCTGCTGGCGTTATTTTTGGTGTGGGCGAAACGCTGGCGCAGAGGGCGTTTGGGCTTATCGATAGGACTTCACGCTGGTTTACTTTGGGGTTATTACATTATCAATGTTGGGCAATTAACCAAATATTCTGGTGCAGTTCCGGATTGGGTTACTGGTGTGAATCAAAATCCCTTAGCTGGGTTGATGGGGTTGGTGTTGTTGAGTGTGCTGGCTTTGTGGATGGGGAGGAAATCGAGAGCGATCGCTCTTACGAGATAATAAACACAGCTACAAATTTACATGTTCTTCTCTACCCAAAGACAGATTCTGATTTATATTAAATCTTATGTGTAGCAGAAAGCTCTGACTAAACAGCCAGGAGACCTATCACAAAAGCTTTTTACGAGTTTGAATCTGGTTTGATTGCCCAAGCAACTTGCATAGCAATTTACTCCCTTTAGCATAGCTCAAACAAGGATATTAGATATAATTGAAGCTTTTAATTCCTCCGATCGCATGAGGCGTTGAATTCGGGAATGGGCAAGAATGGCATTGTAGAAGTTAAGTAAGCGGTTGCAAATCAAAGTATGTGTTTAGGATTTGTGCCAAATACTTATTAAATAGCTTCTAAAAATTTGGGAGGGAATTAACTATGAGAATTCAATCTTTAGCTGCGGTAGCTTTATTAAGCGCAATATCTCTGGGTGCTTCCGTTCCCGCAAAAGCAGCAAACCCCGCTCATGTTCAGCGTTTGCTCAAAACTGGAGAATGTCTTAAGTGTGATTTAAGCGGTGCAAACCTTAAAGGTGCTCATTTAATTGGTGCAGATTTGCGGAATGCGAATTTGAAGGGTGCTAACTTACAAAATGCAAATTTAGAGGGTGCTGATTTAACTGGCGCGAATTTACAGTCTGCTAATTTAAAACAAGCATTTGTAAATAGTACGACCTTAAATAATGCCAATCTCAGCAATGCTAACTTAAGCAATGCTACCTTATATAGTGCCGAGTTAGAAGGCGCTACTTTAATCGGCGCTAATTTGAATGGTACTGATGTATTTAATACCAATATCGGCGTAGGTGGTGGCGAGTAATGCTAATTTGGGTGATTAGCGACAACCATCCCGTAGAGACGTTCCGATGGAACGTCTCTAGCTACTAATTCTTACTCGCCGGTAATCGATAATTCATCAACCCAAATTCTTGGACAAACACCTCCGGGTGTCAATTCTGGTTCTTTCTCAACATAAATAATTGACTTGAGAACTTCCAGAAAATCGCCTGCAACTGTTGCAGACTCGATACTGGTTTTCACGCCCTTATTGACTAACCAACCATCAAACGGTAGTGAAAAAGAGCCTTGTAAGGATTTTACTCCCGCATGTAAAGCTTGCAAATCATCGATGAGAATGACATTTTCCGCAGTTTCTAAACTGTATTCTTGTTCAGAATTTGCGGCTGCAAATACGTGGTAAAAGTTAGGACTGACGCTAACTTTTGCACCGATGCTTGCATTACCTGTAAGATTGGCGTTCATTCTTTTCGCAGTACCAGCACTGTGGAGAAAGCCTGTTAAAACACCGTTTTCAATTAGCGAAATTCGACGTGTAGGAGTTCCTTCACCATCAAAAGCTTCCGCACCAATGTTAGCTGGATGCAGCGCATCATCGCATACAGAAAGCAGCGGGGAAGCGATTTGATTTCCGAGAGAATCAGGGGTAGATAGACTTTGCTTGTCAAGGATACTTTGAGCGTTGAACAAGTTAGAAAAAGCACCTAGCAAACTCAAGAAAGCTTCTGCTGAGAAAACTACTCGATATTTACCAGTTGTTACTTTTTCATAGTTCAAATGGCTAATTGTTTTATCTGCTGTTTCTTTGATGCAACCATTGATATCTAGGTTATCTAAACTATGGTTGATTCTAAAAGCACCAGCACTACGCGGTTTTTTACCTTCTTCCTCAGTTTTGCTGTAAAGATATATCGATGCTAAGGAGTGAGATTCGGTTCTAATTGCACCATTGCTGTTGAGATAGAACCTGTCAATATCTCTTTGCGCTAAACCGTTATAAGGTACTCCTTTAATAGCAGGATGAACTGCTAAGAGTTCTTTTTCGGCGACAATCAGGCTTTCTATTAGTTGCGAAACTGGTGCTTGATTCGCTTTCTCGCTCTTATTATTCTCGATGTTGACAGTCGCTTCTGGACTAAAATCGGGGACGTTTTCCTTTACACCGAAGAAACTAGCTTCGTAAGCGGTTTTTAAAGCTAATTCCAGTCCTTTTGGATCTACATCTGTGGTGCTGGTGACACCCATTGTGTTGTCTTCGTTCCAAACTCGAACGGTGACACCTGAGCGATTTGAAGCTTTGACTTGTTTTGGCTCACCTTGATCTACTTGGACGCTGGTTTCATCTACGGTTGAGCCGTAAATGTCAAATTTCTTAATGCCAAGTTTATTAGCAGTGTCCTTGGCTGAAGTTGCAATTTCGTTGATATTCGGCATAGTCGATTTTGGATTTTGGATTTTGGTAGTGAGCGCTTTAGCGCTTAATAAAGCACTAAAGTGCTTACTACGAGTTAGAGAGGTTAACGTCCGCCTACGGTGATAGAATCTACTTTGATGTGGGGTTGTCCGACTGTGGTGTAAATGCTGCCACTGACGGAGCCACAAAAACCTGCGGCTAATGATAAATCTTGGGAACACATGGAAATTTTATTCATAATTTCCTTTGCTTCACCGATGAGGATGGCTCCTTTTAATGGCTTGGTGATTTTGCCATTTTCTATTAGATAAGCTTCGTCTACACCAAAGTTAAATTGTCCTGTGGCACCGACGCTACCACCACCCATTTTTTTACAGTAAATGCCTTTGTCAATTGAGGCAAATAAATCTTCTGTGCTGTATTCACCAGTGGCGATATAAGTATTTCGCATCCGGCTAGCAGCAGCATAGGTGTAATTTTGACGGCGCCCGCTGCCGGTTCTGGGGTGTCCGGTGCGCGATGAACCTGTTCTATCTGCTAAGAAGTTCTTTAAAACGCCTTTTTCAATTAATAGCGTTCTTTGAGCGGGCATTCCTTCGTCGTCCATGTCAATTGTGCCGAAGGCGTTTTCTGAACGTCCTTCATCCCATGCTGTAAGGCTTTCATGGGCGATTTTTTCGCCTTTTTTGTCAGCAAAGGGTGTAGTGTTGCGTTCAATTTGCGTGGTTTCTAAAAGGTGTCCGCAAGCTTCGTGGAAAATTACCCCGCCAAAGTGATTCGCCATGATGATGGGGTATGTGCCGGATTCTACGTAATCGGCGTAAAGCATTTTACCGGCTGATTCGGCTATCTGCTCGGCGGATTGTTGATAATCCCAGGTTCTCAAGAAGTTGGCATCGCTAGTATTACCAGCACGTTCGGCGATGGAGGTACGATTTGCACCATCAGCACACAGCAGGTTAAAGCCGACAGATTGAGTCAAACGAATGTCACGGGCAAATGTGCCATCACTAGCGGCAATTAAGACTTCTTGCCAATCGCGGAAGTAGGTAGCGCGACGAGATTGGATGTGGTTGGCTTTTCGTTGCAAGTAGGCGGTACCATCAAGGAGGACTTCTCCCATTTCGCGGATGGAACTACATAAAGGTAGCCATTTGTCTTTGCCTCTTTTGGTTGCGTAGTCTCTGAGTAGTTCGAGGTTGATTTCGGGAATGAAAGCGTTAGCTGCTGGTAGTTGCAATCCTAAGATGGAAAGTCCTTTTTCTAATGCGGCTTTCAAACCGGTAAATGATAGGTTGTTGGTGCTTACGTAGCAGTCGGCTTTGCCACGAAATACTCTGACTCCCGCACCGGTAGCAAGGTTGGGTGAAATGCTGGTGATAGAATCGTCTTCTGCAAGGCAACTAATATAGTTGCGACGTTCTAAGAAGAATTCGATGAAGTCCGCGCCGGCTGCGCGTCCTAGTCCTAGGAGGATTGCCAGGGGTGCTTCCCAGGTTTCATCAAATCGCTCTGGGGTGGAGGTGTATTGCAGGGTGGGGAGTTGATTGGAGAGAAGTAGGGTATTTGTTAGCATGGGTTGCCTTAAAATGCTGGCATTATCAGAGGTTTAACTGAAATATCCTGGTGTGTGTACTCTAGCAAATTTAAGAAAATGTCTGTGTGAGGTAAGTAGGTAGGTGTAGGTAGGGATGGTACTACCAAGACACGGATGGTCGGATTCGGTGACTTCGCAGAAGTTGTCGAGAATCTTGCTGTTCACTGTTTACGTAGGGTGTGTTAACGAAGTAACGCACCCGAATTTAGTATTTAAGTTGGTGCGTTAGGACGATAGTCCTAACGCACCCTACATTTATCTTGGAGAATAGCTAATTTTTTAACGAACCGCAGAGGCGCAGAGAACACAGAGGAAGAGAAAACAGAGGTAATCTTGCACCGGGAACAAAGTAATTAGGCATGTTTATTAGTCAAGATCCGCACTCGCCTCCTAAAAATGACTACGATCAAAAATAGTGTTTATTTAAAATTTAAAATATAACCGAAATTAATATGAATTCGACGTTACCTTTGCCCGATCCTCATGAAAGTGATTCTTCTAGTTGGGAGGAAGAACTTGATAAGGCTATTTTCAGTTTTGAGGATATTCAGGCGGAACTTAATTATAAGCAGGCACAAACGGCATTAAGAAGTTTGGTAACTAAACTTGATTTGACTCCCCAAGAAAAACGCGGACTGGAAGCGGAAATTGGCGATTTAGAAGTGATGTTGGGGAAGTTAGACCGCATGGTGGTGCAAATTGCGGCTTTTGGGATGGTGGGACGCGGGAAGTCTTCGTTACTGAATGCTTTGGTTGGACAATCGGTGTTTGAAACGGGTCCTTTGCATGGTGTGACTCGTGCTGCACAGCGAGTTAATTGGAGTATTAGTGAGGAAGCAGTTGGAGAGAAGGAACGCACTCTACGTGTGACTTTACCTGGAATCGGTCAATCTCAGGTGGAATTGATTGATACTCCGGGTTTAGATGAAGTAGATGGGGAAACTCGCACTGCTTTAGCTGAACAAGTCGCAAAACAAGCGGATTTAATTCTGTTTGTCATTTCTGGTGATATGACGAAATTAGAACATGAGGCTCTTTCTCAGTTGCGGGAAGCTGGTAAACCGATAATTTTGGTGTTTAACAAGGTTGACCAGTATCCAGAAGCCGATCGCATGGCAGTTTACCACAAAGTCCGCGATGAAAGGGTGCGGGAATTACTTTCACCCCTAGAAATTGTTATGGCAGCAGCATCACCTTTAGTTAAAACAGCAATTCGACGCGCTGATGGTACTAGGGGGATACAATTGCGTGCGGGTAATGCCCAAGTTGAAGAATTAAAGCTGAAAATATTAGAGATTTTACACCGCGAGGGTAAAGCTTTGGTTGCTCTCAACACGATGATTTACGCGGATAATGTGAATGAACAGTTGGTGCAGCGAAAATTGATGATTCGCGATCGCGCTGCAAATCAGTTGATTTGGAAAGCGGTGATGACTAAAGCTTTAGCGATCGCTCTCAATCCCGTCACTGTGGTGGATATACTTACCGGTGTAGTGATTGATATTGCTTTAATTCTCGGTTTATCCAAACTCTACGGCATCCCCATGACGGAAACTGGAGCCGTACAATTATTACAAAAAATCGCTTTGAGTATGGGCGGTATCGGTGCGAGCGAACTGTTAGCAACTCTCGGTTTGAGCGGGTTAAAAACGTTACTTGGTATCTCTGCACCCGTTACAGGTGGCGCTTCTTTCGCTCCTTACGTAACAGTTGCGATAACTCAAGCTGGTGTAACAGGTGTTGCTTCTTACGGAATCGGACAAGTCACCAAAGCTTATTTGGCAAATGGGGCAACTTGGGGACCTGATGGACCCAAAGCAGTAATTGGCAAGATTTTGGCAAGTCTTGATGAGACTTCGATTCTCAACCGCATCAAGGATGAGTTGCAACAGAAGATGAAACGAAGAAGTTAAAAAATCTTGCTACTCTATAAGCTCGCCAAGGTTAAAATCTATTCTTACCCAACCTTTGAGTCTTCGGAGATTGTCGAGAACGAGTAAGGGAATTTGCCAGTGATGTACCATCAAAAAAGGTAGGGGGTCACTCACCGAAAAAATTGCATCTTTCCCCCGCAAGATGTTTCTTGTCCAGGTTTGTAATTGCTTTAACGATCTAATCCCAGTCAGCCTCCAGACTTCGTGGTACAGCCAATAGGTCGGCTTACTATCAGCCATTGGTTGCAAAGGTTCAGCCAAAGGCTGTTTACCAAGGTATGCATCCGCTACCCCTGGATGGTTGTAAAACATAGTAATCGCGGAGTGAGTGCGGGGGTTGCATTCGATCGCATAAACAGTTCCGTCAACAGCCTGAATGATGTCAAAGGAAGCCTCTCCGGTAAGTCCCAGTTCTTTGATGAAATGACTTACCCATTGCATAATTTCCGGTTTATCAACATTTTCGTAGTTGACTTGAAAGGCTGATGACTCACAGCAGCAGTGCAGTCTTAACTTTCCATCTCGCACGGTACTGTGAGTGCAGTATTCTTGTCCGGTGATGAATTCCTGCATAATCCAGGGCTTCTCCTCGCTGATAGGCAGACTTTTGACAAATGCTGCTGTCTCTTCAGTCGTGTCGCAAGGTAGAAGAGTCATGTTCAACCTACGCAAACTGTCGTAGGGAATGCTTTTGAGAATGTACTTATTCTTCTCGTGGGAAAAGTCGAAGTTTAGAACTTGTTGCGGATCGGTTATTTTGAAGGATTTGGGAACTGATAAACCGAACGATCGCGCTTTTTCTGCAAAGGCAAACTTGTCATCCAGCATCTTGGTTATATCACCATCGAAGTGAAAAATCTCACAATAGCCTGATAATACTGGCTTGCCGTTGGTGTCAAAGTAGCTGACGGCGAAAATGGCTACCGGGATAAAAAAGTCTATGTTTTCTTTTTTGGCGATCGCCCGTAAAGCTTGAGTGTAGCCTTCTAAGTCTTTCTGCGGGTCAGGGACGGTGTAATAGCCTGCGACTGCATTGGAAAATCGATGACCGCTTAACCAGTATTTGTGGATGTCAACTAAGATGACTCGATGCCCAGCTGCGTGAAACGATCGCGCTAGCTGAAGGGTTTTGGTCATCCTACCGCCACCAATCAAGATATTCTTGGGATTCTCGCTTAAAACTACTTGCTTGTGAACCGGTCGGCTGAAAAAATTCCCTAACAACGATACTAAAACCACGGTGCAGTTTATCGGGAATGCGATCAAAAGTAATGCAAGGGTGCCCAAGTTTCGGAACACTGCAAAAATACGCGCTTTTATCGGTTGCAATTGGACCATTAGCTCTAAAAAGTTTCTATCAAAGCTGCAAACATCAAAGTTTTACGTCTGCTGATTTTATTTATAGTAGCGTCCCCTGTCTCATACGGTATGTAAACTTTGTTTGTTCAAAAGTAGTTAACAAAAAATTTTCTTTAAATAAATTATTTTAATATATATATCACAAAAGGCTGATGTTTATTTAATTAACTATCCTAAGTATTAATTATGGATTTTTATATTCTTTTTTCAAGCAAACGGAATTGTTTTAGCGGTAGAAGAAAAGCGATCGTCAAAATACGGAACTTCGTGTTCTGAACTCGGAACTTCGTGTTCTGAACTCGGAACTTCGTGTTCTGAACTCGGAACTTCGTGTTCCGAACTCGGAACTTCGTGT
>NZ_JTCM02000108.1 GCF_000817785.2 Hassallia byssoidea VB512170 | reverse complement strand
CCGACGCATTAACAATGCAAGCCGATGCATTAACAATGCAGACCGATGCATTAACAATGCAAGCCGATGCATTAACAATGCAGACCGATGCATTAACAATGCAGGGGTATTGCCTTTCTTTAATTGGCGACGAATTAGTGAAATACTGTAGCCTGAGCGTGAGAACATTTTCCTTACACTTGACGACAATTAATAAACAAGGGAAACTTAATACAAAAAACTCCCCTATGACTACGCTCACTTGCTGCAATTACATTGACGGTCAATGGTTGAGTGCTAGAGAGACTATAGAAAGTCGCAACCCAACCAATAACGAAGTTATAGCCACTTTTCCCCGTTCTGATTCAGCAGATGTAGATGTAGCGATCGCATCTGCTCGTAAAGCTTACCACAGTTGGCGACAAGTTCCCGCACCGGCTAGAGCCGAATATATTTTTCGCGTTGGGGAATTGTTACTTCAGCATAAAGAGGAACTTGCACAGTTAATCAGTCGGGAAATGGGTAAAGCGATAACAGAAGCGCGGGGAGATGTGCAAGAAGGTGTAGACTGTGCTTTTTACAGTGCTGGGGAAGGACGACGACTTTTTGGGCAAACGACACCTTCAGAAATGCCGAATAAATTCGCGATGACGATGCGGATGCCGATAGGAGTTTGTGCTTTAATTACTCCTTGGAATTTTCCTGTTGCTATTCCTTGTTGGAAAGCTATGCCGGCATTAGTTTGTGGTAATACTGTCATCCTCAAACCAGCAGAAGATACTCCCGCTTGTGCAACTAAGTTAATTGAGATTTTCGCAGAAGCTGGTTTACCTCCTGGTGTAATTAACTTGGTGCATGGATTGGGTGAAGAAGCCGGAAAAGCTTTAGTTGAACACAGTAATGTTGATTTAGTTTCTTTTACCGGTTCTTCCCAAACCGGCGCTTTTGTTGGGGAAACTTGCGGACGCACTCACAAGCGCGTCTGTTTGGAAATGGGGGGGAAAAATGCTCAAGTGGTGATGGAAGATGCAGATTTAGAATTGGCTTTAGATGGGGCAATTTGGGGTGCATTCGGTACAGCCGGTCAACGCTGTACGGCTACAAGTCGCCTGATTTTACATTCCGATATCAAAGAAAAGTTTACCACGATGTTGAAAGAGCGTACAAGTAAATTACGCTTGGGTTCTCCCACCGACCCCGATACTGATATTGGTCCGATAATTAATCAAAGGCAACTTGAACGGGTGAAAATGTATTTGGATATTGCCCGTGAGGAAAATGCAAAGGTGTTAATTGGGGGGGAAATTGCCGACGAGGGAGAATTGAAAAATGGTTACTTTTTTCAACCGACTATTTTAGATAATGTAACTCCGGATATGCGAGTTGCGCGAGAAGAGATATTTGGACCAGTTGTGGCATTAATTGAAGTTAGCTCTTTTGAAGAAGCGATCGCAATTCTCAACAATACCAATTACGGTCTTTCTTCTTCAGTTTACACCCGCGATATCAACCGCGCTTTTGCTGCCATGCGTGATATCGAAGCCGGAATAACTTATATTAATGGTCCGACAATCGGCGCAGAAGTACACTTACCCTTTGGGGGAGTCAAACAAACCGGCAACGGACACCGCGAAGCCGGAACTACCGCTTTAGACGTATTTACAGAATGGAAAAGTGTGTATGTTGACTTTTCTGGTAGTTTGCAACGCGCCCAGATTGATAATCGTAGTTAAAAGTGGCAAATTAAGTTTCAACCTGAACTTGATATGCGGGATTTTGTTCAAATAGGGACACATCAAAACTCTGCGGGGAATGATTCTGCTTCAAGGTTTACAACTCTATTTTTGGCGATTTTGGCTTTGGGTTACGAGTGCGCGAAGCGTTTACTCAGTCGGACTTGTGAAGGCGATCGCCTGCTGGTTTTTACGAGGATGCGATCGCCTTTTTCTCCACAACCTATTAAAATTAATCATCGCCAAAACAGTGCATCTAAATTATTGCCCTAAATAAGCTTGTAAAACTTTCGGATTAGTTTGAATTTCCGCTGGAGTACCATCAGCGAGATTTTGTCCTTCCGCAAGAACCCAAACACGATCGCACAACGACATAATTACATCCATATTGTGTTCGATAATTAGAAAGGTCATGCCTTCTTCGCGATTCCAAGTGATAATGCGATCGCATATATCATCAATCAATCTCGGATTCACCCCTGCTGCCGGTTCATCCAACAAAATCAACTTCGGATTTGTCATCAACGCTCTTGCCATTTCCAACAGCTTGCGTTGTCCCCCAGACAACCCACCAGCGTAATCTTGCGCTTTCGCGGCTAATCCTACCTTATCCAGCAAAAACATCGCCCTATCGCGCAGTTCCTTTTCTTCTTTCGCGACTACGTGCGGTTGCAACTGTACTTGCCAAAAGTTCTCACCAGTTTGTTTTTGCGCTGCCAACACGACGTTTTCTAACACCGACAAGCGCGAAAGCGTCCGCGCTACCTGAAAGGTGCGAATCAAGCCTTGCTGGGCGATTTTGTGCGGTTGCAGCTGCTGAATTTGCTCACCATCAAAAATTACTCGTCCCTTGTCTGGACGGATGAAGTTAGAAAGTAAGTTAAATAAAGTCGTTTTTCCAGCACCATTGGGACCAATCAATCCGGTAATGCTGCCTTTTTTAACTTGAATTTCTGCCTCATTTACAGCTTTAATTCCACCGAAACTTTTTGCCAGTCCACTTGCTGCGAGTAAAGGTAATTCTGAAGATTGATTATTTGCCAAGGGTAAGTTCCTCCTTTTTCCCTAAGATACCTTGAGGACGCCAAACCATCAGTACAATCAAAATTAAACCAATTATCATGATGCGAAATGCACCCGCTTGTTCAGTGCTGAGACTGGGGAAAATGTCATCCAAGTATTCACGGGTAAGCGAATCGTAAGCAAAGTAAATTACAGCACCTAAAAGAGTACCGATATTATTACCACTCCCACCGAGAATGACCATAATCCAACAGTCAAAGGTTAGCTGTGGTTGGAAATTATCAGGATAAATCGCGCTGAGTTGCCATGCAAAGAAAGCACCAGCGATGCCAGCGATCGCACCACCCAACATTAAAGATTGTAGTTTATACCAAAAGACATTTTTACCCAAAGCTTTAGGAATTTCTTCATCTTCGCGGATAGCTTTGAGAATTCTACCCCAAGGCGATCGCACTAAAACTTGCAAGCGCCAAAATACCAAAGCTAATACTAGCAGTGACGACAGCATCAAACCTGCTTTGGGGTTGTAATCATATAACGCGATCGCCCCAGAAATATAAATTGCGATCGTCAACAGTGCAAATAAAATTCCCACTCCTAAGTGTGTAGCAAATTCTTGCTTGCTACCTAACTTTTTCGTGCTGCGAATCCAACGCCATAATGAATATAAAGTTATACCACCCAACAGCGTCAGCAACCCAATCATGATTAATCTAACAATCAAATTAGGCGCTGTAGATAAAGGAATAGTATAACTTTGCACACCAAACGCACCAGATACCCAAGCATCACCCACAGGTAAATCTTGGTTATTCACCACCAACCGAACCAATTCCCCAACACCGATAGTCACGATTGACAGATAATCTTCCCGCAAGCGCAGAGTTGAGAAACCAATTACCAAACCTAACAAAGCCGCCAAAATTCCCCCAATTACTGCCGAAATCAACAAGGGAACCCCTTTTAAGCTTAACAACACAGTTGTATAAGCTCCCAAAGTCATAAAAGCAACATGTCCGAAGTTAATTAACCCCGTAAACCCCCACTGCAAATTCAGTCCCAGAGCGAACAAAGCAAAAATAGACGTAGAAATCGCCAAGAAAATAAGATAATCAGCCATAGTTATTAGTCATGAGTCATTAGTCATTAGTCATTAGTCATTAGTCATTTGTCAAGAGTTCCCCCTTTCCTCCCCTCCTCTTCACAGTTAACCATCGGTATTTTGTGGGAACAATATTACAGGGATAAGTAAGCAGACAGAAATAAAAACTTCTGTAAACAAATGTAAAAATCCTCTTTTCTTCTGCCCAATGCCCAATGCCCAATGACGGCAGGTGCTTCAAGCCGGGGAACCCGTCCAACGCACTGCCTCCCCAATGCCCAATGACGGCAGGTGCTTCAAGCCGGGGAACCCGTCCAACGCACTGCCTCCCCAATGCCCCATGCCCAATGCCCCATGCCCCATAATTAATATATGAATTTGCTGCGAATCAGAATACATCATTTAATCGAGCAGTTAGCCGATGATGACCTCCAAGAGACTTGGAGCGTTATGCACGCTTTATACTGTGACTTTTATATGCTCAAAGCCATAGAAGAAGTTAAGCGATCGCACCAACCGTGGGATACCTTAACTCATGATGAAGCGCTGCGTCTGTTAATGTTTTTCACTCATTAGCCAGCGTTTTCGTGTCTTGTGTCGGTAAGGAGTCAAAATTTGGTTAAGGTGATGCTTGCTGTGAATCGGGAAGTCCGCTATGCAAAGTCTTTTTTAATAGATTTGAAAAATTTAGAACCGGCTGCCTACCAGCGGGTGTATAATTTTGTCTTTATTGAGTTTGCTGACAAATCGCCGCTGCATTGCTTACCAGAACTGCGACAGCTAGACAGCGACGGCATTTTTCACCGCTTCACCCTGGATAATTATCTCATCGGCATAGAAATTCGGGGTCAAATCGTCAAATTTTTGCGAGTTGTACCTATGCCGGATGTTTAAATTGAGTGGGGAGTGGGGAGTGGGGAGTGGGGAGTGGGGAGTGGGGAGTGGGGAGTGGGGAATGGGGAGTGGGGAGTGGGGAGTGGGGGAATGGGTAATGGGGAATGGGTAATGGTAAAAAACGCACATCACTATTACCAATTACCAATTACCAATTACCAATTACCAATTCCCAATTCCCAATTGCCAATTCCCAACACTTAAAACTGTATAAGACTGAGCAGGGATCGCTATAAGCTTAAACTAAACTTGTTTGTGAAAATCACTTAACTAGAGATTTCCTATGGATGCTACGGCACTTTGGCAACGATACCAAGATTGGTTATATTTCCACGAAGGACTAGGATTTTATCTAGATATCAGTCGAATGCGGTTTGATGATGCCTTCGTAGAGTCGTTGCAGCCGAAGTTTGACAAAGCGTTTGCCGATATGGTGGAACTGGAGAAGGGAGCGATCGCCAATCCAGACGAAAATCGTATGGTAGGACATTACTGGCTGCGAAATCATACTTTAGCACCTACTCCAGAACTTCAACACGAAATTGTCAACACAACCGAGCAAATCGAAGCATTCGCCGAAAAAGTCAAAACAGGTGGGATTCATCCTCCTAGAGCACAACGCTTTACTGATATTATCTCCATCGGTATTGGTGGATCTGCCCTCGGACCGCAATTTGTCGCCCAAGCGCTTGCCCCGGATTTCCCACCCCTGAAAATTCACTTTATCGACAATAGCGATCCGGCAGGTATCGATCGCATTTTGACTCATTTGCGAAACAGCCTTGCCAGCACTTTGGTGTTAGTTATCTCCAAATCTGGAGGAACACCAGAACCGCGCAACGGTATGATTGAAGTGAAAAAAGCTTACGCCGGACAGAATTTAGACTTTGCTAATTATGCGGTAGCTATCACCAGTGCCGATAGCAACCTTGATAAATTGGCAAAATCTGAAGGCTGGATGGCAACATTTCCCATGTACGACTGGGTAGGAGGACGCACCTCTGAATTGTCTGCCGTGGGGCTAGTACCTGCCGCATTACAAGGCATCGAGGTTGGTGAGATGCTAGAAGGTGCGAAAGAAATGGACGACGCCACACGCATTCACGATGTCAAAAAGAACCCAGCAGCATTGTTAGCTTTATCTTGGTACTATGCTGGCAACGGACGCGGCGAAAAAGACATGGTTGTCCTACCTTACAAAGACAGTTTATTTCTATTCAGCCGCTATTTGCAACAGCTGGTGATGGAATCTTTGGGCAAAGAAAAAGACTTAGACGGCAACACTGTTTATCAAGGCATCGCCGTTTATGGTAACAAAGGCTCAACTGACCAACACGCTTACGTGCAACAATTGCGCGAGGGTGTGGCGAATTTCTTTGCCACCTTCATCGAAGTATTGGAAGATCGTAACGGTGCATCTCCAGAAATAGATCCTGGAGTCACATCAGGGGATTATCTTTCTGGTTTTCTCCAAGGAACTAGACAAGCGCTTTATGAAAATCACCGTGATTCGATAACAGTCACAATTCCCCAAGTTAATCCTCGCACAGTTGGGGCGTTAATTGCTTTGTACGAACGCGCTGTTGGTTTTTATGCCAGTTTAGTCAACATTAATGCCTACCATCAACCAGGTGTAGAAGCTGGTAAAAAAGCCGCTGCTACCATTCTCGATTTGCAAAAACAAGTCGTAGAAGTGCTGCAAACCGAAAAAACTCCCCTTTCTTTGCAGGAAATTGCCGAAAAAGCTAACGCATCCGACCAAATTGAGCCAATTTACAAAATTGTGCGTCATCTTGCCGCTAATCAACGCGGTGTAGTGTTGCACGGTCATCCTGGCGAACCCGGTAGTTTAAAAATTTCTCTCAGTTGATAGGTGTAGTACTTTAAGCACATTTTGGCAACTTTTGTTGCACAAGCAACAATTTTTTATTTTTGGGCATCCTAGATTGAAGAGACTTCAATTTTTAGGATGTTTTTTTTTAGGATATGAAAAACGTGCGATCGCTGGAAATCCGTCCACTCGAATCTATCAAAGGAGGGATGACTCAATTTTTTACTCCCCAAGCCAGCCATGAAACAATGCTGGTACAAATTCCTGCAAATACAATAGATGATTTGTTTGTTCATAAATCACAAACAGACCAATTATTAATAGTTAAAGGTGAGTTTGTCTTAGTAACTTTAATTAACAAGAAATACCAATATCTTGCTTTAAGCGAAAATTACCCAGCAGTAGTAACAATTCCACCCGGAGTTTTGCATGGAGCAATTAATTTAAGTTCCGAACCATGTGTTTTAGTCAATGCAGTATTGCGTCACAGACCTACCCAAGAGCGCGATTATGTAACTCGCGGTAGACCATTTCCTTACGATTTGGCAGCAGCAGAAGCAGCTTTAAAGCAACTGCAAACAACACAGAAACAACCTGTATAATTAGTAAGGTGGGCAATGCCCACCTATATATTACAGCCATTTTCACTCTTAATAGACCTCTCTCCAAACCTCTCTCCTACCAGGAGAGAGGCTTTGACTTCCCTCCCCTTGTAGGGAAGGGACGATTTTGACTTGCGTCAAAATCACTCTAGAGGTCTGACGTTTAATTTAGTTGAATTACTTATATTATCTATTGATACTATGAAAATAATATCAATAGATAGAATTATAACTATGACAGAATCAACACCAAAACGGCTAGTACGCAGAGGCAGAATATTTCCCGAAATAACCATATCACCAGAAGAACTAGCCAAACGCAAAGCCGAAAAAGATGCATTTCATCAACGTTGCCGAGCGATTTTTGAACGAGTGCGTCCCCAATTCATCGATAAACACTATGGCTGGTATATTGCTGTCGAACCTGATAGTGGTGATTATTTTATTGATGCAGATAATATGCAAGCTCACAAAAAAGCCCGCGAGAAGTACCCAAATGCTGACCACTGCGTTTTCTGCTTGAATGAAACTGGAGCCACTGGCACTATATGATACAGGGTACATTTGGTGAAAGGGGGCAGCTATTTTTTGAGATTGAATTAATTACTGCTGATAATGTAAATTTGCCTGTGGATGCGATGTTAGATACTGGTTTCACAGGCTTTATCGCAATTAATAAACAAGATTTAGACGGTCTGGATTGGACTTATATTGGTCGAGATGAACTGCGAACCGCACAGGGGGAAAGTCTTTTTGAAATTTATTTAGGTAAGATACTTTTGGATGAACAAGAGTATGAAATTCCGGTTTTTGCCGGAGATGAAATTACAGAAGTATTGCTGGGTTCAGAGTGGTTAAAAATTCTACCTTTAGTAGTGAATTATCAAGTTGGAATATTGACGCTGGGATAATTATTAGCTAGTTGGTAAGTCGCGGAGAAAATAAAAGCGATCGCTTCTCCAATCGTTGCCTTTAATTCGTCCCAAGTAGCCTGTTAAAGGTGATGAAAGTTCAATCACTAAATCATGAACTGTCTCATCTGTTAGTTTAGGTTTTTGAGTAGCATTGTAATGAGCGCGAATTTCCGTTACTGTGAAATGGTTGTGTGTAGTTTTTGAATTTTCGTTGTCTTGCTCAGATAGTTCTTTGAGCGCTTGGACAATCTGCGATCGCTGTTTCATATCTGTGTAAACTTGGTCAATGTATTTTTCAACTTCCTCATCAGATTGACCAGCTTTTAAATATTCTTTTAGTTGAAATAAATCTATTGAATTGCGATAGTTGCTTTGCAGTTTGATTAACTTCTCAAGTGTTTCCGGGTTAATGATAGCCATACCATGTAATTTTGCTGCGTCTTTTAGTTGATTTGTGGGTTCACCAGGACCGATAATTAATTTAGTAGCTTGATTGAAAAGGTCTGGTCTGCGTAAAGTTCCCAAATTTAACAATTGCACTGCGGTATCGTTGGGAATTTTTTTACCTGCTTTACACTCACCAAATAGCGGGTATGGTTTTGAACAAAATAAATCTAAACCACCCGCACCACCTTTGTGGGAATAGTCAACGCTAAAACCGAGGAATTCAAGACTATCACGCACTATATTTTCAAACTCTGTTCCTGCTTGATAGTTGCTTTTTCCTTCATCTTCCTTACGACTGCGATCGCCTAATTTAGCAATATCATTTATCCAAGATAAATTTGAATCAATTTGCTTGACAAATTGCTCGCTACTCCAACCTAAAAAGACTTTGATATCTTGTTCTAATTGTTTAGCTGCTGGGTTGGTGGTAGCAAGGGAGGATAAAGCACTTTGCAATTGTTCTAATTCAGGATGCAGGGGTGGGTGTAAATTTTGTAACTGGTGTTTGCGGATGTTGAAGAGGCGATCGCTTAACACCGGCTTGGCATCAGAAACAGTCAAAGGCAAACTTACAAACTTTCCTACCTTTTCCTGAATATTGGGATTAACTGACACTTCTTGAGGATAAAGCAGCTGGTATACGCGCAAATAAGTTATAAAAATATGTTGTCGCTGTCGTATAATTTCCTGTAAACCTTCTTTCGTCCATATTGTTAGCCCAGATAAAACTTCTAAAGATTTAGTCTCATCTAAAATTTGGCATAGTTCACATTTAGCCCAAGCTTTTATCAAGACTTTTTCAGAACTAAGCAGTTTGAAAGCAGTTTGGGCAATTGGCAAAAAATTTGAGCGGTAGTATCGTTCAACTGAAAGCGGAATAGTTGAATAATTGGCTGGATAAAGAGAAAATTGCTGCCCAGGACGAATAAACATCCTGGGTAAAGCAACAATTGTTCGACCCTGAATTAAAGCTTCAATATCAGGAGTAGGTAAACATAGTGCTGTTGGAATCAAAGTCTGCTGATTCATCTTTAGTTAACTACAGTTCAATCAACTTCTATGTTATCAATGGAATCGGTAACGGTTTGAGGGATTCTCATCGGCAATTCATCATCAGTTAAATTATCAGGTTCTTGACCAGAGGGGTCACTCAAAATTTCTCGAATCAAAGGATTATTAATTGCTAACTTATTTTCTTTGATATAATCAAAAATTTCTTGTTGAGTAATTTGGTAACTTTCACAGTTATCGTAAACAGATGAGATAGCCAAAAGAGGTTTAATATCTTTAGCTTGTAAAAGTACCCACTCTCCTCCTTTTTCTTTCAAAAGGATTTTCAATCTGTCTTTAGCTAATTTTGCTCCCGGATTAATTTTTTTGGAACGAACTAAGCAACCGCGAGTTAAGTCAAATTTTCTATAATCAATTAGTTTTCCTAACGCCGCTGTCACATATGTCCCTCCCGATTGTTGGAGGACATCCACTCCTATTTTGAGTTTACCATTATTGCCAACAATTCTAAAGTCTATATAGCCTTGGTCTGACCCGCTAGCTTTTACTTCTTGAATGTTTTCAATTTTTACTTTTTCCACTGTTTCTCCCACTAAGGTATTGAAGGCAAGCCAAAGTGCGGAAGAAATTTCTTTTTCATTTTCTAATAGTGAATCGATAGAAGCTTCAACATTTGCTAACTCACTCTGGAAACATAATTTAACTAAATTAATCGGTGGTGAAACAGTATCAATCACAAAATTCTCTGCACACCAATTTAAAACAGACCTTACGGTAGGCTTGCTTCTACCAAGTTCTCTAAGTTTAGTTTCATTAAATGGGTAGAAGGAATGAGGAGGAGTTTGTTGATTTTCCTCATAAAACTCTTGTAACCATTGACGAACAAGGGCAACGATATCATCAGAGTTTAGATGTCTTAATTCAATAGGTCGCCTATTATGTTGCTCACTTACTAATCTGTCAATGACTGCATGAGCTTGTGGCAAAGCGTTGATGTGCTTTTCCCAAGTTTCAGGATACATTGTTAGTACTAGCACACCCCCTTTGAGACTGTTGTACAAGTCCTTTGCTAAACTGGCAATAACCTGTGAAGCTAAAAATCCGTTATCGTCAACCTCTAGAGTGTCTAATTCATCAAAGCAAATCACTGGGATTCTATAGTCGCTAATGATGTCTATAATTTGACGAACAGTTGTTAATGCTTCTGCTTCTCTATCTTCTGTTTTGGGATTTGGTAAACCCATTGCTTCAGCTTGTGCCTGAGTTAATTCCAAACCAGACAACCAATAATTTGCATAAGTGCAGTGGGTAGAAGAGAGTGTCCACAAAATTGCTTTAACTAAGTAGGGGTTGGTTATTTCCGGCTTATTTTGTAAAACAAGCTCTGTTAACTTATCAACAAACTTAGTTGAATATTTTTGGAATAAACTTGGATATATACTACTAATATATTGTTGTGGACTGTAATTCCACTTTTGGACTTCATTAATTAACTCTGCTGCAATTTCTTGCCACTGCATCACCTTTTGACTTCCAATAGCTCTCAGACTAGAAGCAACAGTTTGCAGAAACTGAGATTTAATCTGATTCAAGTTGTCATACTTGCTCATGTAAACAAATAAAGAACCACCATTCACCAAAAACCGGTGGCGAATCCGACTAATGATATGGCTTTTACCTACTCCCTTTTCAGCTGTAATTGTGATACCTACAGTTTCTCGCTGTCCTTGTCGAACTTTTTCTACAGCATCAAAAACTGCATTGGAAGCGTGAGCATTTATTGAAGATACATCAGGAAAACTTTTTCCCCATATTTGCGACGGTCTAACAACTATATGTCCCGCAAATGGGTTTTTACTTTTAATCAAGTCATCAATTGCAGATGTGGTAAATGTCATATTCTTGCCAAGTTAATTAGTGAGGAATGAAAGACAGTTTAAAACTTCAAACGTTTCGCAAAGCAGCGCAATCCATCGAGTTCTGTAACTACGGAATCTTCTATTTTGTCTGGGGCGCTGTCTTCTACACTGCCGCCTTGTAGTTGCAAAATATCGTTAGCTTGCATTTCCAGCAGCCAATCACTGAATTCAAAACGACTTACGCGATCGCCTATTTCTCTCCTAATTCGATATATCGGCACTAAATCATTTAGGTTATAGTCCCGATTCAGCTTGTCGTATACTTCCAGCGTGACTTTCTCAAACTCGTTGTAAGATTTAATTCCACTCTTTACCCGATCAACTAGTACATCTGCACCAGAAGCACCATCCATTTCACCAATCCACCTTACCAACGCATTCGCTGCCCAAGTTCCGACAATAGTGCCTTCAAATTTAAAATCAGCACTTTTCAAACCTTCACTCAGCACTTCTAAACCTTGAGGAGATTCGAGAGTGTAGCCTTTTTTGGAGATAGCGATCGCTCCTTTTTTCTCCAATTCTGCAAAAATGTCCTTAAAATCTGCTATCTTCTTGTCTTTAGATTTGATGCGATCGTGAAGTTTACCTTTGTTCACTTCCTGCTTTGCTCCTCCCAATTCCCATAAAGCAAGCAGTAGGCGAGTTTGAGCTTGATTTGTCATATTTTGTAACTTTTGTGACACTGTATAAATAATAATCTTTACCAGTATAGTTCTGGCTAAAATTTTTTAACTGTTGGAAAAATACTGAAAAAGCTCAAGTTATTTTCTTTATGTTGATGAAATTTACGTAAGTGTATTCACACAAAGCGACAACAGCGAATTTTTTGCTTTATTAAACACAAGCAAATATACGAAAATATTTGTTACCAAATTAACTACATATTTCTTTGGGATGAATACAAGTTCTCTCAAAGGCAAGATGAAATACTTGCAAAATTTCATCATCATTGCAATCAAACGTTGTAGCTGTGCTGTTGACGTTTTAACGATAAACGTTTTTTCCATCTGGGAAAATAACAACAATTTCAACACTGTTTTTTTAACAACACCGCATTTAGATTTCCGCAGGGTGATGAGGAAATAAGATGAACACAATATACCCAGAACGTAAAAGATTTTCGCGTCCATTGGCGATGTTGCTTTCGGCATTGTTAACTGTGCCGCTTCTTAGTAGCTGCGGTGGTGGAGGTTCGCAAAATGCAGCGCCACCGCCACCTGTTGATGATACCGTTGGTAGAACAGTCAACAATTCCGCGCCAGGAAACCAACCTGAAGCTAAAAAAGGATTATCAACGGGGCAGAAAGTCGCGATAACTTTAGCTGGAGCAGCCGCACTTTACTACCTTTATAACAAGCGCAAAAATGCCCAAGGTAATGGACCAGAAGGCAAATATTACCTTTCTAAGAACGGACGTGTTTACTACCGCGATGCTCAAAATCGCGCTCACTGGGTAACACCACCTGCGGAAGGAATTCAAGTTCCACAGTCGGAAGCGCAACAGTACCGAGACTTCCAAGGTTATAACGGACGTACCACAGGTCGCACTTTAACAGACGTTGCTCCTCAAGAAGCTCCAGCATATTAGATAGCCAGAAAAAGACAACAGCAATTAGCACCGCATCAATATAAAAAGGAGATAAATTATGGTAGACGACTTTTTGCGAAAAGCGAAAGATTTTCTTGCTGGGTCGAACGACGAGCAATATGAGCAAGACACCGATTACCGCGATCGCGAGGTACGTCGATCCAGCGAAGATCCTTACGGCGACCCCGCAGACCAGTACGGTAACGCTATCCCCGCAAGCCAAGACCCCTACGGCGACCCCGCAGACCAATATTACGGTAACGCTATCCCCGCAAGCCAAGACCCCTACGGCGACCCCGCAGACCAATATTACGGCGACGCTATCCCCGCAAGCCAAGACCCCTACGGCGACCCCGCAGACCAATATTACGGCGACGCTATCCCCGCAAGCCAAGACCCCTATGGCGACCCCGCAGACCAATACGGTGATATCCGCCCAGCTAGCGAAGACCCCTACGGCGACCCCGCAGACGAGTATAATCGTTAATCAAGTTTTGAAAAATGCGATCGCAAGCGCAATAGCAAATCGGGCAGTAGCAATTAATGCTACTGTTTTTTATTGTTGCGAGTCACCAGCCGTCGCTAATATTTCTTGAGATCGCTCGATATTTTCACGCACAGATTCAGCGGAAGTATGCAAAGCAGCCATTTCCGCATCAGTAAGATTCAATTCCAACACGGTATCAATTCCACCGCATCCCAAGCGACAGGGAACGCCCAGACAAATATTCTCTAAACCGTATTCTCCCTGAAGATACGCTGCCACTGGTAACAAACGTGACTCATTTCGCAAAATTGCTTCTATCATTACGCAAGTTGCAGAAGCGGGAGCAAAAAAAGCACCACCCGTTTGCATTAATTCGACAATTTCCGCGCCACCATGACGAGTTCTTTGTACCAAACGCTCGATTGTGGCTGCATCCATCAATTCTGTAATTGGAATACCGTTGACAGTAGAATAACGCGGTAAAGGTACCATTAAATCTCCGTGGCTACCTAATACCATCGCATTGACATCAACAGGACTTACGCCGAATTCCATCGCAATAAAGGTTTGAAAGCGTGCCGAATCTAACACGCCTGCCATACCCATAATGCGATCGCGTGGTAAACTTGTTGCTTGTCTTGCCAAATAAGTCATCACATCTAAAGGATTGGTGATGATAATGAAAATCGCATCCGGAGAACGAGCGATCGCACTCATTGTTGCCTCCACTACAATTCCCGCATTCGTCTTCAACAAATCATCGCGACTCATACCCGGTTTGCGGGGAATTCCTGCGGCAATTACCACGATTTCTGAACCAAACGTATCAGCATAATCGTTTGTGCCGATAATTTTGCGATTATGCGTTTCAATTCCCCTTGCCTCCATCAAATCAAGCGCTAATCCTTGAGGCATTCGCGGAATAATATCGAGTAATACCACATCTGCTAAGTTTTTTTCCGCAATGCGTTGGGCAAGGGTACTACCAACCCTCCCAGCACCGACGATGGTTACACGCGGTGAATAACACAGCATTGGGGAGGAAGGGGAATAGCTCATAATTTAATCTTATTTAAATTCTTCAAGTTGATCCAAACGTAACCACATATTTGGTGTTGGCACTTTCCCGAACTTCACTTGGGCGTAATCACCCTTGATATCTACAATTTCGCCTTTAGTTTCAAACAAATAACTCGGAAAGCGTGTATCACTAGCTTGTGCTTCTAAACTATTTTCTAGCTTTTCGCGGACAACGCGAACCGTATCTCCTCTTTTAACAGGCATTTACTTTCCCCTCTTGAGTATATGTATGGATACCTGATTGAATTTTATCTCCTGCCAAGACACAAAGACGAGGATACTTCGATGTTCCATAGTTATTTATGGCTTTCGACCCAGTATGTAAACAGTGGTGAGATCATCCCACACTCCCTGTTCAGTTTGACGTGCCTCTAGTTCTGCTTCAAATTCAGCCAAAGCTTGTGTCAACTGTACCGATGAAAGTTCTGATAAGTGATTTGCAGATTGTTTGGGGGATGGAAGCGAATTTCCTGTCCACCTTGATTTTGCTTTATCTAAACTAATGTAGCTACCGTGTTGCTCAGTTTTGATTTCGATTTCTTCAAAGCCAGCGTTTGCAAATAGACTTTGACATGTTTCAAGTGTGCCGATGCGATTGCTAGGTTCAAGCGTCACACCATACTTTTGCAATACCTGCCGCAAAACAACATATCCGATGTCAGCTGTGTCCGCTGGTGTATGAATGCCAATTACCCCGCCAGGTTTGAGAAATCGATGCCAAAGTTGTAATGCAGCTTCTTTGTCCTCTATCCAGGGAAATGAGTTCGCGCATAAAATTCGGTGAAAACTGTTAGCCGGGAAATTGACTGATTCGGCATCCGCAAGTTGAAACTCAATATTTTTTAGACCCAACACCTCAACCTTATTCCTGGTTTGTTCGAGCATTCCAGCCGAAATATCTATACCAATGACTCGACCAGAAGACCCAACTATTTGAGATGCTGCGATCGCTATATGACCTGTCCCTGTTGCAATATCCAAAACGTGGTGTCTGGAACTAACTTGTGCATATTCAAGCAAGCGCTGACAAATTTGGACATGCCACTTACTATCGTCATAAGTTTGGCTTCTGCGGTTGTATAAATCCGCTATTTTTTGTTTGTAATCGTTTAAGCCAAGTTGGTTAGTCATCATTTCTTCTTCAGGTGAAATGGTATGAAAAACGTGTCCCTTGCAAAGAATAGCTTTGCACGAAACTCAATTAATGCTGACACTGAATACAAAAGTGACTAGAACGCCCACCTAATCTAGTTCGCGCAATTGCTGTACCACATACTCTGCAAGGTTCTCCGGCGCGGTTGTAAACCCAAGCAACGCCGCCGTAGTTACCGTTTACACCTTTGACATTGAGGAAATTACTAAAAGTCGTGCCTCCAGCGGCAATGCTGTTTTCTAGCACTTGAATAATGTGCGATCGCAAACGTTCAATTTGCTCTGTTTTCAAATTTATACATAGTGTTTCGGGTCGTATTCCACTCAAAAACAAAGCTTCATCAGCATAAATGTTACCTAACCCAGCCACGACTGATTGATCTAATAGCGCAGTCTTGATAGGACGGCGGCGATTTTGCAGTTTACTTGCTAAATACTCTACAGTAAATAGGAGTGAAAACGGGTCTACTCCCAGCTTTTGTAGACCACTAATGATACTTTCAGGTGCAACTCCTGGAGGAACCCACCACATTTTACCAAAAGTGCGCTGGTCAACAAAGCGTAATTCTTGCTTTGAACCAAAGAATAATCTCACCCGCGTATGCTTGTGCAACGGTTCATCTCGATGCACCCACAATAGTTGACCGGTCATTCGCAGATGAACCCCTAGGAACGAAGTGGGATGGGGAAGTGGGGGAGTGGGGGTTTCAAACAGAGAAATTCTTCCAAGGAGTCCTCCTTGTCCTCCTTGTCCTCCTTGTCCTCCTTGTCCTCCTTGTCCCCCACTCCCCCTGTCTCCTTCTCCCCCTGTCCCCTTCTCCCGGCTGCTAAGTTCGGCTAGGAGATATTTGCCCCGACGATGCCAAGTGAAGATCGCACTGCCTTTAATTCCAGAAATAAACTCAAAAGAAGAAAACGGGTAAGCGATCGCTCGAGAAAGCAATACATCTCCACCCGTAATTTCTTGATTAAGGGTCAATTGATTTAGACCCCTAAGGACTGTTTCTACTTCAGGTAATTCAGGCATCAGTGAGCACGAGGAACGCAAACCACGCATTAATTAAAGCACTTTACAGTTTATAGCGACTCTGAGGTAGGGGAGATGGGAAGTAGGCAGACAAGGAGGAATTACCCATTACCCATTACCCATTACCCATTACCCATTACCCATGCCCTATTTACTTTTTCGCCTTTGCCTTGGGTGCTTCAATTTCTAGTAATTCATCCTCAGCAAAGTTATTGGTATTGATACCTGAGTAATTTACCTTGTTAAAGCGGACAATTACCGAGTATTTGATGCCGCCTGGGTCAATAGATGCCACGGTTCCTACATCCTGAAACCAGTAGGATTCTTTACGGAGGATACGTACTTTAGAACCACGTTGAACCATGAGTTTTTCCCTCTTAGTAGTCAATCGCCGTGCTTTATACGGCTAATTGATTTCACTATAAGACTTAGCCGTTACCTTTGTTTGTTTGTTAAGTTATTTGTCGAGTCAGTTTTTGAAATAAAAGGCGTGCAGCCAAGGCACAGCACCGTGATTGAGCTACTTTTGCTGGTGTCCCGCCAATTTTCAATTTATCTACGTAATCGCCCAAATGTTGCCCTACTTCAGTTTGTAGCCGACGATTAGCTTTTGGTTCAATTCGAGTTAAGCACCATTGCCACAATGCTTGACGGCAATGCCCAAAACCCCCAGGAATCCAGCGCTGCGATTTACCGCTGGTATCTTCAATTAGCCCCATCCCTAATTTGAGTTTGAAGGCTGGAAGTGAGCGATCGCGTTTATGGGTTTTGCCTTTATCCGTTGTAATTACTTCGATTACGGGTTTTCTGTCGCTTCCAAGGAAATTGTCTAACGGGTAAATGTGAGACAGTAAGAGGCATCGCACTCTCATCCCAAATCCAAATTCGTCAAATACGCTGTTGTAATCAATGAATGCGGGTAGTGAGATTAGTTGCTGCATTTCTTTCTCAATTACGCTTTCACTTTACTAGTTGAAGGTGGTCAACAACGCTTTTATTAAGTTATTTATCAAATTAACTCCAAAAAACAGAGGCATTAAAGCTTTTGCAATACACTACAATTGTGCAACTTTGTCAAGACTACACCCACATTCACAGTCAGTATCGTTGCCATAAGTTAGATTTTGGGTCAAAAGGGCGATCGCCTTCACTCATACACAACCGCAAAACTTTTTTTCAGTGTGTCATTAAGAGCGCGATCGCCCTTTTGACTTATCATCAATACTGCAACTGGTGCTATTTCTAACTTTGGATAAGTCAATCCAATGCTAAATCTCTGGTAATTAGAAATACCTTCATTTTATAAAATTTACCTAGAAGCCAGGTGATAGTCACGAAAATTGGTTGTTTCCTTCCTCTGCTTGTTGTCTAGAAACCTGATTTTTGATGTTTTGTAACAACTGCATCTCTAAGCGACACCTATTATAGCTGCTAACATAAGCAAGTCATATGCGCTTTGTCTTATAAGCAATGCTGAAAACCTTAATAATCAACAAAATTGAGCAAAAATCAGGCAAAGAATCTTGAAAACATTAATTTATCTCAACAATGATGATTAGTGATACTTTGCATAAATGTTTCTGCAAATTTTCTGTTTAATGCTTTAAGTCAAGCTTTCAACAGAAAATATGAATACTTAAATAATTCATAAGTATAGTTAACCTTGTGAATAGATTGAATACTATATATAGAGAAAATATGTGGACGAGGGTATCAAATGGAGCAATTACAAAAGCAGATCCTAAGTTTGGGTCATAAAGTCGATGCCCTCTACGAGCTGATTGAGCAGCTTGATGGTAAAGTCTCTCAAGCTGTATCAGAGTGTTCTTTAGCAAGAACAGAGGCAAAAGATAATTATTTGGAAAATAACAACGCTGGGGGCTACCAGTTAAAAGGACAAATTCGTTTAAATTCAGATTTAGAACACAAGGACGTATTGACAGACGGCGTTTATCCAGAAATGAATCTGCAAGCCGGAGATAAGCTTTTAACACCAGAAATTCAAATCCAACGCCTGACAGCACAATTAACAGCCGCATATAATCGCATAGCTGCCTTGGAAGAACAATTATTGCTCAAAAGAATTCACTAGTTAGTTTATAGTCAAGAGTCAATAGTCAAGAGTCAATAGTCAAAAACCTTTGGACTATGACTAATGATTATTGACTCGGATCAAGCGTTCGAGTTGGGCTTCAATAGCTGCCAGAAGTTGGTTTTGTCGCCAATCTTGGCTTATATGGGCAGCAATGCAAGCGCCACCAGCGCCCATACCTTCTTTCACAAAACCTTGCTCATAAGCTAGGAGTTGGGAATAACGAGAATCAGCAAAACTTAATTGAGTTGCAAGTAGAGGTGGGGAAACATTATTTTCAGTTTTCCCACCTCTATTAATTAGTTGAGCTAATTCAACTGTAGCGCCAGAGGGGTCTTCTGCTACCCAGCGAGTTGTACCGACGACAACTGCTTTACTTCGCCAAGGTAAAGTATAAGCAGTAGCGATCGCACTCATCAAAGCATAAACCGCCAGCATTTGCGTCCCACCAGCTAGCATTACACCACAACGCCGACTCGCTGCAATAGCCATACCTGCCGCCACCACTTGCATCGGATCTCCCACTGCCGCTACAAGTTGTAGCGGATCGACAGGGGGGGACAAGGCGAGGGGGAGACAAGGAGACAAGGAGAAATCAGAAACAATAGCTTTGTCCCCACGCCCGTCGCCCTTGTCCTCCTGTCTTCCCCTCATCCTCTCCAACCCCGCTTGCACCACCGCCCACTTTTGCGTGTGGTTACAAACAGGATGGCTGCTATTAACTTTGCCCACTGCTTCAATACCCAAGCCAGTTAAAATCGCTAGGGCGGTTGTGGTTCCGCCGACTACGCACTCACCAACAATTAAATAGCCATCTTTAATTTTCTCACTTAGCCGTTCACCCCAAAGCAGCCCTTGCTTTAACAAATGATTTACCGTTGCTAAATCCATCGCTGCACCTTGACTTAAACACTTAGCCGGACAGCCACCCAAATCAATTACAGGTACAGCAGGCTGCTGGGGTAAGCCAGCATTAAACAAATAAACTGGAATCTCAAGTGCTTCAACTACAGCGCGAGAAATCAGCACAGGTGACGCGCCAGCCGACAAAGGTGGTAGGGGATATTGCGGCTTTCGTCCTGCACCGTAATATAAAAACTCAGCATCAGCAACGGCTGTGTATTTCCGATCCTCTGGAGTCCGACCGGCTGCGGAAATTCCCGGAATTAAACAAGTTTCGGTAAATCCTAATACACAGGCAAAAATCGGTGAAGTACCGCGATAACGTGCGATCCATGCTTCACCTTGTTCTATTTGGGTATAAATGCGAATCACTCAAAGAGTTAGGAGTTAGGAGTTAAGAATTAGGAGTTAGGAATTAAAAGTTAGGAATTTTCAACTCATAACTCCTAACTCATCACTCATAACTCGTGACTATCCTTCATTATCCATCAGAACTTGCACCCAGCGTGGGGGACGGGGGATGGGATTGCCGAGGCGATCTAATAACAGCCATGCTGCTAGGTGAACGACGAACAGATAAATAAAATTGTTAATTATAATTAAGGCGATCGCTCCCACTTGAATGAAAAATACACTGGGAGTCGCCAAGATTCCCAGCTTCAAAAATAACCACTCCAGAAAATCTGTCGTCTGGTTAATCAAATAAATCCACAAATCTTCACCCGACAACACAGACAACAACCAGACGCGAAAAAACACCCCCAAAGTACCTAACAGCGTACCCAAGGTGATAGAAACAATCCAGGGAACGCGGCGATGCCAAGTTGCGCCTAAAAGCACCCCCATAAAAGCAAAAGGCATGACAAACAGCAAACTGCGAACCGGTCCCATCAACACCGAAAGCAGCAACCCGGAAACTACCGCCGCCATCCATGCTGCGCGGTTGCCCCAACGAAGATAAACTAAAGCGATCGGCACCGGAAAAAATATCCGCAAAACTGGTCCCAACGGAAAATAATTGTTAATAAACCAAATCAAACTAGAGGCACTTGCTAAAAATGCCGTTTCCACCATTCGCAAAGGCGCATCAGCTTTTAACTGTTGTCGGCTAAAATTCTCTTGTTTGTCTAACAATTCATCAGCCTCGATTTGGGATTTAAGAAAGTGGCGTTCTTCTGGCTCATCTGGCAGAGAATCTGAAATAGTCATATATATAACAAGTTAAACTATCATCTTTTCTAGGGCTAATAAATCGGGAACACAAATTATGTCTTGATCGCGTTTAATCAAGCCTTTTTTTTCCAGCCTTGTCAATACTCGTGTAACTGTTTCCCGCGCCAGTCCACTCAAACTACTTAATTCCCGGTGAGGTAAATTGGGAATTTCCGTTCCTGTCTGCCCTTTTTTTCCCTGTCCCTCTGCCAAAAATAATAACGTGTCAGCCACCCGCGACTGACTATCAGATTCGCGCAATCGCAATCTTCGATTTACTTGTCGCAAGCGTCGTGCCATTAGTTGCGATAATCTAACTCCCGCCAAGGGTTCTGTGTGTAGTAATTTCACAAAATCCTGTGCCGGCATACTGCCTATCACCGTCGGAGTCAGAGTAATCACATCAGTTGAACGAGGCACTTCATCTAGCGCTGCCATTTCTCCAAATAATTCGCCCTTGCCGATAATATTCAGCGTTACCTCTTTGCCTTCTAGATTGTAGGTACGAATTTTTACCCATCCATCGATAATAAAATATACAGAACCTCCCCAATCATTTTCCAGCAAAATGACTTGATTTGCCGGGTGAGTGCGGGTGACAAGATGAGTTAAGGCTGGTTCCACAACGTCTTCTGGCAACCCTTGGAAAAAGGGCGCACTTGCGATCCAGGGATTGGGAGGTGCGTGCAAAGTATATCAGTCCTTGATGACAACAGATTTATTAAAGCTGGATGTTACACAACTTTCAAGAGTGTTATTTTCAGCAGTAGCGCGATCGCCGCACAGCCGCACACAAACATAAAACTTAACTATGCTACACAAAAAAGCGCTAATATCACTTTTTCTCAAAAATCTTTACCGTCAAGATTTTAAAGAAGTGAAAGTTTTGTGTAAAGCAGTTTGTGAGCGTGCGATCGTCACTCTTGTTTGCCCTTGGAATGAACGTGGACACTCATTGACAGCCTTCTACACAGACTGTCTATGATGCTGCACGAACAACTAAGAACAAGGCTGTCAATGAGTGTCT
>NZ_JTCM02000107.1 GCF_000817785.2 Hassallia byssoidea VB512170 | reverse complement strand
CCCTAGGTCCGATGCTGGACAAAAATGGCACAAGCGTTCGTTTACTAGATCCTCAACACCCCACGACATTTTACAGATGTTGGCTGTCAATGAGTGTAAGCGCGTTTGTGAAACCCCACACCCGAAACCTGCAACCCTAGTTTTGGTCAAAGCGGATTTTGACAATGCGCGAAAATGCAGCACGCGCACATCTTGACAAAAAAGCCTTGTGTTGTAATGTAATTAAATTGTTGTAGATTAGCGATGGCTGAAGATCATGAGTTAGGTTCTCCCAGTAACACAATCGAACCTTTCAATTCTTTAATCACCTGGGTTGTCACTTCGCTGACGGATAATCCTCCAGCGGTGCGATAGCGGACGGAACGCAAAACTACTAAATCAAACGCTTGAGCTTGCTGAATAATTACTTTGGCAATGTAATCACCCCTGATTGTTTGGATATTTGTATTCACCTGTAACTTGCTTTGAGCTGCAATAGCAGATAACCCAGATGCAAATTTGTCTACTAGAGTTTGAGACGTTTTGCGATCGCACACATGTAACAGCACAATCTCCGCTTGATTTGTATCAGCCAAAATTTGGGCAAACCGCACAGCACCTACAGTTTGTCGCGTTAAGTCTCCAACTGGTACGAGAATTCGCTTAATTTTTGTCGGACTAGTTAAAAGGCGTGTTACTGCTACCGGACAGTGAGAAGACAAGAAGACGCTATCAATTACACTACCAAATAAACGGGCACGCAAGCCAGTGGTACGCGACCAACCCATAATTACTAAACTGGCGTTTTGTTCTCGACTAGTACGGCTAATTCCCAAAGCTATATCGTCATCAATCCGAATTGCCGGTGACACTTGCACATCAAATTCTTGACTGATTTCTCTAGCAAATTGCAATCTTTGTTTACTTTTATCAAGTGCTGTGATTAATTCCGGAGCATCCATATTCACATAAGCTTTTGTAATAGCTAATGGCACAATTTGTCCGTGTTCGTGACGTGCCAACAGTGCAGCCATTTCTATTAAATGGCGTTGGGTTTGCGGGTTGTATATCGGAACAACTACAGTGAAGAAATTATCAGTTTCCTCTGATATTTCCTCCTCAGAATCCCACCAAGTTGAAAGACGATCTGTTTCAACATCTGTTTGGCTAACTTGTAGCGAAGTAGCAACTCGTGCTGTAATCACCGGACCCAAAATAGCAGTAACCAGCATGAGAACAATTACACTGTTTAACACACCCTCACTAATTAGCCGCTCACCAGCAGGATTTAAACTTTGATAGGCAACTAACGTTGCTGCTAAGGTAGCTGCTACCTGTGGCAAAGACAATGACCACATCGTTAGCAGTTCTGCTGTATTGTAACGATAGAGAAGTTTAGCTAAAAATGCCGCTAAAAATTTGCTGCCAATCAAAGCCACGACAATTGCGACAGTTAGCCAAATTGAACTGAGAGTTTTGAGAAATGCGGGAATATCAATCAACAATCCCATGTCTACAAAGAAACAAGGGATAAATAAAACACTACCAATAAACTCAACTTTTTCTTTAACTGGGCTACGTCCTAAAACGTCGTTGACGGCTAAACCTGCTAAAAACGCTCCGACAATTTTCTCAACTCCAATTACCTGCGCTCCCACAGATGCCAAAAATAACGCCAGTAAGATAAACAAAAACTGGTTACTTTCTTCATCACCAGAGCGTTTAAAGAATTCTTTTCCTGCCCAATCAAAGCCGAATAATACAACAGCAGAGTAAATTGCTAATCCACCCAATAAAGTAACTAAACTTAAAGCCGAGAATTCTCCTCCATGAATTCCGACACAAATTGCTAGCACTAATAAAGCACCAGTATCGGTAAAAATCGTTGCCCCAATCGTGACTGTTACAGCTTCATTTGTCACCACTCCCAAGCGGCTGACAATTGGATATGCCAAAAGAGTATGTGAGGCAAGCAAAGAACCAATCAAAAAGGAAGAATTCCAACTAAAGTTAAATAATTTACCGACAATAATACCAGCAATTAATGGAACTAAAAATGTCAGTGTTCCAAAGCCGATTGAGCGATTTTTGGTTTTGCGAAACTGCTCTAAATCAATTTCTAACCCAGCGACAAACATCAAATAAAGCTTGCCGATTTCCGAGAGCAACTTGATAGTTTCAGACTCAGAGTCTAGTAGTTTCAGCCCGTTTTGTCCTAATACTACACCGGCTATCAGCAAACCCACTAATCCCGGTAGTCGCAGTTTCTCAAAAATAGGGGGTACAGTAAAGATTACTGTCAGAAGAATTGTAAATGCAATAATAGGACTGTCTATTAGCAAGTTCTGTGTCCTTTTTGATAAATGAAACTGGTAGATGAAATAAATTTGGCAAAAATACTTGTTATAAATATACAAGTTTATCAGAAAAATTATATATATACTTTAGTTTTAGTAGCAAGTAAAATTAAGTTGTAAACAGCTTAATTTTATATGACAATAGTGGCTTAACCTAAAGATAGGAATTTTGCCACTATCTATCGGTAGATAAAAATTATCTGTTAGAGGATGCTGGAAAAGGATAAAAAGTATTGATTGGTCATGACTGAAGCTCGCGCCTTCTCCAAATCAAGCCGACTTCAGATATTGCCTATACCACAAAACTGTCAAAATTTTTTCTAACAAATTTGGCATTTTTTCTAAAAATCTATCTAACGGATGGTGTAACTAGCTTTTTAAGAAGAAATTATGTGTATTGCAATACAAAAAAAACTCCAGTTAAAATGCATTACATAAAAACCTCTAACTCCCGTCGTATCTTGGTTGTAGATGATTTGCCAGATAATTTATTTTTGCTTCAGACACTTTTAGAAGCCGAGGGATATGAGGTAGAGACAGCTGATTCTGGTAGAGCTGCATTGACAGCTCTTCAAAACTGCCCTGCGAATTTGGTATTGCTGGATGTGATGATGCCGGATATGAACGGGTGTGAAGTAACGCAACGAATTCGACAAAATCAACAGTTATCTCACATACCTATAGTATTGATTACAGCATTCGATCAAGTAGATATCAACGAGGGATTATCAGTTGGGGCAAACGATTTTATTCGCAAACCCGTGGATTTTGAAGAATTGCTTTCTAGAATCAAGACATTATTATGAGAAACGCCTAAATTACTTGCGTTTGGTAGTGAAGATGGTAGTAAACATCATCAAAAACCCGCCTAAAAGTAAGGCGATCGCCAATCCTGCTGTTATTAAGTCGAGTGTATTAGTGTCCATTGTTAATTGTTAGTCGATAGTTGATAGTTGTTGGTTGATAGTTGTAAGTTGATAGTTGTAAGTTGATAGTTGATGGTTGATAGCTGATGGTTGATAGTTGATAGTTGATAGTTGATAGTTGATGGTTGATAGTTGCTGATTATTCTCCTAACTCCTACTCCTAACTCCTAACTCCTAACTCCTAACTCCTAACTCCTAACTCCTAACCACTATCAACTATCAACTATCAACTAACCAATAACCAATTTAAAAATCTACCCCACGTTTGAGTTCTACGCCTTGATTGGCATAGTGTTTGTGGCAGTATACCTCAGAGTGAACGCTTGCCAAGTCAAAGTATGCGGGTTGATTTTGGCAGCGACCGGTGATAATAACTTCTGTATCGCGGGGTTTACGAAGCAAAGCTTGAACAATTGGTTCAACTGGGAGTAGTTCCAAGTCAACGGTGGGATTTAGTTCATCAAGGATAATGGTTTTATAGAGTCCCGAAGCGATCGCACATTTTGCGATTTCCCAACCGCGTTCGGCTTCCAAATAGTCTAATTCTTGTCGAGAATTGCGCCAGACGATCGCATCTCGTCCGCAGCGTTGGTGATCTACCACCTCTGGATATGACTGCTGCAAAGCGGCGATCGCAGCATCTTCTGTGTAGCCACTACCACCTTTAAGCCACTGCATAATCAATACGCGAGTAGAGCCAGGATGATTTATACCTCTACCAATGGCTTTCAACGCTTTACCCAAAGCGCTGGTAGACTTACCTTTGCCTGCACCAGTGTAAATTTCAATACCATCTATTAACAGTGCTTTTGCGGTTGGGTGATGTTGGGGTTTCATTTCCGAGTGCAGATCGGCAATGTCGAGCAACTTTTGCGGTGCTGCGCGTCCGGTAGCAATAATTTCCAACTCTTGGGGTTTGGCTTTGAGAGTTTGCACCACCTCATCCACATCCAGCAAACCCAAATCCAGAACGGGGTTAATTTCATCAAAAACGACAACCGAATATAAACCGCTGGCGATCGCTCCTTTTGCCACATCCCAACCTCGCGCTGCCTCATCTCGGTCAAAAGCAGTGATTTCGTCGTGACCAAAAAATTCGGCACGACCAGTGCGAACTTGGTCAATTAAATGAGGGAAACCGCGCTGTAAAGCTGCGATCGCCCCATCCTCGTCATAATCACGTTCTGGTCCCTTTAAAAACCGCAGCAGTAAAACTCGGTTGGAATTGCTGGGTGTATTTATCCCCAAGCCAATCGATCGCAAAACCACCCCTAAAGCAGCTTGGGATTTACCTTTCCCCACGCCATCATAAACGTGAATTTGACCAGTGAGCCGTTGAGAACGCACTTGCGCCGTGCGAATACCTACGCCGTTCCTTGTCATAAGAGCCAAAAGCTGTAACGTGGCAGTATTTCATCTTACCGAACGTTTTGCACTATCGGCTAGGGATTGGGCATTGGGCATTGGGCATTGGGCAATGGGCATAGGGCATTGGGCATAGGTAATAGGTAATAGGTAATAGAAAGAAATTGTCCCCCCTTCCCCCCAACCCCACTTCGTGGGGACGCATGTGCCCCCCATCTCCCCATTCCCCATTCCCCAATTTGGTAAAGTTTTGCTTTTGCCATAACCAAAAGAACAAAAAGATGGTAAAAGACTGGAAGAATGAGATAATTTTCCCCATCATTCTCAATCTCACTAGTTTACTCTCTCAAGTCAACCCGCAACGCGCTCACCCTTTTATGTTTGAACTTCCTGAACTTCCGACAACTTTTCCGCTTGGTGCCATTTTGTTTGACTTTTTATTTTTATTGGTAGCCATACCCATAGAAGGATATGTTTTGAATGCTAGGTTAAGATTTGACAAAAAAACTAGCATTTTTTATGCCATCTGTATCAATCTATTTACTGCTGTGATTGGTTGGATAACTTTTTTCTTTATCGAGCCAGTTTTACCAGTTAATTTAAAATCACAACTAATCAATTATGTCTTTTTTAATCAATTTCGGACTAATAATGTCCAGTCCTTAATGATTTTGGTTGCTTTTATAATTTTCTTCGCTACTTTCTTGCTGAAATACTTTCTACTAAAGCTTGTTTTGCTATCATTAGCTGAACCAATCAAAAATGAATTAGAACTTCAACCATATCCACGTCGCAATTTCCGGCGTGCTAGCAAAGCTAAATTGCAAAATACAAATTTAGTGACTACTATACTAATAGCAAATTCACTTAGTTATAGTGCAATTGCCATAATTTTGTTGATTCGCTCTAGATAAGTCTGTTGGCAAAATAAAACATCATTTCATTAATTAAAAAATGTTGAATGTAAAACAAATCAACTAGTCAAGAGCAATTTTATTTACTTGTTTGCTTAAATGATAAATAAAGAGTAAGTAAAAGGTAAATCTCAAAGAGTAATTAAGAGGAGTGAAAGATGAATTTCTTGTTTTTAAAAGATTTATTTGGCGTATTTAAATTTCTCGAAGGAGTTTATGAGCGAGTAAGAAGGTTGTTGGTTCCGCCCAAAGCTTACTCTTGGCAAACATTAATTTATTTGAGTATTTTTTCTTGGTTCGCCTCATCATTGGCTGTAGGTTATATAAAAGATGTAATTTCATTTTTCGGCTGGTTATTTTTAATTGCTGGAACATCTTGGTATACCACTGACGATCCTTTAAGAATTCCCGGTACATTTATGCCAGTAGGGGCAGTAATAACGGGATTTTTAGTCAGTGTTTTTGCTTTTGGACAAGGGGAAGATGTAATTACACCACGAACAATCGTGCTTTGGCCAACGATTTCAGCATTAATTACAGCAATTCCCGAATTTTTTGAAGGAAGCGGTACTGATGTGCAAACACAAATTCCTAAGCCAGAAATTCGCCAAAGACTAATAGTCATGGTTGCCAGTTGTATGATACTAAGTTGCTGGATTCAGTTTTACTTTGTTATGGATAATTGGTTAAGACAATATCCGAGTTTGCAGGCAGATAATTTTAAGCAAAGTACATTTGTGATTAGAACAGAATCCCCAGAGAAAATACCGACAAATGGCGTGGTGATTCTCGATAAACTTCAGCCATTAGTAGAAGAACAAATAGCAGGAAGACCTTGGTCGCAAGTGGAAAGATGGCTAATAAATGCGGATCAACAAGTAGGAAATTTGGGTAGACGAGTTATAGAAAGAAACTTAGCAAAATATGAAGAGAAAGAATTGTGGGTTGTTAGACCACGTGTAGTTAATACCAAATCTGGGTATACATTAGATTTGTTGAGTATTTGGACAGGTCCGAGTTCTAACCCACGCGGATTTTACCTGAAAAAGTCTTGTCGGGTTGACCCAATCGCAGCCAGGGCAAACTCAAGCATTGCCAACGTGAGCAAACCAGATAAAGCCACCGTAGCAGAAATTGAATGCGATCGCCTTCCTAAATTTATTGCCGGCTCACCTCCAGCGCAGCAGTAAGACAGGGGGACAAGGGGAGAGGGGGACAGGGGGACAAGGGGACAGGGGGACAGGGGGGACAAGGGGGACAAGGGGGACAAGGGGGAAAGTTAGTGATACTTTTTATTAACTAACCACTATCCACTAACAATTAACCACTATCCACTAACCACTATCCACTAACAACTGAATAGCGATGAATTTGGGCAGAATTTTTGTGCTAGCTACGAATGTGTTTCGGGAAGTGGTACGCGATCGCATTCTCTATATTATCGGTTTTTATACGGTAATACTCGCCGTCGCCATCCGCTTACTTCCTGAATTTGCTGCTTCGACGGAAGATAAAATGTTTTTAGACTTTGGTCTAGCAGTAATGAATATCCTCGGCTTAATTGTTGCCATATTTGTGGGTACAGGACTAGTTAACAAAGAAATTGAGAAACGCACTGTTTTAGTGTTAATTACCAAACCAGTCAGCCACAGTGAATTTATCACTGGTAAATATTTCGGGTTATTAACAGTACTAGCTGCACTTATTGCAGCTATGACAGCGATTTATTTAGCATTTTTGCAGTTTGGAAATGTTCCTCATTCCACAGCAAGCATTTTAATTGCTGTCATTTTCTTATTCTTGCAACTAGCCTTAATTACCGCTGTAGCTATTGCCTTAGGTGTGTTTACTAGTTCCCTGTTAGCGACTGCTTTAACATTTGCAGTCTATTTAATCGGGAACATTACTCAAGATTTAGTAAAACTTGGTCGTTTGGGAAACAACAAGAGTATTGAAAGCCTGACTCAAGGCTTGTATCTTATCTTGCCTGATTTATCTCGATTAGATTTAAAAAATGATGCTGTTTATGGTGTTGCAGCGCTACCTGACTCAATGGCACTAATTACGAATGCTGGCTATGCCTTGCTTTACAGCGTCATTTTGTTAGCGATCGCTATCTTTCTCTTTTCCCAACGTGAGTTTTAATTATTAGTTATTAGTCATTAGTTATGAGTCCAAAATACGACAATAATAAATGACTAATGACTTCATCACTCATTAACAAAACGTGATTTGAGGGTATTGAATCGTTCCATCAGGCATAATAGCATCCCATAGCTTGGCATGAATTAAGTTTGCCTCCCAAAGGTTGGCTCCACTTAAGTTTGCCTCGGTTAAGTTTGCACTGGTTAAATTTGCACTGGTTAAATCGGCTTTCTTTAAATTAGCTTCGAGCAAAATCGCGCCACATAGCTTGGCTTTGATTAAATTTGCTCTCATTAAGTTTGCTTCAATTAATGATGCTTCAATCAAGTTAGCTTCACTCAAATTAGCTTCGCTCAAATCTGCACCGCACAACGATGCTCCCCAAAGCTTACTTTTTGCCAAATTTACCCGCCACAAAAATGCACCACACAAGTTGGCTCGCGTTAAATCAGCATTCTTCAAATTAGCCTCACATAATGAAGCTTCATATAAATAAGCTGACTGCAAATTGGCTCCGCTTAAATTTGCACCGCTAAGATTTGCCCCAACAAGCACAGATCCACTCAAATTTGCCCCACTTAAATCTGCTCCTATCAAATTAATTCCACTTAAGTCAACTGCCCTTAGGTCGATTCCGCTCAAGTCACATCCACTAAAATCTTCTCGTTCAAAAGATTTTTGTGTAATTTGATTTAGAATGAATTCCTGTGTATCAGCATAATTCCTCATGTTCGTTACCTCTGGGTGTCACTTATATCAATCGTTCGTGATGATAGTTACTGTATATTGAGGTTACACCGCAGAAGTATATAAGCTGAGGAAAGAATCGAGAAAATATGGAGAAAATATCGGGAAGAAATCGGGAAGATACCTGCAAATGCGCTCTACAAGTAGTTTCAAAAAGAAAAAAAGCTGACATAAGTCAGCAAAGATTGATAATGTAAAAAAATTGTAATACTTAACAGCTATTACCAATTTCAGATCGATCCCCAAGAAAAACCCATCATACAACAAAGCGATGAAAATAAATTTTCTCTAGCCCGATACCCAATGCCCAATTTTCAAGACAATTGCTTCAAACGATATCCCAAACCATGAACCGTTTCGATGAAATCTTCCGGAGCGGCTACAGTTCTAAGTTTATGACGCAAACTTTTAATATGAGCCTTAACAGTATCTTCTTCCGGTGGACTTTCACTTTTCCACAGGCTATCAATAATTACAGCACGACTGAGGACGCGACGACCATTGCGAAGTAATAGTTCCAACAAACTAAATTCTTTGGGGGTTAGCTGCAAAGGCACATCTAAATAAGTGACTTCGTAGGTACTAGGATTGAGAAGCAACTTCCCCCATGCCAGAATAGGTGGAGAAGCAGAACTTCCCCGACGCAATAAAGCGCGGATGCGAGCTAATAACTCTTGTAAATCAAAGGGTTTAACCACATAGTCATCCGCTCCCGCATCTAAGCCATTAACTTTATCTGTACTGGTGTCACGAGCCGTTAACATCAAAATTGGTAGAGAATAACCGTGGTGACGCAAGCGTTGACAAAGACTGATCCCATCTAGCTTAGGAAGCATCACATCTAACAAAATCAAATCGTAGGCGATCGCCTTAACCTGATCCCAAGCAAACTCCCCATCCTTGACTACATCTACCACATACAATTGGTCAGTTAAAGCTTCTAAAAGCGCTTCTGCCAAACGCGCATTATCTTCAACAAGTAGAATTCGCATATTAATTACAAAATAACGTTAACAGAGATGGTAATTGGTAATTGCTAATTGGTAATTGGTAATTGGTAATCAAGGAGGGGGAAAGGGGAGGCAGTGCGGTCTTGGGGTCTCCCCAAGTGGAGCATCTGCCGTGAAAGGGGAAAGGGAAAAGGGTAAGAAAAACTTCTTTTCTTCCTTTTCCCTTTACCCAAAAACCTTTTCCCCTCATAAAATTCCCCATTACCCATTACCCATTTTCCATTCCCCATTTTCCATTCCCCATTCCCCATTACCGATTCCCCATTACCCATTCCCCATTCCCCATTCCCCATTCCCCATTCCCCATTCCCCATTCCCCATTCCCCATTCCCCATTCCCCATTCCCCATTACCCATTCCCCATTACCCATTTTTTTACCATACAAGCATTGCATATGAAATGGTCATTGGAAAGAAAAATCATTGCTGTCGGGTTTGGATTGGCAGTGGTGATTATTGCGATCGTTAACATTATTTCATATCAAAATACAGAGAAATTATTCGCGAGAGAAAGACAATTAGAATATTCCTACGAAGTCATACAAAAAGTTAGAGATGTGCTAACTACAGTGCAAGATGCTGAAAAAGCTAGACGCAGTTACATTACTACCGGAAACAATTCTTATTTAGAAACATACAACACGGCAATTCAAAGTGTTGAAGCTAAATTAACAGATGCTCAACGCGCTATTAGTGTTACTCCCACACAGCAGCAGAGACTAGATATTCTCAAACCTTTGATTGCCCAAAAAGTAAGTTTGCTCAAACAGTCTATTGACTTTTACAAACGAGATAAATCTAACACAGCAATTCAATTAGATTTTACAGATAAAAGCATTACAATTCAAGATGAAATTTGGCAAATAATTACCCAAATTGAGAAAGAAGAGCAATCATTAGTGCAGCATCACCAAGCTCGTTCAGATGCAAGTTTTCGGTTCACAATTGTAGCCAAAGTAACTGGTTATTGGGTTAGCTTTGCCCTACTATTTATAGTCTATTCATTATTACATCGACAAATTAGTACTCGCCAGCAATTAGAAGATACTTTACGAGAAAGTCAACAACGATACCGAAACTTATTTGAAGTTAATCCTCATCCTTTATGGGTTTACGATTTAGAAAACTTAAATTTTTTAGCTGTTAATGAAGTAGCTATCAAACAATATGGCTACTCACAAAGCGAATTTTTATCTATGACAATTAAAGACATTCGTCCACCCGAAGAAGTACCAGCCCTTCTTGATAGAATTCCTGGGCTACGTTGGGCAGATAAACGATTCGCAACTAGGAGACACAAAAAGCGGGATGGAACAGAAATTGATGTAGAAATTACCTCCCATGAATTAACATTTAAAGGACGACCTGCTAGATTAGTATTAGCACGCGATATTACTCAACAAAAGCAAGCACAGTCAGCGCTAGCTGCCAGTGAAGAAAAGTTTCGCCAAATTGCGGAAAATATTAATGAAATTTTTTGGATGAGGGATGCTAAAGCCGACATAGTTTTATATGTTAATCCGGCTTATGAAAAAATTTGGGGACGCAGTTGTGAGAGTTTGTATATAAATCCCCAATCATTTCTAGATGCTGTTCATCCAGAAGATAAATCTCGTGTGATTGCTAACCTTGATAAAAACATTAAAAAAGAATTTGAGATTGAATACCGCATTGTGCGTCCAGATGATTCGGTGCGCTGGGTTTGGGAACACAGTTTTCCGATTAAAAATAGGTTAGGAAAAGTCTATCGTCGAGCCGTAGTTACACAAGATATCACTGAACGAAAACGAGCAGAAGAAGTTCAGCGAAATTTAGAAAAAGAACTAGAATTAAATGAATTGAAGATTCGCTTCTTTTCAATGGTTTCTCATGAGTTTCGCACTCCTTTAAGTACTATTTTAATTTCCGCGCAAGTTTTGGAGAACTCTAATAAAGAATGGTCGGAAGAGAAAAAGCTGAAAAATCTTCATCGAATTCAATCTTCGGCGAAAACGATGACACAATTGTTAACAGATATTCTGACTTTAACGAGAGCGGAAGCTGGTAAATTAGAATTTAGACCGCAACCTTTAGATTTAGAATATTTTTGCTTTTCGCTATTAGAAGAAATCAAGTTTAGTACTCGCGCTGAAAAAGACATACTTTTTGTCAGCGAATGTTCTCAAAGAATCGCTTGGATGGATGAAAGAATGTTGCGATCGATTGTGACTAATTTACTTGATAATGCCATTAAGTATTCACCAGATGATAGCCAAATTTATTTCACACTTGCGGCTGAATCAGGACAAGCTATTTTTCAAATACAAGACCAAGGAATAGGAATTTGTCAAGAAGAAGAGGAACAACTTTATCAAGCTTTTCAAAGAGGGGAAAATGTCGGTGATGTAACGGGGACTGGTTTAGGATTAGCTGTGGTGAAAAAGTGTGTGGAATTGCACGGTGGTAGTATTAAGCTAGAAAGTAAAGTTGGAGTTGGTACTACTTTTACTGTCAAAATTCCTTGGAAGAGTGATTTGGGGGAAGTTAAGCGCTAAAGCGCTTACTACAAAAATATGTATTTAGAAGTATTGTTTAAGTGAGTAAGTCTGGCAAAATTAAAAATAAGCTTTCCGATGTGAAAATTTACTTGATTAATTAATATTAGCGAGAAATTAAATATGATTCAAGCTTGGCTGTGGACTGGTGTCATTGGTATGGCTTTCGGTGGAATTTTTTTTGGATTTGGCGCACATAATGCTAAAAATGAGCAGTGGAAAATATTATATACACTGAATTTCTTTATTTGCTTGATTGCTGCTGGACTTTATCTAGCTATGGCACTTAAACAAGGTGTTAATATTATTAACGATCGCCCTACTTATTGGGTACGATATGTAACTTGGTTTTTGTCAACTCCACTGTTGCTGCTGGATCTGACTTTTTTAGGCAGAACTAGTTTACCAATTACTGGTAGTTTGTTAGGAGCAAATGCCTATATGATTGCTACTGGTTTTGTAGCGACGATTTCGCCTAAACCTATTAGCTATATCTGGTATATTGTTAGTTGCGCTGCTTATCTTGCAGTAGCTTATATGTTGTTAAATCAGTACCGCACTGAAGCTGAACGCAATCACCCCAAATCAAAGCAAGCATTCCGCAAGTTGGTGACTGTGCATTTAGTGTTGTGGACGCTTTATCCAGTTGTGTGGATTTTAGGAACAGAGGGGTTTAACGTTTTTGCTCAAGGTACGGAAACAATGTTTTTTACGTTGCTGGATCTTGCCTCTAAAGTCGGTTTTGGCTTTTTGTCTTTAAATACTTTACATAATATAGAGCAAGCTAGAGAGCAAAGACGCGAACCGATTAGCACTTCTTTGTAAATATAAGTAAAAAAATTGGCGTTGTTTTTTTACGGGATGATTTTGCAATATATGTTGATATCAACGTATTGTAGAGACGTTCTACTAGAACGTCTCTACGATTCGTCAAAAATTTATATGGAGGGTTGCGATCGCCCGAAGCGGTATCTCCAGAATAGATTACCCTAAATGTAGGTTAATATTGGACAAAAAATTCCCACTCCTCTGATTTAACCCCTGAAAATGCAAGACAAGGAATCCGACTACCAGCTAGAAAGCGATCGCTCGACATCCCCAGATTATCAGCAAGAGGATATCTTTCCTGGCAATGGGGAAATGAGTCTGATGATGCGGACTCTCGATTGGTCAGTTACACCAATCGGTTCTGTTAAGCATTGGAATCAGAGTTTGCGTACTTCTGTGAGTATTTGCTTATCCTCTCGATTCCCAATTTTGATTTGGTGGGGTAAGGAATTGACCATGCTTTATAACGATGCTTACCGTCCAATTCTGGGGACGACTAAACATCCGCAAGCTTTAGGTCAAGCAGGACGGGAGTGTTGGGCAGAAATATGGGATATCATCGGACCGATGCTCGAAAGTGTAATGACTACGGGCAATGCTACTTGGTCTGACGATCAGTTACTTCTAATAGACCGCAATGGTTATCTTGAAGAATGCTACTTCACTTTTTCTTATAGTCCCATCCGAGATGAAACAGGTGGTATAGGTGGTGTTTTTACTGCGGTTACGGAAACAACCGAGCGGGTTTTGAGCGAACGACGGTTACGTACTCTGCGAGAGTTAGCTGCAAAAACTTCCCAAGCGAAGACTGTTGAAGAAGCTTGCGAACTCAGTATGGAAACTTTAGCAGATAATCCCGCTGATATTCCCTTTGCTTTGATTTATTTGCTGGATGAAGCAGGTAAACAAGCTAAGTTGATAAAAGCAGGGGGATTAGCACCAAAAGAAATAGCAAGCCAAGAAGATTTAGATTTATTGTCAGATGATACACACACCTTCCCGCTGGTAAAAGTTGTGCGGACAGGTGAACCCGAGCGGGTAGATAATTGGGGCGCCTCCAGTTATGCAGATTTAGCTGACTCGGCATTGATATTACCGATAACCCAAGCAAATCACGATCTTCCTGGGGGTTTACTGGTAGTTGGAATTAATCCGCGACGTGCTTTGGATGAAGAGTATAGCGGTTTCTTTCAATTGATTGCAGGTCATGTGGGAAGTGCGATCGCGTCGGCTCGTGCCTATGAAACAGAACGAAAACGAGCGGAAGCGCTAGCTGAATTAGATCGGGCAAAAACGACTTTTTTTAGTAACATCAGCCATGAGTTTCGCACGCCGCTAACGCTAATTATCGCACCTTTAGAGGAAATATTGCGCGATCGCTTACAACAGTTTGCTGAACAAGACCAAGAACAATTGCAATTAATACATCGCAACTCACAGCGCTTGCTGAAATTGGTAAACAGTCTGCTAGATTTCTCCCGCATTGAAGCAGGACGAGTCCAAGCTGTATATGAATTAATTGATATTTCCGCCTTCACTGCCGAACTAGCTAGCTTGTTTCGCTCAGTAATTGAAGCTGCGGATATGCGCTTAATAGTACAATGTCCACCTCTGCGATCATCAGTGTACGTAGACCGGCAGATGTGGGAAAAGATTGTTCTAAATCTGCTCTCCAACGCCTTTAAGTTTACCTTCCAAGGAGAGATAACCGTAACATTGCGCGAGTGCCAAAATCACGTCGAGTTAGAAATAAGCGATACCGGCACAGGCATCCCCGAATCAGAAATACCCCATTTATTTGAGCGTTTCCACCGAGTACAAGGTGCGAAGGGGCGTAGTTTTGAAGGGTCTGGAATTGGTTTATCGTTAGTCTGCGAATTAGTCAAACTACACGGCGGCACAATCAGTGTAAGTAGCATTATTGACCAGGGAACCAGCTTTGTAGTATCTATTCCCACAGGATACGCTCACTTACCAAGCGTTAACGTTGGTGCAATTAATACATTAGCATCAACCGCAGTCGGGGCTGCTTCTTACGTTGAAGAAGCATTGCGCTGGTTGCCAGCAGAAGGGACTGGGGACAGGGAGCAGGGAGCAGGGAGAAGGGGAGCCAGTGCGGTCTTGGGGTTTCCCCAAGTGGAGCATCTGGCGTGGCAGGGAGCTGGGAGCAGGGGGCAGGGAAGCCAGTGCGGTCTTGGGGTTTCCCCAAGTGGAGCATCTGGCGTGGCAGGGAGCTGGGAGCAGAAAGCTCTTGAGAGGAATTTTTCCCTAATTCCCAATGCCCAATGCCCAATGCCCTATGCCCAATCCCCAATATCCCGTATTCTCCTTGTCGATGATAATGCAGATATGCGCGATTATGTTAAGCGTATGCTTCAGCAAAATTATCAGGTAGAAGCGGTAGGAGATGGATTCGCTGCTTTAGACGCTATTCGGCAACAGCCTTTTGATTTAGTTTTAACTGATATTATGATGCCAGGACTCGATGGTTTTGAGTTGTTGCGGCAACTGCGGCAAGATCCACTCACCAAAGAGATACCGATTATCTTGCTGTCTGCCCGTGCTGGGGAAGAGTCGCGAATTGAGGGGTTAGAATTCGGCGCTGACGATTACTTAGTTAAACCTTTCTCTGCTCGTGAACTGCTGGCGCGTGTCGAGGCTACCATAAAATTGAGTAAAATGCGCCAGAGCATGAAGCAAGTGCTGCAAGATGCCAACGAGCATTTAACGAACGTTCTGGAAAACATGACCGATGCTTTTGTTGCTCTGGATCGCGAATTTAGGATCACTTATGTGAACCAACAGACAGCAAGACTCAACAATATGCAGCCAGAGGAAATTATTGGTAAGACGCACTGGGAAATGTGGTCTTGGTCAGTTGGTACAATAATTGAGCAAAAATATCGTCAAGCTTTAGCAGAGCAAATTCCGGTACATTTTGAGGTACTGTACGAACCATTCATGATGTGGTTGGAAATTCATGCTTATCCATCTCAAGAGGGAATAGGTATTTATTTCCGCGATATTACTACTCGTAAGGCTGCGGAAACATCATTGCAAAATGCCCTGCAAAGGTTAAACTTTCATGTAGAAAACTCACCTTTGGCAGTGATTGAGTGGGATCGTGAATTTCGTGTCTCTCGTTGGTCAGCGGAAGCTGAACGAATTTTTGGCTGGCAAGCATCAGAAGTAATCGGTAAAAATTTCCAAGACTGGCAGTTTGTCTTTACGGAAGATTTAGAAGTTGTTACAGACGCGGTGACTCAACTAACTGAAGGAATAAACGTTAGTAATATTTGTTACAATCGTAATTATACTAAAGATAATTCAATTGTTTATTGTGAGTGGTATAGCTCGACTTTATTCGATGAATCCGGCAAGCTGGTTTCAGTGCTATCACTAGTTTTGGATGTAACCGAACGCAAAGGTATGGAAGCCGCATTACGGGAAAGTGAGAAACGATTCCGGGAAATGGCGGATGCATCTCCTAATTTAATTTGGATGTCTGATACTAGCAAGCTTCGTAACTATTGTAACAAAACCTGGCTGGAGTTTACAGGGCGGACAATTGAGCAAGAAATGGGTAATGGTTGGGCGGAAAAAGTGCATCCAGAAGATTTGCAGTACTGTATAGATATTTATATAAATGCCTTTGATGCCCGTAAAAAATTTAGTATGGAGTATCGGCTGCAACGTTATGACGGCGAGTATCGGTGGATTTTAGATAACGGCGTGCCGCGTTTTACATCATCAGGTAATTTTCTCGGTTATATAGGCTCGTGTATTGACATTAGCGATGCCTATCGGCAAGCTATGCAACGCAAACAAGCTGAAGCCGAACGAGAAGAAATGCTCGTGCGATCGCAACAATATGCCGGTCAACTGCGTGGGTTGACTGAGGCAGCATTAACGATAAATTCAGCACTTTCTATTGAAGAAGTTCTGCAAGTAATTACCGAGCGATCGCGTTTCATCATCGGCGCACATCAATCAGTCACCAGCATGACGCTTGATAATAATTGGGCGCAAGCTATCAGCGCAGTCTCACTTTCAGATAAATATGCTCCCTGGCGCGATTATAAACAACCAACCGATGGCTCAGGCATTTATGCCTGCGTTTGTCACACAAATCGTCCCATCCGCATGACTCAAGCAGAACTAGAACTTCATCCCCAGTGGCAAGGATTTGGTACAGAAGCCGCAAAACATCCACCTATGCGCGGTTGGCTGGCTGCACCCCTGACAGCACGGGATGGTAGCAATATTGGACTGATTCAATTATCTGATAAATACGACGCAGGCGAGTTTACAATAGAAGATGAAGCCATCTTGGTACAATTGGCACAGATGGCATCTGTAGCAATTGAAAATACTCGCTTGTACGAAGCCGAACAACTAGCACGTACTCAAGCTGAATCGGCAAACCGCATCAAAGATGAATTTCTCGCCGTCCTTTCTCACGAATTACGCACCCCACTAAACCCGATTCTCGGTTGGTCTAAGCTACTGCGAACCCGCAAGTTTGATGAAACAAAGACCGCTGAAGCTTTAGCAACAATTGAGCGCAATGCTAAATTACAGGCACAACTGATTGAAGACTTGCTGGATGTCTCGCGAATTTTACGCGGCAAACTAACTTTAAATGTAGACAAAGTAAGTCCAGCATCAATTATTTTAGCAGCTTTAGAGACAGTACGTTTAGCAGCAGAAGCGAAATCGATTTCAATTGTGACGATTTTCGACCCGAATGTGGGGCAAGTCGCAGGTGATGCAGGTCGCTTGCAACAAGTGATTTGGAATTTGCTTTCCAACGCTGTTAAGTTCACACCCAATGGCGGACGGGTAGAGGTGCGATTGTCGATGGAAATGGGCAATGGGCAATGGGCAATGGGCAATGGGCAATGGGAAAAGGCGAAAAGCCCAATGCCCAATGCCCAATGCCCCATGCCCAATTCCTATACGAAAATTACAGTTAGCGATACAGGTAAAGGTATTAGTCCTGAGTTTTTACCTCATGTGTTTGATTACTTCCGCCAAGCAGATAGTGCCACTACGAGAAAATTTGGTGGATTGGGATTAGGATTAGCGATCGTGCGACAGTTAGTAGAACTCCACGGTGGTACAGTCTTTGTAGAAAGTCTCGGCGAAGGACAGGGAGCAACATTTACAGTTAAGCTGCCATTGTTGTCAACAACAGATTCAACTTGTAGTGATTTTACATCAGAAGCGGAACTTAATTCACCTAATTTGGAAGGAATCAAAATACTGATTGTAGATGATGATGCTGATTCGCGAGACTTTATCACCTTCGTCTTGCAACAAGAGAAAGCCGAAGTGATAGCAGTTTCTTCAGCGCTGTCAGCACTGCAAATCTTGGCAAAGTCGAAATTAGATGTTTTATTAAGTGATATTGGAATGCCGGAAATGGACGGCTACATGCTGATTAAACAAGTGAGAAAATGGTTGCCAGAACAAGGAGGAGAGATTCCGGCGATCGCTCTGACAGCTTATGCTGGAGAATACGATCGCCAACAAGCAATTTCAGCCGGCTTCTCATATCATGTCCCCAAACCAGTCGAACCAGCACAGCTAATTGCTGCTGTTACCAAATTGACTAACAAGAGTTAGTAGTTAGTAGTTAGTAGTTAGTAGTTAGGAGTTAGGAGTTAGGAGTTGGGAGTTAATTATCTTCTTGTCCCCCTTGTCCCCTTGTCCCCTTGTCCCCACACCCGTCGCCCCTTGTCCCCCCATCTCCCCACTCCCCCACTCCCCCCCTCCCCCTCAATCCTCGCCCCAAGTTCGCAATTGCAAGTAAACTAATACCAGCGTCACTGCTAACAATACTGTCGCTGCCGCTGCTGCGTAACCAAAATCAAATTGACCAAATGCTTCTTGGTATATGTAATAAACTAATAAATTGGTAGAATTCAATGGACCACCACCTGTAATTACATAAACTTGCTCAAAACTCCGCAATGTGAAAATCACAGTAGTAACGATCGCAAATATTAAAGTCGGTCGCAATCCTGGTAAAGTAATATACCAAAATTGCTGCCAAGCATTTGCCCCATCAAGTTCTGCTGCTTCGTAACGACTGGGAGGAATCGCTTGCAACCCTGCCAAAAATACCACCATATTGAAACCAAGTTGTTTCCAAATACTTAATAAAATCAGTACCGGCATTGCCCAAAATGTATCTCCCAACCAAGCAATAGGAGAAACACCAAACAAATTTAAAGCTGCGTTAACTGGTCCATCGGTTTGAAATAACCAGCGAAATCCTAAACCAGCCGCAACTAAAGAGATAATTGAGGGGAGAAAATAAACACTTCGGAGAATTCCTCGCAATGGCAAGTTGCGATTTAATAACGCCGCCAATCCTAAAGGAATAATTATACTGGGAATGACGCTGGCGATCGCGAAATAAGACGTGTTATTTAGAACTTGCCAAAAATCCGGGTTGATTAACAAACGCAAGTAATTTTTCAATCCTACCCAATGAAGACCTGTGGAAGTGAAACTACCAGCAGTGAAGCTGAGGAAAAATAAATAGGCGATCGGGTAAAGAAGAAAGATGAATAGTAAAATCAATGCTGGGGTAAGAAAAATCCAGGCGGCTACTGTATCGTTATCTAAAAATTGACGCGATCGTGGTAATGTCATAAAAACTTGTTAAGTAAATGTGTATAAATAATTTGTAGTAAGGGCTGAAGCCCTTAAAATTGAAAGTATGAGCGGTAAACCGCTCACTACGTAAAGAGGACAATATTTTAGTTGGCTGTTTGCTGAGTAGCGGATCAATTCACAAGAGTTTAAGATCCTGTTATTCAACTAGTATGTAAGCATAATGTATCCAAACCTACTAAAAATTAACAAACGGCACACTCTTCAATTGCTGACCAATAGCATAATTATCGGGCTACTCGCTACACTCAACACAACAGTATTAGCTCAAAACCAAATTACACCGTTACCGCGTCAATCTCAACCTGGTAACACCACAAATGTTAACCAGAAATTATTAGGGCAATGGAAAGCTAAAGATCCTTCATCCTCAGAAACGTTAATTTTTATTTTCACCCCACAAGGAAAATTATTCTCGCTACCATCTAACTCGAATACTCCTGTTGCTTTAGAATTTCAGTATCGCATTAATCCGACTTTCAAACCGATGCACTTGGATGTGACAATACCAAGTAGTACAGAACCTGTATTAACAATTTTTGAGTTTCTTGCTGATGGTAAAATGCGATTGCAATTACATGGTACTAATCCGGGACAACCCAGACCAAAAGCTTTTTCTGCTAATGCAATGATATTTGAAAAGATTTCTGATGCGACGACTTTGCCAGAAAATGTGCAAGTTTTCAATGGTGAACCAGAAAATCAAGCTAGCAGTCAGACAGCAGTGGAAGGTAAACAAATTATTACCGCCATGAACCGCGCACAACAAGCTTATTATTTAGAAAACAATAAGTTTGCGACAACAATTGAGCAACTAGCTATTGGTATTAAGCCAGAAACTGAAAGTTACCAATACCGAATTTTACCTCAAGGCAAATCAACTTCCAGGGTGATGATGACAGCTACTGCCAAAAGTCCGGAAAGCAAAAGCTATACTAGTGCTGTATTTGTAACTAAAGTTAACGGCGAAAACTTGACAATTGCTGGAATTTGTGAAACTAATAGTCTTTCAAAAATACCACCAGTAATGCTAAAATTTATCCCTAGTAAGGAAGGGGGACAAATTCAATGTCCTGCTGGTTCCAGTCTTCTACGTTAATAAAGCATGAGTATGAATTCAGTTCCCCCCAGCTTGATATCACCCAATATTTTTCCCAAAAAGCTGATGTCAGCACCTTTAAAATTGGGAATCATGGCTTCTGGAAATGGCAGCAATTTTGAAGCTGTTGCCGAAGCAATTAAAAATAAAGAACTTGCGGCTCAAATTAAAGTTTTGATTTACAATAATTCCTCAGCGAAAGCAGCAGTACGCGCTGAAAATTGGAGCGTACCATCTGTATTTTTAGACCACCGCAAATACAAAAACCGCGAAGAATTTGATAGGGAAATTGTCCAAACTTTGCGGCAATATGATGTAGAATGGGTGATTATGGCAGGTTGGATGCGATTGGTGACACCGATTTTAATTGATGCCTTTCCTGATAAGATTATCAATATTCATCCGAGTTTGTTGCCCAGTTTTAAAGGAATTAATGCCGTAGAACAAGCTCTTGCGGCTGGTGTGAAAATTGCTGGCTGTACGGTGCATTTGGTGTGTTTAGAAATGGATAGCGGTGCAATTTTAATGCAAGCTGCGGTGCCAGTATTGCCTGATGATACATCAGAAACGCTTCACGCCAGAATTCAAGTTGAGGAACATCGAATTTTACCACAGGCGATCGCCTTGGCAGCACAACGTCAACCACAGGCTACAGTAATGTATTAGTGAAAATACTTACTTGATTTATCGTTCCCTGAGTGAGGTAGGGAGCGAGAGTAACCAGCGATTACTAATTAACTAGCTAGACATAAGTAAATTAAAGTTCAGCGTACTTTGTTAAGCGACACTTGGGGAGGATTTGTTTCTTCAGCTAGAATTACATAGACTTCGAGGAACTCACTTGACCCAAAAGGCTTTGCTGTTGGTGGTTGCAACCATGATTACTCAAATCAATTCTCACAATGGGAGAGAGCTATGAGACGCTTTAGTGTGTTTACGCTACTGTATCTAGCAGCAGCAATTTGCCTAACCGCGATCGCTTTTAAGCAACCTGACTCGACTCCAAGCCTTAAAAAAACTCTGCTCGTCAACGCCGGACTGTTGTACCTTTTTGCGCTCCTCAGTACCTTTCGATTTTGGCATCAAGCCGTTCTCAACAGTCAGAGGAGACTTCGCGAGCAACCCGGTTGGAGACAGAAACTGACTGCGATCGCACCAGGGCTGATCATTGCCGTCACAATTGTGTCGTGCATCTTTACTGTGCTGACCGATCGCCAGACGACTGATGTAATCCCACAAGCAGTTTCGGGACTAACGGTCATCTTGCTGTGTGTCGAATGGCTTTTCACCAGACACCAAATCTAGTCATCAGCCAATACGCTCAACGATACACCTTGACTACAACACCATGAAAATATTATTTGTTTTGGTCGCTTGGGCATGGTGGTAAACCAAACTTTTGATTACCTTGTTTGCGAACTTGAATTTATCTAAGAATGAAGCCCTGCAACAACCCACGACAAATTAGGACACATTGTTTTAAAGATCCGCAACACCCAACCAATTACTCGGATGTTCGCGCTTCGCGTCTAAGAGAAC
>NZ_JTCM02000106.1 GCF_000817785.2 Hassallia byssoidea VB512170 | reverse complement strand
CTTTCACTCATTGACAGGCTTGTTTTAAAGATCCGCGATGCCCAACGAACCTGCAAGATGAAGCCTGTCCATTTTTGTCCAGGTTCACGTCCTTGGGTTCATCTGTTCCTGGTGTTGCACCTAAGATATTTTCCCCATTTGCCATCACACCTTTATTTTGATAGTCTCCGCCGTAATTGCTAAATTTAAACGGCTGTCCGTCATCGCGCATTGCACCCACAGTCAACACACCGGGAATAATAGCAGGAATACACCAACATTCACCTTTATCATTTCCACCTGGAGCCACAATTAAAATGTTATTATCTTGGCATTGTTTCACTGCACGGGCAAATAAATCTGGGGCTACACCTGTTTGGGTGGGGTGACAAGCGGCAATGTGGATAATATTTGCTCCCCATGTCAAAGCAGTGTTAATAGCGTGGGTGAGGTTGACGGGTGAGATAAAGTTATCGTTATCGAAAGAAATGGGAATATTAATTGCTGTGCAATTGGGTGCAATGCCAGGGGCAGGTGTGGCGTGTTGACCTAAGATGGTGCTAGAAATGTGCGTGGCATGACTGCTTAGATCAATGCGAAATCGGGCGTTGCAGAATAGAAATATGAATTAGAGCGATCGCTATGAAATGCCCAAGGTGTGCGTCAACTCATATCCGCAGGAATGGAAGGCAACGTGGTAAGCGCTCATTACATATGTGTTAGTTGCAAACGTCAATTCATTGAATCTTACGATTGGAGAGGGTATACAGAAAATATTAAAAGTGAATGTCTAGAAATGTACGTGAACGGTTCTGGTTTTCGTGCAATAGAAAGAGTCAAAAAAGTACATCATACCACTGTTATAAATTGGGTCAGAGAACTTGGTAGTGCTTTACCAGATACGCCTGAGAGAAATGATATACCAGAAGTTACAGAGGTTGTGAAAAGTGAAACTTTCATTGGTAAAAAAAAACAAAATTTGGCTTTGGACAGCGGTTAATCATAGCATACCAGGAATTATAGCTTGGTTTTTAAAAGACAGAAGTTCAGAAAGTTTTAAACATTTGTGGTTGGTTATAAGCTGTTGGCGCTGTCTTTTTCTATATAACACGAGGCTTCGCAGTCTATCCTTGTTTTATTAGTAATGAAGACCACATAGTGAGCAAAACATATATGACAAGAGTTGAAGGAGAAAATAGCCGTTTAAGACATCCGGAGTGCTCGACTACATCGAAAAACTTTTTGTTATTCGCGCATCCGAAGAAATGCTTAAATACTCAATTCGCTTAGTAATACATTATCTGAAGAATGGCTCAGTGGCGCTGCGGGTGCTGTGCGCCCGCTTTTCTTGAAGCGATCGCATGATTCATATTTTGATTGGTGCAACGCCCGAAATCGAATGTCTTGAGGAAACTGCTCGAAGAATGCTTCTCTTTCTTTTTTCGCTTCGTCTTTGTCGTGGTCTGATTCTTCTTTTTTCGCTTTTTGCTGTTGGTTAAATTCTGTCGCTAATTTAAGGTAATAAAAATATTCGTCATTCAGTTCAATATCTTGTGTCCAATAGGGTTTAATTTGCGTATAATTTGCCCCAACAAAACAGGCGCGTTCTAAGTCGGCGGGACCGTCTAAAATGGCAATTTTAATGCGAGAGTCGCCTAATGTGCGCGTCCAAAGTTCAGGGATTCCGGGAATATCAGTAAGGTCTGGCATGGTGGATATTGCTATAATGATGGGTAAAAAAGACTAAATTTTAAGTTAATGCCTGCGAAAGATGTTTTCCATGATGCGGTTAAAAATGGCTTAGAAAAAGAAGGTTGGGTGATTACAGAAGATCCTCTATAAATTGAAATAGGTGGTGTTGAAATGTATATCGATCTAGGTGCAGATCGAATTTTGGCAGCCGAAAGAGGGGTAGAAAAGATAGCGGTTGAAATTAAGAGTTTTGTGGGCACATCCAATATTTCTCAATTTAATACGGCAGTTGGTCAATGCTTCAATTATCAGATTGCTCTAGAAATACAAGAACCAGAACGAGTTTTATACTTGGCTGTTCATGAAAGGAACCTATCAAAGCTTCTTTAGCTTACCATTTATCCAAACTGTTCTTCAGCGTTCTCAACTTAAACTAATTGTTTACGAGCCGAGAAATGAGGAGATTGTATCATGGAAAAATTAGATAAATATCGAGTTTATATCCAACAATTATTGACGGAATATGCCCATCGGGGTTCGGCAAATCGTGAAATTGAAAAACAAGTCATTTGCGATCTGGTTAATTACCATTATCAATTGGTATACGTAGGCTGGAAAAATCGACGGCGGACTTATGGCTGTGTTTTGCATCTGGATATAAAAGATAATAAAATTTGGATACAGCATGATGGAACTGAGATTGGCATTGCCAATGATTTAGTTAAGTTAGGAGTTCCCAAAGAAGATATTGTTTTAGCATTTCATGAACCTTTGGTGAGGCAATATACAGGTTTTGCAGTTGGTTAATTTTAATATTAATTTTACGGAATCGTTGTAAATAATAACCTATGCCCTACAGTGATTTTACCCTGAGAAAAATCAAACAAACCTTTGGCATAAATACCGTTGAAGGTGAAAGATTTCTGCCAGAAATCAAATTAATTGCTGCTAGTGCTACTCTTACCGCTTTTTTAGAAGAAAGCTTACCATTAGCCATAGCGACAAAAAGTGAAAAAGCACGTTCGGAGTTAATCATTAGTCCGGTTTTACTAGAAGTACGCAAGATTTTACAAAGAAAAATTAGTTTATTCTCTGGTGTAGATTTTACTGTAGATCCTGCTTATGGATTGAGTGGAGTCTGTGATTTTCTTCTCTGTCGTTCATCATAACAGTTAGAAATTGAAGCCCCAGCCGTTGTGATTATTGAGGCAAAAAAGGCAGATTTGAATTCAGGTATTGGACAGTGCATAGCGGAAATGATTGCGGCTCAGAAATTTAATGAAATGAATAATCAACCTATTTCTACTATTTATGGTAGTGTCACCAATGGTACTGCTTGGCGATTTCTGGAATTAACAGAGCAAACTGTCACAATTGATTTCACAGATTATCCCCTCCCTCCTGTTGATTTCATACTAGGAATTTTGGTGTGGATGGTAACTTGTGCTAACTAGATAATTTCTCCACAAAAGTTTGATGTTCCGGTGTAGATAATCCCTGCTGCAAAACGGCTAATACTTTCGCTAAATCTCCTGATAATAATGCTGACTTTGTTAGCCATAACCCCGGAAAAACTTGAGAGCAAACTATATCATCTGTGTTAGGTTCAATTTGGATATACTCGCCTTCTTGTAACCTAAACCAATCAAATTGACGGTCATAAACTCGCCAAACTAAATATTCCTGTACTTGATTGCGACGATAAACTTTCAATTTTTCATGCAAATCATAGGAAGCAGTAGAAGCAGCAATTTCTACTATTAATTCTGGCGCACCTTCAACATAATCATCTTCAGTAATTCGCGATCGCCCTTTTTGTTCTATTCTCAATAACCCATCTGGTTGTGGTTCGTTATCGGCATCGAGACGTACAGTTGTATTATCCAGTGTTTCCACTCCTGGCGTAGCGGCTTCGTATGTGCCTAACCAAGTCATAATGTGACTATGGGGTTTACCGTGTTTTTTTGCTCGTACACGGGAAGCCAAGTAAACAACTCCTTCAATCAATTCTGCTTTCTTCAGATTAGGCATAGCATGGTAGCGTCGCTCAAATTCATGACGAGTGAGCTTGTCGCCATTTTCTAAAGGCAAAATTGTCAAAAGTTCAGAAGTTGCGTCAGCAGATATCATAATTTTCAAGGGTAATGGCGAATTACTGACATTATTAATTTTACCAACTCTTGGTTTCACATATTTATTGTTAAAATAAGCAACAAAGTAAAAGTTATTTAACGCTATGTCAAATACTGTGACTTATATTGGTACTCTCATCGACAGTCATCCTGGAATTCATGGAGGCTGTCCTCTAATTGCTGGGACTGGTGTAACAGTGCGACGAATTGCTATCTGGTATAAGCAAGGTTACAGTGCAGAATAAATTGCCGATCAAATTGGTCATCTAACCTTGGGACAGGTTTATGCAGCCTTGACGTATTATCATATCAATCGGGAAGAAATTGATGCTGACATTGCCCAGCAAGAAGCATCTATGCGATCGCATAGAAGCATTACATAAAGCTGGAAAGCTAGGATGAGCCAGATTTGCTTATACATGGATGAGGATTCTACCGGACGTTCTCTAATGCTGGCTTTGCAAAACCGGGGTGTAGATGTAATTACAACTCTCAGTGCAAATCGATTGAGATATCCTGACGAAGAACAATTAATTTGGGCAAGGTCGCAAGGTCGTGTTTTGTATAGTTCTAATATTCGGGATTTCTATAGTTTACACACAGCTTTTTTGACTCAAGAACAACCTCACTCAGGAATGATTTTAGTACAGCAAGCAATGTCAATCACGGAATTCTTAAGGGTGCTAACTGGGTGCAGTCTGAAGTGCCATTGACTAGTACCGAATCTAATTTAGAATTAGGAGTAACCAAAACTATGACTAAAGAAAAGAAAACCACCAACTCAAGCCAAGTTCCACAAAACAAAACTGAGGAGCAAAAAACCTCCCAAAATCAACAGAAAACAGAGGAGATTAAGAATCATCTCTTGGCAACTGGACTTGAAGACTATGGATTTTGGTGGCAAGAAATGGCAAAGAAGAAATCTGAACAATCTGAGCCAGATAAGCCTTTTCGTCGCGGTCGGATTTGGAGTTAGAAAGTAAGATAATGTTCGTAATAGAGCGATCGCTTGCTTATTATATTAAATACCGAGGGTGCGATCGCGCGATCGCATGAAACAGCACTCCTCCATCTCCATGCTTGAGCGATCGCATTCTTAATCAGAGCATCCCAATTTTTTCACTCGCACAAATAGCTCGACTATTCCACTTTGCGAACCTCTGCGTATACCTCTGCGCCACTTTGCGTTTAAAAATAAACTCAAGCATTTAGGATACTCTCGGTGCAGTTGAAGAAAGATATTTTTCGCACGTAAGCACACACGAGTGCTTACGTATAAAAGTCCTATTAATTACTCAATATTTATACTTATTTTAATTAAATGTAAATACTTAGATAAATTCTGATTTTTCTTGTTAGCCCCAAAAGTGAAAACGCGCCAATCGCGATCGCGTTGTGCCTCAAAACCGTTAAACTTCATTGCGAAATAAAAAGATAACCAAAACAACGTGATAACTTTTGATGATGTAAAGAGACGACACAGATAAAGGAGAACACAGTGGCAATGGAATCAAATTTATTAACGAGCACAACCCCAGTGCAAGAAGATTTCAGCGAATACGTTGCCCACCTACAGCTTCACATGGCTTTGCAAGCTCGCAATCTGGTTCCAACCCTTAAGCAAAAGCTCGAAGACAGTCGGGAAGAACTACTTCATCAAACTCAAGCCAATTTTGAAAAGCTTATTTCTCGCCAAGCGCTGTAGAAGATACAAAAATTAAGCAAAATTAACATAAAATAAAAGCAGACTTTGTTGGGTAAACCCTTGTTGGTGTCTCCATCAAGTCTGCTTTTTAAGTATAAAGTTACGAAAATCACTCGGAATTGGAACTACGGCAACAAGTAGAAAGCCGTTAAGATAATTGCATTACTTTCCTTACCCTCCGGGTACTCTACTTTGAACCCCTCCGGGGAACGGCAGTTTGACGGGACGAATCGCTTCGCCGCCAACTGCCTCACCAAAAGCAGTTAGTTAAGGCTGAATGGCGGCTCGAATCAAAATGACTTCATTAATTCCTCGAAATCTTAGCGTAGTTATCCGACCAGTACAACACCGGGACTTGGACGGATTAGAACGCCTATCTCAAGAATCATTCGCGGAACACACCCCCAAGCAAGCTAATTTTGCCATAAACCAAATGCAATGGCTGCGCCGGTGGTATGGGTTTCTCAAATTTTTGAGTTTGTTTCCCAACCCGCTGAAATATCGCCTTTGTGCTTATGTAGCAGAGCAAGGGCGGACACTTCTGGGTATGATTCAAGTGTCACCGTTTAACCGCACGCGCAGTACTTGGCGTGTGGAACGAGTGATGCTCGATCGCACTGCCGATAAACAAGGAATTGGCTCACAACTTCTGCGTCATTGCTTTGAGTCCATTTTAGAAGCTCGGACTTGGATACTCGAAGTCAATATCAATGATAAAGAAGCGCTAGCACTTTATCGGCAAAATGGATTTCAGCGTCTGGCAGAAATGACTTACTGGGAAATTGCACCAGAGTTGCTGGAAGAATTGGCATCTTCAGAACCAGATTTGCCAAATTTATTGCCGGTGAGCAATGCCGATGCCCAGTTATTGTATCAATTAGATACGGCTTCAATGCCGCCTTTGGTGCGACAAGTATTTGATCGCCAAACCCAAGATTTTAAAACGAGTTTGTTCGGCGCTTTAATTGACGCGGTGAAGCAGTGGGTAAGCAAAACTGAAGTAGTCAGCGGCTATTTATTTGAACCGCAACGCAAAGCAGCGATCGGTTATTTTCAACTTTCACTCTTTCGTAAAGGTCAACAACCCCACGTAGCCACACTGACTGTTCACCCAGCATACACTTGGCTGTATCCAGAGTTGCTGTCTCAGTTGGCTCGCATCGCTCAGGATGTGCCCAAACAACCGTTGCAGTTGGTTTCCGCCGACTATCAACCAGAAGGAGAAGAGTATTTAGAGCAAATCGGCGCCAGTCGTCGAGAACACACTTTAATTATGTCGCGCTCAGTCTGGCATAAAGTTCGTGAGTCTAAATTTGTCTCTCTAGAAGGAATTCAACTGCCAGAAGTACTCCAAGGATTGCAACCCGCACGCAAACCCATACCGGGTGGGATGTCATGGGAGCAACCAAGAAAGCCGCAATTGCCAGAGAGAATAAAAATAAATCCTTCTGGTGAATCGATTTCTTTTTCACGCAACAACTCTAACGTAGAACCACCCTCGAAGCCGGAATCAACAGATGCAAAGCCGGAGTGAGTTTGGGGAAGTTGAAGAGACTTGGAGACAAGGAGACAAGGAGACAAGGAGACTTGGGGACAAGGGAGACAATGAGAATAATTCTTTCTCCCCATCCCCCCCTCTTTTTGTCTCCCCCTCTCCTTGTCTCCCCCTCCCCCCTTCCCCCCAACCCCACTTCGTGGGGACCCCAAAGCCCCCCATCTCGGCTTTAGGCTTAGATGTTGGTAGCAAGCGTATTGGTGTGGCAGGATGCGATCGCACTGGTTTGATTGCTAGTGGCATCATTACCATAGAACGTAAATATTTGCAAGAAGATATAGAAAAAATACGACAACTGGTAAATGAGCGCGAAGTAAATGTTCTGGTAGTCGGTTTACCTTATTCTATGGATGGTTCTTTGGGGTCTCAGGCGCGACAAATACAAAAGTTTGCCGTCAAGTTGTCTAAAGCTCTCAAATTGCCTGTGGAATATGTAGATGAACGATTAACTTCATATCAGGCAGAGCAAATGTTAATCGCCCAAAACCGCTCTCCATCGCGCAATAAAGGCTTAATTGATCGGTTGGCAGCATGTTTGATTTTGCAACAATGGTTGGATGTTAGGCGTAAGCACTTGACAAGGCAGTAGGGCAGCCCTTGAGTATTGATACTTTGAACGTGATATTCTGAAGTCTGTTAGCCAGCACTTGATATACTGCGAAAGCTATTTGATAGTTAAGCGATTTCTACAGTGGCTGGGAATTATAAAGCTCCACACCTCGGCTATGTTTTCCTCACCATTTCCTGAAGAAAATGACAACGCTCATGCCGGTTCGATCACTTTGACGGATGACAAAGAGCGATCGCTCTCTTGTTACATTGAGCATTCGCTCTCTGTAGATGAGCAAGAGTATGTTTTACTTCTTCCTGTTGACTCACCTGTGGAAATTTTTGCTTGGCAAGGTGACGGCGAGGAAGAAGAAGCCATTCTCGTAGAAGATGATGCGACGATTGACGAAATTTTTGCTACGGCTCAAGCTGTACTATCTGAGCAAAATTTGCAACTCAAAAATACTGCTTACGCTCTCACCGTGGCAGGTGAGTTGCCCCCTGTCGAAGAGTCAGAACTCTTTACTTTAGAAATTGAAGATGAAGACGAAGATTTAGAGCCAGAGCAATTACAGCTTCTAGCTAGCTTCTACTATCAAGAGCAGGAGTACGCAATTTATACCCCCCTCGATCCACTGCTGTTTTTTGCACGGATTTCGGAAACCGGTACACCTGAATTACTCTCTCCAGAAGAGTTTCGCAAAGTCCAACCACTGCTAGAAGAACATTTGTTTAATGAAGTTGAATAATTAAAATTAAAAATTAAGAATTAATTTGATTTTTGATTTTTAATTATTTCATGGCAACAAACATGAAAGTTCAGCAAAAATTTTGGCAGCGCTCATTAATTTGGAGTCTGCTGCCATTAACTTTAGTAATTGCAACTTGGCGTTCTTTGGCGTGGTGGAGTTGGGCAACTGCCCCAACCCAACCAACTCAAGCCAAATTGCTACAAATTCAGATTCCCTCAGGAACCGCAGCGCAGCAAATTGGACGCAACTTAGAAAAAGCAGGTTTGATTCGTTCTCAGTTTGCCTGGAATTTATGGGCACGATATTTAGCTTGGCAAAATCCCAAAGGTGACTTCAAAGCCGGAACTTACGAATTGTCACCCTCACAGCCATTATCCGCGATCGCTGAAAAAATCTGGCTTGGCGACGTAGTGCAAGCCAGCTTCACCATCCCCGAAGGTTGGTCACTGCGGCAAATGGCAGCTTACTTTCAAGCAAAAGGCTTTTTTCCCGCTCAAGAGTTTATCGCTGCCGCAAATCAAATTGACCGCCAACAGTTTCCCTGGATACCTGCCGATTTACCGAATTTGGAAGGTTTTTTATACCCAGACACTTACAAAATAGCCAGCGGGGAAATTACGGCACAAGCTTTAGTTAAACAGATGCTGAAGCAATTTGAGCAAGTTGCTTTGCCAGTGTATCAAAAACAACGAAATAAAACTAATCTCAACCTGAAGCAGTGGGTAACTCTTGCTAGTATCGTAGAAAAAGAGGCGGCAGTGCCAAGTGAGCGATCGCGTATTGCTGGCGTTTTCACCTCCAGGTTGCAAAAAGGAATGCGTCTAGAAAGCGATCCCACAGTCGAATACGCTTTGGGAATCCGGCAAACAGCAGATAAACCACTGACTTTCGCGCAAGTAAAAATTGCGTCTCCTTACAACACTTATCTCAATCAAGGCTTACCACCAGGACCCATTGCTGCACCTGGTTTGGCTTCTTTATCAGCAACTCTAAATCCGGAAAAAACCGATTACTTGTATTTTGTAGCACGTTACGATGGCACTCATGTGTTCACCCGTACCCTAAAAGAACACTTGGCAGCTGTTGCTAAAATCCGCCAAGAACGAATTAGTCAATAGTCAATAGTCAATAGTCAATAGTCCAGAGTGGATTGATGCTTGACCCTTAACTGTTGCTCCTTGATTATTGAGTCTTGACTGTTGACCCTTGACTGTTGACCCTTGACTATTGACCCTTGACTGTTGACTATGACTTGGAACAAACTCTTACAGCCTGATTTGATTTTGGAAGGTTCAGTGTTGAACCTCACACCAGACATTATCCAAAAATATCAACTTAAAGGGCTGGTGTTGGATGTAGATGAAACTTTGGTTCCCGTGAGAGTTGGAACAGCCTCACCAGAACTGCAACAATGGGTAGCGCAAATTCGCCCTTTTACATCACTTTGGTTGGTAAGCAATAACTTAAGTGAAGCCCGCATCGGTGGAATTGCTCGTTCTCTGAATTTACCTTACTATTTGGGCGCTGCCAAACCCTCGCGACGCAAGATTAGAGCTGCACTCAGAGAGATGAATTTACCAGTGCAGCAAGTGGCAATGGTAGGCGATCGCTTGTTCACAGATGTGTTAGCTGGTAATCGCTTAGGGATGTTCACCATTCTAGTTGAACCAATTGTCCATCCAGATGCCGTCTTGCGATCGCATCCCATACGCAACTTTGAAGTTTTAGTATCAGAAATCTTAGGAGCCACTATTACGCCTAAAAAACAAAGAGTTACAAAGCGTTACAAAGGTTGATGAATTGTCAGGAAAGTAAATCTAAAGAAATAATTAAGAAAGTGGGGATCGCTGCAAAAATCGAAGATTATTAGTATTAATAACAGGGGATCAGCCAAATATAGATCCAAGTCCATACAAAATAAGTATATTTGTAAAGCGTCAACCTTCACTTATAGAAGGATTGGCGCTTTACAATTTTGGATTTTGGATTTTAGATTTTAGATTCAATCCAAAATCCAAAATCCGTCGAGAATGCGCTTTGATCGGAGGAAACCTCCGCTCAAACTTTTCGCAAAATCTAAAATCTCAAGATGCCTCTAACGATAGTCGTAAAAATTGGAACTTCCAGTCTCACCCAACCAGAAACCGGACTACTAGCGCTTTCCACCATTGCTAGCGTGGCAGAAACTCTTTCACAGTTGCGACGTGAAGGACATCGCGTAATTTTGGTTTCCTCTGGTGCTGTGGGGGTGGGTTGTGCGCGGTTGGGTTTAACCGAACGTCCGAAAGCGATCGCTCTCAAACAAGCTGTAGCCGCAGTTGGACAAGGTAGATTGATGCGCGTCTACGATGATTTATTTACTACTTTGCAACAGCCAATTGCTCAAGTTTTGCTTACTCGCAGCGATTTAGTACAGCGCAGCCGTTATCTAAATATCCTCAACACCTTCAAGGAATTACTGGAATTAGGGGTAATTCCGGTGGTGAATGAGAATGACACCGTAGCTGTAGAAGAATTGAAATTTGGTGATAATGACACTTTATCAGCCTTAGTTGCCAGTTTAGTTAAAGCAGATTGGTTGTTTTTGTTAACTGATGTCGATCGCCTTTATACTGCCGATCCCCGTTCTGTACCGGATGCGAGTGCGATCGCTTTAGTTGATAGCATCGAAGAATTAAATAAATTACAAGTGCAAACAGGTACTCAAGGTTCTCAATGGGGTACTGGGGGGATGGTGACAAAAATTTCCGCTGCCAGAATTGCCACTACAGCGGGTGTTCGCACCGTAATTACTCAGGGGAAATATCCGAGAAATATAGAAAACATATTACAAGGTGAGTTAATTGGTACTCACTTTACACCGCAACCAGAACCAACGAGTGCCCGCAAACGTTGGATAGCTTATGGTCTTGTGCCGGCGGGAAAATTGTATTTAGATGCGGGAGCGATCGCCGCAATTTCTCAAGGTGGTAAATCGTTGTTAGCGGCTGGTATAAAAACAGTAGAAGGTCAGTTTGATACTCAAGAAGCCGTGCAATTGTGCGACAGCAGCGGTAACGAAATCGCTAGAGGACTGGTGAACTACAGCAGCGACGAACTACAAAAGATTCGCGGGTATCATTCGCGGGAAATTTCCACGATTTTAGGTTATGTCGGTGCTGAAACCGTCGTGCATCGCGATAATTTGGTTTTGACTTAGCCATCCACGCAAATTCGGCTTTTTTGCTGTTCGCGGATGAAAATTATGATGTAGAACCGGAAAGGAAGCTTTCGATTGCGTCTGCGACTTCCTGCGTGACTTCGACAGAAGGCAGATGGCTCTTTGATGTCGATCTATAAATGTGATACCAGTGGTGTTTGTTTGCAAAAACTTGCTGTGCTTCAAGATACTTGGTGTCATCCGGTTGGGAATAAAGGTTCTTCATTTGCGTTGGGGAGTAAATATTGAGTACTTGAGGAGCTGGAGCAAGTGTTTCAAGAAAGCGCAAAGCACTGCCAAATTCTCTGTATGACCTGCCTATTTCTCGACCAGCGCGTGACCACATGTCGAAGTCGTAATTCGTCATAAACTCATCGAAGGGTTTGGCGAGGTTGGGAACACCTAACGACCAACCTGTGAATAGCGCGTCACGCGCACTTTTCCATTGATCCGGCTTTTGCATTTTATCTAAGGTCTCAAAGAATATCTGAGGCGGCTCAATAATAATCCACTCCAGAAAGACCATCTTTGGAACGCGATGAACCAGCCTACGCCTTAGTTCAGTCGCTATCCATCCTGCGTGTGCTACCGAGACTGTGACAAATTCATTTATGTTAAGTAAATCTACAAGCTTAATAGTTTCACAGATCATATCTTCACTGCCAAAGTCTCCCTCTGGACGCTGTGATGCGTTATGTCCCAGTAAATCGACATTGATAACTCTTCGCTTTTTGCTTTCGACTTCCGCAAGTGCTGCCAAGATCCCCCGGTCAGCGCACCATCCAGGAAGCAAGAGTAAGGCAGGTTCGCCTGTTCCTATGTCGTCGAAGGCAAGTTTTAATTTTCCAGTTAGCTTATCCATACGTACTTCCAATACAGTTGTGCCATAAAAACTTTTTCAGGACAAAACATCCACTTTGAGCAGAGCTTGGGTTTCGCGCTTTGTCGGCATTAATAGAATGTCCACAGACCTGGAGTGATCAATTCAAGGAGGTGCTCATCCGGGTCTCTGAAATACAGGCTCCAACCGCCCCGTTCCCAATGAACCTTGCTGTTGATCGGGATACCTCTAGAAGCCAGCCTTTGTTCCCAAAACTCAAGGTCAGATGCCGCAATTGAGAATGCCACATGCAAGCGACCACTCCCACCATGAGGAGGAATCACCCCTTCTACCGTACCGACGGGAGACGTTGCCCGACCCGGCTCTTGAGCGATGCTTTTGGGGAACAGGATGAGGGCTTGTCGGTTGGGCACCCGGAGCACACAGATCATCTCATCCGCGATCTCTTTCTCAAATCCGAATAAGTCTTCGTAGAACTCAACCGAGTGTGCCAAGTTCTCGACATATAGCACGGATTCAACAATGCCATTGATGGCTTGCTTCTCAGTCATAAAATATAACCTCTTCAAGAGTAGCTACTATTGTCAATCAAACTATATCATTAAATATTTAGACGTTAAACTATTTAATGTTTAAAATATAACTAAAGGAATATTGAGCGCTAAAATATCAATGATTGAACTCGTCGCTCTACTCACTCTTTTAAATTGCTAGAGTGTTGTTCTTGGGTGTTTGAACAGTTCCAGATCACTCAGTCGTAAGCAACTCACTCAATAGCGATGAACAAAGCAGATACGATTAGACAAGTAGCGCTCGACTGGAAAGTAACGCGACCGGAAATCGATCCACGCCCGATGGTGCGAGTGCTAGCAGTGCTTCGTTCAGCCCTAGAACTCGAAAAGGCGACTGAAAAGCTCTTTGCCCGGTATGACTTGAACACGGCAACGTTTGGAGTCCTCGCTACTCTGCGCCGTTCTTCGCCGTCGGAGGGGATGACCCTTTCTCAACTAGCGCAATTTGTCCTGGTAACACCAGCTTCTATCACCAATCGCGTTGATCGTTTGGAAGCACGGGGTTTAGTCGAGCGGTATGATGCCACGAACGATCGACGGTGTTGGTTAGTGCGTCTGACTCAGAAGGGATATGACCTCATCGATGAACTGATTCCGCAACATGTGGAGAATGAGCGCCAGCTGCTTTCTGGTTTAAATGAGCAGGAACAGGAGCAACTTTATTTGCTGCTACTCAAGCTACTGGCAGGTCTAGAGAAGGACTAAAACTGGTTTTCAGGCAAGGGGGAATAGTGGTTCCTCTCCTCTCAAAACGGCTTGTGATAGTTCTAGCGACCTACAGTTATCAGACTCATAGGTTTCAATATCTTGGAAATTTCACCACGTTTTATCTGTCAAGCCATCTGCAACCGTCACATCCCAATCTGCATCAACTTCCTTAGATGCGTCGCGGTAAGCGTCTTCTAGTTCCCGAAGTCGCAACAATTCTAACGCTACCTCAATCACCTGAGAGCGAGATTTGCACCCTTTGGCAACTTTGTAATTCTCAACAAACTGCACCAAAGACAGTGGTAAGGAAATCGATAACTTTTCCGAATGCATGGTGTTACCAATTGGTAATCATAAATATTCTTACTAAAAATTAGCACTCTAGATGGCTGAAGCGATCGCATCTTGCCCCCTTCCCCAATCATTAAGTTATATTAACGATATATCGCGATATGTCTATAATGAAATTACAAGCACATTGAGAGAAAACTTGCATGTTTTTAGGACTTCATAGACACCGCCACTTTTTTGAATCTGGATACGACGATATGCCACCAAAAGGACGGCATCATCACCACGGTCGCGGTAAAAGACGAGATTGGGGAGATGAACGACGGACTCCGCGTGGTGATATTAAATACATCTTGCTGGAGTTACTTGCAGAGGAACCCCGACATGGATACGAATTGATTAAAGAATTAGAAGCGCGTTACGGTGGCTTCTGGAAACCAAGCCCAGGCTCAGTTTATCCCACTTTGCAACTACTTGAAGAAGGAGGTTATCTCACCTCTGAACAGATAGAAGGAAGGAAAGTATATACAATTACTGAGACTGGGAGAGAATTACTTAGCGAAAGAGGCGATCGCCCGAATTGGATGGACAGGGGAAACAGACCCGAACAGCTAATCGAATTGAAAGAAGCGATCGCACAGGTTGGCGCAGCAGTAATGCAAGTTGCTCGCAATAACAATGCCGATAAAGTCACCAGAGTACGCGAAATTCTCAACCGAGTCAAACGCGAAATTTACAGCATCCTAGCAGAAGAAGAGTAAAAAGTTAGGAGTTAGGAGTTAGGAGTGAGGAGTGAGAAGTTAGGAGTGAGAAGTTAGGAGTTAGGAGTTATACCATTTCCCTATAAAGATGAAGCTCAAATTAGCCCGCCTAATCGCGGGCTTGGTTCTTGTAGCCCCAGGCTTCCAGCCTGAAGGCAATAAAGCATAACATCATAGATAATTGGTATAACTCACAACTCAAAACTTCCGTACAGACGTTCCACACCGAACGTCTCTACCGCTTTTGCCAACTCCAAACTCCGCTCCTGATAACTCCTGTACAGACGCGAAATTTCGCGTCTCTACAACTCTTAAAGTGCTTCTGGGGGAGCAATATCAGAGCCGACACTGACACCAGAACTACTAGACCTAAGTCCGGGTGTAGTAGTTGGTTCCATTCGTTGCGATGATTGAGAAGCTGATGATGGCGTAGCATCATCTGGAATCACCGCTCTGTCAGCATTTCCTTGCTGAGACATGATAGACAAACCTCCGACAGCTCCAGCAACCAAAGCTGTATAGCCGACATACAAATGCACGGGACGTACATTTAATCCCAATCCTGGGGAACTATTTTTCAGCTTAGAACTGATGGGTACAATTGCTTTCGCGATCTCAGGTGCAGGTAAATCAGCAATTAAACTTGTGCCATCGAGTCCTAAAGCATTTCCCATCACGCGGATAAAGCCACGCAGATAGACATCTTCTGGCAATAACTCAACGTTGCCATTCTCTATTGCTTCCATATGATAGATGGGGATGTGAGTGTAAACCTTAAGTTGCTCAAGAGAAAGACCTTGAGATTCACGCGCTTGGCGTAATTGTTGACCGATTTTTTGCAGAGTTTCTATGCGTTGTTCAGCCGCAAGTTGCTTGGCTATTTCCGCTTTGGAAGGTTTTTTAGTACGTTTGAGCCAATGCGTTGGTTTTTTGGCGTTCTTTTTATCTTCTTTAGCTTTCACGGAATTATCGGCTACCTTATCAGGCGATACCTTCTCCTGGCGGAGACGCTCCGCGAACGGCACGCTTTGCGAACGCAAATTTTCTTCATGAGTATTTGTCTTGTGATTGTTTGTGTTTAATTTAACAGTACTTAAGCACTGCGATAAGTCGTTATTTTCTGATTCAGTAGATGGTGCAGCAGTTAGCTTTTCTTGATTATCTGTAACTTTTGGTTCCTGTGTTGTAAATTGCTGAAATGACAAAGCGATCGCTTCTCGGCTAATAGCTTTAAACAACACCTTAGCTTCTTCAGATGAAGGACCTAGCAAATTTTGTAACGTAGCCAAAGCATTGCGATAAACTTTACTGCGGTGCAATTTCGTTTCTATTTGACCTAGAAGCGATCGCAAATCATCTTGAGAAATTTGAATAGAAGAATTTCCCGGAATTGTTAATAAATATACAGGTGTGGTAGTCATATTTTAAGCCTCTGCCAATCGCTCAAAAAGTGGTTTTACATGTGTAATTTCTTCGATGCTTTCATACCCAATCCGGACGGTTAAGTATCAATTTTCTACCGTCATCAACAAAGCTGTAAAAATTTTTGCTATGCTCATGATTTATTTAGTCTTTTAAAGCCTTACGCTTTCAAGACTAGAGTTTTCTCTCAGTATTGAGCCAGTCGCGAAAAACAGCAGATGCTCACCTCTAAATATTGCATCTAAGTACGAAAGTATTTATTGACAAATACTGTTCTTCTTGTTACTTTAATTTAAGTATTATGATGAACTGCTAATTTGAAATCATAAATTTTTTCTAAGTAAAGTTGTTACATTAAAGTTAAATATGTATCTATCTAAAGATAGAATGAGATTGGGCAATGGGCATTGGGCAATGGGCAATGGGTAATTCCTCCCCTGCTCCTCCTTGTCCCCCTTGTCCACGGACACGTTCCTTACTCCTCCACCCCCGCACGGAAGTGTCCTCCCCTTGTCCCCCTGCAAAGTGCCCCCTGCTCCCCCTCTTATTTAAGAGCTTGCACTTTTTCGACAAAAGACTGCACCCATCGCAGATATTGCAAGCCGGCAACATCTGCTGTGTTGTTATGTTCTGCACCGGGAACCAAAATTAGTTTTTTCGGTTCAGGTGCAGCAGCATACAGATTTTTACTCATGAAAGCCGGTACAGTTGAATCAGCTGTGCCGTGAATGAATAAAACTGGCATTTTCAAGCGTGGTACTTTTTTAATCGATTCAAACCGCTGTGTCAGAATCAAATTGACGGGAAACACGGAAAACATGTTCCTGGCAGTTACTAACTGCTGAATCGAGGTAAAAGAGCTTTCCACAATCAAACCGGCAGCTTCTGGGTGTTTAACTGCCAAATCAATGGCTATTGCTCCTCCTAGAGAATGTCCATAGATATAAATTTCTTTTTGGGGAATTTGTCGCTGCTGCACCAAGTAATTCCAAGCTGTAGCAGCATCTTGATAAACCCGCATTTCGTTGGGAAAACTGCCTTCACTGCGACCATAACCGCGATAATCAATCAGCAAGACCGAAAATCCTAGTTGATGAAACCGTTTAGCATGAGCTACATTTGCACCAATATTGATACCGTTACCGTGCAAATACAGCAACACCTTGGGGTTGAGTTGGTTTGCTTTTATCCACCAACCGTGGATGTGTTCCACCTTACCAAATGTGGCTGGTACGGGTAGCCAAACTTTCTCGTAAGGAAGCCCAAAAGATTCTGGTGTCCTTTCGATAACAGAAGAAGGAAAGAAAATGAACCGAGGTTGCTGAAAATAAAGATATAAGCAAATAGTACAGTAGGCGATCGCCGCAACTACTCCCAGGCAAAATAGTAATTTGAATAACATTTGTATTATAAGTTTCCGTTTTTTTCTTTCCATGTACGCTATTTTATATTTTGAAAGGTATTTATAAATACAATAGTCATTGTCTAACTGGATGCATTAATATGTTAAGATTATGATTTTCTTATAATGCAACTTATTTTTAATAAGTTTACAACATAAGTAAGATTGTATACATTTGTTTAAGTACTTTCTCTCTTTAAGAAGAATAATGAGTGGATATCAGGAGAAGGCTGTGACACTTTTCAATGAGCCTCAACAAGAGCAACTCAAGGAAATAGGTGCATATTTAGGGCAAGTTCGACAAGAAAAATCCATCCGTGTAGAAGAAATAGCTGCTAAAACTTTGATTCGACAAACTTTTTTAGAAGCTTTAGAAGAAGGGCGATTTGAAGATTTGCCCGAACCTATTTATGTGCAAGGATTTATTCGTCGCTATGGAGATATTTTAGGGTTAGATGGTACTTCTTTAGCACGTTCTTTTGCGATTAATTTTTTCCTTTTTGACTCGGAAAATGATAGTAGCAATGTAGAGAAAAAACCAAATCTATACATACCTCTGGCAGTACCTTATATCCTCTTATTAGCAGCAGCTTCTTTTGGATTGTTTTATATACTCAATCCGCGTCGTCCAACTCAGCCAGTTAGTCAGAAACAAAACTCCTCAATTGTAGCCAAACAAAAAACAGCACCTATCCCATCATCAGCCAAACCAAAAACATTACCTTCATCGATCGCATCTACGCCAACTTCCACAGCATCTCCAAACCCCGACGCAAATTCAACAGTTGAAGTAACTTTGGAACTTCAAGACAAATCATGGTTACAAGTAAAAGAGGATGGTAAGACTGCATTTGAGGGAAATTTAGAAAAGGGAGAGCGAAAAACCTGGACAGCAAAAAAACAGTTAACTATACGCTCTGGTAATGCAGGTGCTGTATTAGTAACTGCGAATAAAAAGGAACCCCAAATTTTAGGAAATGTTGGCGCAATCAAGGAAGTTACTTTCACCCCAGAAGTTAATGGTCAATAGTCAATCGGGAATAGGGCATGGGGCATGGGGTTCCAAAAAATCAGACAAAACGGGACAGCCTTCATCCGAGGTTGTCGTGGGGTGTCGAGGATCTATTAAACAAGGCTGTCCCGTTTTGTCCAGTTTTAGTGTAGGGGCATGGGGACAAGGAGGCATAGGGACAAGGAGACAAGGGGACAAGGAAGAATTACCATTGCCCAATGACGGCAGGTGCTTCAAGCCGGGGAACCCGTCCAACGCACAGCCAAACCTATGCCCAATGCCCAATGACGGCAGGTGCTTCAAGCCGGGGAACCCGTCCAACGCACAGCCAAACCTATGCCCAATGCCCAATAACTAACTTAATGTTGGCTTATTTAAATGCCAATTAGTTGATTGCTCGTAAGCATAAGCTACTTGAAATAGTTGGTCTTCTCGCAGCACATTGCTAATTAGCTGTAATCCAATTGGTAAACCATTGTTATCGAAACCACAGGGCACACTTAAACCTGGTAAACCAGCAAGATTTACGGGAATGGTCATCAAGTCAACTAAGTACATGCTCAAGGGATCGGTAGTTTTTTCGGCGGCTTTGAAAGCTGTACTGGGAGCAGTGGGACACACTAACACATCAAATTGCTGAAAAGCGTTTTCAAAGTCTTCTTTAATCAGGGTGCGGACTTTTTGCGCTTTCAGATAAAAAGCATCATAATAGCCAGCAGAAAGGGCATAAGTGCCAATCATAATTCGGCGTTTGACTTCAGCACCAAAACCAGTGGCACGAGTACGAGTGTACATTGACAGCAGATTGTCGGCATCTGGAGCGCGTAAGCCGTACTTAACGCCATCGTAACGAGCTAGGTTTGCTGAGGCTTCACATGGGGCGATGATGTAGTAGCTAGGTAAGCCGTAGCGGAACCGAGGACAGGAAACTACATCAATTTCGGCTCCTAAATGTTGTAGTTGCTCGATCGCTTTATTTACAGCTTGTTCAACTTGTGAATCTAAGCCTTCGCCAAAAGTTTCTTTAATGATACCAATTCTCAGCTTACCTTTGGCTTTGAGGTCTGGTTTTAAGCTGGCAGCGTAGTTGGGGATTTCAACTTTCAGACTGGTGGAATCTTTGGGATCGTGACCGGCGATCGCCTGCAATAATATTGCTGTATCTTCAACGCTGCGTCCAAATGGTCCGATTTGATCCAAAGATGAAGCGAAAGCCACCAACCCGTAACGCGAAACGAGTCCGTAAGTTGGTTTCATCCCGACAACACCGCAAAAAGATGCTGGTTGGCGAATCGAACCACCAGTATCAGAACCGATAGAAACTACACATTCTTCGGCTGCTACTGCCGCTGCTGAACCTCCAGAAGAACCACCAGGAACCCGCGATAAATCCCAAGGATTAGCGGTGAGATGATAAGCGGAGGTTTCTGTAGAACCCCCCATTGCAAATTCATCCAAATTGGTTTTACCCACCATCACTGCATCTGCATCCGCTAGTTTTTGCGTCACAGTTGATTCATAAGGCGGCACAAAATTTTCTAGAATCCGAGAGGCGCAAGTGGTGGGAATACCCTTGGTACACATATTGTCTTTAATGCCTATGGGAATCCCCGCCAGCATCCCTATTTCTTCACCGGCGGCAATTTTGGCATCCACTTCCCGCGCTTGCTCTAGCGCCCGTTCTGCTGTCACATGTAAGAAACTGTGCAATTTTGGCTCTAACGCTTGAATTCGGTCTAAAGCTTCTTGGGTAATTTCAACGGCAGAGCGTTCTTTTTTAATTAGCTGTGTGTGCAACTCGCGGATCGATGCCATGCATTGCTTCCTTTGTGACTCAAATCTTATATTTTAGTACAGTTTGACAATTATTGGTACTGGGGACTGGGGATTGGGGATTGGGGAAATAGAAAACAGAGAACGTTGAATTAGTTTATAGAATATAAGTCAATCGGTATTCAAATTGCATCCTTTAATAGAAGTTAGGAGTTAAGAGGCGCGAAGTTAGGTAAAAAATCTCTTCTTCCTTAGTCCCTAATCCCCAGTCCCTAGTCCCTAATCCCCAGTCCCCAGTTATATGGTTAAAATTATTACACGCAAATCTTTAGGAACGCAAAATGTCTATGATATTGGCGTGAGTTCCGACCATAATTTTGTAATTAAAGATAATTTAATCGCTTCTAATTGCTTTAATAAGTCTCACTCGACGGCGTATGCTTATGTAACTTATCAAACTGCATATTTAAAAGCTAATTATAAATTAGAGTATATGGCGGCACTGTTAACGGCTAACAGTGGTGACACAGATAAGGTGCAGAAGTATATTGCTAGCTGTACGAGTTTGGATATTGATATAGAACCACCAGATATTAACGTTAGTAAAGTGGATTTTACGCCGCTTGCGGGAAAGATTTTGTTTGGATTTAGTGCAGTGCGTAATGTGGGACAGAATGCGATCGCGTGTATATTAGAAGCGAGGAATGAAGGAGGATCGTTTCAATCTCTGGATGATTTTTGCGATCGCGTGGATCTGCGTGCTGTTAACCGTCGCGCTTTAGAGTCGCTAATTTACTGCGGAGCTTTTGATAAAATTGAATCTAACCGCCACCAGTTAATCAAAGACCTGGAATTAGTATATGATTGGGCACAATCTCGGGCCAGAGATAGAGCTAGCGGTCAAGGAAATCTCTTTGATTTATTAGATGGAATTTCTAACAATAATACAGCTAATAATAAAGCAAGCAAAGCTTTTGATGCCCCGAAAGCAAATCCTGTTCCTGATTTACCCCAACCGGAAAAGTTACGCAAAGAAAAGGAACTTTTAGGTTTTTATGTATCTGACCATCCGCTGAAATCTATACAGCAAACAGCGCGATACCTGGCTCCTATTAACCTGACGCAATTTAGTGAACAAAAAGAAGGAATTATGCTTTGTGCGGTTGTCATGCTAAATGGGGTGAAAAAGGTAATGACAAAAAAAGGCGAACCGATGGCGATTTTGCAAATAGAAGATTTAACTGCACAATCGGAAGCGGTAGTCTTTCCCAAATATTATGAGCGCATAAGTTCACTACTTCAAGTTGATTCACGCTTAATTATTTGGGGTAAAATAGAGCGAAAAGACGATAAACCTCAATTTATTCTTGAAGATGCCGAACAAGTAGAAACAGTACAACTGGTGATGCTGGAATTAACTTCTCAACAAATAGCAGATATCCAAGAACTTAATCGCGTCAGAACAATTTTGAAAGAACACTCAGGAGACAGAGAAAAAGCAAAAGTGCCAGTGATAGGTATTATACAAGCCGTAAATTCTCGTCAAGCTGTCCTTCTTGGCAGACAATTTTGGGTACAAGATTCTATAACCGCTTTTCAGGCTCTCAACAACGCCGGATTTCCAACTGAAGTAAAACAGCTTATTGGTACTTGAGTGCAGAAGTGCTGAATTGGTAATGGGCTTTTTTAAGAGGGGAAAAGGGGAAAGGGGAGGCAGTGCGTTGCGGGGGTTCCCAAGGCAGCTTTTGGGGGGAAGCTTCCCCCCAAAACGTGCCGCCCCGTTGTAGCACCTGCCGTGAAA
>NZ_JTCM02000105.1 GCF_000817785.2 Hassallia byssoidea VB512170 | reverse complement strand
GAGGCTAGGAACGAGAGAACGAATTCTTACCCACTCCCCACTCCCCATCCCCCACTCCCCACTCCCCACTCCCCATTCCCCACTCCCCACTCCCCACTCCCCACTCCCCACTCCCCATTCGCCACTCCCCACTCCCCACTCCCCACTCCCCACTCCCGATTCCCCATTCCCCACTCCGCATTCCCTAACATCTGGTAAAATTTGTAAGGTTTCTATAAGCTTTAGCAATGGGATCGACTTGCGTAAGAATCGCAATTGATGCAATGGGAGGGGATCACGCACCTGGGGAAATCGTCGCCGGCGCACTGCGGGCACGAGAAGAACTAGGTATAGAAGTATTGTTGGTAGGCGATCCCCAACAAATCGAGGCTGCCCTGCCGTCAAAAACAAATTTAGGGCAGGTGGAGATAGTCAGCGCAACTGAAGCGATCGCAATGGATGAGGAGCCTTTAAGCGCCATTAGACGCAAACCCAAAGCTTCCATCAATGTGGCGATGAATTTGGTTAAAAACCAAAAAGCAGATGGTGTAGTTAGTGCCGGTCATTCTGGTGCGGCAATGGCAGCTGCTTTATTGCGTTTGGGACGACTACCGGGAATTGACCGTCCGGCAATTGGCGCCGTGTTTCCTACCTTAATAGCCAGTAAGCCAGTATTAATACTTGATGTCGGTGCCAATGTAGACTGTCGTCCGAAATTTTTAGACCAGTTTGCGGTTATGGGGTCGATTTATAGTGAGTATGTTTTGGGGACACCGAACCCGAAAGTAGGTTTGTTAAATATCGGCGAAGAAGACTCTAAGGGAAATGATGCAGCCGTCCGCGCTAACCAAATGCTGCGGGAAAATTCGCAAATTTCTTTTATTGGCAACGCTGAAGGACGCGATGTACTCTCCGGTCGCTTTGATGTGATAGTCTGTGATGGCTTTGTCGGCAATGTCTTGTTAAAATTCGCCGAAGCAGTCGGGGATATCGTCTTGCAAATTTTGCGCGAAGAGTTACCCCAAGGATTGCGCGGTCAAATCGGCTCGGCAATTTTAAAACCAAACCTGAAGCGGATTAAACAGCGAGTAGACCACGCCGAACATGGCGGCGGTTTGCTTTTAGGCGTAGCGGGAATTTGTATAATCGGTCACGGCAGTTCCCAAGCGCCTTCGATTTTTAATGCAATTCGCATCGCCAAAGAAGCGGTTGATAACTCTGTGCTGCAACGAATTCAGTCTCAATATCAAAGCCTTCAGCAGGAGAGCAACTAAAAAGTCAATAGTTATTACTAATGACAGATGACAAACAATAAAAGCTGATAGGTGGAGAAACTAGGAGTGGAAAAGTTAGGCGTAGCAATTATAGGAAGTGGTTCGGCTGTACCGACAACTTCTTTAGATAACCAGGGGTTGACTCAACTGGTTGACACATCAGACGAGTGGATCGCCACGAGAACCGGAATTAAAGAGCGGCGGTTAGCGGGTGCAGATGAATCTTTGAAGACGATCGCTACTATGGCAAGCTTTAAAGCGATCGCCGCCGCCGGAATTACCGCAGCAGACATAGATTTGATTCTGCTCGCCACCTCTACCCCAGATGACTTATTTGGCACTGCTTGTCAAATTCAAGCTGAATTGGGAGCTACCAAAGCAGTAGCCTTTGACTTGACAGCCGCCTGTTCCGGCTTCGTGTTTGGACTAGTCACCGCTGCCCAATACATCAGAACAGGCGTTTATCAAAACGTACTATTAATTGGAGGAGATATCCTCTCCCGTTGGGTAGATTGGCAAGATAGAGGTACATGTATATTGTTCGGTGATGGCGCTGGGGCGGTAATATTGCAAGCAAACGAAAGCGATCGCTTGTTAGGATTTGAACTTAAAACTGACGGCACTCAAAACCACTATCTCAACCTTGCCTATAAAGCCTCAACAGACGAACTTATCCCCGGTGTAAAAGTTAATAAAGGCAACTTCCAACCCATCACCATGAACGGCAAAGAAGTCTACCGCTTTGCCGTCCAACGAGTTCCAGAAGTCATCGACAAAGCTTTATTTCACGCAAATCTCAGCGTTGACCAAATAGACTGGCTGATATTACATCAAGCAAATCAGCGCATTCTCGATGCCGTAGCTCAACGCCTGAATATTCCAGCACATAAAGTTATCAGCAATCTCGCGGAATATGGCAACACCTCCGCCGCCTCTATCCCCCTTGCACTAGATGAAGCAGTGCAACAAGGCAAAATAAAACCAGGTGACATCATTGCTACCTCCGGCTTCGGTGCCGGACTCACTTGGGGGGCAGCAATTTTTCAATGGGGAAGGTAGTAAAAAGTCAAGAGTCCAAAGTCCAAAGTCAAAAATTGAAACTTTGACCCTCGACCCTTGACCCTCGACCCTTGACCCTCGACCCTTGACCCTCGACCTTGACTCTTGACCAATGACTAAAACCGCATGGGTGTTTCCCGGACAAGGTTCCCAAGCACTTGGAATGGGAACCGATTTATTAGATTTACCATCCGCTCAAGATAAATTTGCCCAAGCTGAAGATATTTTGGGCTGGTCTGTGACGGAAATCTGTCAAAATGAAGAAAAGTTATCAACTACACTTTATACCCAGCCGTGTCTTTACATAGTCGAAAGCATTCTCGCTGACATTCTCCGGGAAAGAGGACACAAACCAGATTTAGTTGCCGGTCACAGTTTGGGTGAATATATTGCCCTTTACATCGCTGGAGTTTTTGAATGGTCTGCGGGGTTGCGGTTGGTGAAGCGTCGTGCTGAACTGATGGAAAGTGCCGCAGGTGGGATGATGGCAGCTTTGATGAACTTTGACCGCGAACAGTTAGAACAAGCGATCGCTCAAACCCCCGACGTGGTATTAGCAAATGATAATAGTGCCGCACAAGTTGTAATTTCCGGCACACCAGAAGCAGTGCAAACAGTCATATCTCAAGTTAAAGCAAAGCGTGCTATCCCTTTAAAAGTTTCTGGAGCATTTCACTCACCCTTAATGGTAGCTCCATCAAGCGAATTTCAAGAAGTTTTAGAAGCTGTGGAATTTCAACCAGCTAATGTACCAGTATTATCTAATGTAGAACCACTTCCTTCTGTTGATGCCGAAATATTAAAGCAACGTCTTATTAAACAAATGACTGGAAGTGTACGTTGGCGAGAAATTTCTCTACAATTACCAGTTAACGATATTAAGCGAGTAGTAGAAATTGGTCCTGGTAACGTACTCACTAATTTAATTAAACGCACTTGCTCAGACTTAATCTTAGAAAATGTCCGCAATGCCACTGAATTACCGCACTAGGGAATAGTTACTAGTTAGGAGTTAGCAGTTAGGAGTTATTATTCACCCCCTCCCCCCCTCTCCCCTATGGGCAAAAGTCGCGAACCCTTTATCAGTCTGGCACTTTACCACGCCTTTAAGTGGTCTGTCGTCAGCCCTATGCTTTACACTTACTTTCAGGGTAAGGTTTATGATGCCCAAAACGTCCCCAAAACCGGATCAGTGGTGATAGTCAGCAATCATGCGAGTAACTATGACCCCCCGATTGTTTCTGTTTGTGTCGGTCGTCCTGTAGCATACATGGCTAAGGAAGAATTATTTAAAATCCCGATTTTACGGACTGCGATTAAATTATATGGTGCTTATCCGGTGAGTCGGGGAAGCGCCGATCGCGCTGCTATTCGTTCAGCTTTAGAGTATCTTGAAAATGGCTGGGCTGTGGGTGTATTTTTACAAGGTACGCGCACCCCAGATGGACGCATTACCGACCCCAAACGAGGTGCAGCGCTGCTAGCTGCAAAGGCAAAAGTACCACTATTACCTGTATGTTTGTGGGGTAGTGAGAAAATTGAGGTAAAAGGTTCGGCGATACCTCATGCTGTTCCTGTCACTGTCAGAATTGGCAAGTTGATTGATGCTCCTAATTCTACTAATAAAGAGGAATTAGAGGCGATAACGCAACAGTGTACAACAGCAATTAATGATTTGCACTTATTAGGGCGATAAGTTGAGATATTAGAGAAATATGCTCAAAGGAGGTAGCGATCGCCTTTATTATTTTGTGACTATAAGCTGATCGTACTTTCCCTAAATACCATATGAGGGGCTTTGAATTTAATAATCTTTGGCAGCGACTAAATAATCTCGCATTAGTTCGCTTTTTACTTTTAGTTGCTTCTGGCTGGGCTGTTACACTACTTCTAGCTTACTTTGAAGCGGTCATCGTTACTTTTACATTTGCAGCAATTCTGGCTTTTTTACTCAGCTATCCTGTTAGGTGGCTGCGGCGTATTTTGCCCCACGGTGTAGCAGTTGTTTTTGTTTTTTTAATTAGTATTGTGTTTCTTGGAGGTTTAGCAATCACTGTAGGTTTAGCAGTTTTATCTCAAGGGCAACAATTAATTGAAAGTGTAACTGCTTTTTTAAACTCTTTAATACCTTTTGTAGAACGATTAGAAGAATTTCTTCGTAACCGTAACTTGCAGATAGATTTAAGCGTAGTAGAAACGCAATTGCGCGACCAAGCTATATCAATGTTGGTAACAAGTTTGTCTATTTTCCAAAGTTTCATTACTAACTTTGTGACTTTCATATTAATTGCTGTTGTCGCTTTTTTTATGCTTCTTGATGGCGAAAAACTTTGGGATCTTATCTTAAAAGTGATACCAAGCCAGCGACGCGCTAGATTTACAAGAATAATCAGACGCAACTTTTTAGGATTTTTTCGCGGTCAGTTGATATTAACTTTGTTTTTATCAGCTTCTACTTTCATGATTTTCTCTTTACTAAAAGTACCTTTTGCCTTAATTTTGTCAGTGATAGTAGGTTTACTTGACATTATTCCCGGAATAGGAGCCACATTAGGAGTTGGTGTAATTACTTTGATTGTGCTGTCTCAAAATGTTTGGCTAGCACTCAAAGTATTAGTAGCGTGTATTATACTTCAGCAGATACAAGACAATTTGATTTCGCCAAGAATTATGCAAGATGCGCTGAATCTTAATCCGGTGGTGGTATTTTTTGCTTTGCTTGTAGGTGCTAGAGTAGCTGGTTTACTAGGAATTTTTATCTCTATTCCTATCGCTGGAGTAATAGTTTCTCTATTTGAAATTGATGAGATGAAAGCAGAGGTTTAGTTAGGAGTTAGGAGTTAGGAGTTAAAAGTTAGGAGTTAGGTAGAGACGTTCCGGTGGAACGTCTGTACGAAGAATAAGGTAAAATGCTTTTGAAGCAGAGAAAAACTGGGCAGTTATGCAAGATTTAAAAGCCGAATTAACCCAAAATTTAGATGAGGCTGAGTGGGAGTGGTTAATTCCTCATGTGCAGCGCGATGCGGTGATATTAGTACCAATTGAGCTAGACTTGCTCAATGTCGGAATAGCGATCGCTAGCGATAACACCCCCCAAGTGCAGCAATGGATTGATGAACAATTGCTTGCTAAACCCTCAGTTGCACAAATTGGCGAATGGAATGGCGATCGCACAAAGCGATTTAATACCCTGATTGTACAACCATACGTTCTCATTCAAGAAAAATAAGCGACTTAGCTTCTACTATATGAAAACCATTATTGCGATTTTAGCGACTTTACTAATTGCCAGCACACCAGTTGCAGCGCAAAGTTCCAAACTTGACGCACCAATGTCTCCTCGGCTTACCATCAGTGAACGGTGTCAGCAGTTACAGATAAACTGTACCAAATCTGAAGTATTAGAAGTCGGACGCAGAGTACAGCAGTTGTACTTCAATCGATACAATCAAAAACCACCACAAAAGCAAGGTGTCAACATCTACACTACCACTGACACTAACCTGATTGACCAAGCAATAGTTAATCAGTTAGCAAGTGAAAACGAAAAGCTACGCCAACAATTAGAGTTACAAAATACCGATAAACAACGTTTGCAAAAGGCACAAATAAAATAGCCCTAAACCGTGATATTACTCAGTGCTTATTTTTTGCTTCATCTGCCCCTGTGTAGCCAGTTGTCATCCAAACTAAAGCCCTAGCACCATCGCGGAGTGATTTTTCAATTGGTTCAGGCGATCGCTCTGAAGGAACCGACACTGGTTTAAATATAATCCCTCGACTACCTAAGACAATCTCCCCGATCACACAGGCGCGGCGCATATGATAATCTGACGTAATCAAATACACACTCTTAATGCCGCGTTTTTCCAAATCATCCACCAATGTGGTAAAATTTGTAACTGTATCTACCGCTTCATAGTCCAGGTGCAAACGTCGGGGATCGACTCCGGCTTTAGCAAACACTCTTTCAGTAGTCTTTTTTGGGCTACCACCAGTAATCCAAATTGGTAAATTTGGATTCTTACGGGCAAAATCGGCTGTGAACTTCTCTCGTTCTAATCTCGCAGTCGAACCACCCAAAACTAACACCGCTTGGGGTTGTACAACTTGGCTTTTAACTTCCTTATATCCCAACCACATCAACAGCGGTAGGGCAATAACCATAAATCGGAAAGATTTACCTGTAAAAAGTAACTTATTCAAGGCTCTACTACTTCGTCTGTTCAGAGAATTTTCTCTAATTAAATAGAAAAACAATTATTTAGGCTTGATTTGCAAAAAACTACCCAAATATGAACTTAGATAAGCTATCGCAAAAACGCACGCTTGTTGCGAATGATTGCAATATACTACCCTGTATCGAACCATCTATAAACAACGTTCGACTACTTTATTCATTTAATTGTTTCCAGACGACGGGACTGGCCAGGTTCGAACCGGCGACCTAGCGCTTAGGAGGCGCTCGCTCTATCCAACTGAGCTACAGCCCCAACTTTAACTAAGAAGCATATTCTATTATAGCACTAGTTTTAGCTAGACTGCCACGAATTGTCCCAAGAACCGCCGCCTACTTCTAATCCACAGAGAAAACTATGTGCTTTCAGGATTGTTTTGGATTTTGTTCCACTTACTTCGCGTAACTCTAAATCGAGTTTTCCTTGCATAGTATCCCGACAACAGAATATCAAACCGTTGGCGGTGGGCGCACGCAGTGGTGTACCTGGTAGATGCGTAGTTCCTGTTAATTCAATTTCATAATTTAAGTTTCGCGCTTGCATTTGCCATCTACCCCAAGGCTGAATATTCCAAGAAACTTGTGAATTCCAAGGAACAAATTCATAAAACTTATCTTGATAATGCAAGCCAATCATAGCCACAGATTCCATCCACCACAGCACACCGCGTCTTCCACCTCCAGCGGTTAATGCTAAGTCCGGTTCGCCTTCAAAGCTATTACAATTCAACCAAAACCATTTTTGCGGAAAAGCACCACCCCAATTTTTCTCACCGTAAGCTGGGGCATCAGTGAATTCATAGATTTTACCATTCCAGTCAATCCAACCGCTAGCCAAACCATGAGCCATCAAAATTTGCCATCCCGGTTCAAATATTGGCAAAAAGGACACTATGCCGGCGGTAGATTGTTGTAATTGTCCTTTATTTCCCCAGCCGTATATTGGTTTAATTTCATACTGCCAACGGCAATAATTACCCGTAGCGGGATCGCGAATTATTCCTTGGTTTAATGTGGCTGTAGCTTGATAACCTTCTTGAATATGGCGATCAAACTCTGGACTTAAGAGGTATAAGGGTTGACTTTGTAAATCAGTTTTGCCCCAATGACCTAAAGCCAAGACATCGTTTTTTGCCCAAAATTTGTTAACATCCGGAAAAGTCCGCCATATATACTCATCATTTGGACCGAGGATTTGCGCTGCACCACCGCTGTGGGGTTTACCACCGATGGGGTCTTCGATAGAGTACATAAAGGCGAAAGTTTGCTCAATTTCTGGTAAGGTTACGCGATAATACCAACCTTCAAAGAAGCGTCTGCTACTGCGATCCCAATGATAGCCGCTGTGGGGGGTTTGGGTTGACTTAAAAGGATTTGTGGAAATAGATAACATAGATTTACACGTGTGTTTATTTCCCAGTATGCCCGATGTCTGACGACAACCCGCTACCGCATCTACGTCTGGATATTCATCATGCTTATGAAATTCTTGGTTTAAAACCTGGTGTATCTCAGAAAGAAGTGAAGCAAGCTTACCGCAAGCTTGTTAAAGTTTGGCATCCAGATCGTTTTTTTAGTCTACAGGAAAAGCAGAAAGCTGAGGAAAGAATCAAAAAAATTAACGAAGCTTACAACCAATTAAAGTCTTATCAGCCGATCGCGGCAAATGAATCTTCAGCAGCAAATTATACAGAAATTCACATTCATCGCTTTGATGCGGAGGCATTCTATGAATTGGGAAGGGAGAATGTTAGAAAAAGAATGTATCAAGAAGCGATCGCCAATTTTACCCACGCTATTCGCCTGAATCCCAAATATATTAAAGCATACAAATATCGCGGGCTAATTTGTTCGGAGCTAGGATATGAGTATAGAGCCACTGCCGATTTAAATAAAGCCGCAGAGTTGGAATGGCAATTAAAATACCCAGGTACAAAACCCACACCATCACCAAAATCGGTGTCAAAGCCTGCATCACTTAAACACAGATTTTGTCAGAAGATAAAAAAGTTACTGCGCTTTAGGCGATCGCGTTGAGGCATAATTTATTTTCTACTTTCTGGGCGTGATATTAACCGAAGTTGCGGTTTCGCACTTTAGAAAAATCGCAGTTGGCAAAAACGCAACTGCGATTCGCACTCGCTCCCTAGTATAAGTACGGTACACGCGGTCGTAATTAAAATACTAATGCAACCATACATAAAGCAATCCGAGCCACGATCACTGACCTACATACGATACTCGGTAAATTACACCGTTGGTATCATCTGTGAACAACAGCGAACCATCCGGTGCGATCGCAATACCCACTGGTCTGCCAAACTGTGTCAATTGTTCTTCATCCAAAAATCCTGTGATGAAGTCCTCAAATTCGACTGGTTTGCCATTTTCGTATCGCACCCGCACCACTTTATAACCTGAGGGAGGGTTGCGATTCCACGAACCGCGCATAGTAACAAAAGCATCGTTACGGTATTCTTCCGGAAACTGGGAGCCTGTATAAAATATCATTCCCAACGGCGCACTATGAGCCGTGTAGGTGAGCGTTGGCGGTTGTGTATTGGCGCAGTATTCCTCCTTTGTCATGCCTGGAGGATTTGTTTGTAGATACACATCCGGACGGCGATCGGCAAAACAAAAGGGCCAGCCGTAGTTTGCGCCTTCCTGAATGAGATTCAATTCTTCTGGCGGTTGTTCATTACCACGCCAGTCAGAACCGTGATCCATACCCCACAATTCCCCAGTTTCCGGATGCCACGCAAAGCCGATGGTATTGCGTAAGCCCTTGGCATAAATCGTCCGATTACTACCATCGGGTTGTGCCTGTAGCAAAGTCGCATTTTCGGGGTTGGTATCATTACAAGCGTTACAAGTGCTACCCACTGAGATATAAAGCAATCCGTCAGGACCAAAAGCAAGGGTGCGGTTTGGGTGTTGTCCCGCATCTGGCAAGTCATCAATCAACAACTTTGGTTTGCGTATCTTGCCGTTTGCTCGCAAATCTGCCGCGTAAAGTTGTTTGTCTGTAACAAAGTAGAGACGATTCTCACGAATTGTGATGCCATTGATGTATTTGTAACCTGAGGCAACCGTCCGTATTCGGTCAGCACGCCCATCACGATTGCGGTCAGACAGCGCTAACACATCACCTTGTTCGCGGCGGGTAACGTAGACAGTACCATCGGGACCTATTGCCAACATCCGGGGGTTGCCCAAGTCTTTGGCAAACACGCTGATGCGAAATCCCGCAGGTATCTTAAGTTGTTGCAGAAGCGATTCGTCAAATTCCAGTTGCTGAGGCGTTACCAGATAGCCCTCAACTTGCTCTATGTTTAGTTGCTGTGATTGTTGTGCATTAGCAGGAAGGCTTATGCTCAGTAGCAAAGCACAACCGATGAGTAAGCTTGTTGCTTTCACGACATCTTTCCTTAAATGTTGATAGGAGAAGACTAAGCTACTAAAGGCAAAAGTATGAAGTAGAAAATATTTTCTACTTCATCGTTTCTTTCAGTATTCATTTGGAATGAATTTTCACAAAATAGTCTAAAACTATTGCAGTGATAACCGCATCTTTCTAATGGAATAGCAGTTGCTGTATACGCTTGTCAAAACGCCTCTTTAGTTATTTTAAAAAGTAAGCCTATAGAAGGGTGTCAGGAAAATTGTCACGCATCATGTACGCCCTTGGCTTAAAATTACTGCGGTTAAATAGGCAAAAGACTTAGATCCCCGACAACTTTTACAAAGTCGGGGATCTAGTTTGTCGTAAAGACAGTTACATATTACTAGTACTGGGGAATACTAAAGAGTAAATTTATTTACTGCTCATCTTTATGCAAGACTTAATACCTGTACACACTCTCAAAGGGCATTCAGAAAAGGTTATGTCCGTTGCCTTCAGCGCTGATGGGCAAATATTAGCTAGTGGCAGTAAAGATAAAACCATAAAAATTTGGCATTTGGCAAAAAAGGAACCCGAAACTCTTAAAGGACACGGAGAATCCTCTTGGTCTGGGGACGTTAATTCAGTAGCTTTTAGCCCCGATAGCAAGAAATTAGCCAGTGCTAGTGATGACAAAACTGTTAAATTATGGGATGTGCTTACCGCAAAAGAAATTTGCACCTTCAGTGGACATGAAGAAAATGTTTGCTGTGTTGCCTTTAGTCCAGATGGAAAGACTTTAGCCAGTGGTAGTAAAGATAAAACAGTCAAACTTTGGTCATTAGACACAAAAAAAGAAATATACACCCTAAAGGTGCATTCAGATGACGTTTTATGCGTAGCTTTCAGTCCGGATGGAAAGATTTTAGCCAGTGGTGGTGCTGGTAATGACAAAACAATCAAACTATGGGATTTGGCTAAACAAAAAGTTCTTACCCTTAAAGGTCATGCTGACTGGTTTGGGGGGATAAATTCCATCGCTTTCAGTCCAAAACGCAAGATTTTAGCCAGTGGTAGTAAAGACAAGACCATCAAACTATGGCAGGTGGATACAGGCAAGGAAATCTGCACCCTAACCGGACATTCTGATGATGTTTCTTCTGTGGCTTTCAGTCCAAATGGCAAGATTTTAGCTAGTGGTAGTAAAGATAAGACTATCAAGCTATGGCAAGTGGATACGGGCAAAGAAATCTATACTTTTACAGCACAAGAAGCCGTGTATTCCGTTGTCTTTAGTCCAGATGGTAAAACGCTTGCTAGTGGCAGTGGAGATAAAAGTATTACGCTATTGCCCTGTGAACCATTCTGTCATGACTAATATAATGGTTATCGTTTGTGAACACCATCACCAAAATCTGTGTCAAAACCTGCATCACTTAAACACAGATTTTGTCAGAAGATAAAAAAGTTACTGCGGTTAAATAGGTGAAAGACTTAGATCCCCGACAACTTTTACGAAGTCGGCATCTAGTTTCGTTACATATTACTAGTATTTGGGAATACTAAGTAGTAAGAATATTTGCTGCTTTTTAGTATTTTAGTATGAGCGATCGCCTGAACATCCATCATGCCTACGAAATCCTCGGACTGAAACCTGATGCATCACCGACCCAGGTCAAGCAAGCTTACCGCGAGTTAGCGAAAACTTGGCATCCAGATCGTTTTCTTGAACCTCAGCAAAAGCAAGAAGCAGAGGAGAAAATCAAAACAATTAACGATGCATATGAAAAACTAAAGTTTTATCAGCCAAGTAATACAAATCAATCTTTTCAAAACAATAAAACAAACATTTATACCCACGTCATCAATGCTGAAACATATTACCAGCGTGGGATGCAGCAAGCGCAACGAGGACAGTACACTGAAGCAATTGAATCTTTTACTCAAGCAATTCGCCTAGATCCAAACTACATTAAAGCATACAAATATAGAGGACTTGCTTGCTCAAAACTAGGATATGAAAATAGAGCTTATTCTGATTCTAAAAAGGTAGCAGAATTAGAAAAGCAGAAAACAACACAACCAAAACCGCCAAAACCGCCAAAATCTGAACCACAGCCTCAAACATCGCCTTGGAAATGTCTCCACACCCTGAGTCTGAATTGGGTTTTGACAATAGCCATTAGTCCAGATGGGCAAACTCTGGCTAGTGGTAACAATGATAATACTATCAATATTTGGCATCTCGCCACCGGAAAATTATTACATACTCTTACTGGTCATACAAAGTGGGTAAGATGCCTTGCTTTCAGCCCAGATAGCCAAAGGATTGCTAGTGGCAGTGATGACAGTAGCGTTATGATTTGGCAGGTATCAACAGGGAAATTACTTACCACTATCAAAGTACATTCAACTCCAGTTTTTTCTGTTGCCATAAGTCCCGATGGTCAGACTCTCTTCAGTGGAGGTAGAGATACTAGCATCAAAATTTCACATATAGGTATGGGACAACTGTTACATGTCCTCAAAGGACATTCCTACTTGGTTTATTCCCTTGCTATCAGCCAGGATGCACAGATTTTAGTTAGTGGAAGTGGTGACAATACGATTAAGCTGTGGAATTTGAAGAGTAAGAAACTTCTGCATACTCTCAATGGTCATTCAGGTTGGGTTACTTGTGTTGCCATCAGCCCAGACGGGAAAATTTTCGCAAGTGGCAGTTATGACCGGACTATCAAACTGTGGGAAATAACTACAGGTAAGCTTTTTAACACTCTTGCCGGACACGACAATTATGTTTTGTCTATCTCCTTTAGTCCTGATGGTCAGCATCTTGCTAGTGGTAGCGCAGATCGTACAGTCAAGCTATGGCAAGTTAGCACAGGAGAACAATACACTTTAGGTAATCATTCGGACTGGGTTAATTCTGTGGCTTTCAGTCGCGATGGTAAAACTCTTGCTAGTGGTAGTCGAGATACGACAATCAAGATTTGGCAATGCGATACACCTTAGACGGAAGATAGCGCTTTATCTCAACAAGCAAGATAAATCAAGTTACCCAAATCTTAAGAAAGATTTCGCAATTGTTGCGATAAGTTAATGGTAATCAACTTTGGTAATATAACCGTTGCGCTTGGGAAGAGCAATGCTAATTTATAAACAGGTACAGAGAAGTTAAACCTTCAACCAAAAACTTCAGATTAGAGCCTGTGCCTCCTGCTCTAATGTTCTCGCAATAACTGCTCGATTGTCGTATCCTAAAAACGTGTTTTAGCCTTAAGTTCATGTAAAGTCGTTTTGGAGGATTTTGAACGCACAGCCAAAAATGCCTGCCTAGTTGGAATGAAGGATGCACAATTGTTGAGTATCGTGTGTTGCGAGTATTGTCCACATTAGTCGAGTTAGTTACCTCTGATTTTTTACTCTTCTCAATCTATTGAATCGCTTATAAACCGCCCAAGCTGCTGATATGTATCCATCGTAGCTTTGGGCGGTTTAGTATATGAGGGTTAGTGGATAGTGGATGGTGGATAGTGGATAACAACTAACAACTAACAACTAACAACTAACAACTAACAACTAACAACTAACAACTAACAACTAACAACTAACAACTAACTAATGAGCGTAATTACAGTAACTTCTGGTGGGCAAAATAAGCGTCCGGGGAAATAAGTTCCTAAGCCGCGATTGACGTATAATTGATTTTCTCCTACATGATGAAAACCTTGCGCCCATTCCCAATATCGTACTACTTTAGAACAGTCTCCGCGCAAAATGGGCACCCAACGCCGCAGTTTTTTGGGAAGTATTTTTAGAAGCTTTTTATAATAAACTATCACCGGACCAATGCCAGGAATGACGATGTGACCACCGTGGGTATGACCTGATAGTTGCAAGTCTACTCGCCATTGTTGCAATATCTTGGCTGTATCTGGATTATGCGATAAGACGATGCGGGGTGTTGCAGGATCTATTTGATTCATTACTGGTGCGGGATTAAATTCTCTTGACCAATAATCGGCTAGTCCTACTAGTGGTAATTCTTTTCCTAGGGGATAGGCAATTTCATTCCAAAGAACATGAATCCCGATGCTATTTAAGGCGGTGGTAATTTCTATTTTGGATTTGTTGTAATGTATATCGTGGTTGCCTAATACGGCATAGATACCACAGCGACTTTGCAGATGTTTGAGTCGATGTACGAGTTGATGAATTGGGGTAGGATCGTCGGTTACGAAGTCGCCAGTTAATACAACTAAATCCGGTTCGGCTTCGTTGCTAAAGGCGATCGCTTTTTCTAACATTTCTTCACTTAACCGCAAACCATCGTAGTGAAAATCTGACAATTGCACTAGTTTTGTGCCTTGTAAAGATGTTGGAAGTTCCGCTATCTTTATCGTCAGGTTATCTACTCTTAAAGGTCCTGTTAACAACCAATGCATAGCGCCAGAGATTCTCCTCATACTAGCGCTTATAGCTTACCAAAATTTAAATTGTTATTTGTTAGTTGTTGGTGGTTAGTTGTTAGTGGGCATTGGGAATGGGTAATGGGTAATGGGGAATGGGTAATGGAAAGAATCTCTTATTCCCAATGCCCAATGCCCAATGCCCAATGCCCAATGCCCAATTCCCACTATCCCCTATCCACCATCCACTAACCCTCTAAGGTGATTATTGTAACTTCTGGGGGGCAAAATAAACGTCCTGGGAAATAAGTTCCTAAGCCGCGATTGACGTATAATTGATTTTTTCCGACTTGATGCAATCCTTGCGCCCATTCCCAATGGCGGACTACTGAGTATTCTCTTCGCAAACATGGAACTCGTCGCCGTATTTTCATTGGTATTTTTCGCAGGATTTTGCGATGATAAAGCAGCGCGGGACCGATTTTCGGAATCATTATTTGACCGCCGTGAGTATGACCTGATAGTTGCAAATCTACTCGCCATTGTTGCAATATCTCGGCTGTGTCTGGATTGTGGGATAATACAATGCAAGGTGTCGCCGGATCTAGTTGATTCATAACTAGTGCAGGATTAAATTCCCACGAGTAGCGATCGCTTAATCCTACTATTGGTAGTTCTTTTCCTAGTGGATAGGCGATTTCATTCCACAAAACGTCAATTCCTATACTGGTTAGAGCGCCTGTAACTTCGGCTTTCGAGTTGCGATAATGTATGTCGTGGTTTCCGAGTATAGCGTAAATGCCTAAGCGACTTTGGAGATGTTTGAGTCTTAGCACCAGTTGGTGAATCGGGGAAGGGGTGGTGGTGATGTAGTCGCCGGTTAATAATACTAAATCTGGTTCGGCTTCGTTGCAAAGAGCGATCGCTTTATCTAACATTTTTTCACTCAGCCCCAAACCATCATAGTGAAAATCTGACATCTGCACCAGTTTTAAGTTTTGTAATGATGCGGGTAAACCAGCAATCTTAACCGTCAATTTTTCTACACTCAACGGTCCAGATAACAACCAGTGCATAATGTGCTTGATATCATAGCTTGGCGCTTACAGCTTAACTAAAAATATAGCGATCGCCTGTCACAACTGAAACAACTTTGTCAAAAATTCATCAAACATGTATTTCCTTGCGTATAAATACGTAAAATACTTCAATGCAGCTTTACTTTTGAACTGATATCGGTAGTTTATTTACAGCAGTTTTCACATTATTAAAAATGACTGTAATTCTGAATTCTTTTTAATCAAAGATATATTATTTACATCTGTCAAAAGCTGTGACAACTATATATGTCTACAGCAGGGTTAATGAATAAACCATGATTTATAAGATTTTGTAAGTAATGTGCATTTATTTAGCTTAGTAATTTTAGTTACTGAGTTAATGTTTAAGCAATCGGAGATTTATTTGTATGACTTTTGCAACTGATGACAAGACCAAACAAGCTGTAGAACAGTTTCGCGGCTTTGATGTAGATACTAAACTGGGTGTGCTGTGGTTTGGTTACTTAGATATTAAAGACCAACTGATACCAGCAAACCAGACTTCTGCTCAAGAAACTGCTGCTGCTGAATATGACGCGATTAAAGCAATGGATCACCAGCAACAACTACAAGCTATGCGTGACATTGCTAGTGGTGCAGATAGTGATATTAGCCGTGCGTATAATGCTTTGAGTTCTAGCGCGAAAATTGATGTTTGGTTGCGACTGTCTCAAGGTATGGAAGAAGGCGTTATTATACCAATGCCATCTGATTATCAACCGCCTGAAAATACCAAGCAGTTTGTCGATACCATCAAAGGCTTGGATTTTGAAAAGCGCGTTGACTTCACACGTAGTATTGTAATGGAAATGGGCGCTGGACACTAAGTTTTAGTGGTTGATAACCGCTAAAGCGGTTACTACAATTAGAAAGTTTTACATCCCCATCAATGCCTATTGTGGTGTTGGTGGGAATTTTTCTATCAGGGGATTTTGTTTTTTGGCGTTACTGATTATAAGTATGAATTTACCTAAAAATCGCTGTAATTTATCTTTTTAATGAGGTGCGATCGCCTCATCAACCCACGCAGGTAAGCTTTGTACGCACAACGCCAGCCCCTTCTAAGGTGAGGGTATATTAAACCCTAAGAACCCCACCCCGCCAAATCTACGCTTTGTCTCCCCTCCCCGCAAGCGGGGAGGGGATTAAGGGGTGGGGTTCATAGAGCCAGCCCCTTCTAGGGTGAGGGTATATTAAAATAGATGTGCGATCGCAATAAATACCTGTGGCTAATCAAGAAGAAATTATCGTTACCCTGGCACAAACTCCTTTATATCAACTTGCTGTTGAACTGAAAGCCAGATTAACCAGCTTTGGCGGTTGGGAAATGCCTGTACAATTTACTGGTATCAGCCGGGAACATGAAGCGGTGAGAAATGCTGCCGGGATGTTTGATATTTCCCACATGGGTAAGTTTACATTACAAGGTAAAAGCGTAATTTCCCAGCTTCAGCGTTTAGTTCCCTCAGATTTGAGTCGCTTGCAACCAGGTCAAGCGCAATACACGGTGTTGTTAAATGAAAGAGCGGGAATTATTGACGACATCATTATATATAATCAAGGTGAAGACAGCACAACAAAGACGCAAAAAGCTGTAATTATAGTCAATGCGGCAACCACTGGCAAAGACAAAGCATGGTTATTGCAAAACCTGGACGCTGAAGAGGTGAAATTTCAAGACTTGTCAGCAGAAAAGGTCTTAATTGCCGTCCAAGGACCAAAGGCAAGCAGCATTCTTCAGCAATTTGTCGAAGCAGACTTAACCCCAGTCAAGGCATTTGGTCATTTGGATGCAACTATATTCGGGAAACCGGCATTTCTTGCCCGCACAGGTTACACGGGGGAAGATGGATTTGAGGTGATGCTAGATCCAGATGTGGGGGTGGAGTTGTGGCAAAATCTGATTCAAGCTGGTGTGATTCCTTGTGGACTCGGTGCGAGAGACACTTTGCGACTAGAAGCGGCAATGGCACTTTATGGACAAGATATTGATGAAAACACCACCCCTTTAGAAGCGGGTTTGGGTTGGTTAGTTCATCTGGATAGCAAAGGTGATTTTATCGGACGTTCAATTTTAGAACAGCAGAAAGCTGATGGGGTGCAACGTCGGTTGATTGGTTTGCAAATGCAAGGACGCAATATTGCTCGTCACGGCTATCAAGTATTATCTGAAGGTAAAGTAGTCGGAGAAGTTACCAGTGGAACTTTATCACCTACACTTGGTTATCCCATCTCCCTTGCTTACGTTCCTACTGAGTTAGCAAGTGTTGGTCAGCAGCTAGAAGTAGAAATTCGCGGCAAAGCTTACCCCGCAGTTGTAGTCAAGCGTCCCTTTTATCGGTCAAAAAATCGTCTGATTTAGATTGTACTTTATCACACCCCCTCAAATTGCAAAAAATGCACTCGTCCTGATGCTTCCCCGGCGACAATTGATATGCCATCCCTTGCAACAGCACAGCACCGTATTGCACTATCACCTGTGAAACTGGCAATTACTTCCCCAGTTTGCCAATCCCAGACTTTGAGTGTGGAGTCATGTGAACCAGAAATAATGTATTTGCCATCAGCTGAAAAAGCGATCGCACGAACCCAGAAAGTATGACCAGTTAAGGTACGCACTTCAACCCCTGTTTGCCAATCCCAGACTTTGAGTGTCAAGTCACGGGAACCAGAAACCAGGTATTTGCCATCAGGTGAAAAAGCGATCGCATTAACACTAGAAGTGTGACCAGTTAAAGTACGCACTTTTTCCCCAGTCTGCCAATCCCAGACTTTGAGTGTCAAGTCAGATGAACCAGAAACCAGGTATTTGCCATCAATTGAAAAAGCGATCGCATTAACCCTGTCACAATGACCAGTTAAAGTACGCACTTTTTCCCCAGTTTGCCAATCCCAGACTTTGAGTGTCAAGTCACGGGAACCAGAAATGAGGTATTTGCCATCAACTGAAAAAGCGATCGCATAAACCCAGTCACGATGACCAGTTAAAGTATGCACTTTTTCCCCAGTTTGCCAATCCCAGACTTTGAGTGTCAAGTCATGTGAACCAGAAACCAGGTATTTACCATCAGGTGAAAAAGCGATCGCATTAACATAGGAACTATGACCCTGTATGGTACGCACTTTTTCCCCTGTTTGCCAATTCCAGACTTTGAGTGTGGAGTCAGATGAACCAGAAATGAGGTATTTGCCATCAGCTGAAAAAGCGATGGCATTAACCCAGTCACTATGACTACTTAAGGTAAGTACTTCAACCCCAGTTTGCCAATCCCAGACTTTGAGTGTAAAGTCATCTGAACCAGAAATAACGTATTTGCCATCAGGTGAAAAAGCGATCGCATTAACACTGGAAGTATGACCAGTTAAAGTACGCACTTTTTCCCCAGTTTGCCAATCCCAGACTTTGAGTGTCAAGTCACGGGAACCAGAAATGAGGTATTTGCCATCAGATGAAAAAGCGATCGCATTAACATTGTCAGTATGACCCTGTATAATACGCACTTCAACCCCAGTTTGCCAATCCCAGACTTTGAGTGTGTTCTCACGAGAACCAGAAATGAGGTACTTGCCAGAGAGTGAAAAAGCAATCGCATTAACAATGGAAGTATGACCCTGTATGGTACGCACTTCAACCCCAGTTTGCCAATCCCAGACTTTGAGTGTGGTGTCATGTGAACCAGAAACCAGGTATTTGCCATCAACTGAAAAAGCGATCGCTTTAACCGAGTTAGTATGACCACTAATGGTACGCACTTCAACCCCAGTTTGCCAATCCCAGACTTTGAGGGTGCTGTCAGATGAACCAGAAACCAGGTATTTGCCATCTACTGAAAAAGCGATCGCATTAATCGAGTTAGTATGACCACTAATGGTACGCACTTCAACCCCTATTTGCCAATCCCAGACTTTGAGTGTCTTGTCAAATGAACCAGAAACCAGGTATTTGCCATCTACTGAAAAAGCGATCGCATTAACACTGGAAGTATGACCCTGTATAATACGCACTTTAACCCCACTTTGCCAATCCCAGACTTTGAGTGTCAAGTCAGATGAACCAGAAATGAGGTATTTGCCATCAACTGAAAAAGCGATCGCATTAACACTGGAAAGATGACCAGTTAAGGTTCTGATTAAGTTTCCATCTGGGCGAGTTAAGCTAGATGTCAAAGGACGCAACCAAGTAGTTTTATTCTGCTTTGCTTGTTGCAACAAGTGTTGAATCTCCGACGCTGGAAAACACTGCAAACGTCCCCATAATTGCCCTGCTAGCTGTGTTTTATCTTTAGCCAGAACATGTGCTGACATTAGTAACGTCCGTCGCAGCAACTGCAAATTTGCATCTTCGGGTAATAAGTTATAATCGGCAATTAATTCATTGATGTTGCTGTTCTTTAACTTGGCTTGCAACCAGCGAAAGTCAAATAATAACTGTTGTAACTCGGTTGGGCGTCCTGCTTGAATTAAATGATGTGCTAAGTTTTGGAAGATGTAGCCGTCATTCTCTAAGCTATACCAGCCTGAGGGGTATTTTTCAGTGTAAGCGTTTAATAGGCGATCGTGCAGGAAACCTAACCCCCCAATGAACCCCACCCCGGCTTCGCCACCCCTCCCCGCAAGCGAGGAGGGGTTAAGAGTCACATCTTTTCCCTTCGGTGCTTGCGAGGAGAAGTTAAGAGTCGCATCTTTTCCCCTCCCCGCTTGCGAGGAGAAGTTAACAGTAGCATCTTTTCCCCTCCCTGCTTGCGGGGAGGGGTTAACAGTAGCATCTTTTCCCCTCCCTGCTTGCGAGGAAAAGTTAACAGTAGCATCTTTTCCCCTCCCTGCTTGCGAAGAGAAGTTAACAATACCATCTTTTCCCCTCCCTGCTTGCGGGGAGGGGTTAGGGGTGGGGTTCTCCGAGATTACTTGTTTTCTGACATAATCAAGCTGCAAGTCATGCAAACTCAAATTTCCCTTTTCATCCCGCGACGCCAGAGACTTACTCACCAACTTATCAATTACATCTTGGGTGTCAAACTCATCTAACCCCAACGGTTCCCAAAAAGTCTGCAAAACTGCTTCCGGTATCGCTGTATCTTCAGGAAATACAGCAAAATCTAAATATCTTTCTCTCTCTTCTGGTTCCAGCGCTTCCACACTTACCTGAATTGCCTTGAGTAAATCAGGATAAGGATAATCTGGAAACTGTTGACGAATCTTGTCTAAGTCTGCACTACGCAGCTTTTCTAATATATTCTGCCAGCGATTAGTCGGTTTCCCCCGCATCATCGCTCCCACCATTGACAATGCTAATGGCAAATACCCACATTCTTGCGCTACGTCTATTGCTGTCGTTGGTAACGTCTCTACGGCTTGATTTGCCCAATCTGCCAACAAAGCTAAAGCCTGTTCTTCATTTAAAATTGAAAGCTGATATTCTTCACCTCCCAACGCTGTAATTATCCCCGCATCACGGGTAGTAATTAACATCTGGCAAGGTTTTTCTAACACGTCAAATGCGCTTGCGTGTTCTAAATTCCAGACATCATCCAAAATCAGCAAACAACTTTTACCCGTCAACAACTTTCGCAACTGCGTTTTTCCCGAATTAATCTCGGTAAACGATGCTTGCTTATCCCCCAGCGCTTCTACTACATCCGATTGCAAAGTTAAAATTTGCGGTGTTTGTCCGAATGTTATCCAAATCACCCCATCAGGAAACGCTCGTCTGACTTCTTCATCCCGCGCTAATGCTGTAGCTAATACAGTTTTGCCAATTCCGCCCATACCTTGCACACCCACATGGCGACTTTGCCCAGTGATAGCCACAGGTTGATTAGTATCAGCTAACACCTTCTGTTTTAACGGGTTCAGTTGTTCATCACGGGGTAAAAAATGCGGTGGTAAATTTGGTACGTCACCGATGAGTTGACCGAGAAGCTGATTATCGCCTCTTTCATTTCTCAGCTTTGGGTTAGGATTTTTTATCAGCACTGGGATAGATGCGCCTGAAACCCCAGCTAGTGCAATCGAACTGCAAGCAACATTGAAGGCAAACTCTATCGGCGAACCTTCATCATATTGTGGGTCGTAACGTGCTAAAGCATCGTAAAAGCCAACGGAAAATTCCAGTGCAGCTTTATCAGCGATCGCCTGATTCATCCCAATGACATAATCAATATGTTGAGCGATCGCATCAGCTTGCACTTGGGAATAGCAAGCATTGAGCAGCACACACTCTACATGGTTAGCAAAAAGCTTAAATAATCCCCCCAGCGCTTCACCCGTGACAAACTTTTCCTTACCGTTTTCATCCTCAAACGATAATCCCTCAGTTTCCGAACCATGTCCGGAAAAATGAATGATATTTGGACGAAAATCTAACACAGCACGACGAATATCTGGCGATCGTACCGCCCCCTTCTGCTGTAGAATAAAATTGTCACGTTGTCTGGCAAGCTGCAACCCTTCTTCAATATCACGCACCTCTTGATCCAGCCGCAAGCGCACTGTATTTTTAGGATTCGCTGCCAAAATCAAGATTTTCTTCACAGTCGGATTATTGCTCATGGGCGGCTGAGGCTATTATCAAGCTTTTAATATCAAAATTCAATAGCATTACCTATAATCTCAGCAGCATTAACAGCGATTCCGGAAGCAATAAAGGTCAACTTTGAGCCTTTGAAGGTGAACGATGAGCTTCTGAAGGTGAAACTTGAGCTTCTGAAGGTGAAACTTGAGCTTCTGAGGGTGAAACTTGAGCTTCTGAGGCTGAACGTTGAGCTTCTGAGGCTGAACGTTGAGCTTCTGAGGGTGAAACTTGAGCTTCTGAGGCTGAACGTTGAGCTTCTGAGGGTGAACGTTGAGCTTCTGAGGGTGAACGTTGAGCTTCTGAAGGTAAAACTCGGATCTCCGAACTTAAATTATCATATGGCAGGCGATCGCAAAACCCTCTGCAACTCTTATTCCTTGGCGTACTTGGCGTACTTGGTGAGTCCAGCCCCCGTCTTCTCCCAAGGGGAGACGCTAAAAGCGAAGGCGGTTTCCGTCACGATG
>NZ_JTCM02000012.1 GCF_000817785.2 Hassallia byssoidea VB512170 | reverse complement strand
GAGTCTTTGAACTTGATTAATGAGTCTTTGAACTTGATTAATGAGTCTTTGAACTTGATTAATGAGTCTTTGAACTTGATTAATGAGTCTTTGAACTCCATTAATGAGTATCAGAAGTGCATTAAGGAAGGATTTTTCCCCTTTCCCCTTTCCCCTTTCCCCTTTCCCCTTCCTCTAAATAATCTGTTTCACAACCAAAAGAAAGCGTTCCATATCAGCATAAGTAATCGCTCCCATTGTCGAGACTCGAAAGATAGATTTAGCTAAATCCCCTTGTCCAGAATAAATCACATAGCCCTGCGCTTTCAATTTATCGTGGAACTCTTCATAACTAAAGTTCTCTGGGAGATAATAGGCATTCAGTACAACAGATGAATTTTCTGGAGGAAGTAACGATTGAATTCCCATTTCTTCTAAACCGTTTCTAACCAAGTTCGCGAGTTTGGTATAATGTGCGTGTCTTGCACGCCAACCTCCTGCTTCATCCATTTCTTGCAAAGCTTCGGCTAAAGCGTAAAATGTCTGTACTGATTGAGTGAAAGGAGTACCCCCGCGATCCTGCTGCTGACAATAAGTAGCCAAATCTAAATATAAAGTGCGTTTAATTGTGTCTGCTGCTGTCAGTGCATCCCGTCGCACGATGACAAAAGCGGTTCCGGGAACACCATGCAGACATTTATTTGCTGTGGCAGCACAAGCGCTAATTCCCCAATCGGCAAAGTTGATTTCTTCAGCACCAAAACTGCTAACCGCATCTACCAAAAGTTGGATGTTGCGTTGCTGACAAATTGCCGCAAGTTCAGCCAAGTTATTCAAGCGACCGGTTGTAGTTTCGTGATGGACGACAGCGAGATGGGTTACATCGTCAGTTTCATTTAAAAGTGCTAGCAAAGCTTTGATATCTATTTCGCTACCCCAAGGATGCTGGAGTCTGGTGTAATGAATCCTGTAGATTTTGGCAATTTTGGCGATTCGTTCGCCATAAACGCCGTTTTCAATCACCAGTAACTTGCCGTTTTCTGGTACTAAACTTGTTATCATCGCTTCCATCGCTGCTGTACCGGAACCTGTAAGCAAAACTGCGGCAAAGCGATCGCCTCCCAACTGATAAACTTGAAGTAATTGTTCGCGGATTCTGCTTTGAAGTTGGGAAAATTCAACTTCACGGTGACACAAATCAGGACGCAACAGCGCATTTCTGACGCGATCGCTAAGATTAACCGGACCCGGATTGAGTAAAATCATTATTGGGGAGTGGGGAGTGGGGAGTAGGGAGTAGGGAGTGGGGAGTGGGGAGTGGGGAGTAGGGGCTATTTTCGTTCCTAATTTATGGGAATTGTTAATTTTGAATTTTGAATTTTGAATTTTGAATTCCGAGCGAAGCGACGTGACTTATAAAGCGTTGTAAAACAGCTTCTGGAGATAAATTAGGTCTGGGTAAGTCTTTGAGGGTTCCCGAACGAATTTTCAAATGTGCGAATTTTGGTCTAGTGTTGCTATCTGCGGCAAATAAAGCATCTAAAAGCTTGATGTCGTCTCCGGCGAATGTGATACCATAACCGCACGCTTCGGCAATTTTGGCGAAAGAGACATTAGCAGAAACGGTGGCTTGTGCGCCGGTAGAATCGTGTGCTTCATTATCTAAAAGGATATGAATCAAGTTACAATTGCCGTAAGCGCCGATGGTAGCAAAATTACCCATCCGCATCAGTGCTGCACCATCGCCATCAATCACCACTACCTTTAAATCGGGACGTGCTAAGGAAAGTCCTAAACCCAGTGATGAAGCACATCCCATCGAACCTACCATATAAAGATGATTTGCTCTGTCGCTATTTGCAAAGAGTTCCCGTCCGGTAAATCCGGTAGTCGCAATTACTACAGTATTTTTTTCCTCAGTAAGTTCCACAATGCGAGTTAGTGCTTGATAGCGAGAGACACGTTGTTGATTGTCTGCAAAAAAGCTTTTGATAATGCGATCGCTATCTCCCCGATGAGGAATAGAAGAACTTAGCGCATGAGGTGCAACTGTTCCCTTACGCATAATTAAAGCGTAAGGTCGGCGTTGTTGTTGCATGTAAGTTGTAGCGCGTTGCAACACAGGTTCTATTTCCGCTGCTGCGGTGGGGAAAAATTCCCAAGGTACAGAGATTGTTTCTAACAATTTATCTGTAATTTGTCCCATGAGTTCATGTTGTGGTTCATCATGTAGTAGGCGATCGCCTCGCAGCGTACAAATTAGCAGCAGCGGAATCCGAAAAATATAAGCTAAAGAAGTCAGCGGATTAATTGCATTACCCAAACCGGAATTTTGCATCATAACTACAGCAGGTTTCCCAGCAATTGCTGCACCTGCTGCTGTCGCTAAAGCATCACCCTCATTAGCTGAAGAAATATAAGTAAGTTTCTCGTCGTTGATAACGTAATTAATAAAAGGAGTCAGAAAAGAACAGGGTACACCAGCGTACCATTCAAAACCAATATTGCGGGCAGCTTCGACAAATTCTTCTGCTTGAATCATCATTAAAAGGTTAAAGGTTAGGAATTATATCATTAAATATTCGTAGTGAGCGGTTTACCGCTCGTCGCTGAGGATTTTAACGGCTGAAGCCGTTACTACGTGAAAGAGGGTTTATTTATGCCCATTGTAGAGATGTTTTGGAACGTCTCTACTTCATTGTTTTAATTGAAAAGCCAAATCGAGGTCATCCAAAGAGTTAACATCTAGCCAATTACCGCGAATATAAAGAACCTTAATCGGTTTCCCCTGCTGAATTAAATAATTGCATAATTCTGGTATTCCCATACAATTAAAATCGGGTTGCTTTTGTAACTCATTTAATGCTTCACTCACCCATTGTTTACCTTGACTGCGTAAGCGTAACATCCCAATCCATCTTCCACTCTTATTTTTTAATTCAGTTTGTCTTGCAGAGATATGTAAAAGGTTGACATCTTGTCCAAAGATAGAAAGGTCGTCTGCAATTGAGCAATAAGCATAATCAGGAGAACCGCTAACCGATTTATTATTCATCACAGAATCGACTACAGCAACAATTTCTCCCGGACAATCTAATAAATCTCGCAAAATGTAACTTCTAAAAAGTAAATCGCCATAAACTATTAGCATATCATCGCTAAATTTAGCAGAAGCGCAAGCTAAAGAAGCTAATTCTCCGGTTGTTTCATATTCTGCATTGCGGATAACTTTAGTTCCTTCAACATCGATAGTTTCTGCTTTGAAACCGGCGACGACAGTAATATCATTAATGGCAAGTTTTTTGAATTTATCTACCAAAAGCCTGAGCAAAGGTTTACCACCAATGGGTAACATGACTTTGGGCTTATCTTGAGTTAATTGTTGCAATTCTTGTCCTCTAGTTGCAGCGAGAACGATCGCAATCGTATGATTGCGTCCGTTGGTAAAGTAGCGTTTTTCCGCTTCTAGCAATTCATCTGCACCCTGCAAGCGAAAAATTTCCTTCACAGGTGCGATATCATCTTCAATATTAATTAAGCTTTGGCTAGCTTGAACTTCGCGAGCGATCGCCTGCATACTTGTAACAGCAGCGCGAATCAGATGATTTGCCCAAATTACCAAACTAATCTTGGCTTTACGAAAAACATCGGTGGCGGTGCTGTAATATTTAGTTGGTACAATCACCAACGGAGAGCGTTCTGCCCACTCTTCAGCAAAGGCTAAAACTTGGTCGGGACGAGATGATTTACTGTGAATCAAAATTGCATCCGCTCCCGCTGCGTGGTAAGCTTCAGCTCGGCGCAATGCTTCGGATAAATCCCACCCGGCAATCAAAGCTTCAATTCGGGCAACAATCGAGAAATCTGGATCTGTTTGGCTGTCTTTACCCGCTTTTATTTTCCCACAGAATTCATCAATATCAGCTAAAGGTTGGCGACTACCATTAATGAAACTATTAGTCTTAGGAAAAAGCTTATCTTCAATACATACTCCCGCGATACCTCGCTGTTCTAATTTCTTCACCAAACGACGCATATTATTAAAGTTGCCGTAACCTGTATCCCCATCTAATAAAATAGGAATTTGAGTTACATCAGACATGAACTCTAGCATTTCTACAACTTGAGTCCAACTCGCTTCATTATTATCGCGCACACCAAATTGAGCAGAAACAGCTAATCCACTTGCCCAAATTCCTTTAAATCCAGCTTCTTCCACAATGCGAGCGCTAATTCCATTGTGTGCTTCCATGATAAATTCAAGTTGTGGCGATTTTAGCAATTCTCGCAATTGCGTGCATTTAGTTTGTTTTGTTGTGGTGAGTGATGCTATTTGATCCATTTATTCTGAAGTTCTGTTGTATTTAAGGTAGTAAGCACTTCAGTGCTTAATAAGATAAGCACTGAAGTGCTTACTACGAAAGTTTTTATAAGTGTGGTAAAATTTCGTTTTGAGCGCGTTGAATGTCTTCGTGAAAATCGATTTCTATCCAAGGTAAGCCGGTGATGTCTTCGTAACCAAATGTTTTAGGGTTTTCTAATAATAAATCTCGAATTGCTTCTTCTAATGGTTCTTCATGGCGTTTGTTTGTGATATAATCTTCGGTGATAGTGGCAAGACGAGAAGCGATCGCACTCTCAAAACGAAAGAATCCCACTGATTCGCCGGCAAAATCATAAGTAAGATCCGCTGCCAGTTTTTTTCTAAATTCCACCAGATAATTATCTTGCACGCAAAGCTTTACCGGTTCTTCTCCCAATTCAAAATCTCGATCTAATAAGAAACAGTTGGGGATGTTTGTTTTCACCAGTCGCTCAAGAATGCGGCGATCGTATAATACATCTGCATCCATTAATAAAATCTCGTCACCAGCAGTTAAGTGTTTTTTTAAAGTCCCCAAACTGATGATACTGCCTTTGGTGTAGTCAGGATTATAAACTGTACTCACCCAATTTTCTGCTTTTAGTGCTGTGATTTCATCTTGAATTTTCTCAGCTTGATAACCGACAACGATCGCAACTGACTCAATTTGACAAGAACGCAGATAATCTAAATGACGCTCTAAGAGAGATTTACCGTTAAATCTTAGCAAGCATTTAGGTTGATTTTCCCCATCTTTACCCAAGCGTTTACCAACACCGGCGGCTAATATCAATGCCTTCATAATTAAATCCCGTGCCTGAGATTATATATCTTCGTAGTCGGCGCTTCAGCGCTGAAGCGCCGACTACATAAACCAAACAGGAGCGATCGCATCTTTCATCTTCGAGACTTATATTCTAGTAAGCGCGAAGAGCGCTTAAATAAATATCAAGAACGCAACGAGTAAACGCGGAATTGCCAAATTACCCACACAGCAAAAGTTGGCGCCCCAATTGCTGCCGCAATTAATAACAGCTTAAGTCCACCCAGCAGAGTGACTATTGGAAACAAATACAGCACATCTTCGATATCGAAGCCTGCAAAATTCGGTTGCTGGGTGGCGTCTTTACCAAGTTGCTGTTCCATCTCATTTCGCAAGTGGAAGATGCAAGCAACAGATACCCCAGATACGATCCCCATCACGAATGCCCAATAACTCAGTTCGCTGTTCATCAAGCCATACCCGATCCCCACAAACAAGAGAATGTGGATAATCGCATCACTAACAAGGTCATACTGATGACCCCCTAAACTGATTTTGCCACTTAGCCGCGCTAATTCCCCATCAGTATGATCGAGAAAGTTTGATAAAGCAAACAACCAAGCCCCAATATTAGCCCAGTTTGCATTTGCAACAGCCACAGCCGCCGCCAACCCTGTCACCAAGCGCACTGTGGTAAGATGATTCGGGTTTACCCAAGTGTCTTTTAGCGGTCGAACTAGCCAGTAAGCAAGCTGGGCATCCCAAGCCTTTTTGGTCATAGATGTTTATTTGATTAATCTGTGGTCTTTGAAAGTGTATACATTGTACTAGTTAACTTGGCATGACTTTTGCAACGCCAACAGCTAGTGCTACCAACTTTCCATCTTTAGTTAACTGCAATCGTTGCCCTCGCCACTCAATTGTGCTGCCAAAAAAGCCACTACACCAAATTGCAAAGGTGATAATATCGCGTAAAGGCACCAACCACAAAAACTTGCTTGCGACTGGATCTTTGAGACTCTTGACTCCAACGACCCATGCCATAATTAATCTGATGCTTAAGGTTAAAAGGGCGATCGCCCAACCGAAAATTGACCCGGCTGTGGCGATTAAGAATAATAAACTCATAGCTGTGCCGTGGGTAAAGATTAACCCTAAATAACCCCAAGGTCGAGAAACTCGCGTGCAGCAATTCCAGCGTGTCTGACGATGAATTAAATCAAGCAAGCTAACTGTGGCGATCGCATGATCGATAACATAGTCAGAAAGCACCACCTTGTAGCCGACTTGTGTAGGTAAATAGCCAAGTTGAAAATCGTCTGCCAAATAATCGGCAATTGCGACAAATCCGCCGATCGCTTCTAAGACACTTTTACGAATGGCAATGGTTGGACCGAGGGCAAAGTTCATTCCCTCTAGCGATCGGGCGACTAAAATACTAGCATGGTACTCAGTCGATATGCCCACAGCTTCGAGAATAGCCACCCACCCGCGAACAAAGGGACGATACAAACAGGTAACAACACCCACCTCAGGATCGCGCATCGGCTGGATAACTCTTTGCAAATAATCTCGTCCGACGCGAACATCGCTATCTGCAAGCAACAACAGCGAATACTTTGCCTCTGCTTCAGCGTTAGCTAAATTACTAACTTTTAAATTAGTGCCAATTGTGCGATCGCTTATAACCAGACTAATATCAATTTCTGGGAAGTCCTCGATAATTTTCTTGACAACTTGCACACTTGGGTCATTTCCATCCCGCACACCAAAGATGATTTGGTACTCTGGGTAATCTTGTTGGCAGAATGAGGCAAAATTTTCGTAAGTATCGATATCGAGACCGCAAATCGGCTTGAGGATAGTAATCGGTGGGTGGAAGTCAAGATCAATTTGTGTCTCATGGGAAAAAAACTCAATTGCCGCATAGATCCCATAGCAGTAATAGCAAATTGCCGCGAGGCACACAATCAGCAATAGCAAGTTGATCCCCATGCCTATACTGATTGCGTTTTCGCAGTTCCTTGGCTGCGACGGTCTTTTAGGTAAGAGAAAAACTCACGTCCCTCACGCAGACGACGTATTAACATTTGAGGGTCAGTCAGCATTTCACCGACAATCGGAACGATCGCTTGAGGACGAAAGTAAAAGCGACGATACATCCTTTCAACTGCATCTTCAATTTCCGCACCGGCAAGATTTGGATATTGCAGTGTTGACATTTGAATCCCTGAATTAGCAACTAAGGAAGTATCGCTAAACCAATTATTTTCCTGCGCTTGTTGATAAAGTTCTGTCCCAGGATAGGGGGCAGCTATGGAAACTTGGATAGTATGCGGACTAATATCGCAAGCGAAGCGAATCGTTTCTTCAATTGTTTGTTGGTTTTCGTTGGGCAAACCAATGATAAATGTACCGTGTACGGTAATGCCGAGTTTATGGCAATTTTCCATAAACTTTCGGGCTACTTCCAACTTGATGCCTTTTTTAATGCCGTCTAATACTTGCTGATTGCCGGATTCAAATCCTACCAATAGTAGGCGCAAGCCGTTGTCACGCAGTTCTTTGAGAGTATCATAATCTAAGTTAGCGCGGGCGTTGCAACTCCAAGTCAGCTTGAGTCGCTTCATGTGTTTGCTGATAGCGATCGCTCGTTGTTTGTCAATTGTAAAAGTGTCGTCATCAAACATATATTCGCGCACCTTGTCGCCAAAAATAGCTTTGGCTTCTTCCATCTCCCGTCCTACTGCTTCCGGGCTTTTAGTGCGGTACATGTGTCCGCCAATCGTTTGGGGCCAAAGGCAAAAGGTGCATTTTGCCGGACAGCCGCGCCCAGTGTAAAAGGAAATGTAGGGATGTAGCAGATAACCGATAAAATATTTTGTAATATCCAAATCCCGTGCGTACACAGGCAATACACTGGACATAGCATCCCAATCGTGAATCAATGGGCGGTCTTCGTTGTGATGTATATTACCGTTATTATCGCGGTAGCTGAGTCCCTTGATTTCATCCCAAGCTTTACTTTCCGCCAGTTCCTTACAGGTGTAGTCAAATTCGTGACGACATACAAAGTCGATAATCGGATTTTCACGTAGGGTTACATCTGGTAATACTGCTACGTGTGCGCCAATCAAGCCAATCTGTGTATCCGGCTTTTGCGCTTTAATTGCCTCAGCACACTTCACATCATTAGGCAGCGAAGGCGTGCTGGTGTGCATGATAATTAACTCGTAATCCGAAGCAATTTTCAGCACATCTTCCACAGTTTGATTGTGTGGTGGTGCATCCACAAGCTTGCTACCCGGTACGAGGGCAGCAGGTTGCGCCAGCCATGTAGGATACCAAAAAGAGGTAATTTCCCGCTTTGCTTGGTATCGAGAACCTGCACCACCGTCAAACCCATCGAAGGAAGGAGGACTGAGAAACAAAGTTTTCTTCACAGAAATATCTCCTTATATAATTCAGAGCTTTTACTTAACACTTGTTATTCTGTATTTATAGCTTTGTAGTTAGCTATTAATTTTGGTGCGTATTTTTTGAGAATAAAACGAAGCCGATTCTTCGTTGTTAACGCACTCTTGGGCAAACTTAATTAGATGATGTCCGACTAGTCCAACGTGAATCAAGTCTTCTATATTACCTGATTTCAGTGCTGGTTTTGCCATCTTCCAAAAAGTAGAGCGATAGTTACCAAACACACCTACTCGCAACAAAATATTGGTGAAATAAGTTAAACCTTTGCGGATATTCGCCCAAGAAGTCCGAGCCGGACTATTAGGAACTTTAATCCGGTTGGGGAAGGTATGCACCATATTATAAGCAAACCGTTCATATAAAAATTCCGGTTCGTATGCTGTAGAAATGCAGCGTCGCCACATTTCCACGACTTGTTCGTAAGGCATTAAATACTCGATATTCGATTCCCGATTTTCATCAAAAACTAGTCTTTGTTCTTGTTCTAACCTGCGCCACAAAGGTGTTTTTGGTAAAGCATGAAGCAGGTTAATTGTCAATACAGGAATTTGCGAAATCCGAATAAATTCTAAAATTCTATCTGCGGTTTCTGGTGTATCTGTATCAAAGCCGATGATGATCCCCGATACAACTTCCATACCATAACTATTTAAAACTTTCACCGCTTCCAAAATCGGCATACTCAAATTATGCGTTTTAGAAATAGCTTGCAAAGCATCAGTTTCTGGCGTTTCAATGCCACAGAAAACTGTGCAAAAATAAGCTTCGCGCATCATTTCTAAAAGCTTGGGACTTTGAGCCAAATTGAGTGTAGCTTCACAAGCAAATTGCAGCGGATAGCCATTGCGCTTTTGCCAGTCTATCAAGTGTGGAAGCAGTTGCATGGCGGCGCGGCGATCGCCTACAAAGTTATCATCGACAAAATACACCGATCCCGGATTCCCGCATTGCAACATCATATCCAATTCGGCAATCACTTGCTCAGGCGTTTTCATGCGAGGATTGCGTCCATACAATTCCGGAATATCGCAGAACTCGCAGCGATAAGGACAACCACTAGAAAATTGCACATTTGCTAAAAAATAATCATTCAGATTCAGCAAGTGATAAGCTGGGGTAGGAAATTCGCTTAAAGGTAAACGCTCCTTAGTTTCAAAGCGAATTTGCTCGCTTGGGCGATCGCTGTTTTCGTCGAGATATGCAATCATGCGATCGGTTCCATCTCCCAATTCACCCAGATTTAAAATATCAAAATCCGGATAATATTCTGGACAACCAGAAACCGAAGGTCCCCCGACAACTGTGATTTTGCCTTCTTTATGGGCAAGTTCATTAATCTTATTAATATGTGGTTGCTGAATGTGCATTCCGCTGACAATCACCACATCTGCCCACTGATAATCACTCTTGTTTGCACAAGTGATATTCTCATCAATAAAGCGCACATTCCACTTTTCGGGTAAATAAGCAGCCACAATTAAAATACCTTGCGGCGGCATAAAAGCCTTAACATTACCCATAAGCGGGTAAGCGTGATGAAAAGTACCAAACGAGCGGCTGTACTTGGGAAATATACAGAGAATATTTCGATGATGCAAGGGAACGTAAGAAGTTCTTTTATTAGCAGCCGATGGCAATTCCCCTACAGAAATTAGCTTTTCTTGATATTTAAGATTAACAGTCATACCAATTTTAGATTTTGGATTTTAGATTTTGGATTAAAAACTACGATCTAATTTGCACTAGCTTACCGCTAAGAGACAATATAGAACCATAAGTAAAGAAGTATCAAGCTTCTGTCTGTGTTTTTTCTGCCCTTTTCTCGTTTCCATGCAGAGCATGGAAATGCCTTAAGGGAGGCTCTGCCTCCGGAGAATGCATTCCTTGGCTCTGCCAAGGAACAAGAGAATAGCGAATGTTTGTCCATGCCCCATGACGGCAGATGCTTCAAGCCGGGAAACCCGTCCAACGCACTGCCTCCCCAATGCCCAGTGCCCAAATCAATCATGAATTTGATTTCCTTTCTTCTGCGTTCTTCTTGGAGAATGGTAGCGATCGCCATCACCACCGGCTTACTGAGTGGAGGTAGTAGTGCTAGCCTGATTGCCTTAATTAGTCGTGCTACCAGTAATGATGCCACATCGCGCCTCAGTGCGATCGCCTGGGGTTTTGTCGGGCTGGCGATGGTTGCTTTGATTACCAGTATCATTTCTCAAGTGATGCTGATTCGCTTATCTGAGGATGCAGTTTTGCAATTACGGATGCGTTTGAGTCGCCAAATTCTCGCTTCTGAGTTAAATCATCTAGAAAAGTTGGGAAATCCGCGATTATTAGCCACCCTCACCGAAGATGTTCAAGCAGTTGCGAATGCTGTTCAGAAGCTTCCTTTTTTCTGCGTTGATATTGCCATAGTTATCGGTTGCTTGCTATACATAACTTGGCTTTCGTGGCAAGTATTGCTGATGGTTGTCGGATTTGCGGTAGTAGCGATCGCTAGTTGTCAATGGCTGTTAAAAAGAGGAAGACATTTTCTCGCTCTTGCGCGTGACGATCAAGATTTGCTATTTAAACATTTGGGCACCATCACCCAAGGAGTCAAAGAACTCAAGCTGCATTACCAACGGCGTCAAGTCTTCCTGACGAAACAACTCGAATCAACAGCTACCACATTTCGTAACCATAATATTCGCGGTTTGACTTTTTTCGCCACAACTTCCAGTTGGGGGAGACTGCTGTTTTTTTTCTCAATTGGTTTTATCCTCTTCGCGCTTCCCAATCTTTTTACTATTAGTCCCCAAACATTATCTGGCTATATCTTGACTTTCACTTACTTGATGTTGCCAATGGAAAATATTGTTAGCAGCCTTCCCCAAATTAGCAAAGCTAGCATTGCATTACAAAAGATAGAATCTCTCGGTTTATTTTTAACTAATCGAGCGGAAATATCCACAGTTCCACCTGCAATTAAGTCTGATTGGCACAGCTTACAACTTGTGGATGTTAGCCATACTTTCCGCACAGACACTGAAGATAGCAGCTTTATTCTAGGTCCGATTAATCTGACATTTTATCCGCAAGAATTAGTGTTTATTGTTGGCGGTAATGGTAGCGGTAAATCGACTTTAGCCAAACTCATCACCGGACTCTACATCCCCGAAGCCGGCGAAATTGCTTTAGATGGGGAGTTAATTAACGAACAGAATCGAGAGTGGTATCGGCAACATTTTTCTGTCGTCTTCTCCGACTTCTATTTATTCGACACGCTTTTAGGGTTAGAAAATATTCACTTAGATATTCAAGCGCAAGAATATTTAAAGCTATTGCAACTCGACCACAAAGTTAAAATTGAAAATGGCAAACTTTCCACCACCAATCTTTCTCAAGGACAGCGTAAAAGACTAGCTTTGCTCACAGCTTACTTAGAAGATAGACCAATTTATCTATTTGATGAATGGGCAGCCGACCAAGACCCAGTTTTCAAAGAGATATTCTACACCCAACTGTTACAAAATTTGCGGGATAGAGGGAAAACAGTATTAGTAATTAGCCATGACGATCGCTATTTTCATCTGGCAGACCGAATCATCAAACTCGACTACGGTCAAGTAGAGTACGATAAACCATATTGAGATCCACCAGACTAGTTTAAGTGTTATTCAAAGATAAGTAGAACGGTGTGAATATTTCTAACTATCTTAATAAATTTAAATTGTAGGATGCCGTACTCTCGTCTAATATTATGTCCGCGCTTATTACTTACTAAACAAAGGAGAACCCCACCCCGCCAAAGCGTAGCTTTGTCTCCCCTCCCCGCAAGCGGGGAGGGGATTAAGGGGTGGGGTGCAATGACTCCCCATTCCCCACTCCCCATTACCCATTACCCATTTTTTTGTCTGCGCTTCAGCACAGAAACTGCTCCCATTCCCAAAAATAACAGACCTACTGTTGAACTTGTTTCCGGAACAGCTTGCACTTTATCAACAAGTAACCCGGAAATAACTGTTGGTTCACCTACATCGACAACTCCAAAACCTAAAGTATATTCTCCATCAGTTGGCAGAGTGTAGGAAAAAGTTTTAAATCCCGTTTCTTCAAAAAAGCTACTTTTGGAACCGTTAGCTAAAAAGTTTGTGCTGGTATCAGCTAGTTTGAAAAACGAGTTTTGAGAGTTATTACTAACAGTTGCGAAAGCAAAATCATTAAAATCAGGATTGGCATTAGTGCCAACCGATTCATTAGTGATAAAGTTCCAAGCAAACGATAAAGTTTGTCCTGCTTTTCCCGTAAAAGTTTGCTTAATAGCAGAACCCTCAATTGCGTCAGCTAGAAAGTTATCTCCAAAGAATTGCGATACACCCAAAAATCCCTCTAAAGAATTTTCAGCAACACCAGTAATATAAGTGGCAGGAGCTGCATTTCCTCCTATAATTTCTTTTCCATTTCCATCAACCCCAATAACTTCTTTGAAAGCAGTTGATAGAAAAGCTTGAACATTTCCTTCTACTGTCTTGCTGCCAAAAGCTGAAGTTTCTAATCTGTAGTCACCTAATTTTTGCCAACCGTCAAAGCCATTTTCAAAGCCACCATTGATAATTGCAGCTTTAGCGGTAGTAGGTATCAAACTTGCGACTACGGCAATAGCAGTGGAAAAAACTCTCTTCATTCGTTATTCCTTATTTTTTGATAACTACTGTAGTTTGATTGATAAATATTTTTTTGTTTACGTATACTCTCAATTGGATAACACAAAGGTTAAGAACATATTAATTAGGCGATAACAATTGGTAAAACAATCAAGATAATAATTTGCAGGTTAACAAATAATTAACTATTAGATAAGAAACGGTAAAAGTTAGAATAATCAAGGCTAAATCAGTTATAAATTTAATTGATGGATGATATATTTAGAAATCGAATCAATATGATTTAGGAATTCATAAAGATAAACTATCCTTAATTTTGGTGGAGTATATCTGTTTAGAAAATGTATATAATTTCTTTGTTTTCGGGTGAAAATTTGCTATGAAAAATTCCAAGGATGGATAGCAAAAATGATTTTTAGGCTAATGATTCTATCTATTACTATTAAGAGGCAGTCCAATGTCTAAATTTTCACGTAGGCAGCTACTCGCTTTCTTTGGAGCGAGTGCTGGTGCAGCTGTGCTGGCTCCTGCTTTTGGGAAAAAACCGTTTGGCAGCAATCTTGGCATTGCTGATGCGGTTGAACCCCTGAAATTTACGCCAGTGCGTTTACCTCATCCTTTACCGATTTACACACAGCAAAAGAGCTATTTACCAACAGGAATTGAGCAAGGAGACGTATTAGAAGCGTCTCTTGATGCACGGTTGAGTAGCTACACCATACTCGATGATGTTGTAGTACCACCGGAATATGAACGGTATGTAATTGTGAGTTGGGGCGATCGCGTCTTCCCCAACCAAGAAGATTACTTTGGTTACAACAGCGACTACACCAGCTTTATTCCCATCGATGGCAGAAGTCCCAACGACGGCTACCTTTGGAACAATCACGAATACATTTCTTACCCATTTTCTACGACTGTACCCGGTTTCACAACTGACAGCGGTTTAGGTGGATTCCCCACATCTTACTCCCCAGTCATTGGACGAAATTTACCAGAAGACAAAACGAATATCGAAGTCTTGGGTGAATTCATGTATAACGTCGGCGGTTCTGTCGTGCGGATTGCCCGCCAAAACCCTTCTCCTGTCGGAGACGCTGCGCGAACGGGTTCGCCAGTCCCCCATCGTGACGGAGACCGCCAAGACGGGGGCTGGTCTCACCGCGCTGGACGCTTTACTGTTGTCCGTGACCCCAAGAATCGACGCATCCACGGGCTTTCCGGTTTAGGAATCAACAGCCAACGCACTGATAATTATAAAAACGTCACCTCCTGGGGTTCTTTGAGCTACCAGAAAGGAGACGATAATTATCTGATTGGCACTGGACCAGCTGCTACCCAAGTCTTTAATCTCAGTTCCGACGGACTGGGTAATAAAATCATCGGTACTGGATACAACTGTTCTGGTGGCACAACTCCTTGGGGAACCATCTTGACTGCTGAAGAGAACTTCCAAGGCAGTGCAAGCTCTTTTGTAGGAGTTCAGGAATTAGTCAACCCCAACGGCACCCAAACCGGTTACATTGCTGGCACCACGGGGGCTGCTTTTGGCTTGGTAGGCGAAAAATACGGCTGGTTAACGGAAATCGACCCAGCCAATCCAAGTTTCCGCCCGCGCAAACACACTTCTATGGGTCGCTACCGCCATGAAAATATTGCTGTGCGTGCGTCAGCTGGAAAACCATTAATAGGCTACATGGGTGATGACCGACGCGGGGGCCACACTTGGAAGTTTGTCAGTTCTGGTACAGTGACTTCTCCCACTGATAAAAGCAACAGCCGCTTATTTGAAGAAGGTACTCTATATTTCGCTCGTTACAATTCTGACGGTACGGGCGAATGGATTCCCTTAAACTTAGATACCCCCACCAATCCGATTCCACCATCAACTCTCGCTTCCGTGGAACTTGCAGCATTAGGCAGGGCTTCTAATAATGGTAATACCCGTCTGCCAAGGCGCAGTGGTATTGCAGGACAAACTGCAAATGGCGGCTCAATTGTTGTCACCATAGAGCGAGTTACTAATTCAACAACTGGGGCTGTTACCTCTTACGGTGAAGCTGAAGCTTTGCCTGCCTACCAAGGTAAGAAACTATCAGATTTCTACACCAGTCAAGGTGCGGTGCTGGTTGATGCTTTTTTAGCTGCCAATCTTGCCGGAGCAACACCTACTGCTCGTCCTGAAGATTTGGAAATCAACCCCAGAAATCCGAATGAAGTCTTTATCGCCTACACAGACGGTGCTGCATCAGGAGATGGATATCCGGATTCTCGAATCTTTATCGTTTCCAAATACAGTTCTGCCGTCAACGCGGCACAGCCTTCAGGAGAACTTTTTAAGATTACCGAAGATAGCGCCGATGGCACAGGTACAACCTTTCGTTGGCAGCGATTTGCTAAAGGTGGAGAAGCGGGGGCAGAACCCGGAAGTGGCTTTGCCAATGTAGATAACTTGGCATTTGATAGTCAGGGAAACATTTGGGGCGTCACTGATATGTCTACTGAAGCTCACAATGGTTTTACCACAGGTGCTAACCCAGAAGTATTAAGGATAGACCATCGGGTAGTAGGTGCTAACTCGCCCAGTCAGGATGATTCTAATTTCAATGTTGCGACTTCTAGCTTGATAGGAGTTTTTGGAAATAACTGGCTGTTCTTTATTCCTACCAGCGGTCCTGATGCTGGGGAAATAGTACCTTTTGCTTATGGACCACCACGTTGTGAGATGACCGGACCTACTTTCGTCGGGGATACTCTGATTATTTCCGTGCAGCACCCTGGTGAAGAGTCTCCCTTCACCCCGCAGCAAATTCTCAGCCGAGATATTGAGATGTTGAACTTGGATGGCACTCTGTTTACTCAAAAACGCAGTCTACCCCGTGGCAGTAACTGGCCCAGTAATCTTGAGGGCAATCCTCAAGGACCACCGCGTCCTGGCGTGATTGGGATTCGACGCAAACAGTCGAGCGGTCGTTTTGTTTAGTTTCTTTTGCACTCGGGCAATCTTAAATCATTCCTGAGAAACGAGAACCCCGATTTCTTCCTTGAAATCGGGGTTCCAAAAAATCAGACAAAACGGGACCTGGAAATTGCCGTAAGAAATAGGGCAGGCTTTATTAACTAGTCGTAGGGTATTGGAGGCTTTTTGTGGGGTGCGAAGCCTGCCCTATTTCTAAGGTTTGGCTCCCACGCCTTCATCCTTTGATAGTCGCTCTTGTGCCCTTGGATCTATTAAACAAGGCTGTCCCGTAATGTCGGCGTTTTAGCGTAGGGCTGATGGCGCTTTCTATTCTCACGACTCAAGTAGGATTGCTATTGAACTATATATCTTTTTTATATCTAATATATGTATTAATTATGACTATTTTTCTTGGGAAAATAGCCCAGTTCTTTGATGCAGTCGAATAATTTTACACTGCTTGTCAGGGGATCGCCATATTGACAGCAAGTATTAATAAAAACTTATCTCCCAAATCATTATGTATATATACAGGTTGTAAAAAACTATTAAGCAATGCTTATTAAAAAATATTGCAGCTACTTGATTTAGTTGTTAAGGTGTGTGAAGCAACGATTTTGGTGAATGCTCGTATTTAGGAGAAGTGTAACCTATGAGCTATATCCATCCTTAGGAATAAAAGCGAGTAAATTCTGGCATGAATGGTAATTATGAGGTATTACAAAAAATTAGCGCCTGATTTATCTCGTTTTTAAGAACTTAGTTACTTTCATATTTCAATCAAGAATTGATTGTTTGTCTTACCCGTCAAGAAACTCTGGAGTTTTGATTATATTTCTTGACAATAAACGCTGTAAGACCAAAAATTTGGAGATGAAAAACCGATGAATATACAAGGAAAGGTAGCCTTAGTAACAGGGGCTTCCCGTGGTATTGGGCGGGCGATCGCATTACAATTAGCGCAACAAGGCATCCAGCGAGTTATACTCATGGCACGCGATCGCGCCAAATTAGCTGAAGTAGCCGCAGAAATTGAAACAATCGGTGTCAGCGCGGTCATCGTACCGATAGACTTAACCAAACCGACTGCTGTAAATATTGCCGTTGCTCAACTTTGGCGGAATCACGGTCCGATTCATTTGCTAGTTAATTGTGCAGGCATAGCTTACCAAAACTCATTTCTGCAAGCTAAACTACCGCAGGTTCAAGAAGAAATTTCTCTGAATTTATTGGGAACCTACACCCTAACTCATTTGGTAGCGCGACGCATGGCAAGCCAAAGACAAGGGACAATCATTAATGTCTCCAGCTTGATGGGGAAAATTGCTGCACCGACGATGGCGACTTATTCAGCTACCAAATTTGCCATTTTAGGTTTCACCCAGGCACTGCGCCAAGAACTCGCGCAATACAATATTGAGGTAAAAGCATTATTGCCTTCTCTGACAGACACAGACATGGTGCGCGACATGCGATTATTTCGCTGGGTGATCCCCATGACTCCTGAGGAAGTAGCGCAAGTACTCGTCACCGGATTGTCAAAAAATTCACCAGAAATTTTAGTTGGTTGGCAAAGTCATTTGGCTATTTGGTGTCAACGTCTTGCACCTTGGCTGCTGGAGTTTATTTTAAAAATGGCAACTCCACCGCAGCAAGTAGCGAGAAGACAACAGCTTTACCAAAGACGGATAGGACTAATGCAGAGATTGATCTGGACACGCCATCGTTTCAGATACCCCGGTAGAAACGTGACGGTGGAACGTCTCTACGATGGTTTGTACTAGAAACGTTTTGCTGTCCCCGTCTCTACGATAATTTGCGGTAGAGACGTTCCATTGGAACGTCTCTACTAATGGTTGCGTTTTTGGATACGAAAATTTTCCGGATGATGTTTGTCAGATTCCCATTTTGCAGGGTTATTAATAATATATTTCCTGACGCGATTGAGGGATTCTTCATCACGAATAATAGAGTCATGAAATCTAGTTTGCCATTTAAATTCTGTAAATCCAGCAATCCAAATTTGTTTGCTACAAACCGATTTAAATTGACCAATTATTAAACCTAATGAATTAGATTGTAATCGTGGCACATTATTCGTAGAAACGTTCCGGTGGGTAGAGACGTTCCGCCGGAACGTCTCTACGAGGGGGTTGTTGATAATCAAAATACCGTGTATGTGGTTTGGCATTATCACCCATGCATCTAATTGGACACAAGGGCGAATTTGTGATGTTTTCTGCCATTCTTCAGCAACAATTTCTCCTATTTGGGATAACTGCATCTCACCATCAATTATTTTGCCAAAGAAAGATTGTCGATTATGGGTGCAAATAGTAATAAAATAATAGCCATCCGATGTATAATCTCATTTTGAACATCGCACTGATTCAATACGGTATTTATTTTTATATAGGGTCATAGTTCGCAAAATCCGATTGTCGTAATCATTACAACCAACGTAATTTTGTCAGGCGGTGATGTCTTCGGTATTATTGCTAGAGATTATTCAATAGTGATTTGCGGTAGAGACGTGACGATGGAACGTCTCTACAGGTGATTCATTAAGATATAAGCTGTTGAGTTAGAAAAACAGTCCAAGATACAAGATATTTAGATATAACTCGCGAAAGGAACTAACCAGAAATGACTTCCCCAACAAACCTACTCACGACTTTGCCGGAAATCATTGATGGTTTGCCCAATATTTCTGGTTGGGAAGCAGAGGTGCTTGATGTAGTCAACCGTGATGCGCCTGTATTTTTACCAACAACAAATCTACGGTTAGAAGATCAGAGCGCAACTTTTGCGATCGCGCTCCACATGCATCAGCCAACTATCCCCGCAGGACATGATGGCGGATTCATCAGCAATCTGCAATATATGTTTGAACATCCAAACGAAGGGGATAATCATAATGCAGCGCCTTTTGCGTATTGTTACAGTCGCATGGGCGATTTTATACCCGAACTTGTCAGCCAAGGTTGCAATCCTCGCGTCATGCTAGATTATTCTGGCAATTTGTTGTGGGGATTGCGGCAAATGGGACGCGAAGATATTTTAAATAACCTCAAGCGGATAACATGCGATCGCACTTATCAACCTTATGTAGAATGGCTCGGTACAATGTGGAGCCATGCTGTAGTTCCTTCTACACCTATCCCAGATATTAAACTGCATATTATCGCATGGCAACATCACTTTGCCGCCATTTTTGGTTGGGAAGCATTAGCGCGAGTCAAAGGATTTTCACCTCCAGAAATGCACCTACCAAATCATCCCGATACTCTCTTTGAATTCGTCAAAGCGCTGAAAGAATGCGGCTATCGTTGGCTATTAGTTCAAGAACATTCTGTAGAAACTCTTGACGGTCAATCTCTAACTTACAAACATTTACCACATCGTTTAATTGCTCGCAATTCTCAAGGCGAAACAATTAGTATCACAGCTTTGATTAAAACTCAAGGTTCCGATACTAAATTAGTTGGTCAAATGCAACCTTATTACGAAGCTAAAACTTTATCTAAACAACAATTAGGTAGTGTAAATATCCCGCCAATAGTTAGTCAAATAGGTGATGGGGAAAATGGCGGGGTGATGATGAATGAATTTCCCAGCGCTTTTAAACAAGCTTGGCATCAAATCGGTAAAACAGGTGTTGTTGCTGTCACAGGAACAGAATATTTAGAATTAATTGAAGCTGCGGGTTGCAAAAGTGAAGATTATCCAACTTGTCAACCGATGGGACAACATCAAATTTGGCAGCGAGTTTCATCCGAGAATATTCAACCGGGAGAAGTAGAAAAAGCAATTCAAGAAATCAAGCAAACGAACTCTAACTTTCACATGGATGGAGCTTCTTGGACTAATCATATCAGTTGGGTAAATGGATATGAAAATGTTCTCAGTCCGATGAATCAACTTAGCAGTTTATTTCATCAAAAAGTTGATTCCCGCAATACCAGAGATTCTCATTACCGCAACGCATTGTTACATAACTTATTGCTGCAAACAAGCTGCTTTCGTTATTGGGGACAAGGTGCTTGGACTGATTATGCGCGTGAAATTTACCAACGTGGTGAAAAGTTGCTATCGTAGTAAGCGCTGAAGCGCTTTCTTAGTTATCACTAGCTACGAAAAATTCCTCAAAAAGTAAAAGGATTTCAAATTTTTTACTGACGCTAACTTTAATCAATTGAGCGCTGAAGCGCTCACTACGATAAATTAAACTAAAGGTAGAAGGATTTCAAATTCCGTACCAATGCCAAATTGGGAATTTAAATTAAATTTACCTCCATGTCTTGCTGTGATAATTTGATAACTCACTGCCAAACTAGTTTCTTTATCAGCGCGTTTTTCCACAGAAAAAGACTCAATAATTTGCTGTTGCAACTCCGGAGGTATTCCCGGACCATTATCAGCGATGCGAATGGAAACCCAGCGAGAATCTGGTGCGTCAGGTTTCGTCGCTGACTGTGAAATAACTTCTGTAGTAATTTCAATTTTTGGTTTGTGATTTGTATTGGGATTAAACTGCTGTCGCACAGCTTCATCAAGCAATGCATCAACAGCTTGACTCAAAAGATTCATCAATACCTGGCTCAACTGCCCCACAAAGCAATATACTGGGGGTAAATTTCCATAATGTTTGACAATTTCAATTTCTCCTTTAATTCGGCTGTTAATTAATAATAAAATACTATTTATGCAAGCGTGTAAATCTGCTGGTTTTGGATAAAGTACGTCGATGTGACAAAAATTTTGCAAGCTGGTAACAAGCTTTTTTAATCTTTCTGCACCGGTGCGGATACTCTTGAGCGCTTTTGATAAATCTTGTTCTAAAAAATCAAATTCAATATCTTCTTTAATATCGATTATTTCTGTAGAAGCTAATGGTAACTCTTTGTCGTAAGCTTCTATCAATTTGAGCAAACCTTGGCTGTAATTTGAGACATAAGTTAAGTTACCCCAAATAAAACCTACGGGATCTAAAATTTCATGTGCTACCCCGTCTACCAAGCGTCCCAAACTTGCCATTTTATCATTTTGAATCATTTGCGCTTGGCTGCGTTCATAGCGCACCTGAGTTTCTATTCCGCGAATTTGCCAAGAGGCAATGCCCAATTCTTGTATATCTAATAATCTGTAGGTATCAGGTGCTGTTTTGACGATGACTGGTTCAGCCAAAAGTTCTGGCGATCGCCTTAATGCGATTTGCATCGCGCTCAAAATCGGCGTACTATCAGGAAGTAGCAAAATGCCTGTCCGAGCATAGCTGTAGAGAACACTTAGCGGCTCAGTAAAAAATAACTCTTGTCCGTGGGGACGAATCAAAAATTCTAGCAGTCGGCGTCGGGAAATCATACCAATAAATTTTCCCTGTTCTAGTAAGATGGCTCCAGGTAGCAGCGGGTATTTTTCAAAGTATTCAGCAACTTCTGTGCCAGTACAGCTAATTTCCACCTGGAAGTTGTATAGTGGCAGTTCTTGGAGAGTCGATTCTATACCGAGATCGCGATCGCTTCCCTCAGATAATATTGGCGGTAATATTTGCGAACTGAATTCCTGTTCCACTGGAAACCCTGGTTTGTACAAAGACTTAAAGCCTCAAAGCTAACCAATAGGCTAACATTTTCGTCTCTGTCTGGGGAGGGAGTGGGGGAGTGGGGAGTGGGGAGTGGGGAGTGGGGGGACAAGGGAGACAAGGGAGACAAGGGGGATAACCACTAACAACTAACCACTAACCACTAACAACTAACAACTAACAACTAACCACTAACCACTAACAACCAACCACTAACAACCAACCACTAACAACTAACAGCTTTCGCAACAAGTTGAGTTTGTCTAGTTGGTTGCGGAACTAAACCTGTTAGGGTTGCCAGTTTTGCTGCTACGAAGTCTGGAATTTGTGCTTCTGCACCTTTTGCTAAATAACAATCTTGTAGTGCTAACAGAAAACCTTTGATTAACTCAATATCTGATGTAGCTTCGGCTTGAGCGAGAAAATTGTGCCAGGAGATTTTATCATTTCCGTAAGAGTCTAGCAGGTATAAGCCGGCGAGATATTCTGCTAGGGGATCGAGGGCAAAGCGAATTTTATTTTCTTCGGAACCGATAATGTCAATTAGGTGCAAGCGTTTTTTTAGATGTTCTAGACGTGCTTCAGCGTTATCATGAGCATCGAGTGCAGCTAAAACATCGTTAAGTATGGCAGTTGTGGGACGCAAAGTTTGCTTGAGACATTCCCAGGCGATCGCCTTCGCATCTCGTTGTACGGTACGATTATCTGGTTCGTTTTCGGCTGCACCTCGGTTGAGTTCGTTCAGGTACGCCAACATCAAATCGGGTATATTATTTGGTAAATCAATCGCTGTACCTTCTTTAGTGGCAATCATCTGTTCCGCGTAAAGTTTTGCCAGCAATACAGTGATGTTGCGTTGCCCTACCATTAAAGAAAGACGACGACATGCATCAAAATATTCTGGATCGTCGAATAAATTACGCTTGCCTCGCTGCGTTAAGTATGCTTCCATAAAAGATGAGAGGCGATCGCCTGCAACCCGCAACGGTTTAATTGTGGTTTTCGGTATTTCGTCCAGCTTTTCCTCAAGTCGGGAAGTGACAATTAACGCATTCGCTGTAAAATCTGGATCTCCTGGGCGAATTTGCTTGCGTGTAGCTTCGCTCATTTCCGACAAGTGATCCACAATTACTAGAATACGCCGTTGCCGCAGCAGATGCGCCAGTAATTCTTCAGGAATCGGTTCTGCTTCCCCAATTAAAGCTTGAAGTTGTCCGCAAATTGCTTCTGTTAAAGGTTGTTCCCCTGCTGCTACATCAAAGTCTAATTCTTGTTCAATTAAAACTGGCAGCATTTTATGTTGACTGATGCGTTGATTTGCATCGTCAGACATTGCCCACACTGCCAACTGACAAGCCAAACTAGTTTTACCTGCGCCACCTTCCCCCCAAAGTAGTAAACTTGCGCGTTTTTTATCGAAAGTTGGTTGTAAATCTTTTCCGGTGAGGTGAGCGAGGTTATTATTATCTAGGATAATGGGAATGGGGACGTGAACAAAGCGATCGCTTACCGTTTTTTTCTTACCAAATCCCTCTTTAGCCGAGTCGATGTGTGCAACAACCCAAGCATCAAGCACTCTGGGGCGATAATTAAAAAATTCAATAAATAGTAAAGTGCGGATGGGTAAAGTTCCCCCACCCAGGATATCAGGTAATTTAAAGCTAGAGAATGGTTTGAGGGCGTTGTCGATGTGTAAAAGCCACAAAGGACGCAAGCGCAGCAGTGCGAACCAGAGAGAGGGGACAAAGATAATGTAAATTAGCGCACCTGTTACCCAAGGATGTTTAACCATCCATTTTAAGGTTCTATCAAAGAAGCGGGAGTCTTTTTCTTTTTTGAGGAGATAGAGCGATCGGTGTAAAGGTCTTTTTTGTTCGTCTCTAAAATTATCTTTGAGGTCATCCGCAGCTTTTAAAGCTTTTTCCAAGTTAGATATGCCTTTGTCTAAATCTGTGCTGGATAGCTTACTGGCATTATCTTGATAGCTTTCAGCTATATTTTTTAAGGCATAAATAGCATTGTGGCTAACCAGACCGCTGCCGCACTCCCTCGAATTGTCCTCGCTATCCTCATAGCAGCTATACTCATTTTCATTTAAGGCTTGAATGAGTGCGGGTACTCCTGATGCTGCTTCTTTTCCGATGCTACCCAAGGCACCGGCAGCACTTGAGTGAACTAACCACTCCTTATCCTTCTGCAAAGCTTCGATAAGTGCAGGAACTGCCGATGCCGCTTCTTTTCCGATGCTACTTAAAGCATCGGCAGCATTGGAGCGAACTTTCGTATTCCGATCCTTCTTCAAAGCTTCGATGAGTGCGGGAACTGCCGATGCTGCTTTTTCACCAATCCTTCCCAAGGCAACGGCAGCATATTGACGAACTCCTGCCTGTTTATCATTCTTCAAAGCTTCGATGAGTGCGGGAACTGCCGATGCTGCTTTTTCACTAATGCTTCCCAAAGCAGAAGCAGCACTTGAGCGAACTCCTGCCTGTTTATCATTCTTCAAAGCTTCAGTGAGTGCGGGAGTTGCCGATGCTGCTTTTTCACCAATCTTTCCCAAGGCATCGGCAGCAGATTTGCGAACTTCTGCCTCTTTATCCTTCTTCAAAGCTTCAGCAAGTGCGGGAGTTGCCGATGCTGCTTTTTCACCAATCTTTCCCAAGGCTTGGGCAGCAGATTTGCGAACATAGTCGTTATCATTCTTCAAAGCTTCAGCAAGTGCGGGAGTTGCCGATGCTGCTTCTTTCCCAATGCTTTCCAAGGCATAGGCAACAGATGAGCGAACATAGTCGTTATCATTCTTCAAAGCTTCAGCAAGTGCGGGAGTTGCCGATGCTGCTTCTTTCCCAATCCTTCCCAAGGCTTGGGCAGCAGATGAGCGAACATATGCTTCGTTATCATTCTTCAAAGCTTCAGCAAGTGCGGGAGTTGCCGATGCTGCTTTTTCACCAATCTTTCCCAAGGCATCGGCAGCAGATGAGCGAACTTTTGGGTTCTTGTTCTGCAACGCTTTAACTAAATCGGGAACAGCTTTTGAGCCTAGTTTCTGCAAGGCTTTAGAGGTTTTTTCGTATTCAGAATAATTATCGCTCCCCAACTTCTTAATATAAGAATTAATCTCGGCGTTGCTGACATCTTGCGTCCATCCTTTGCTCATCGGCAGCACAGACAATGAAAGGCAGGAAAAAGAAAGCGCTATAACTGCGAAAAATCTCGGAAGCGTGCTGTTGCCCATCAGTATACCTCTGATCAGGAGGGGGAAATTACTGATAATCTACATCACTATTGCTAGCCTTTCCGTAAAATTGGGGAAACAATGCTTTGGATTTGCCCTCACCGATGTGTCGTAATTGCTTGAGGTGTTTATTATAGCCGTTCTTAGTTGGATGCAATTGCATTGTTCTATCGTCGCGTGTAGGGGCACGGCATTGCCGTGCCCCTACTCAACCAATAACCGCTATATTTTTGGCGCTCAAGTTGTAGTATGCGACTTAAGTCAGATATCAAAACACAGATCCCCGACTTCGAGCTCGAAGTCGGGGATCTGGTTTTTCGTAAGTTGACAAAGCGTGCGATTTAACGAGTGGCTACCATTTTCTGAGCCATTTCCCGGTGTTGGGTAACTAGCGGTAAAATCTTGGTTGCAAATGCCTTTAACTGTGGATCTTCTCCCTGGTCGAGATATTTTTGATACTCAGCCTCAGTTTTGGTATGAGCTTCAACCTGTCCTTGCATGTAAGCTTGGTCAAACTGTGAACCACTTACTTTTTTCAAGCTTTCTAGCAAAGTTGTATTATCTGGACCAATAGTAGTTGGCAGAGCAACCTTTTTGGACTGCGCGATCGGCTTGAGTTCTCTGCTCGATTCGGTATGGTGTTTAATCATCATCTGGGCATAGTCTCTCACAGATTTGTTTCTAGACTTTTGCAGTGCTAGTTTACTTGTCTGGATTTCAGTCATGTCACTTTGCGCCGCTTTAGTGATAAATTCTGTGTCGAGATTAGTAGTTGAAGAAGTAGAATTTCTAGTAGGGGCAGACATAGTGCCGCCACCAGGAGTAGAATTTCTACTAGGATTAGACATCGAGCCGCCAGGAGAACTCATCTGGGCGATAACAGATTGCTTGGAAGTGTTGGAATTATGAGAATTTAAGTTTGCTTGTGCCAGTCCTGGTAAACTAATGAAGACACTAGCGCTAGCAACTCCTAAAAAGCCACCAACAATTTTTTGAATCGTTTTTGTCTGATTTTGCATTTTCATTGATATCTGTTTGAATCTTTGTCAAATGGTTATGGTTTAAAAACAAGCTTTTAGTTGCACCTAATAAAAGGGTAGATATTATAGTTGGTTATAACTTCTACCCCAAGATAGCCTGCCCTTCCATCTCTAGAGATACTTTGGATATATTGGATATCAATTGAGCGAACTAATTTTTCAGTGCTTTTAAAGCTGCTTCTGCCAATATCCGATGACCGGCAGTTGTTGGATGAATGCCATCCCAGAATAAAAACTTGTCTGGATTATCGCAGACAGCAACATTATTTAGACAAGCGTTGGTTACATTTGTGAAACCAAATTTGGCTGGCTCGGTAATTGCTTCGCGGTATAAAGAATTCGTGTCAAGTTCGATAATTTGGGTGTCATGACCTAACTTATCGTTCAGCACCTCAAAGGACTTAGCCAAACTTTGATTGTGAGCGATCGCGCTTTCACTAAGGCTATTAGAATTTGCTGTGTAACGTGTAGCTGGAAGCTTTCCTAAATCAGGTATATTAGCAACGAGAATTTTTTTAGCACCTGCTGTAGAGAGTAACTCAATTGCTCTAGATAAATTCTCGATTGGCATCGTTGAATTACTAGTACCATAAAGATAATCATTAGCACCAGCCCAGAGAACATAAAGCGCATTTGGATTTATATCCGGATGAGATGAAGTAAAATTATTAACTTGCGCTAACAATCCCGGTATTCCATTCATCCCGCTGCTTCCCGTCGTTGCACCACCAAAAGCAAAGTTAGTGCTTTGTTTGGGAGTTAACTTCAGCCCAGAGGCAAGATATTCTACCCAAACTAAACCATTAGAATAACGTCCTTGAAAATAGGGAGGACTAGAGGGATAGACACCTGCGGTAGCGCGGTATATATTGCCTGTATCCGAAAGGCTATCGCCAAAAATATAGAGTTGATTTATTTTCTCAACGCTGGAAAGTGAGGGTGCAAATGTAGTCATAATAAAAGAGAAAACAGCCAGAATTGCTAATAGAAGAATCTTTTTTCTCATCGATTTATTCGCAGCAAAAATTCCTGCTTTTGTAGCAGATAAGTTTTAATTATTCGCTGGTAAAAGCGATTATTATTGTTAAAAATAAATAATTTTGGCGAATTTTTATAGTTTAATAGTTAAGAGTTATAAATAAATCAAAAATTATGTTTACGGAAAGCTTCACACTTCTTTAATGTAACAAGCTGCAAACAGAACAATGGAAGGGCAACCGTAATTTAATGGTGTGATTTTACTACATTTGGTATATAAATGGTCTCTAACGCGATCGCCTAAGTTGAGTAAATATTAAGTAGGGTCCGGCTTAAAGCGGTGTGGATATTCCTCCCGCTTTATTGCCGTTGTGTTACGGCTATGCAAGGATTTAAGAGTTTGAGAGGCTAATTATTAGCCGTAACGCACCATCTTTCTCGGTGCGTTAAGCGTTGCTATAACGCACCCTACTTTATAAATAACCTCTAAGGCGATCGCCTAAGTTGAGTTTTGCCTACGCAGCGATATCTAGCAACAAATCGCTTTGCGTCTACACCAAACCAACTCCCCTGAAGCGGTCTGTTTCGTGACGGGAGCGGTCTTGCTCGTGACGGGAGCGGTCTTTCTCGTGCCGGGAGCGGTCTTGCTCGTGCCGGGAGCGGTCTTGCTCGTGACGGGAGCGGTCTTGCTCGTGACGGGAGCGGTCTTGCTCGTGACGGGAGCGGTCTTGCTCGTGCCGGGAGCGGTCTTCCTCGTGACGGGAGCGGTCTCTTTCGTGCCGGGAGCGGTCTTTCTCGTGACGGGAGCGGTCTTGCTCGTGACGGGAGCGGTCTGCCTCGTGACGGGAGCGGTCTGCCTTAAAACTTTTACAGCGGATTGCAAGTTAATAGAGTAGAAGTATTATGTGCGAAGCTGGTGATGAATAAAGGGTTCTGGAGCCGACTCCACCGATCGCACCCCCAAACACCAATACCCACAAGCGTAATAATCGTAGAGACGTGACAATGGAACGTCTCTACAATAAGATGTAAATCATCCGGGCGATCGCACATTATATATGTAGCAAAGAAAGCACTTTTACCAGAACATTGATTTAATCAATCGATAACCCCCCGCTTTCAACCCTAACCAGGAGTGGAAAATCACAAATATAACTACTATAGGGATGGTGAGAAAGTGAACTACTCGCAAAGCTTGCCAGCTACCCAGGATGCCAACTATCCAATGAAACTGAGCAGGTTTATACATGCCGATGCCGCTGAGTATAGCAAGCAAAAGAATCGGAATGATAACAGTGTACGCTAATCGATGCCAGACATAGATTCTGCGTTTTGGGTTTTGACTCGTTTGCAGTGCTTTCAAGTCATTAACACCAACAAAGCGACGCTTCCAACGTTGCGTAATAAAAATGTATAGTCCATACCAAAGTAAATTCAGCGCAAACAGCCACATAGCCGCAAAATGCCAGTGTCTACCTCCAGCTAACCATCCTCCTAGCAAAAACAGAGATGGAAACTGCCAACCCCCACGTCCACCAAAAACCGGGTTAGCATTATAAATCTGTAGACCACTGGTAATCATTAACAACAAAGCAATGATGTTGACCCAGTGAAATATCTTGGCTAAAAGAGCCTGATTTGGTTGTGGTTTAGGTCGTGATTTTTTGGAAGCAGTAGAGGCAGTCATAGTATTTTCTTTTTTAGTAGATTTTAAAGTGGTAAATTAGGAAAAAATGGAGCTAGCCAAAGTTGCACTTGTACGTCCCAACCTAAGAGAATAGCGATCGCGCTAACGGCGATTATGACTCCGCCGACTCTTTGCAAAATCATACTATGCGATCGCATCTTATAAAGCAGCTTTTGACTTAAACGACGACTTCCGTAAGCCAGTGCAATCATTGGTAATGCTGCCCCTATTCCATAGACAACAAGCAAAACAAAGGCATCTATAATCTGATGTTTAACCGCCGCCAAAACTAAAATACTTCCTAAAACAGGTCCAGCACAAGGCGTCCACAACAAGCCTAGTTGAGTTCCCAGCCAAAACTCTCCCTTTAATCCTATCTGCCCAGGCTTTCTGCTACTTTTACCTATTTTTATATAACTGAATAAACGGTAACTCCACTTAGGAAAAACTGCGAGAATCCCCATGAATAAAAGCAGGAAAATCGCTACATTTCTTAACCCACTAGCCAAGAAAGTCAACCAGCTTGCCGTCACTCCCAAAAGACTCCCGGCTACAGCAAATCCACTTACCAAGCCTGCAACCAAAGCCACCGGACCATACTTATGAGACTGAAGCGATCGACCCACTAATACTGGCAGAATAGGTAGAACACACGGCGACATTACAGTTAAAAATCCCCCCAGCAGTGCCAAACCCGCCGTAGATAAAGTAGAAATAGCCACATTCTTTATCCTAATAACTGACGGATTTTCTGCTCGGTTTTATCGTAAGCACCTTCCCCTATACGGTCATATTGCAGGAACCCCTGACGGTCTGCCAAAAATAGATGAGGCCAATATTCGTTGTTATAGGCTTTCCAAGTTTTATAATCGTTATCGATGGGAACCGGATAAGTAATTTTGTGTTGTTTTAATGCTCTTTTGACATTGTTTACATCCCGCTCGTATGCAAACTCAGGAGTATGAACTCCTATCACCTTGAGTCCAAGACTTGCATATTGTTCATGCCAACGAACAACATAAGGAATAGTCCGCTGACAATTGATGCACGCAAAAGTCCAAATGTGAATTAATACAACTTTACCTTTCAAGTCTTGAGTCGTTAAAGGAGCAGAATTGAGCCATTGACTTATGCCCTGAAATTCTGGTAAAGCCTTAGCTGATGAAGGTTCGGCAGCAACAACATTTGCCGGAGATAATTTGCTCGGATTATTATTTAAAGAAGTACTATCAGTTTTTTTAAAAGTTAAGTCAAGGATTGGTTTAGCACTTGCTAGCATAGCTCCAATTCCAAAATAATAAAGTAACTGGCGTCGTCGGAAAAGGTTATTATTCATTGTCAATTTGATAAAATTGAGAGTGTACTATTCATGAAGAGGGGTAAACGGGAAATGTTAACCAATATTTCATCCCAAAGGATTTTGGGAAATTTCATATATGTGTTTTTTACTGATGTATTTGTCACTTAATATAAAACTGATTTCTCAGCTTAATATTAAAAATACATGATAAATTTCCTGAGAAAATGCTGAGAAATAATTTTTGACATTAGCTGCACGCATCGGTTCAATTCTGGTGCATCGATGAGAATAGCCGACACCCGCACCTGGTAAGGCTATGGTCACAACGGTTGCCTGGTGCTGCCGGAAATTATTTGACTAATTCTTAATTTTTACTTTATAATTTTGAATTCACTTTTTAGGGTGATTGATGCAAACAATTTTGACAAGTGGTGGCGATCGCATAGAGCAAAAAATCGCGCTTGTGTTTAAAAACTGTGAATTTTTGATGAAAATACGTTTAAGTTAACACTCAATCTAGCCAAATTACTGTAAGTGTTTAAACATGCATTATAAAAAATGATGCTTTTAGGTAGTTACGCCTAGAATGGGAACCATTTTGAAACTCAAGCAATCTAGCACAACTGTAACCCGGTAAATAAACTGACTTAGGTAATGGGGCATTGGGCATTGGGAATTGGGCATTGGGAATTGGTAATTGGTAATTGGGCAAGAAAGAGGGGTAAAGGGCAAAGGGTAAAGGGTAAAGGGCAAGAAAGAAGAAATATTTTCCCCTTTCCCCCTTTCCTTTTCCCCCTCTTCAAATTCCCATTCCCCATTCCCCATTCCCCATTCCCCATTCCCCATTCCCCATTCCCCATTCCCCATTCCCCATTCCCCATTTTGATCCGGATTTCGATAAAATGACTGGGGATCACCAGTTCAACTCACACCGCTTTGATCGGCGACACACATGAATCAACTGAACAATGGTTTTACCCTATTTCTTAGTCTGCTAGTAGAGGCGATACCGTTTTTACTGCTAGGGGTATTGTTCTCCAGTTTGCTGTTATTGTTTGTCGATGAGCGCACTCTTGTGGCGGCAATGCCAAAAAATCCGCTGCTGGGTGCGTTTGCCGGGAGTTTGATCGGCTTTTTGTTTCCGGTGTGTGAGTGCGGCAACGTGCCGGTAGCGCGGCGATTGCTGATGCAAGGAGTACCTACACCCGTGGCAATTGGTTTTTTGCTGGCAGCACCAACTGTAAACCCGATTGTGATTTGGGCAACTTGGACAGCGTTTCGAGATCAACCAGAAATAGTAGTCTTACGAGTGGTGTTTTCGCTATTAATTGCCACGATAATCGGGTTTGTCTTTAGTTTTCAAAAGGATTTGAGTCCGATTTTGCAACCTGCGATCGCTCGTTATCTGAAGTTTAACCCACCACGCAAACCAGAACCCAAACGGCGAACTCATCGTTTTCAGCAAGCAAAAGAAGGAACTTCCTCTGGTTTATTACAGTCAGGGACTTATTTTTTAGGAGGAAAAGCCGGTTCAAGCATTAAGATAGATAGTAATTTAATGCAGACGACTGAGCCAACTTCTAGCCCCACCAAACCGCTAAAAGATAAACTGCGGCTATTGCTAGATAATACCGTCCAAGAATTGCGAGAATTAGGCGCAGTCATGGTTATCGGCAGTGCGATCGCCGCAGCAATTCAAGTGTTAGCCCCCCGTGACTTAATACTCAGTCTGGGTGCGGGTCCGGTTAGCTCGATCGCTACCATGCTGATATTAGCCGCTGTTGTATCAATTTGTTCCACAGTCGATTCATTCTTTGCCCTGTCTTTTGCCTCCACATTTACTAGTGGTTCTTTATTAGCATTCCTCGTATATGGTCCGATGATTGACATTAAAGGCGTTGGTTTGATGTTGACAATTTTCAAGCCACGAACTGTATTTTACTTATTTGGCTTGGCAGGACTATTGACATTTGTACTTACACTTTTCATCAACTTGCACGTAATTTAATAAATTAATTTATAGTCAAGAGTCAATAGTCCAGAGTCCAAAGTAACTCATATTGACTCTTGACTCTTGACCCTTGACTCTTGACTCTTGACTCTTGACCAATGACCACCCCAAATCGAAAACCTAAAAAACCAAATTTGTTACTTCCTTGGCTGGATGTTATCGCAATTGCAGCTTGGGGAGTTTTATTGTTGAAATACTGGCTGACTGGCAAGCTAAATTTGTTAATTCATCCGAATTATTTTTGGTTAGCGATCGCCAGCGGTATCAGCTTGCTAATTGTCGCTTTTTTCAGAGCGCAAGAATTGTGGCGACGACGACGGCGTGATATTATACCCAGTGCCGAGCATGTAAATTTATTTCCCCCTGGTTGGGGTAGTGCTTTGGTATTAACAGCAGCAATTCTCGGATTAATTTTTACACCGCGAGTCTTTGCCAGTGACAAAGCACTGCAAAGAGATGTTACTGATTTCTTGGGAACAGCCCGCATCAAACCCCAAGCATTTCGTGCTTCCACTCCTCCAGAGAAGCGATCGCTTGTAGACTGGGTACGCGAACTTAATGTTTATCCAGAACCAGATAGATATTCAGGACAAAAAGCCAAAGTGCAAGGATTTGTAATTCACCCGCCAAACTTACAAAAAGACTATTTATTCTTAGGTAAATTTGTTCTGACTTGTTGTGCCGCAGACGCTTATCCTGTTGGATTACCCGTCAAATTAACTCCAAATAGCGAACAATACACACCTGATACCTGGCTAGAAGTAGAAGGACAAATGGCAACAGAAACACTATCCGGCAAACGCCAACTCACCATCGCTGCCAGTTCCATTAAAAAAATTCCCCAACCAAAAGATCCATATAGTTATTAGTTATTTGTTGGTGGTTAGTTGTTAGTTGTTAGTGGTTAGTTGTGAATTGTTAGTTGTTAGTGGTTAGTTGTGAGTTGTGAGTTGTTAGTTGCTAATTACTATCCAAATTCCACTATCCACTATCTACTATCCACTATCTACTATCTACTATCTACTAACAACTATCCATTATCTACTATCTACTAACAACTATCTACTAACAACTATCCACTATCCACTATCCAATGACCAATTTTAAAGCCTCTATCCAACCGCTAGATCGTGCGGCGACTTTTATTATGCTCCTACTCTGTTTCGTGATAGGAGTAATGATATTGCAAGGTGACGTGGTAACATCTCGCGTGCGAGACTTTACCTGGCAACATCAAGAAAGTGAGACAAAAGATTTATCCATAACTAATTCCAATTGGGAGAATCAAAAAATTGGGGCAGAATATAACCGTTTTGCCCTTTCTTTTAGTCGCCCAATGGACACAAAAAGCGTTGAGCAAAACTTGAAAATTGACCCTCCCCTAGCAGGTAAATTTAGTTGGGCAGGGCGGAAAATGTTTTATACGCTTTTGACACCAGCGCCTTATGGTACAACTTATAAAGTGCAGTTACAAGGTGCAAAAGATAAGTTTGCGGAAAAAGAACGAACAAAACGGACGAACGCACCTTTTGTAGGTAACTTTCGCACACGCGATCGCATTATGCTTTATATAGGTGCAGACAAAGAAGAAAAGGGACGATTAGTTCTTTATAATTTGACTCAAGACCAAAACAAAATACTGACTCCCAAAGATTTGCTAGTGATGGACTATAAGCCATTTCCATCAGGAGACAAAATTATATTTTCTGCTCGCACATCATCAAGTCAAGACTTACTTTCGGCGCAGTTATATACAGTAACCACAGGCATCTCTTTACAACCGGAAAAACAAGCTGAACCAGCAGGTAAAGTAGACCTAATATTAGATAATAAAGACTTTCAAAACTTAAAATTTGACATATCTCAGGATGGACAAACAATTGCCATTCAGCGAGGAAATAGAGCAAGTCCTGGTGACTTTGGGCTGTGGTTTATGCCAGCAAACACTAAACCAGGAGAAAAACCAAACCTGAAGCGCGTGCAAAGTCCGCCAGGGGGAGATTTTACAATTACCCCAGATAGTCAATCTGTAGCAGTTGCCCAAGGAGAGGGAACAGCGATTTTACCTTTAAAAACAGATGGTAGTAAACCCCTAGCTTTTTTCCCGCAATTTGGCTTGGTGCAAGCTTTTTCTAAAGACGGTTCTCAAGCGGCAATGGTCAAGTTTAATACAGATTACACGCGAGATTTGTTTTTAGTCACAAATCAAGGTGTCAACAAACTGCTGTTAAAAACTACAGGTTCAATTGTTCAGTGTCAGTTTGATACTGCCTCACCCACTTTATATTGCTTGGTAACACAGCTATTACAAGGAGGAGAAGTATATCAAGAACAGCCATATTTAGTTGCAATTGACATAAAAACGGGGCAACAGAAACCACTGTTCGTGTTACCCCCCGATCAACGAAATGTCGAAATGAGTTTAGCACCGGATGGTTTAGGATTGTTATTTGACCAAGTAGTGCCTCAAGATCCGAACACTCCCCCATCACCGGGAAACACTTTGAGAAGCGATGACGGAGAAGCGATCGCCACTAGTAGTTTATGGTTAATGCCTCTGTTACCCATCACCGATGCCGGAACAACTACCGAAATCAAGCCAGAACAACTTCCCTTAATTGGATTTCACCCCAGCTGGCTACCCTGACGTACAGACGTTCCACCGGAACGTCTCTACAATATGTAACAAGGAACGTCTCTACTTAAATATTCACAAATAATAGGATTTTGTTTAATTGCCCCACTGAACAGGTATCCTGCCTATCTTTACAAGCTGCAATTATTAATAATTTCCCATCTCTAATTCAAAATGTTATAACGTCATCAGCGCCCTCATACGGGAAAATAAATAACACGGATTCATAACAAATGACTCGTATTTGAAACAGATGCACTTGTCTTCTAAAGTAAACTTGGATCAGACAGTATACATGAGTAATTATACTGTGTTAGTGCTGAACAGTTTGAAGCTGCTGGGTGGTGGAGAGTAATGAATCAAGCGGACAACATAGATAACGGGACTTTTATTGAACCAGAAAATTTGACAAATTCGCCACAATCAGATCCGGGGAATTGTCCCTTTTATTCAGTTTTGCCCAATAACAACATGGCAATGATGAAATTGCCACTTTTGATGCCAGCAGAAGACAAGTTACCCGAAGCCCAAGCTAGTAGTGCGTCGGAGTCGAGAATACCCGCTCCCTCGCAAGATTGGGTAGCAGAACCTGACAGCGAAAAACAAGCGCTAATTGATGACGAATTCAAGAAGCTGCTGGAATTGAATGAAGAATTGCGTTCCGCTAACACCAACTTGTACGAACAAGTGGAGGTGTTAAAAGCTGACTTATCTGAGTCAGAAAAAGCATTGCAGTGGCAGAAAAAGCGCTCAAGCGTTGCCGAATCGATGCTTGGGCAACAAACTCAGGAATTAGCCGCAGCAGGTGAGCAAATAAAGTCTTTATTCCAACAGTTAGAAACTGCCGTCCAAACTGTTCAACGTCAGGAAAGTTTAATCGAAAATTATAAATCACAGCTAGAAATTAGCCAACAACGGCTTGCCCAGTTAGAGCGGGAATGTGCCAAAATTCAAACTAGCTACAACGAACAGTCTCACCAGATATTACAATCAGAAACTACTTGTCGAGAGTTACGCAGTCGGTTAATGCGACAACAGCGGCAGACTCTGCAATTTAAAGCAGCTTTGGAAAAGTGTCTGGAAAGCCCTGTCCCCAGCTATAATTCTTTAGATGATAGCGCCAATAAGTCAGACGACATCAACTGCCAACCAAGAAACTCTAAACAAGCTTCGTCTTCATTTTCTAACGCCGAGCCGATTAAACCTTGGTCGGCACAGATAGATTCTTTGACTAACGAGCTAAATTATCCGTCGGGAGAATCTTTATTATCACGCCCACCAGACACAAGCGATCGCTCTGATTCTACTTCATCTACCTGGGAATTCTCAACTTCACAACCAGCAACCATCGACGCTTACACCGAAAAAGAATCGCACTCAATTGATGATGAACCAATCGCACCCCACGCCACACCTTCATCAAATAATATAGACGAGCAGCTGGATGATGTCATCCAAATGTTTTTCGCGGCAAAACCAGATGATAAAAAAGATACAGAAAAAAGTCAGCCGATTCCGCCGATATGGTCAGCGATCGCCACACCAATTTCAAACGATGAAAAAACAATAAATCCCCAAGATGCCTTTGGAGAAAGACATTCTCCGCTTCGGGATGCATCACCCATGTCATCCAATTTACCCTTCACCGAAACGACGGCTGAAGAATCAGAAGATTACTGGTCACAAGGTACACCATTGAAGCCGTTAGAATTACAGGGAAATAATTTTTCCCAAGAACCATTGACAGATTACACCGCTGATACCAACTCCCCCTCACCGGTAGTTTATCCCCAGCGTCCACCCAAAAAGCGAAAGTCATTAGCATCTGTTGAACTCCCGAATTTTCGTCCCCATAAAAAGTAGTTATTAAGTAGTGAGCGATTTATCGCTCAATTTCAAAGGCTTCAGCCCTAATGCGCGAACTTTCACAACCTATCAAAATTAATGATATAAACTACTAATCCCCAGTCGCCCTTCCAGTATGGATTCTAATCCAGCGTTGTGTGAAATCATCAGCTCGCGTATTGCCTCAAGTCCCCACCGGCGAATTAGTTTTGCCGAATATATGGACATAGCGCTGTATCATCCAGAACACGGCTATTATTCCACCAAAGCAGTCAACCTGGGAAAACAAGGTGATTTTTTCACCTCCGTTCACCTTGGTGGTGACTTTGGCGAGTTGCTAGCTGAACAATTTGTTCAGATGTGGGAAATTTTAGGGCAACCAAAACCATTTACTCTAGTAGAAATGGGAGCAGGTCAAGGATTATTAGCAGCAGATATTCTTAACTATTTACAACAGCAATACCTTGACCCTTCGGGTCAGCAAGTTTCCCACCCTTCGCACGCGCCAAGACGGGAACTTGCTGACTTTTTTGCCTCATTAGAGTACGTGATTGTAGAGAAGTCTCTCGCCTTAAGACAAGAACAACAGCAACGCTTGCAAGATTTTCCTTTACGCTGGTGCAATTTAGAGGATATACCGCCATTATCAATCACTGGCTGCTTTTTTTCTAACGAATTAGTGGATGCCTTGCCAGTGCATCAGTTTACCTTAGAAGCAGGGCAACTGCGAGAAATTTATGTAACAAGGCGGGGAGAGGGGGAGAGGGGGGGAGTGGAGGAGTGGGAGACAAGGGGACAAAGAGGACAAGGAGGACAAGGAGGACAAGGTGGACGACTTGGGGGAATTTCTTTTTCATCTCCCTCATCCCCCTTGTCTCCCTCATCCCCCTTGTCTCCCCCATCCCCCTCATCCCCCACTTCCCCATTTGTCGAGGTAATTGGCGAACTTTCATCTGAGAAAATAGCTGAATATTTTGATTTATTAGGAATAGATTTTGCTCAAAGTGGTTATGCAGATGGCTACCGTAGTGAAATTAATTTAGCGGCTGTAGACTGGCTGAGTATAGTGGCAGACCGATTGAAGCGCGGGTATCTGTTAACAATAGATTATGGCTATCCTGCCAATCGTTACTATAACCCCAGGCGATCGCAAGGAACTTTACAGTGTTACTATCAGCATCGACACCATAACAACCCTTATATAAACATTGGACGACAAGACATCACGGCTCATGTTGATTTTACCGCTTTGGAAAAATCAGGCGATCGCTCTGGTTTGCAAAAAGTCGGTTTTACCCAGCAGGGATTGTTTTTGATGGCATTGGGGTTAGGTTTACGCATCGCTAACCTCTCTCATCAACAGCAACCTATTTCTCAGATGCTGCAACGACGCGATGCACTACACCAGCTTTTAGATCCTATGGGATTGGGTGGCTTTGGTGTCTTAGTTCAAAGCAAAGGACTCAAAGAAGCAGAAATTTCTCAACCATTGAAGGGACTGGGGAATGGGGACTAGGGACTGGGGGGACAAGGGAGACAAGGAGGACAAGGAGGACAAGGAGGACAAGGAGGACAAGGAGGACAAGGGAGACAAGGGGGACAAGGAAGACAAGGGGGATAAATGCCCAATGCCCAATGCCCCATGCCCATTGCCCAATGCCCAATTCCCTAATAAATCTAAAAAGTTAAAACTATATTAATACAGCCTTTTGGATAGATAGTCTACCATAACAGTGATTGCAGTTAAGACAAAAACATTCAACAAGTAAAAATTATGTCTACTCATGATTTGTTAATGCTAGTGACACTACTTACCCCCGGTATTTTACTTTCAGTTTTGATTATGGCTACTTTTGCTGCTGGTGGCTAATCATCTTAACTGAAGCTTGAGTATCTTCAAGCTTATCGGGAAATCAGCTAATAGCTAATAGCTATTAGCTTTCGGTTTTATTGAAAAGCGATCGCGTGTGCGAAAGGAAGAATAATAATGAAGGTGGCATTTCTGGGAACTGGATTAATGGGGCTACCTATGGCTCAAAGGTTATTAGCAGCAAATATACAGCTAATCGCCTACAACCGCAGCCCAGAAAAATTAGCACCATTACAAGCAGCTGGGGCTGAAATTGCAACACATCCCCGCCACGCAATTCGCGCTGCTGATTGTGTAATTCTCATGCTCACCAATGCGGGAGCAATTTATAGTGTACTGCTTTCAGATACTTCTTGGCGAACTCTGGCTGGGCGCACCGTCATTCAAATGGGGACAATTACTCCTTCTGAAAGCAAAGAAATTAGAGATTCAGTAGTTAACGCAGGCGGAGAGTATTTAGAAGCACCCGTTTTAGGTAGCATTCCCGAAGCAACAGATGGCAAACTGATTGTCATGGTAGGCGCTTACCGCGAACAATATCAACGCTATTTACAGTTATTACAACATTTTGGTTCAGAACCTATACATGTAGGTTCGGTGGGAACCGCTTCTGCACTCAAATTAGCGCTAAATCAACTAATTGCTTCTTTAACTACCAGCTTTGCTGTGAGTCTCGGTTTCGTTCAGCGTTACGGTGTCGATGTGGACTTGTTTATGCAAATACTGCGAGACAGTTCGCTTTACGCGCCAACATTTGACAAAAAGCTGCAACGGATGCTAGATGGCAATTATGCCAATCCCAATTTTCCGACAAAACACTTGCTCAAAGACACAGATTTATTTATCGATGAAGCAAAATCAGTCGGTTTGAATGTCAGCAGTATCGAAGGTGTGCGGGAAATTTTGCAAATGGCGATGAAAATGTCATTAGCTACTGCTGATTATTCATCACTATTTTCTGCTATCAATTCAGATAGTAATGAAGAATGGGAAACTGGTAGTGGGTAATGGGGAATGGGGAATTGGTAATGGGTAATGGGGCATGGGGCATGGGGCATGGGGCATAGGGCATGGGTAATGGGGCATGGGTAATGGGTAGTGGGTAATGGGGATTTGAAGAGGGTAAAGGGGAAAAGCCTATTGCCCAATGCCCTTTTTCCCAATTACCAATTACCAATTACCAATTACCAATTACCAATTACCCATTACCAATTTACAACTTTGATAAAATTTCTGGCAACAACTGACCTGGAACTTTAGATAAGGCAAGATTTTGTCCTTGTATTCCTAATTCATTGTGGAATGCGCGAACTGTTTTCACCACATAATTGAAAGTTGTTTGATAAGCTTCTGGTTGTTTGCTAAAACCATTTAAAGCTTGCAAATGATTATCTAAAGCGGCTTCTAAGTGTTGAGAACGAATTGCTTTATCGTCAGTAAAATACTGGTCTATTGCTAGTTGATAATGTGCTAGTCCTAAGTTATTGTGAGTAGCAAAGATATCAAAACTTAGAGGTACACCATTCAGTGAATGAGCAAGCGCAAGGGCTTCTTCGTATGCGGTGATGCAAAGTTTAAGAAACTTGTGCCGCGCGTCTCTTGTTGTTTGAGATAGATTTGCCAAATGCCAATAAGCGGTACCAAGATTATTTTGGGTAGCGGCTGCTGCTGTGGGAACGTTAGCAGGTGTACGATATTTTAAAGCTTCGTTGTAGGCAGCGATCGCCTGTTGTAAATTTTCTGCCGGATTTTCATATTGTGCCAGATTCCAGTTAGCAGTGCCGATGTTATTTTGAATCATCCCATATTTGAGCGGTTCGTTGTCGCTGCTGTAAAGAGCTAACGCTTCGTTGTAAGATGCGATCGCCTTCTTCAAATGCACCACCGGTTGATTATATTGTGCCAAATGCCAATAAGCAGTACCTAAATTATTCTGACAAGCAGCATACTTCAACGGCTCCATTTCCGCTGTACGATAGCGCAAAGCCTCACTGTAAGCTGAAACCGCTTGCAACCAGCTTTCTGAGGGATTAGAAAAACGAGCTAAATCACCATAAGCTGTCCCCAAATTATTTTGCACCCGTGCATAAGTATCCGGGTGTGTTTGGGGCGCAATCATGTTTAAAGCTAACTGATAAAATTTAATTCCCTGTTCTATATAAGCTTGTCCCTCCTCAGAATTGGGAGGTGTGCGGTACAGCATCCAGTAAAGTGTACCTAAGTCATTTAAAATATCTGGTACTTGGGGTGAGGTTTCGTCATGAGTAATAGCCTCCTGATAAGCAACAATTGCTACCATCAAGTTTTCTAACGTTGACTGTCCTTGCTCAATGCGAATCCGATATAAATTTCCTAAGCGATGATAAGCTGCTGCTAGTTCCTCATTCGCTTCTGGTCGTGAGTGTAACTCCTCAATTTCCAAAAGCATTTGCTGAGGTTGCAAACTATCATCTTCTTCAGCAATTTCATTATTAATTGTTGCCAGTACTAACTCGCTTAACTCTTTGCTAACATGAGGCAAACTCGGCGGCAATGAAATATCACTTTGGCTGGATGTATCTGTCTCTTCCTTTGGTGTCGCAGCAATGAATAATTCCGATTTTGGTTGAGGAACTTCTGGCGGTTTATGTCCGCGACTAACTGGGGTTTCTGTCTGAAAATCGAAATCTTCCGGGAAATTTAAATTATTGTCAGCTGCTTGTGCGATTTCTCTTTGCGTAACTGATTCTTCAACAATCGCATCCTCAAAACTGACTAAATCCAAACTTCTCGAACTGGATAAACGTTCTGGAGAAGTTTGATTTTGCGTCGTCGGGGTGGGTTCGCCGGCAAACATAAATACACCAGTACGACAACGCCAAAATTGCGGTGCTGACTGCTGGATAGCGTGTAACCAAGGACGCGGTACCCACAATAACAAACTCGATTCTAAGAATCGATTCGATTCTTGGAGAGATAAATGCTGCTCGGTTAAGCGCAGATAATGTAAAAATAAACGTTGTACTGCTACTGGTTGTCTGGTTAACTGCTCTACTCCGACAATTTGAAATGCCGGAATTGGCAAAGATCGTCCAGGTGAGTCTTTTGATGCTCCAACAATTGGCGGTGGATAATTAGTTAACCATTGATTTATCTGCGCGATCGGATTGGGGTCGCTCAAATTCAACCGCAATGTCACTAATCGCGGATAAGCTGGTGTGCTGCTTTCTTGCCAATCTGTTGGCTGATATAGCACTTGTCCAACCGGATAAGCCAAAGTTGAATGCAAACGAGCTGCAACCTGATTTCTCAGGTTTAAATCATCACATACCGCCAAAAAGATTTGTCGTCGCAAGCGAAGACTAAGGGCAAGTTTCAGACGGTGATATACTTGCCGATTCCAGGCTGAATTATTGGTGTGTGCAGTATCATTCACGCTCATCGAGGCGTCATAGCCAAAACACAGTTTACATCACAGACAGTTCCTTGCGGCAAAGACCGTTTTTAGCACTGTCCACTCCTTACGGGGTGGAGTCTATGCAAGCAGCCTAAAAGTCTAGCTATGACTATGATTTTCAAGCGGTTGTGACTCTGTTCAGGATAAATCGGGAACTAGGAATTAGGGACGCTTGGATTAGGGATTAGAAACTCTTTGCTGGAGACTAGAAAAAGAATTATTACCGATGTCTTCTCCCCAATCGGACAAAATTCAAAGTATAAAATTCCGTTTAGCAAATAGGAAATTTACTCTAATTTACGCATTGAAAAAATTCTCAACTATGAATTATAGATAATGCTAGCACTGGTAAGAGGTTAAAGTAGCATCCTCCCGACGACTGAAGAACCCGACGTATTGTATTCAGACTTTTGTTAGCGGTAGTGGTAACCGCACTATTAAAGTATGTAATTTAACAAATGTAAACTTATACGTACATTTATTGACACTTGCGATTTCTCGTTGTTACCCTGCTTGGGGTTATCAAGTTCTTAAAAGATGAGAGATCTCACCGATTATTACTCAAATTTCAATCAATATATAAAGCAAGATTTCCAGCAATATCGCTGTCAGGTCGATGAGTTTATGAGTCAAATTAATAAAATAACTAGTTCTGATGCTATTATTGGCGCTACTCATGAATTTATTCGCAACCGACAAGAAAATTTTGTTAATGAAGCAATAAATGAACACTTTGTTAAATAAATTAATAGCTTCTTAACTATATTTCCAAGTAACCGCTCAGACATCAATATCCCATTTTTACTGATGATGGAGGCAATCAAATCGCGAGGATAAGTTACAGAAACTTATAGTAACGAATTAGTTTTAGCTGGAACTCAGCGTTTGAAAATAGTTGATAGAGAACAAGCTATACAACCTATATTTAATCAAAGTGGTGATAAGTTAATTGTTTTTAACGGTGAAATATTTAACTTTCCAGAAATTAAGGATAAGCTACAAAGTAAATACCAATTCAAAACAGAAAGCGATACGGAAACTGTTCTTCATGCATTTGAGGAGTATAAAGAAGAATGTTTACACCTTTTTGAAGGTCAGTTTGCATTTGTAATTATCGATATTAAATAAAATCGCATATTTTACGCTCGCGATCGCATTGGTATTGTACCTTTATATTATGTTGAAAATCATAACTTACTTTACATAGCTTCGGAGTTAAAAGCGCTAACATTTTTAAACCAAAAAATTAAAGTTCTTCCCCCCGGACATTGGAAATCTCAAACGGGAGAACCCAAACGTTACTTTGTTCCTGAATATAATAATAAAAACTGGAAATTATCGGAGTTTATATTACAACTTCATGACACTGTTATTAATGCAGTCAAAAAACGGGTTAATACTGATTTGCCTGTTGGTGTTATATACAGTGGTGGATTAGATAGTTGAATTGTTTTAAGTCAAGCGATTAAATTTCACCCAAATCAAGTGCCTTCACAATTGGCACTGACAACAGTGAAGACTTTGAGATATCTCAACAGTTTTGTCGGCAAAAAGGCATAAAACAGATTGTTATTATTTTGGAAAAAAATGATTTAAAACTATCTCATGTAAAAGCTGCGATCGCTATCTCGGAATTAACCGAGTATGGGGATATTATCAATGCAGTCATAACCACTGAGTTGTATCGAAGAATTCATGCAGCAAATATCAAAGTTGTATTAGGAGGAGACGGTAGCGACGAACTCTTTGGTGGTTATGATATGTACGCACTAAATATTTCCGAAACCGAACTGCAACAATTATTTTTGCACAAATTGATGAACCTACACCGCACTGAATTGCAAAGAGTTGATCGGTGCAGTATGGCATTTAATGTGGAAACACGAGTACCTTTTTTAGATGGTGAAGTTGTGCAATTAGCTTTAAGTATAGAACATGACTGGAAAGTTAAAGATAAAGTCGAAAAGTGGTGCTTGCGAGAAGCTTTCAAACAAGAGTTACCAAACTACATTATCAAACGTAAGAAAAATCCTTTATCTCACGGAGAGTGGTTTGCACTCCTTGGGTGAGATTGTATAAAGTGTTCTTTGAACGATATTACAATGCTGAAAAATATTACTTGCACGATGCTATTCAAAAAGACTTTTCCTTTGTGCTGCACTTCCCAAGGATATCGAGTAAATCAAGCTATTGCTGCGACTGCTACACCAACAAACTACAGTCGAAGCTATTTGTTAGCTGAATTTCTCAAAGCTTCCGCAAGAAAGTTTATCTTCGCTAATATTTGAGATAGCGATCGCTCTTTTTATATGCATTACTTTGTCAATCTGTCAAGTACTATTTGCCCAAAAAATTAGGTTCCTCAAAAATTGGGAACCCGAAAAAGCCTAAAAATTAAGTTTTGTGTAGAGTACGCTTGCAACTTCATTTATGCAAGCTGAAAATGTAGGCTACTGTCAAAAAAACCGTTTATCAAGCCACACTGGAAACAGAGAAGGCTACGAAAATCAAGCCCCCAACCAAAACTGTAGCGGCAATTCCCAGAAAAATATAGTTGCGCTTTTGTCCGTCGCTGGGAGGTTCTGCTTGATATACCTTTGGTTCACGGGCAAAATTATTCAGACGACCGCCTTCTTCTGTTGTGTACGGCATGAATTGATTCCTACTTTGTGTTTGTTTATTTAATGTTACAGAAGTTTAAGATTTTACTTTTCACTTTTGATATAAATCTTTACATTTCTTAATAATTCTTATTTCTCTTATACTTATGAGTTTTGCATTCTTGTGGGGAAATTAATTTGTCTCTCCCCAACCCAAGCGTCCCTAGCTAGTGATTGTCCCCTGAAGGGGTGAACTAGCACTGGCATAATTTTTAATGGGCATTCTGCCGGCAAGATATGCCAGACGACCAGCGTATGCAGCCATATTCATCGCCTGCGCCATTGCTGCGGGGTTTTGAGAAAGAGCGATCGCGCTATTAATCAACAAAGCATCTGCGCCCATTTCCATCGCCTGCGCTGCCTCTGAAGGCGATCCAATTCCCGCATCCACCACCACCGGCACACCAGCATTTTCAATAATGATTTGAATATTCGCCGTTGTTTTCAGCCCTTGTCCAGATCCAATCGGTGAAGCCAAAGGCATCACAGTTGCACAGCCGGCTTCTTCCAAACGTTTCGCTAACATTGGGTCAGCGTTGATATAAGGCAATACAGCAAAACCTTCTTTCACCAGTTGTTCTGCCGCTTGCAGCGTCCCGATTGGATCTGGAAGTAAATATTTCGCATCGGGTATCACTTCCAACTTGACAAAATTATTATCTTCCTGTCCTAATAGCTTTGCCATTTCCCGTCCCAAACGGGCAACGCGAATCGCCTCTTCTGCGGTTTGACAACCTGCGGTATTCGGCAACATCCAGATTTTTGTCCAATCGAGTGCTTCAGCTAAATTTTCATGTCCTGGCGCTTTAGTTTGTACTCGTCGCACCGCAACAGTCACAATTTGGCATCCGCTAGCGATGATACTTTGCTGCATTTCCTCAACGCTGCGATATTTACCAGTTCCCGTCATCAACCGAGATTGAAAAGTTTTGCCAGCAATAATCAGGGGTGAATCAAGAGGGGGGGAGGGGAGGAGGGGGGGAGTGGGAAGTGGGAAGTGGGTAAGCATTGAAGTGGTAGTAGATGACTTAGCGAGAAATCGCGAATAGTTGAATTGAGTTAGCAGCGAGTCTGATTTTTGTTCGCAAATTAAATCGGCTATCAATGCCGCTGTTATCGGCGCCAGCAGAATACCATTACGGTAATGACCAGTAGCTAGTGTCAAATTTTTACAGTGACTAGTGCCAATAATAGGTAATTCATCGGGGGTAGCAGGGCGAAATCCCCACCATAATTCCTCAATCGGATAATCTTGTAATTGCGGATATAGGCGGATAGCTGCTTGTAGCAAGTATGATATGCCGGCTGGGGTGTTGTGAGGAGTGAAGCCAACATCTTCGCTAGTTGCGCCTAAGATAATCCGGCGTTCACGAAGTGTGCCGCAGGTATCGCGCCTTGGTACGATGTAAATATCTTGTCCGTACAAAATCCGTTTTAAAGGCAATTGTGAAGTAAATTCTGGCACTCGCAAACTCAGCATTTGCCCTTTTTTCGGACGCACGGGTAAGGGTAACAATTCATTCGACCAAGCACCCCCGGCTAAAACATACTGTTCAGCACGAATCAGCCCAGCGTTAGTTTGTACACCTAAAACTTGCCCTTGCTGCTGTTCAATAGCTTCAACTGTAACGCCTTCTTTGAGTTCAACGCCAAGGGACTCTGCTGCTGTCCACAATACCCGCGCTAAAGCTCTATTATCTACTTGCCCATCTTCAGGATACCACCACCCGCCAACTACTTCATCTGCCAATCCCGGCTGATATTGATGAATTGCCTCTTTATCTAACCAGTAAGCAGACGAGGAGGGGGAGTAGGGAGTAGGGAGTGGGGAGTGGGGGGATGGGGAAAATAAAGAAGTAGGAATAATTCCCCCTTGTCCTCCTTGTCCTCCTTGTCTCCTTGTCTCCTTGTCTCCAAGGAGTCCCCCTTCCCCATAAATCGGTGCTAAAATGCCGCAAGATGAGTAACCAGTATTTAAGCCTGTAAGGTCTTCTAGTTTGCGTGTCCAGTCTGGATATAAACGACGCGATCGCCTACACAAAGACTGCATCGCCTCACCTGAGATGTTTTCGGCATCTGGTGCTAACATCCCGGCAGCTGCGTGGGTTGCGGCAGCTTTAAAGTCGCGGCAAAGTACGGTAACATTGCAACTTCGCAATTTTAGTTCAATGGCGATCGCTAAACCAATAACGCCGCCACCGATAATTAAAACGTCATTATTCATTAGTTATTAATCATTAGTTATTAGTTCTTAGATACTAACAACTCATAACTCTGAACAAACACGGGGAATGGGGAATGGGGAATGGGGAATGGGGAATGGGGAATGGGGAATGGGGAATGGGGAATGGGAAAAAATGCGTTACCAATTACCTTTTTCCCAATTCCCAATTCTCTTTTTCCCAATTCCCAATGCCCAATGCCCCATGCCCAATTACCAATTCCCAATTCCCAAATCACTCCTTGTAGTTCCTACCATAAAGCGCGAACTGGTCCGCCGGAATTTGTATCAGTTGATTGGTCGGGTGATTGAGAATTATCAGGGGTTGGGTCTGGAGTGTTATCGGTTTGCTCTTGATTATTTTCGCTAGTTGACTCTTGAGAGTTATTCTGAGCAACGCTGTTGCGATTTTCGCCCTGATTTCTCGTGCCACTGCTATTAACATTAAGATTGGCAGGTAAGACTTCGGATCTACCCCTGACAGGTGGAGCGCTTGCATTTTGTCCACCCATAGGAAAGTTTATACCTAACAATGTACCTAGCAAAATTGCCAAGCCTCCAGCCATAAGAATTAGCGGTGTCCATCTACCCATGTTTTTATCTCCTTTTTAACCTTCTGCTGTCCACACTATTTGAGAACCTTGTCCCCAAAACCCATCAAATTTTGTTACTTTCACATCGCCTAAAACCTGAGTTTGGCTTTTCTTACGTAGGTTTCATGTAGGAGAATGGTAAGGCATGTGCGATCGCTCTTGGCATTGTCACGCCAATTAGCCGCTGACACTTCTCCTTCTACTTTGACGGCACAAGTACCACAACTGCCAATACCCCGACAGTTTATGAATGATGCGCCGCCATTGTAGAGGTCAATACCATTGTGCAGCAAAACTTTCCGTAAGTTTGCTTTCTTCTCGCACTCAATTGTTTTACCTTGAGCTAGTACCTTAGGCATTCAAATTTCCGAGCTGGCTTTTTGTTGTATATTGGCACATCGCTTTTCTAGTTGTCTCTATTGTACTTTTATGACCGAAAATCCCTCACCCCCACTTTGGATCTATGACACCACGCTACGGGATGGCACTCAACGCGAAGGGCTATCAGTGTCTATAGAAGATAAACTACGCATTGCTCGCAGGCTGGATCGGCTTGGTGTACCCTTTATTGAAGGAGGATGGCCCGGAGCAAATCCTAAGGATGTACAGTTTTTCTGGCAATTACAAGAAGATCCGCTAAAAGTAGCAGAAATTGTTGCATTTTGCTCGACCAGAAGACCAAACACCAATGCGGCAGATGAGCCAATGCTGCAAGCCATTCTTGCTGCTGGTACTCGCTGGGTGACAATTTTTGGTAAGTCTTGGGATTTACACGTCACAGAAGGTCTGAAGACAAGTTTAGCAGAAAATTTAGCGATGATTCGCGATACTATTGAGTATCTTCGCGCTAATGGTCGTCGCGTTATATACGATGCGGAACACTGGTTTGATGGCTACAAACACAATCGGGAATACGCTTTACAGACATTAGAGGCAGCAGCTACGGCTGGTGCTGAATGGCTCGTCCTCTGCGATACTAATGGCGGAACTTTACCACACGAAATTAGCCAAATTGTCCAAGATGTGGTAAAGGCGAATAGGGAATGGGTAATGGGTAATGGAGAATGGGTAATGGGTAAGAAACAATTACCAATTACCAATTCCCAATTACCCATTACCAATTCCCAATTCCCAGTCCCCCAAATTGGCATTCACACTCATAATGATTCAGATACGGCAGTTGCTAACGCCTTAGCCGCTGTGATGGCAGGGGCAAGGATGGTGCAAGGTACAATTAACGGTTATGGTGAACGCTGCGGCAACGCTAATTTGTGTTCTTTGATTCCCAATTTGCAACTGAAGCTAGGTTATAGCTGTATAGAAGAAAACCAGCTATCTAAGCTAACAGAAGCGAGTCGCTTTGTCAGCGAAGTTGTCAATCTTGCACCTGATGAACATGCCCCTTTTGTCGGGCGATCGGCATTTGCCCATAAAGGTGGTATCCATGTTTCAGCGGTAGAACGCAATCCCTTAACTTACGAACACATTCAGCCAGAACAAATCGGCAACCGTCGTCGCATTGTCATTTCCGAACAAGCCGGACTCAGTAACGTTTTGGCAAAAGCCCGCAGTTTTGGGATTGAACTAGATAAGCAAAATCCACAAGCACGGCAAATTCTCCAACGCTTGAAAGATTTGGAAAGTGAAGGATATCAATTTGAGGCAGCGGAGGCAAGTTTTGAGTTGCTGATGCGCGAAGGTTTGGAAAAACGTCCTTTATTTTTTGAAATTAAAGGCTGGCAAGTACACTGTGACTTAGTGGAAGGAAAAGAAAGTACCAGCGCTTTAGCGACAGTGAAAGTAACTGTAAACGATAAGGATATTCTCGAAGCAGCGGAAGGTAACGGACCGGTTGCGGCTTTGGATGCGGCGTTACGCAAAGCTTTGGTGAACTTCTATCCGCAAATTGGCGCTTTTGAATTGACAGATTACAAAGTGCGGATTCTTAACGGACATACGGGTACAGCAGCGAAAACCCGCGTTTTGGTAGAATCGCGCAATAGTCATCAACGCTGGACGACGGTAGGAGTTTCCACCAACATTTTGGAGGCTTCCTATCATGCGGTGGTGGAAGGGTTGGAATATGGTTTGTTATTGCATTCACAAGCTGAAGTAGCGCTGAATGCTTCTAGTTGAGGGTATTAGTTTTGTAGTCAGCGCTGAAGCGCTTCAGCGCTGACTACGAATTCTCACATAAATTTCTGACTTTTATTCCAACTTTACACTAGCTAAATTGCCAATCCCGAACAAGCATTTAACACTCCCACACCCACAGCACTCTTTGCGGCAATTTAGCAAAAGGCGCACCATAGCGACAGCTTAACTACTAAAATCTTTAAGATCGGTGAAAAAATCGGCAAGCGCTATCTTTTATGAGATAGTTTCCCAAGCTTGGGTGACTACTTGACTCAACCAGCGTCGTTGTTGCTTATCCAGCATTTGGTCATCTGCTAACACCTGAGCTGTTAATTCTTCTAAAGATTGACCTTGAGAGCGGACAATTTTAATTACTCCGGCGATCGCAGCTGCAACTAATTCTTCATCAACGGGGTTTTGTCGTAAGTTAATAATTTCTTGGGGACTGTGTGGGATGGGATAATTCATGGCGTGCGTTTACAGATAATTACAAAATGAAGAACGAATTTGACAAACTATTAAAGTTTCTTCACTGAATCTTTATTCGACCGATAGGGCGGAGTTTACCTTAATTGCTTCCTTTCTTAAATCTGTCTTAATGAGTAGATTCATCGCAAATGTCAGAAAAATGAAACAAATACTTTATTTAGAAATTCCCACTCCGGATACAACGGCTGTACGCGAGTGGTTGCAAGCAGATTTTCAACCAGATACTGGGGAAAAAGTACTCACCCCCTCAGGTTTACGTTTAAAGATTCCACATACTACAACGGATGAGGCAACAATTTCCGAAAAATTACCTACAGAAATTTCTGTATTTGTCTGGGCGGTACAGCGAACCACGTATTTAAAAGCTTTCCGTTGGGGAGATAAACCTTTCCCTCATGAAAGGAAAATCTTACAAAGCTTGACTAATCAAATCAGAAGCCGCTTTCCCCACCATTACCCGGAACCGCCACCAATTGATTTATCCAAACAATCAATTTTTTCAGCGCTAGCGCCTTATTATCCTCTCACCGTCAAGTATTTCCAGAAAATGCCCAAAGGTGAATATGACCTGCAACGCGCTTACTGGTGGGAACAACGATGGCGCGAAGGTGTGCGTAATCCCAAGCAACCGCGTGAGGTAATCTTTGAGGAGAGACAAGGGGACAGCGAGACAAGGGGACAAGGGGGACAAGGAGGACAAGGGGACAGGGAGACAAGGGGACAAGGGGACAACGAGAAAAATAGTAATTCTTTCCCCCCCTCCCCCACTCCCCCCCTCTCCCCCTCCTCCTCCCCCACATACGACCTAATCTACATCGGCGGTGCTTTAGGGGCGATTCATGCGGCGGTGATGGCGCAACTGGGGTATAAGGTGCTGTTAGTGGAGAGATTGCCTTTTGGAAGGATGAATCGGGAATGGAATATTTCTCGCGATGAAATTCAAAGCTTGATTAATTTGGGTTTGGTGACTCCCGCTGAGGTGGAATCTATCATTGCGCGGGAGTACAAAGACGGATTTAATAAGTTTTTTGATGGTAATAATCCTCCTAAGTTGCGATCGCCTATACTGCACACTCCCACTGTGCTAAATGTAGCCTTGGATTCCGATAAATGGCTGCAATTATGCGGACAAAAGCTCAAAGCCGCTGGCGGTGAAATCTGGGATGAGACAGAGTTTATCCGTGCAGATATTAGTAATACACAAGTAGTAATTAATGTCAAGCATTTACCCAGTCAAACTGAAAAGCAAGTTAGTGGGCGAGTGCTGGTGGATGCGATGGGAACTGCTTCGCCGATCGCTTGGCAATTAAATGGCGGTCGGGCTTTTGACAGTGTTTGTCCAACGGTGGGAGCAGTAATTGACGGTGGATTTGAGCCAGGGGCGTGGGATTCGCAGTATGGCGACGTTCTCAACAGCCACGGGGATATTTCGCGTGGAAGACAGTTGATTTGGGAATTATTTCCCGGAGCAGGTGAAGAATTGACGATTTATTTATTTCATTACCACGAAGTAAATCGGCAAAATCCCGGTTCGTTGCTGGAAATGTACGAGGACTTTTTCACAATTTTGCCAGAGTATCGACGCTGCGATATGGATAAGCTGGTGTGGAAAAAACCGACATTCGGATATATACCAGGATATTTTAGTGTGAGAAATGGCGATCGCAAAGTTGCTTTTGATCGATTATTAGCGATCGGTGACGCCGCTTCTCTGCAATCTCCCCTGGTATTTACCGGCTTTGGTTCTTTAGTTCGCAACTTGGAACGTTTAACAACACTTCTAGATGTAGCCCTCAAGCATGATTTGCTCAGTTTCCGACACCTGAACCAAATTAGCGCTTACCAAAGTAACGTTTCCGTAACTTGGTTATTTTCCAAAGGAATGATGGTTCCCACAGGGAAATTTTTACCACCGCAACGGATTAACTCAATGCTAAATACCTTCTTTGGGTTATTAGCAGACGAACCCCTAGAAGTGGCAGATAATTTCATTAAAGATAGATGCGATTGGTTCACCTTTAACCGTTTAGCACTAAAAGCAGCTCGCACAAATCCGGCATTGTTGCTGTGGATTTGGCAACTTGCAGGACCAAAAGATTTAATGCGGTGGCTGGGTAACTATTTTAACTTTGGTCGTTACGCCCTTAATAGCGCTTTACTGATTCGATGGTTTCCCCGCTTCCTCAAGCGAATCCAGCCTTGGCTAGAAACCCAAAATCCTGCATTGTGGTTGAGGTTGTTAGCACTTAACTACGCGCTCACCATTGGCAAACCGCGTGATCAAAATCAGGTAGCAAAACTCAGCCCGGAAGCGAGAATTCAAATTAGTCATTAGTTAGTGGATAGTTGTTAGTGGTTAGTGGATAGTGGTTAGTTGATGGTTAATGATTGTTGGTTGATAGTTGATGGTGAACCACTGCGTTGGGCGGGGATGCCGACTTGAAGCAAGTGGTGAACCCGAAGGGTTGATGGTTGTTGGTTATTGGTTGATGGTTGATGGTTGATGGTTGATGGTTGTTGGTTGTTGATTGTTCTAATAACAACTACCCACTAACGACTAACAACTAACCACTACCCCTGCAACAACCCACGACAAATGTGGACAGCCTTCATCCGAGGTTATCGTGGGGGATCGAGGATCTATTAAACAAGGCTGTCCACATAAGTCTTGGGAAGGACTCGCCCCAACCTCGGCGAAGCAGATTGGGGTACTTCACAGTATGACATTATTGCTGATACTCCCGACCCACAGGCGCGAATTGCTGTCAATGTGCCAAAAGAGTATTTTCAAATATTAATTAAAAAGCAAAATTTAGTTAAATATGACGAGTTCAAAAATAAGCTACCCGGTGATTTCAAGCCAAGAGAATCGGAGGATAGCAATAGTCCGAAAGCTTTTATCAAAAAACCACTTTCGACTACAACAATATGGATTACGAAAGATAATTTTTATCCTAAATATTACTGGTATCAAAACTCTACACTATACATGGTTTATTCATCAAGATAGTTGCCAATGACGGCAGGTGCTTCACTTGGGGAGACCCCAAGACCGCACTGCCTCCCCAATGCCCAATGACGGCAGGTGCTTCACTTGGGGAGACCCCAAGACCGCACTGCCTCCCCAATGCCCAATGACGGCAGGTGCTCCACTTGGGGAGACCCCAAGACCGCACTGCCTCCCCAATGCCCCATTTAACTTCCTAAAATACAAGAAGCGGTGGCGATATTTTGTGCTTTTTGTTGCATGAGTTCAATATCTGATGCTAACCAAGAGCGAGGTGCTTGACAGTGATGAGCTATTAGCAATCCCCATAATCCTCTAGGAATCAAAACTGGTACAACTAGGTTAGCGCGAACTTGTAAATTACGAAGAAAATCTCGGTGACAAGGCTGGATTGGTTCTAATTCTATATCAGCGATCGCTCTTACTCTTCCTGCTAAATACATATCCGCATATTCATTGTTAAAACAATCATCAGGTCCGGTTGAACCTAAAATTGACAATTCGCGATCGCTCAAAGATTCAAACGTTACTTGTCCGGACCACTTTCCATAAAAATAATACAAAACCACCCGATCAACCTGAAGTAACTCTCGGAGTTGGTTCGTTGTTTGTCTAACTAATGCATCCCGCTCGATTGTTTGAGAAAGGCGATCGAGTACTTTTTGTAAACCCCTGTCATGATGCCTATTTGAACTAGGGTCAAATCTGAAATGTGAATCAATTTCCACAGGTTCCAAATGACTGCTCAGTAAATATTCTTGAATTTATATGGTAACTTATCAGACCTCTATCTAAATAAATCCCTACCTGACAACAGCGATTAATTTTTTCTGCAATCATATTACCAGTTAACTGTTTTGGCAAATTTAAAATAAAAAATTAAGAATTTACAATAGCTACAAGGCAAAAATATAAATAAAATATAAAACTATCATTATTTTCCCAAAATCTCCGTCATAAACACTGTTTTTAATTATTATTTAATAAGAACTTTGAGTGTGTTAAAAATCACATTTATTTATGAACTAATATAATTACAATAATTGGGTTATGTTGAAATATTGCACTTTTTTTAAAAGTTACGAGGCAGCAGCCCCTATAATTGCGTTCCCAGGCTTGAGCCTGGGAACGAGAAACGAGAAAGAGGCTTATTGCCTATCTATCTACTGACCCCATGATGATGTCAATACTGCCGAGAATTACGACAATATCTGCTAACTTCACGCCTCGCAGTAAATGAGGTATAATTTGCACGTTGTTGAAATCAGCAGCGCGAATTTTCCACCGCCAAGGGAAGACGTTATCATCGCCTATGAGATAAATTCCCAGTTCACCTTTACCGCTTTCGACGCGGGAGTAAATTTCTCCTTTGGGAATTTTGAAGGTGGGGGAAATTTTCTTGCCAATATACTGGTAATCAAAAGCATCCCACTCGGATTTTTTACCAGCAGCCATGCGCTTGGCTTCTAAGTTCTCAAAAGGTCCACCAGGAAGTTTGGCGATCGCTTGACGAATAATCTTCACCGATTCGCGCATTTCTCGCATCCGCACGACGTATCGAGCGAAGCAATCACCCGCAGTTTCCCAATGCACATCCCAGTCGAAATCGTCGTAACATTCGTAGTGGTCAACTTTCCGCAAATCCCACTGCACCCCAGAAGAGCGTAACATCGGACCAGATAATCCCCAGTTAATTGCTTCTTCGCGAGTAATTGTACCAACACCCTCAACACGACGGCGGAAAATCGGGTTATCGGTAACTAAGCGTTCGTATTCGTCTACTTTTGGGATAAAATAGTCGCAAAAATCCAAACATTTATCTATCCAACCGTAGGGTAAATCAGCCGCGACACCACCAATCCGGAAGTAGTTGTGATTTACCATCCGATAACCTGTGGCAGCTTCCCACAGATCGTAAATTAACTCGCGTTCGCGGAACTGATAGAAAAACGGAGTTTGTGCGCCGACATCAGCCAAGAATGGACCAAACCACAGCAAGTGGTTGGCAATGCGGTTCAATTCCAGCATGATGACGCGGATGTAACTAGCGCGTTTGGGAACGGCAACATTGGCTAGTTTTTCCGGAGCGTTGACGGTGACAGCTTCGTTAAACATTCCCGCTGCATAGTCCCACCGACTGACGTAGGGGACGTACATAATATTAGTGCGGTTCTCGGCAATTTTTTCCATCCCCCGGTGTAGATAGCCGATGACCGGTTCACAGTCGATGACATCTTCGCCATCGAGTGTGACAATTAACCGCATTACCCCGTGCATTGAGGGATGGTGAGGTCCCATGTTTAGCACCATCGGTTCTGTGCGGGTTTCGATTCTTGCCATAAATTCAGTGTTCTCCCTGCTGCGCGTGAAAATTTAAAATAGAACCGCGTAAGTACCAAATCAGCCAACAAAAAAAATTTGGTGGTTCGTAGTAACGACTTCAGTCGTTAAATTGAGCGATTCATCGCTCACTACTCTTCGTGTAAATGCTCCTACAAGGTAAGTTAAAGAGGGTAGCGGCGGATGCGTGTTTGATGTTTAGTTTTGTTGCACATATTCAATTATATGGATCTTCAGATTGAGAAAATGGCGGCGCAAGAATTTTTTCATGTGCCAGTTTTAAGTCGAGAGGTAATTGAGGGTTTAGCGGTGCATCCTGGTGGACGTTATTTAGATGCAACCGTAGGTGGTGGGGGTCACAGTCGGTTAATCTTAGAAGCTGCACCAGATGCCCAATTGACCGCAATGGATCGAGATGAGGATGCTTTGATTGCCGCAAAAAAGCAATTAGGGGAGTTTGGCGATCGCATACAATTCATCAAGAGCAATTTTGCGGTTTACAGATTTCCTGCAAGCACTTACTCTGGTATTATCGCCGATTTGGGCGTTAGCTCTCACCATCTCGATACAGCGTCACGGGGTTTTAGTTTTCGCTCTAGCGCTCCTTTAGATATGCGGATGGATCGAGGACAATCGTTAACAGCTGCTGATGTGATTAATGATTGGGATGAAACAGAGTTAGCAAATATTTTCTTTACATACGGTGAGGAACGACTTTCGCGACGCATTGCCAGACGAATTGTCGAAAAACGTCCGTTTCAGACGACGACAGAGTTAGCTGAGGCGATCGCTTATTCTGTCCCCCCCAAATACCGCTATGGCAGAATTCACCCAGCTACTCGCGTGTTTCAAGCTTTACGCATTGTCGTTAACGACGAGTTAAAGTCTTTAGAAACATTTCTAGAAAAAGCCCCAGAAGCGCTTTTACCCGGTGGCAGAATTGTCGTTATCAGTTTTCACAGTTTGGAAGACCGTTTGGTGAAACACGGTTTGAGAAATTCACCGTTGTTAAGGGTATTGACAAAAAAGCCAATTACTGCTAAACAAGATGAAATTGTCAACAATGTGCGATCGCGCTCTGCGAAGTTGAGAATTGCACAGAGGAAGGAGTGAGGGTTTCACAAACGATAGACAAAAATGGACAGCCTTCATCTGAGGGTATCGTTGGGTATCGCGGATCTAAAAAACAAGGCTGTCCATTTTTGTCCAGGTTCAGTCCAAGGGCAGGGGAGGTGGGGTGGATATATAGCAATCCGTGGAGGAGTTGTGAAAAAAACGAACCATACATAAATATTTTCGCAAAGTCAAAAAGTTGATGAGTAACGAGTTCAATATTATACAAATATCATTTATAACAAGATGATAATTAATAATATTGTTTAATTCAAAAACTTTTTATGAGAATTTTTGACTTTTGATATCCAACCTTGATAGGACTTAAGAATATCTGAATAGGGAATTGTACTAGCAGATAATAATTCTCGCAAAGGAGGCACAAAAAACTGAGGAAATAGTTTATTCATCATCTTCGCAAGACTTTCCCTCAAGATAAATTCAGTAAATAAAGTTTTAGATGCAGGTATAACATTTGCGTCTAGTTCCCACAAGGCATATGCGTCTGGTCGCCGGCGGATAGTAAACTGCTATAGAGCAGTAGCCCATTGATCGGAATACTCATCTAAAAGGCTATCAAAGATTAGCACGTCTTCAAAAGCATTATTACAACCTTGACCAAGACTCGAAGAAACAGCATGAGCAGCATCTCCAAGAATTAGCACACTGTCACCATAATGATAGCGATCGCAGCGTGTTCTTAATTGTGTTCCTATCGGTCTTTTCAGGAAAGCTTCTGCTTCTTCTTCAGAAATTAGCGGCACAACCTCTGGCAAATTCTGCTGAAAGAATGCCATTACCTCTTCTTTAGTAGATAAATTAACTACTTTATTTGTCTTTTGTGGGAAGAATAAAATCCCAATAAACTTATCGTCTAGTTGAGGCACTATTCCAAAAGTAATACCTTCTTCTATTCTCCAGATATTAAGATAGTTTGCTTTTAAGTTTTTGCTTGTTTTTTCTTTGTTACTTAATAAGAAAACTGTTTTGTAGCAAGCATAAGCATACTCTTGCTGAAATTCAAAAAACTCGGTATTGAGAAGATGCGTTCTCACTATTGAACGCGCTCCGTCTGCACCGATCAATAGGTCATAATCAACCGTAAACTTTTCTGTCTGTTCTGGTACTGTTTCTTGAACTTTCTCAAATCTCAGAGTTTTACTTTCAAAATCAACACTAGTGCATTTGCAATCATAGTGAATTTCAACTTTCTTGTCGGATTTGTCAGTTAATTGTGACAAGAGAGCTATTAATATACTAGTTCGGTCAGTGTTAAATGAATATTTTCTTTTAGACCGATTCTCTAATATTTTATTTTTTTGATATATTATGCTGCCATGATTTTCTACACAAGTTGCTTTAACTGCTGCTTCTAACCCCTCTATTTTCCTCAAAGCTCTTAGTCCTCTATCATTGATGCCATAAGGAATAGTTCTAGAGTTAGCCAAAGAAACTTTTTGTAAGTCACTACGGCGTTCGTAGATTTCTATTTTATATTGAGTGCCGCGACGCAATAAATAATGTGCCAGTAAAACTCCAGCAGGACCAGCGCCAACAATAATAACTTTCTTCACGTTGCTCCCGAAAATACTTTGTAATTTAATATTAAATCTTTATAAACCAACGACACCGCTTTTTCATAGTTTTTCTTACCCATTAGCGCGAACGATAGGCAATGCGGAGACTTTGGACTAAGATGACGAGGGATGCGATCGCCATTAATCCACCCCAAAACCAATAAGGTAATAATAAGCGCTGTTGTATTTGCGCTGTATCTGAAAGTCCTAAGGGACCTGCACTATAGCTAAATAAATAGTCAAGTTGATGGTAAGTACTTACACAAGCTTGGACACCGAGAAATTGAATTGCAAATCCTTGTAACCAACGCGGTGCTTTAAAGGCGATCGCTAAGATAATTAAACCTAGTAGGGGAATTGCGATTAATCCAAAAAGCGATCGTACCCAAATTAATGTTGAAAGCAGTAAAAAACCACCTAAAATTTTTAAACTTAGCGTTGCGGTTTTGAAACTACGCGAAGCCAAAATTAAAGCAGATCCAGCGATCGGTGGTCCCATTGGTCCTGCGGCTGCTACTAGTGCCGGTCCAATTGGTGCTAAAGATAAAGACATGGCATAACTTGCTACACCTGATCCATCGCCAAAAATTTCTAATTTCCGAAATTGTCCTCCCAAAAGCAGCGCCATCAAGCCGTGACTCATTTCGTGAAACCAAGTTGCCAGGATGGTAAATGGGTATAAAATGTAAGCGCCTGCGGGTAATTGCCACAAGATAATTGTGGCGATCGCCGCTGCAATTAGCCAGGTAAGCCCCATACGGTCAACAGCAGACGGGGCTTCATTTTTGAGCAAGGGTTCAAAATCTTTCCAACGTTCGCTCATGGGTCACTTTCCTTAAGGTAATTATCCTAACTGCATCATAGTGTAGTTTCATCTATGCTAACTGTCTGTTTAAGGTGTTTCATTCCTTGATTGAATTGCTCGTAGTAAGCGTTTTAACGCGCTTGTTGGGCAATAAATTGCCCACTACGAAGCTCAACCAGGAGTCTTAAAGGATTGGGATTTTACGCCAGAAAGGGGAGATTGCCTTGAGCGGAAAGTGTCCAGTATTAATGAGCGAGCCTAAGATATTTGAAACAGGAATGTTACCATGTCTCCTTTACCCAGGCTAATGCGATCGCCTGGTCGCAAGCGGTGTCGATTTCCTGGTAACAATGGCAAATTGTTAATGTAAGTGCCATTAGAACTACCTACATCTTCGATATAGTGAGCGTCTCCCTCAACGCGAATATCTGCATGAATCCGTGATACTATTTCAGAATTAGTAAATCCTGATACATCCACATCCGGGGGAATGCGGTCGTTTTGTTTGCCGATATGAATCACGGAGAGACTTTGCGGCAATTCAATTTGTCTATCGCTTTGGACGTGAACTAACCGCGCTGTTACCTGTTGTAATTGGGTTCTGGCGACAGTTGCGGGTGCTGCGACCGGTTCTGGTGCGGGTGGTACGGGTTCCGGGGCGGGTGGTGCGGGTGCGACCGGTTCCGGCGCAGCTGTGATCGGTTCGGGTGGTGATGCGACCGGTTCTGGTGGAGCGGCGATCGTTGGTGGTGGTGCTGGTGGGGTGCTGCTTTCTGGGGGTGCTGCCACCGCTGTTGGTGGTAAAGGTGAGGGAGCAGGCTGAGAATTGGGAGTTGCGCTGACTCCTAAGGGATCTGGTCGTAAAAGTTCTAACAGTGGGTCAGGCGTAGCTGACGGCTGTACTTCCAAGGGTATTTCCGGCGCGACGGTTGGTGCAACTGCTGCGGCTGCGCTTTGGTGCAGGTTATAACCGCACTGACCGCAGAAAGCTGCATCTGCTTGTACGGTTGCTCCACAGCTGGGACAGTTACTTGTCGTTGGTAACGGAGTGTAACAAGCTTCACATTGGACAGCGCCGTCCGGGTTGGGGTGATTGCAGTTAGGGCAGACGATCATCGATTTAAGCCTTTGTTCAAGATCATCGTAAAATAATGCTGGTAAGCAGAGAAAAATCCGCTCTCAAGGAACAGGAAAAAAGCGATAGCTTTTGGTTTTACCAATTACTTACTGAAGGATGAAGTGTCAGCAAAATAGTATAAAACAACACGAATGTTATTTTATCAAGAATTCAGTTTTTCAAAAGCCAGAATGAGCGGATGAATTCTGTGCGAAGCTGCGAATGAATGGGTTTAAGACCCCCGCTTATACAGGCAGTTTACATAATGTCAGTAGAAAACTCTACTTGTATTACATTCTGAAAGACTGAATCCACAAGAACTGAATTCTGTTTCATTCTTCATCCTTGTTTTAGTTCCTGCGCTGCTGCCGCATCCAGCAGCCACCAAAGTTCTCCTTGGGGTTGAATTAAGCGAGATGGATAAGTAAAGTCTGAAGCATTGGGTGCGAAGACTTGAGCTAAAGCTGGGCGTTTATTAGCCCCAGCGACAACAAACATCACGCATTCAGCAGCATTAATGAAGGGGTATGTGAAGGTTATGCGGGGGTTTCCGTCTTTGTTGCCCACAGTAATCAAGCGATCGCTTACTTTTAACGCTTCTGTGTGCGGAAACAAAGATGCGGTATGTCCATCATCACCCATTCCTAGCAATATTACATCCAAGGAAGGAAATTCTCCAGGCGAAGTCCGAAAAAATTCTTGCAGATGCTTTTCATACTTGGCTGCTGACACCGCTGGATCGCCATCGAGAGTCGGGGTGCTGTGAATATTCGTTGCTGGGATATCAACGCGATCTAACCACGCACGACGCGCCATTAATTCGTTGCTATCGGGGTGATCTGATGGGACATAACGTTCATCTCCCCAAAAAACATGGATTTTATCCCATGTCAGTTTTTGATTAGCGATCGCTTCATACAACGGCTTAGGTGTGCTACCGCCAGATAAAGCGATTGTAAACCGTCCCCGCTCTTGAATAGCAGTTTCCAGCTTAGATAAAATCAATTCAAGCGATCGCGCAATTAACGCTGCTTGATCCGATAGAACTTCAACTTTTTTGCTCATGACTTCATCCTCACGTTGCCGGCTTCTGTGCAATACAATAGCGAAATTTTGACAATCCTCCTTTTTACCTTTTGAAACTCTTAACATCATGGGGAGTGGGGAATGGGGAATGGGGAGACAAGGGGGACAAGGGGGACAAGGGGGACAAGGGGGACAAGGGGGAATTTCTTCCCCAATGCCCAATTACCAATTACCAATTACCAATTACCAATTACCAATTCCCCAAAAACAAGCTAGGATCGGCAATCACTTCTCGTTGCGCGATTAACAATTGCTGAATTCCTTTTTCAGCGAAATCTAGCAGCTGATTTAACTGGATACGGCTAAAGCTGTTTTCTTCCGCAGTTCCCTGAATTTCGATTATCCCCATGTCTTGATTCATCACGACGTTGAAATCCACATCAGCGGCTACGTCTTCGAGGTAGTTTAGATCCAAAAATGGCTCTCCTTGCAATAACCCGACAGAAACTGCTGCTACTTGTTTTACCAAAGGCGATCGCTCTAACGTTCCTTGCTGCAATAATTTAGAAATCGCATGAGCTAACGCCACAAACGAGCCTGTAATCGCTGTTGTTCTAGTTCCTGCGTCTGCTTGCAACACATCAGCATCTATAGTCAACGTTCGTTCTCCCAACACCTCCAAATCAACCGCTGCCCTTAAGCTGCGTCCAATCAAACGTTGAATTTCTTGCGTTCGTCCAGACAATTTCATTAATTCCCGTTCTTGCCGTTGCTGCGTAGCTCCTGGCAGCATTCGATACTCCGCAGTCAGCCAACCTTTGCCAGTTCCTTTTAAAAACTTCGGCACTCCTTCAGTCACACTAACTGTACAAAGTACCTGAGTGTCACCGCATTTTGTCAGCACCGAACCGGGTGCAAAGCGAGTGAAACCGGCATCAAAGCTGATGGGACGGAGTTGGTAAGGTTGCCGACCGTCTGGACGCTGCCAAGCCATTTAAGTTGCCTCAGAACTTTTATATAGAATACTGTAGACCTGCCTTGAAAATGGGATCGGGGGGAATGGGGAATTGGGTAATGGGGAATGGGGAATGGGTAATGGGGAATGGGTAATAGAAAGAAAGAATTGTCCCCCTGTCCCCCTGTCTCCTTGTCTCCTTGTCTCCTTGTCTTTTTGTCTTTTTGTCTCCTTGTCTCCCTTGTCTCCCTTGTCTCCCTTGTCCCCCCACTCCCCCACTCCCCCCCTCCCCCACTTTCCTCTTACGAAACTGACACAAGAGTGAGAATATTTTGCTCTACCATCTCTGGTAACTGATCGCCGTTGATAGTTAATAGGCGACGACGGCGATCGTAATATTCTAAGATGTTCATAGTGCGATCGTAGAATAACTCAACGCGGCGCCCAACGATTTCGGGTTGGTCATCCGGAAGCGATCGCCCATTAGAGCGAGTAACCATAACCGCTTCTGGTACTTGTAAATAAATTGCCCAATCTAACTTTTGCTGTAAATCGTCCAATAAAAAATCCAATTCTTCAGCTTGGAAAGCTGTACGGGGATAACCTTCTAACACCCAACCACTGTTGATATCATTTTTGTTCAGCCAAGTTCGGATAAACTCGATCGTCGTTTCATCTGGGACTAACTCACCTTTTTCCAGATATGGCTGCACATGGCGACCATTACTGCTTATATTAGCGATCGCCTCCCTTAAAATTTCGCCTGTGGAAATCAACGGAATATCAAAGTGTCTGCAAAGCCTTTGCGCTTGAGTGCTTTTTCCCGAACCTGAACCTCCCAAAATCACAAATCTCACAAATACTCACTCCTCATATTGTCAAATTAATAACCAACAATAATCTGTTTTGCCCAAACAAACAGGCAATATAACATTTAGTAATTTTCAGCTACAGTTATAGCTTTTTTAATTGCTCTAAACTTGACGATACGTGTTCTCATTTTGACAATTAATGAACTGACAACAAGCAATAATATAAATCTTAACTAGTCTTGACTTTAGCGCAAACGTAGTGATTGACTATAAATCGAGTTGGCAAATACACCACACTTTATTAAAAATAGCTTGATTGTACAAGCAGAGTTGCCAGAAAAAACCGACCGCAAAAGCGCTTTAATCATTTGTCTTTTATTTAACATCACATCATGGTTGCCCAGTTAGAATCCAAAAACGTAAATTCGACTTTTAACTTACCATATCCAGTTGAAGGACTAGTACAAGTTTTCACTAGCTCGTATCGTAACTTTTTTACTAGCGTTATGGCTCAAGCACTGAGAATTGCCGGTCAAGGCACACCAGTGTTAGTAGTGCAGTTTCTCAAAGGTGGTATTAATCAAGGACACCAGCACCCCATACAGTTGGGACAAAACTTAGATTGGATTCGCTGTGATTTGCCACGTTGTATCGATACACCACATTTAGAAGATACTGAAATCCAATCATTACAAGATTTGTGGCAACATACACAAAAACTAGTTTGTGAAAGTAAGTATTCTCTCGTAGTCTTAGATGAGTTAAGTTTGGCGATTAACTTTAACTTAATTCCCGAAACCGAAGTTTTAGCCTTTCTCACAAAACGCCCTGCCAATGTCGATATCATTCTCACAGGACCAGAGATGCCAAAATCTCTTCTAGATGTAGCAGATCAAATCACAGAAATCCGTCGCAGTCATCGACCTTAATTAAAGCCGTATATTGAATAGCTCAAAACTTAAGTGGAAGAAGACGGTGCTGGCAAGAATTATTTTATTTACTGTCTTCTCCACTGTTTCAAAACATTCTCAAGTTGAGTTAAAGCATCTTGATAGTCGCTGAACTCGATTTCAGACAATACAGTGGGGATACCGCGTGGGAATCTGGATACAACCTTGTGTTTTTCATATAAGAGAATAATAGGAATGCCTTTGCTTTCGGCGTAAGCTAGTTCCATACCTACGCCAAAAGCAGGAAAGCCAAGGTAAGCTATGATTAAATCTGAGGTGGTGACTTGGTGCTTGTCAGTCTCAAAAACATGGCGAGGACTGATATTAGGATGATTGATGGGGTCGGTGTTTATATGCGGAACATAAGCCAGAAATCCTATTTCCTCGCAAAGCAAGCCAATAGCTTCATAGAAAGCTTTAATTACTGCTGGGTTCTCAACACCTGTCAACGCACCAGATATGTATACACGCGTTTTAGCTGCATTCATATTTTCTTATTTAATCAGGTAGATTTTGCTGATTTCAATTTGACAACCATACTTTATCTTGAGAATAATGAGGAATTTATTTAGATTTTATTTGATCGTAAACAAAGGGACTAAATAATGCTAGAAATGCTGCTAAAGCAGATCCCAACTCTGGATTTTTTAAAGAAATTGAAACACCAACAACTAAAACAATTCCAGTCAAAGAAAATATGACTATATTACGATTGATATTTTCTCTTTTTTGCTTCTTTTTCTCTTGCCTGGATATTTCTATGAGTTGCTGCCATAAGTCATCCCTGTCAACAGGTCGTCCGAGAGGTACTTTAGATTCAGATTCTACTTTATAAAAACAAACTGTACAGAAAGAATCTCTAAATCTAAGTTCTACAGAGCTATCACGGTAGTTGTGAATTGAAATTAAAAGCTTGCCTGTCCATCCTGGATCTATGGTAGTAGAAATGTGAGATAAACCATACAGAATGGCTCTTGTAGCCATTGCATGTATGGTAGCTCCGACTTCTTTAGAAAGACTCACAGACTCTAAAGTTTCAATGACTACAGTATCATTGGGTTCAATCTCAATTCCCTTATCTTGTTCTATATCAAATTCCCGCTTATTCTTCCATGAGAATCCTTTTACTCCTACTCTCAAGTCATAACCAACAGGAGTCAAATACTTGTCTTCAAATGGATCTATAAATATTCCTTTTGTTGAGTTATTTCTTCTCTCCTCTATTTGTTGTTTGATATCTGTATCACTAAACATAGTAAAGCGAAAATAATGGTATCTTTGAGTTTATCGAATTTGTAACATGTCAGAACCTACAACAGATGTAGAAAATAGCAGGAATAAGTCAGTTGCTCTTTTTGCTGTAGATTCAGACAGTTTAACCTGCTTGAGAATAACTAAGCCTTCATTAACAAAAGAATCTCGCACCAAAGCTTTTTCTCCAGCGTTGAAAGCAGTTTCGTAAAAAACTTCTTTAATTCCTGCTGAAATAATTAATTTTAAGCAAGATAGACAAGGTTCTAAAGTCACGTAAATACTTGCACCATCAGTGGAGATACCATGTTTGGCTGCTTGAGCGATCGCATTCGCTTCAGCATGTACGGCTCTTGATGGTAAAGTCTTGCTAGCATCGCAACTACTCAATCCCGGATAGCAGTATCCTTGAGTTGTACAATGAGCCGAACCTGATGGTGAGCCATTATAACCCGTTGCAACAACTTGCTTATTTTTAACAATCACAGCACCCACCGGAAAAGCAAGGCAAGTTGAGCGAGTAGCTGCAAGTTTAGCCAACATAAGAAAGTATTCATCCCACGTTGGTCTTTGGTCATCACAAGCCATTATTTACTATCCTGAACGTATTGCTTACCTGTTTTCAAACACTCAGCTGCCTTGTTTAATTCCATTCCCAAATATCCAGCATGATCTGGACGTATTGACGGTGAAGCTGCACAAATTTCTCTAATTAATTTCAAGGCATCAAAACCCGAATAACAACCCACAACTTCACCACTACCAGGGGTTGTGTGCGTAACAACTATCTTGCTTTCGTCCAGTTCTATTAAAAAGTTTCCGGCTGGATCGTAGTAATCTATTTTTCTACAAATAGTGGCATATTGTTTTTGAATCAACTGTTCGGCATTACTCCAAGTATCGTCATATATATGAGCTGACTGACTGATGGTGATTAATGGTCCCATTTTCAAGTCATATTTAGAACGCTCTTGCATTTCATTTCTAATATGCTGTTGTAAAGCTCTTAATCCCATTGCATTCGCTACCCATGCAGCAAACATATCATTACTTCTGAGAGTCGCAGTTAAAGATAATTCATTATCTACAACTCTGAGCCAAATGTGATTAAGACATGGACTTCCACCTTTATCGTGGTCTTTCACGTCCCATAAGTTCATTACTGCACTAGCAGCATCAATTTCTCCAATCAACTTTTGAATTACTTGCTCAATTTGGTCACGTCCAAACCAAGAACGTAAACGTTGACCGTATGTATATTTCAACCCTTCCCGATATGGTGCATCATCTAAAATCTGCGAAATGTATTCTTGAAGAAAATTGCGGTCAACCGGTAAATAATTCGGTTCTGGAAAATAAAAGTCTTCTGGTTCATCAGTCACAACTGCCATCAAATCAATTAATTCTTGCCATTGTCCATCATAGCCAGTTGGTCTAATTGTTCCTGTCGTCTTAATTCGATGGATTATTTTTACCCAAGTTTCAGCTATTGTTTTACCTTCTATTCGGTGTCCGTAGCGCGGTCCTGGTAAAATATTCGGTTGAACAGTGGACAGTGGAAATTCTAATTTGTTACCCCACGCTTCAAGCGCTTCGGATTGGGCATAAAATTTAACTCGATCAACTGCTTCAGTGATAGATTTAGCTTCGCAATACTTGACAGATTCCCGTAGTTGTTGTAAAGCAGTAGCTTCAACTTCAAGATCAATATATCCAGGAATAGCTGAACGAATTACCCAGCAGCGCAACCCGGTGTCACACACACCCTCTTCAAAGCCGTTGCGGAAAAAGTCCAGCAAGCACTCTCCAGCACCGGCATTTTTGTCTTCCTTTGTGGCGTTGAGAACAACTAAAAAGCGAACATGGGGATTATAAAGCAAATTGCGAATCAGTAAGTTTATCCCCCTTGTGGGTGAATATAGCTGTCCGATAACAGCATACTCGCTACTGTCCAGGTGTTTAGCGATCGCCTGCTTTACTGTCCACCCTGTAATCACTGCTGTCTGACCTAAACCATAAATAAGCTGGTTGGGCTTGTACAGTGCTTTATACTCAAATTGGGTTGCCTTACCCGCTAATGTCATGGTTGGTTGGCTATAAAGTCAAAAAAAACTAGCTTGGTTAACATACCACGTTAGTCTGTACAAGTCGAATTAATATGCGCCAAGTATTTTAGAAAAGTTTAGCTGCACCAATTATGCCTACGTACAGGGCGACAGCTTAATATTTCTTTTCCTACTACACAAAGTGCGCGATCGCTCCTAAACGTTTGATCGGTTCATTATCATATCTCTATCTGGTACTTCATCCTCAACAGATTATTTTTATTCACAAATTTTAATATTTTTCTGACATCGTACCCAGTCACGCTAGTTGCCAGAGCGGAGGATGCCTTTACACGCGACTGGCTCCTCAGTAAAGAGTCCCATTTAATGGTATTGTTTGAAAATAACTAATAGTCAAAGCAGTTTTTCAAATAAAGGCATCAAATAACTTATGGCTTTAACTGCTTCAACCATGTTGCCGTTAGGCACTCAAGCCCCTGATTTTCATCTACCGGATGTAGTATCTGGCAAATCAATATCGCTTGCGACCTTTGCAGACAAAAAAGCGCTGTTGGTAATGTTTATTTGTCAACATTGCCCATTTGTCAAGCATGTAAAAGCAGAATTGGCACAGTTGGGAAAAGATTACATTCCCAATGATTTGGCAATTGTGGCAATTAGCGCCAATGATGTTAATAAATATCCGGCTGATGCACCTGAGTTTCTCAAAGAAATGGCAGCAGAACTTCAGTTGAATTTTCCCTTGTGCTATGACGAAACTCAGGAAATTGCAAAAGCATATACAGCAGCTTGCACACCTGATTTCTTTATATTTGATGCAGAGCGGAAACTCGTATATCGAGGACAATTAGACGATAGCCGTCCAAGTAATGATAAACCTGTAACAGGTACAGATTTACGCGCAGCAATTGAAGCTGTTTTAGCAGGTAAACCAGTTGCCAGCGAACAAAAACCGAGTATCGGTTGCAATATTAAATGGAAACCTGGTAACGAACCGAATTATTTTGGTTAGTGGTTAGTGGTTAGGGGTTAGGGGTTAGGGGTTAGTAGTTAGGAGTTAGGAGTTAGGAGTTAGGAGTTGTTGGTTAGGAAAAAATGCAACTAACAACTATCAACTATCAACTATCAACTAACCACTATCAACTAACCACTATCAACTAACATCAATGCTTAATTTCCAAATTGAGGATATAGCATCCCAGTTGGATTTTATCTGCCCACAATTCGTATTCTACCCGCAAATGTTCTGGCAAAGGGTGTCCGGTGAGAGTCAGGCGGCGAGTAAAATTGCGTAAGCGAATGGGTTCGTGAGGATGTAATGACTCTGTAGGCAACCAATAACGAGTAATACCATAAACGCCTTGTTCCCAGAAGTGACGGTAACTTAACTGAGCGTTTCCTTGCATAGTCATAATTACCCGGTAAGGTGAAATTTCCATCCATAAGATCCTGGGACTGCTGGGAGGATAAGCTTTGCGCTGTCCTGGGTGAGGGGTATCTTCTGGACTTGGGGGAGTCGTTACTTCGCAACTAATTAAGGGTGGTGCAGTCAATAATAAATGGAACCGGTCACTATCTTTTTGATACAATGTGCCGGCTGTTTCAACAACAGACCAAACAGGGAGGTCTGTGGAAATGAGTGATAAGCACACGGGCTTGCGATGATGGGTGAGCATGGGAGCGTAATGGGCACTTCAGCTATTGAACAAAAAGAAATCAATACTAGGCGTAGCTTCTTCAGGGTAAGCAACTTAATAAAACATGCTTAATATTAACTGAATCTGCTGATTTGGGATTGAGACAAATCAGGATAAAAACAGCTAGAATTTCAATTTAAAAAGCAAAAATCAGGCTTTTAGGCGCGAAAGCTCCTACGGAAGCTTTGCTTGTAAAGACTTTCAGGTAATAGCCATTAAAAGTCAGGAGTCAGGAGGCGCAAAGTTGTAGAGACGCGACCGGTCGCGTCTGTACAGGAGGAGCAAAGTTAGGAGTTACGAGTCAAAAGTCAGAATTTGTGAATTAAATTCTGTGGTAAACTGCGCGGACTGTATAAACGGCGTTTTTGCACTCCTGCGTTTCTTCAGACGGTCTTCACTCTTAGATAGCGGTGTAAAAAGCTACCTAATTACATTCTGACTCTTGAATTCATCTTGATTGGGATTTCAGTAAGTTTCATACAGCAGAAAGCGATACGATACTAAGAAGGAAGTAACCTGCGGCGGCATTAGCTTTGCCAAATTGTCAACTTCCGATGCAGTTAAAAGCCAGTTTATCCTAATGTCGGCTTCAGTTATAACCGTAGAAACTAAAGAAAACGCTTCTCAAAACTTAATTATCCAGCGACCCCCTGTGGGTCTATCTTTACAGGGTCGCATCCGAGTACCGGGAGATAAATCTATTTCCCATCGTGCTCTGATGTTGGGGGCACTATCTCAAGGTGAAACCGAAATTCAAGGACTTCTTTTAGGAGAAGATCCCCGCAGCACTGCTAGCTGTTTTCAAGCTATGGGTGCAGAAATTTCGGAACTGAATACAGAATTAGTGCGGGTTAAGGGTATTGGTTTAGGGAATTTGCGAGAACCAGTTGATGTGTTAAATGCCGGCAACTCTGGTACGACACTGCGATTGATGTTAGGAATTTTAGCTTCTCATCCGGGGGGCTTTTTTACTGTAACCGGTGATGATTCTTTGCGATCGCGTCCGATGTCTCGTGTTGTGAAACCTTTACAACAAATGGGGGCACAAATTTGGGGACGCAAAAATAATTCTTTAGCACCTCTAGCAATTGCAGGAGTTGCTCTCAAACCAATTCACTATCAATCACCCATCGCTTCTGCCCAAGTTAAATCCTGCGTTCTTTTAGCGGGTTTGATGACCGAGGGACAAACTACTGTCACCGAACCAGCACTTTCTCGCGACCACAGCGAACGAATGTTAAGAGCGTTTGGTGCAAAACTTAGCGTTGACCCAGACACGAATAGCGTTACTGTTACCGGTCCTGCTCAACTGTATGGACAAAAAGTAGTTGTACCTGGGGATATCAGTTCCGCTGCCTTTTGGTTGGTAGCTGGGGCAATTGTACCCGATTCTAATTTGGTGGTGGAAAATGTCGGCGTTAATCCTACCCGCACAGGTATTTTAGAAGCTTTGGCGATGATGGGAGCTGATATCCAACTGGAAAATCAGCGCGAAGTTGCTGGGGAACCAGTAGCCGATTTACGAGTGCGTTCGGTCCGTCTGCAAAGCTGTACGATTGAAGGGGATCTGATTCCCAGATTAATTGATGAAATTCCGATTTTGGCGGTAGCGGCAGTATTTGCCGAGGGTACAACAGTAATTAAAGATGCAGAAGAATTACGGGTAAAAGAAAGCGATCGCATTGCAGTAATGGCACAGCAACTATCTAAAATGGGTGCAAAAGTTACCGAATTACCCGATGGTATGGAAATTACAGGCGGTACTTCTTTAGTGGGGACTGATGTAGATAGCCATACAGATCATAGAATTGCCATGAGTTTAGCGATCGCCTCTCTAGTTGCTTCTGGTACCACTACCATTCAACGCGCAGAAGCAGCCGCTATTTCCTATCCAGACTTCACTGCTACCCTGCAACAAGTCTGTCGGTAATGGGGAATGGGGAGACAAGGGGGACAAGGAGACAAGGGGGACAAGGGGGACAAGGGGGAGCAGGGAGCAGGGAGCAGGGAGCAGGGGAATTTTTCCCCAATGCCCCATGCCCAATGACGGCAGGTGCTTTACTTGGTCCGACACCAAGACCGCACAGCCAAACCTATGCCCAATGCCCAATGCCCAATTACCAATTACCAATTACCAATTTTCGTAAATAAAAAGGAGAACATTTAATTATGGGTTGGTTACAAAGACTTTTTGGTATGGAAAAACCGGATGATGCTCAAGTCAATCCGGAACCAGTTGCTGCTGATGATTCAGGGGAAGATATTCCACTAGAGCGAGTGGGATTAAATGGAGAATATGATCAAAGTGGTTTAGCAAAACGAGTTGCGCTTGCTTTTGACGAAGACTCTCAGTTTGATGATATTGATTCGCTATACGTCGCTCAGACAGGAAGCACAGTTGTGTTAAAAGGGCAAGTCCCCAGTCAAGAAATTTTAGATGAAATGGTGGCGATCGCAAGCGGGGTTAGCGGTGCTACCGATGTCAACACTGACCAAGTTACAGTTGGCTAGAATATTTTTGCTACATGAACAATCTACTCAAACCTCGTCAATCTACTATCGGGCTTTTGTTGTTAGCCGTTTTAATGCTCACCAGCTGTGGTAAAAAAGCTGAAACACCCGATGTCGGCGCTACTGCGAGTCCTGGCACCACAACTGGAAGTTCAACTAACGACTCCGGCGAGTCAGGAAGTAATGCTTCTATTCCCGCTGAAGCAGCAAAGCTTGGGGTAAAACCTACAGACGCAACTACTTGTCCTAATAATGCACTTGTTAAGGGCAAGGTAACGAAGAAGCGAGGCAATATATACCACATTGCCAACTCGCTTGATTACGACAAAGTTAAGCCGGATATCTGCTTTAAAGATACAGTAACAGCAGAAAAAGCTGGCTTTCAAGCGCCTAAGTAAGTTGGGAATTGGTAATGGGGAATGGGGTAATGGGGAATTGGTAATGGGGAATGGAAAGAATGCCTCATATAATCCTGCATAAATACTTACGGGATGCAAATAACCTTTTACTCAATTACCAATTACCCATTACCCATTTTCTTTCAAACTTTAAGGGCAATGGCATTTTCTACTACAGCTTTTACTGGCAATTCTACAGGCGAAATTGCCCTTGAAGGTCTAGGTTTGCGAGCAACTTGAGTAGATAAAGCTCGTGCCTTCTTAGACGAATACTCAAAATTTGGCATTTCTTGCCGACAGTGGGAACAAAACCAGTAAACATTTGAGCAACGAATATGGCGTAGCAATTGGTGGGAACAACAAGGACAACTATTCATATTTCGCTTCTGAGTTAAAAAGATGTTTGTCGGCACTTTTAATGTAATTGCTAAAGCGGGGATCGCTCATCTATCCTAGGGGATCGCTCATTCATCCTAAAGTTAGACTTACACGATAAAAGCTTGGAAATGCGTAGAAAAGTTCATAAAAAGTGACAATTAAAAAGTTATTAGTCATGATTATCTAGAACTAACAAACAATGACTACAGCAAGTTTCTGCTAATTCCCAATTTATTTGAGTATATTTGCGAATTCATAAATTACATACTTAGATACTAAAAACCCGGCTTATTAACAATTATTAATAGAAACCGGGTTTTTGATTGTAAGTGTAAAGGGGGAAGAGAAAACTTTATTTGCGATCGCCTAATTCCGAAAAAATATTAGTATCAAGCTTTGGTAGAGACAACATAAGCGCGATCGCGGTTATGCGGTGCATCAAAATCAATTCTTGGTCCTAATGGCACAATCTGAGTCGGGTTAACGTTGGGATGGCTAATATAATAATGCCGTTTGATGTGGTCAAGGTTGCAAGTTTCCTTAACTCCCGGCTGTTGGTAAAGGTCTTTGAGATAATTCCACAAATTGGGATAATCGACAATTCGCTGTAAGTTACATTTGAAGTGGACGTAATACACAGCATCGAAGCGAAACAGAGTAGTAAACATACACCAATCCGCTTCTGTGATTTGATCCCCGCACAGATAACGTTGCTTTCCTAAAATTTTTTCCCAACGGTCAAGTTCTGTAAATAATTCTGTTACCGCTTCATCGTAAGCTGACTGAGAAGTGGCAAATCCTGCCCGATACACACCGTTATTGATTGGTTGGTAAATTGCGTCAATTGTCTGGTCAATAACTTTTTGTAAAGCTTCTGGATAAAAATTTACATTCTGTTTGGCAAAGGCATTAAATTCTGTATCGAACATCCGCATAATTTCGCGGGACTCATTATTGACAATCGTGTTAGTTTGTGTATCCCATAAAACTGGGACTGTCACTCGTCCGCTGTAATTGAAGTCAGCTTTGAGATAAATTTGCCAAAGATAGTTTGTCTTGTTGACTGTATCCGGAATGCTTCCTGGTTCATCTGAGAATTCCCAGCTATTTTCGTGAATTTCCGCAGCAACCACCGATAAGCCTATAGCATCTTCTAATCCTTTGAGCGATCGCATAATCGCGGTACGACAAGCCCAAGGACAAGCCCAAGAGATATAAAGATGATAGCGCCCAGATTCAGCTTTAAACCCACTCGAACCATCGGCAGTAATTTTATTGCGGAAAGTGGTTGAGGGACGGACAAATTTACCATCTGAGTCTTCTTGTTCCCTTTGTGATATCCACTTACCATCTTTGAGGATTCCCAAACCCATAAATTCTCTCCTTTGATAGTTGTTAGTAGTTAGTGGTTAGTTGTTATTTGATAGTGGATAGTGGAATTTGGATAGTGGGAGCGTAGGAGCGTAGTTGTTGGTTAGGAAAAAATGCAACTCTCAACTCTCAACTCTCAACTCTCAACTCCCACGCTCCCACGCTCCTAAAGTACAGACGTTCCACCGGAACGTCTCTACCGCTCCAACGCTTCAACTATCAACTCTTAACTATCAACTAACAACTCTCAACTCACAACTATTCAACATTCATAATTTTTGGCACTTTAAAAAATTCGCCTTCCTGTTCTGGGGCACTGTTGAGAATAGCTTCTCTATCAGAATAGGGTTGCAATTTATCTTCTCGTGTGACGTTGCTGACATCAATAGCGCGTGTTGTTGGTGCAACATTGCTGACATCTAGTTCATCTAGCTGTTGAACATAATCGAGAATATTTCCTAACTGAGTGGTAAATTGCTCTTCTTCTTCAGGTGTCAACTCTAAACGAGCGAGAAGGGCTACTTTATGAACTTGCTCACGGTCAATCATATTTTTTTTAACTCCTCACTCATAACTTTTGTACAGACGTTCCAATGGAACGTCTCTACCGCGCCTTTTAGAAGAATACGTCGATTTGCGATCGCCCGGTGGTTTTCAGCCAGTTTTGAGCTTCGATGTAGTTATTGGGAGCCAAACGAATCGCTCTAATCCAATAATCACTGGCTTGATCGAATAGTGCTTCACCACCGTCGTGATCGCCAGCTTCTTTAGCTTTTTCACCTTTAAAATGGTAAATCACGGCGATATTGTTCAAAGCTTGGGGTAAACGTGGGTTTAACTCAATTGCTTCATGATACAACTCCAAAGCCTTGTCATGGTCGCCGTTACTGGCGTAAATTAGCCCCATATTGTAGAGGATATAACTGCGATCGTAGGAATCTTCCTCTAATGTTAGGGCTTCAGTATAGTAATCCAAGGCTTCGGCATATTCACCATCTGCCTGTGCTGACATTCCATCTCGGTAATAGACAAAAGCTTCTTTGGCTTTTTTGTTGGTTGGCAGCATCTTTAAGATGATATCTGCCATCACCGTAAAGGACTTGTCAATAAAATTATCGTTTTTTTGGGTTCTTGGCATATCTGCCTCTGTGGTGTTGCAGCTAATAAAGGAATTGTAATTCTTTGATGGCTTCTATCCCTCATTAGTTAATTTAACTGATTGCTGAGGTAATTCCCTTTTACATTGAATTTATACAATCAACATTATTGTATTTGGGGTTGTTTACCAAAGTGCTGACTGGATAGGCAGTCATAGCACTAGCTGGGTAAGGATGCAATGCTTCTTGTAGTGCTTCCGGCTTTTGCACTTGTGGATCTAACCACAAATCGTAATATTTCTTATCAAGAACCACAGGCATTCGGTCGTGGATTGGTTTTAATACTTCGTTAGCAACGGTAGTCAAAATTGTACACGAGGTTATTTTATCTGTTTCTGGAGATTCCCACTGCTCCCACAACCCAGCAAAGCAAAAAGGTTGTCCATCTTGCAGACGAAAGTAAAAAGGCTGCTTTTTGCCGTTTATACGCTGCCATTCATAAAAGCCATCTGCCAAGACCAAACAACGCCGGCGTTTGAAAGCTGAACGAAAAGCGGGTTTTTCTGCGACAGTTTCTGCCCTAGCGTTGATCAGCTTTGCCCCCATGCTGATGTCTTTTGCCCATGAAGGAATTAACCCCCAACGTAAGAAGTGAAATTCTCGCTTGTCGCTTTCACTGTTGTGTAACACTGTTGCCACCATTTGCGTAGGTGCAATGTTATATTGCGCTGACAATTCTGGTAGTTTTTCTACATCAAAAGTTTGGTTATTTGGCTCGGCAGAAGCCAGCAAAGCGGCAATTGCTTCTGCTGGCTGCTTTAAAGTAAATCTTCCACACATACTTTTATTTTCAACCGCTGATTAAAATTTAACAACTAAATACTATAAACAAATAATACTTTCGTTTTTTTGTTTTTTCAGAGAAATCTAGCCCATAGATAAAAAGCAAATATTCTTCAAATTTTACCCTGTTTTTTTTGAAAGAATTTGATAAGATATTCTCTTCCAATCTCTGAATTCTCTATATCCTCCCTACAATATTTTAAGATATGGAACCACTCCAGTTGTACGATTTTTTACCTTCTGGTAATGGCTATAAGATACGTCTTTTATTGACACAACTTGGCATTCCCTTTGAGAGAGTAGAGGTTAACATCACTAAAGGTGAGACGCGATCGCCTGAATTTTTAAGTAAAAATCCAAACGGCAAGATTCCTGTTTTGGAAATTGAACCAGGGAAATATTTGTCAGAATCAAATGCCATCATGGTTTACCTGAGCGAAGGAACAGAGTTTTTACCTTACGATCGCTTCTTGCGAGCGCAAGTACTGCAATGGCTATTTTTTGAACAGTACAGTCATGAACCTTTTATCGCTACCCCCAGATACTGGATTTCTGTCTTAGGTAAAGCCGAACAATATAAAGATGCCTTAGAAGAAAAACATAAAGGTGGATATGCTGCACTTAGCTTGATGGAAGAACATTTAAAGACTCACACTTTCTTTGTTGCCGAACGTTATACCATTGCTGATATCTGTTTATTTGCATACACTCATGTAGCTCATGAAGGTGGGTTTGATTTGTCAAGATTTCCCCATATCAAAGCTTGGATAGAACGAGTCAAAGCCGAATCTCGATACATCAGCATTACTCAGGAATTATAATCATTATCTCTCGTTCCTGGCAGCAGCCCAGTAATGACTTATGTGGGGTTGCTGCCTCAATTACACCTCGCATTCATCGTTACTAGGCAGCAGCCTGTTAACGAGATATTTCCTAATCAAAGCACATAGATTATCTATAAAACCACAAATCTTAACCTTCTTTATCAATCTCAACTAACTTTTGTCGAGAGGATAAACCCGACTTAATTCTGATATAAGATTTCGGGACATCAAACTTGTCTGATAACAGTTTAATTAACTCTTCATTCGCCTTACCATCAACAGGCGGTGATTTTAAATGTACAGTAAGACTGCCGTCAGGTTGTTCTTCAATTTTTTGCTGTTTGGAATTAGGTTTAACTTTGACTTTTTTGTGCATTGCCTATTTTGTGTAATTGTCGCAGCCACAACCAACCTAAAACACAACCTAACAAATAATGAGGAAAATCCCACCAAGCAAAGGTAGTTCCAAGTAACCATTTACCTATTAGAGTGGCGCGAATTTCTGTCAATAAAGGCGGATGCCAAAGTTGTAAAAATTCTAGTATACAGGTAATAACAAAAACCCATAGAGGAATTTGTTGTATAAATGAGCGACTTCTCGCGAACAAAAAGGCGAACAAGCACCAAAATATTTCATACAAGACTGCGGCTCCGTAATCATTAAACCATTTATGAGCAAGACCCGTGTAGTACTTAAATAAAAAGCCCATCGGTACAACGATGAGCAAAGAAAGGATGATCGGGGCAAACGCATATTGTCGATAAGAGCGTCTCATCTCAATAAAGTCCAAATTAATCTTGACAAAATTTTAGCTGTTCGACTTGCTCGGCGATCGCATGGAAACTCGCTGAAACGAACCGGGCGTACCTAACATTCACCTCGCGGTGTAGCCTCCGTCCATCAAGTAGAAGCTGCCAGTGACGAAAGACGCTTTGTTCGACAGCAAGAACGCCACCAACTCCGCGACTTCTTCGGTTCGTGCAAGGCGACCCATCGGATGCGAAGCTGCCATCTGCGATCGCGCTTCCTCCGGTAACTTGTGCATATTCGGTGTATCTACATAGCCAGGACCGATTGCGTTGATTCGCACGCCTTTGTCTGCATATTCCAGCGCAGCCGCCCGCGTCAGCCCGATAATTCCGTGTTTCGCGGCGGTATATGGACTGATTCCGGCAACTCCAACCGCACCATTTGCCGATGACATATTCACGATTGCGCCGCCACCGCTGCGGATGATAACCGGGATTTCGTACTTTAAGCTGAAGAATACACCGCTCAGATCGGTGGCAATCACATCGTTCCACCAGTCAATCTCATAATCCGCAGTGGCAACTTCATGCGGACCAGTAATTCCGGCATTATTAACAGCCAGATGCAGTCCGCCGAAGCGATTTACCGTTTCGTTCACCATCGCTTCGACCGCCCGGTGATTGCGAACATCGGTTTCGATAACGTGCGCCCGATTGCCTGAAGCATCCAATTGCTCTGCAACAGTACGTGCGCGATCCACATCAATGTCGGCGATAACAACCGTCGCTCCCATTTGATACAGCTTGACCGCGATCGCTTCTCCTAGTCCGGTCGCTGCCCCGGTAACGACAGCAATTTTCTCTGCAAACTCAGATACCAAATTCACTTCGTTATTTGAATCCTCTGTTTTTGTCATCATTTCCTCTAGTTCAAATCAACTTCACTCTTCAGCCAAAGGAACGAAGATGCCATTTACAAGTAAGATGCTTATGACAATCAGCACTCTCGCAGTCTGAGGAAACAGCAGAAGACGCAAATAGGGATTTTGCCAGCAAGGAAGTTGAACATTTCCCTAGAGACATTGATTGACGGTATGAATTATAAAGACGTTCCTAAGGAACGTCTCTACAATACGTCAAATTTATCGATGTTGTTTGTCAAATCACCCTGCGAATATCCAACGCCTATTTGCTAAGGGTATCTTCTACTACCAGCACCGACAACACCGATTTTGTGGCGATATGAAAGTTCAGCACCAAACCAGCCAGAAGCACTAGTCAGCGTACCGACAACGAGGGATAGTAACAATCCCCAAGGTAAAATTCTCGCGTCAGGATTGCCCCAACGCAAAAGGAAGTTGACGAGTGATAAAACTAGGATGGCAACGTTAAGTATCATGTGTACCCAACCCGCGCTGCGCTTGCGGACTCGTTCAATTCTCAAAAAGTCGCTCATACCGATCGCAGCTGCTAACAAACCTGCACCTAATCCGAGTCCGATTAACCATATTGACGCTCTAGCCCAGAAAAAATCACGAGTTAACCAATAGCCGAAATCGGTTCCCAAAGCTAAAGCTAAAAAAGCGATGGGAAAAATCACACTCAAAGGATGCAAAGGATGTCCGGCGATCGCTACTGTGCTGGGTACACCAGTATCCATATACTCTCTGTCGTCACTTTCAATCAGTGGCGGAATATTGGGGAAAGGTGTGGAAGTTGTTTGGTTTGTATCTGTAGTTTCCATTATTATCCTGAATTTATTAGTTTTTAACCAGAGGGAATTTGCTCAACGTAAGCTTCAGCTTGCAACGTTAATTTACCTGCTTCTACTTTTAGTTGCTTGACTCGCAGAGTCATTCCTTCTAAATCGAAGTTACTCAAATTCAAAATTTCGCTGGTTTGTTCTACCAAAGCTTTGGTTAATTCTGGCGATATTTCCTCACTGTCGTCGTATTCGACATTTTCGAGAGAAACACTTTGCCCGTTAGCACTTACGCAAGGTGTTGCTGTAAAAGCAATTTGCTTTTGACTTTCTTTTAACAATATACTGGCATTTAATGCCACCTTACCCGTTTCTAGTAGGTGAAAATCTACATGTTGAGGCTGAAATGTCATCAATTGCCCATTAATGTGTATTTTCTGACTTTGGAGTTGCGATCGCACATATTCAGAATTGAAAGCGCGATTGATATCAGCTTCAGTTAATACAACTCGCGTACTGGCTTTAGTCGGTTGAGTGAGTTCAACTTTGCCAAAAGCAACACTTAGAGGATTGATGGCAACGCTGTCCATATGCATTTCTAATTCCTCCATCCGGAGGTCTTTTTGCATTACCAAACCTTCGCCCTCAATTGTGACTTCATCCACTTGTCCTTGAACTAGTTTGAGCGGATCGGTTTTGATATCTACATCTAAATTTTCGACTTCATCTAATTGGCTAGATAACCCTATTTCTGCGGCTTTATTTAGTGCCTGCTCTCCCAGTCCAGGACTGTCTGGCATTATTAATTAATCTCCGATTTGACTATCCTTGAGTCAATCTAGAAAATTGGCGAAAAAAATTTATCTATCTGGCGATGGAGTGAAGAGAAGACAGTTATCTATCTAAAAGTAGAAGGATAATAATTAGTAAAAAAATTCTCATTTTTCTAACTTTAGTTTGACTGGCATCGCTCAAAAGAAAGAGGAAATCATCTAATACCCTGTGGCAACGTAGTATTAACACTGATTTAAAGAGTTTTTCAGAGGAAACAAAAAATGGTAGCGACTTTAGATGATACCAAGCGCTCTGCGATCGCCACAAAATTGGCAGACATGAAAGCGCTACAACAATTGTTGATTCAAAATGAGCAATTGTTTTTGAAAGAAACCAATGATTCGGAAATCAGCAAGCGCTTCCAAGACATGCTCAATGATGACCAAAAAAACATGGGCATTCTGGAAACTGTAATCGTCCAGTATGGCGTACATGGCGAACCCAAAGACACCATTAAACAAATGGTTGAAAAGCTTGGACAATTAATGCAAGGCTCAGAATTGAGCTTGTATGAAAAAGTATTTCAGCATGAATTGCTGAAGCACCAACAAGTAATGTCTGGCTTGACCATTCACAAAGCTAGTCAAAAAGTCGGCGCTGACGTGATGGCAGCAATTGGACCTTTGAACACCATTAACTTTGAGAACCGCGCTCACCAAGAGCAACTTAAAGGTGTTCTGGAAATTTTGGGTGTCCGCGAACTCACAGGACAAGAGGCAGACCAAGGTATTTGGGCACGAGTTCAAGACGCTATGGCAGCATTCAGCGGTGTTGTTGGTAGTGTTGTTACCCAAAATACCGACAAGCAAGATATGAACATCCAGGATCTTATCCGGATGGATCACGCCAAAGTAAATACTCTGTTTACCGAACTGCTAGCAAGCAACGATCCTCAAAAGATCCAAGAATACTTCGGTCAAATCTACAAGGATCTATCAGCTCACTCTGAAGCAGAAGAGGAAGTCGTTTATCCAAGAGTACGTCCTTTCTACGGTGAAAACGACACTCAAGAGCTGTATGACGAACAAGCTGACATGAAGCAAAAGCTAGATGAAATCAAAGCTATCGATCCATCTTCATCTCAATTCAAAGACAAAATCAAGCAGTTGATGGACGTTGTTGGCGACCACATTCGTCAAGAAGAAAGCACAATGTTTGCTGCGATTCGCAACAACTTGAGTACTCAAGAAAGCGAACAATTGTCTACAGAATTCAAAGCTGCTAAGAGCAAAATTGCAGAGAAAATGGCTAAGTAGAAATTTCAGTGTAGGAGTGGGATAATCCCACCCTTACAGGAGCCGAGTCAGAGAACTTTTTATTGCTAATACTTATCTGAAAAAGAGTATCTCGGCAGTAAGAATAAAAGGTAAAAGTTTTCTCCTTCTTTCTTTTTCCTTTTAACTTTCCTCGGTGCTGACACTAAATGCAATTTGCAAAAATTTCCAGATGTGGGTTTTAATTTATAACTCCTAACACATAAGTGCTAGGAGTTTTTTATGTAATATTATGTCCGCGCTTATCAACACTAATAAAAACCCCACAACCGTCGTAGAGACGTTCCACACCGAACGTCTCTACAATATGTGCGATTTACCAAAGATAATATAATGGCGTTTAATTTTCAAATAAATGTAGGAATTATCGGATATTTGTGATTTAAAAACAACATCGTAGAGACGTTCGGTCCGGAACGTCTCTACCTAACAACCCAATTCACTATTTAAGTTTTAATCGTGCATCCAATATTTATAAGCGCTATATGCCATAGTTACAACTCCGGTGATAATGGCAGATTCATCTACTTCAAATTGGGGATGGTGCAATGGGTGATTAATGCTTCTATCTTTGTAGCCTACACCCAAGCGAAACATCGAACCAGGGGCATGTTCTAAATAAACAGAAAAATCTTCAGCACCTAGAGAGGGTTCGGGTAATACTTGAATGCGATCGCTCGTCCATGCTTCTTCGGCGGCTGATTGTAATAACTGTGTTAAAGCATAATCATTTTGCACGCTGGGCACACCTTGGCGATAATTGACTTGATAACGTGCCCCGTATGAATTGCAGACATTAGCGACGATTTGTTCAATCCATTTTGGTAGATTAGCACGAGTTTCCGGATGAAGCGATCGCACGGTTCCCAACAACTGCACTTGATCTGCAATCACATTCGGCGCTCTACCACCATTAATCTTACCTATACTCAATACCACAGGACGCAACGGATTCTGCGTCCGGCTAATCGCTTGTTGCAGTGTAGTAATTACTTGCGAAGCAATCCAGATTGCATCAATTGCCTCATGCGGACGAGCGCCATGTCCAGATTCACCGATAATGATAATCTCTATATCGTCAGCCGCCGCCGTCAACGCGCCGTAACGCACACCAATTGAACCTGCGGGTATCGAAGGGAAAACATGAACGCTTAATACAGCCGAGACATCTTTCATCGCCCCATCTGCTACCATCCAGTTTGCCCCTTGAGCAATTTCTTCTGCTGGCTGAAATAAAAATCGTATTTTACCAGGCAACTCCTCTGCAAGTTGGGACAATATCATTGCCGTTCCCAAACCGACTGTAGTGTGGACATCATGACCGCAAGCGTGCATTATACCTTTTTGACGAGAGGCATATTCCAAATTAGTACGTTCTTGGATTGGCAAAGCGTCCATATCAGTGCGAATTGCCAATAAACGATTATCGTTACCAGTTCCTTGCAGTTCTCCAATCACACCAGTTTTACCAATACCCTCTTGCACATGAACACCACTAGAAGACAAAACACCAGCAACAAAAGCTGCTGTTTGGTATTCCTGACCGCTGAGTTCTGGGTGAGAGTGAATATGGCGACGAATTTCAATTAAACGAGGCGCTAGTTTTATTGCTAAGTCTTTAATACGGGTAAGCATCGATCAACTAATCTACAGGCTTGTTTTCCATAATAAAGAAACGTTACGAAAATAACTCTCCTAGCGAGAGGGGGAGGGGGGGGAGACAAGGAGACAAGGAGACAAGGAGACAAGGAGACAAGGAGGACAAGGAGGAATTACCTATGCCCTATGCCCCATGCCCCATGCCCAATGCCCAATTACCTATTCCCCATTCCCTATTTCTTTTTAGATTCCCGTGGTTTCTGTTTCGGGTCTTCTGTGCCTTCTTGCAATGACCACCCATAGGGTTTGTCAGATGTGACGGTGCCTTGTTGCAAAGTTGTCAGTCGGAAGTATGCCCCCCGGAAATTGGTAAAGTCCAATTTAGCACCTTTGAAGTTAGCCGCTTCTAAATTGCTGCTGATCAAACCCGCAAAACTCAGATCGGCATTTTCCAGCGATGCTGATTTCAAATTCGTACCCGTCATGGAAGCACCATACAAAATGGTAGAATTCATTACTGCACCTTCGAGATTTGCACTTGTTAAATCCGCATTCTTGAGATTAGCGCCAGATAAAGTCGCGCCTTTTAAGTTAGCTTCTCGTAAATTTGCTCCAGCTAGGTTAGCTTGAGTTAAGTCAGCACTACTCAAGTCGCACCGTGGACAAGACCTTGTTGCTTTCAACTGATCCATGTCTTGCTGATTAAATGCTTTGGCTTGCTCTGTAAAACCTAAACAAGCTAACAGCGTTACGGTAGCGACAATTTTAAGTTTAATATTTTTTTGCATAGAGTTAGTTCACAAGTAGGCAAGCTAGGGTTTGAATGTATTGCTATACTTACATATAAGACTTATTCAGTAAGCGATCGGCATGAAGAAGTAATAAAGAAGCGGTAAAAGTACTGTAAATTCTTAGATTTAGGCTAGTCAATAGAAAACGTGCTGTATAGAATGGATTCGTCAGGAAATATACAGAAACTCTATCACCTACTCCTTATGAGATCCCCCCACGCCTTAAGTAAAAAAGCGGCTTGGGGGGATCTTAATTTATATGGGGAATGGGGAATGGGGAATGGGGAATGGGTAATGGGGAATGGTGAGTCCAGCGAGAAAGGGAGGGTTTCCAAGAGTGCCGGCTCTGGCGAACCCGAAGGGGGAGTGGGAAATGGGGAATGGGGAATGAGGAGGCTGGTATGTAAGGCGATCGCTCTGTGATTTCCCAAGATATATGAACAATTGATAAAACAATTGTTAAATTAAAATGAATTATGTTATAACTACTAGTCAAAACCAGATAGAGACTCTACAATAGAAATATCAAGAACTATACAGAAACTCTATAACCCACTCTTTATGAAATCCCCCTAGTCGTACCATAAAAGCGACTAGGGGAATTTTGATTAATGGGGTAATAGGTAATGGGTAATGGGTAATTGGGCATTGGGCATCGGGCATTGGGCATTGGGCATCGGGCATTGGGCATTGGGCATCGGGCATTGGTAATTTTAACTCCCCCTGCTCCCCCTGCCCCCCCTGCCCCCCATCCCCCACTCCTCAACGCCAGCCGAAAAAGCGCAATCCCGGTACGATGAGGTAATGACTCACCGCTAACCAGAAGCTGACAAACAAGCCGGCAAGACTAAAAAAGAGAATAGTCAGCAGTAAACTCCACTTGTTGGGTGTACTGTGAAAGAGAAATGCGGTGGGTGAAAATCCGAAATTGATCAAAAGCGCAAAGACGATCGCTGTACCAAAAGAAGCGATCGCCGCGTAAACTATTTGATGGCTGCGTAGCCCCAAACCAAGCGTAAGAAGAAAAACAGCTATCAAAATCGAGATTGCTGAAGCTTCGATTCCATCTTGGGGTGTAATTAATTGCAACATTAACCAGCTAAATCCGTAGCCGATTATACCCATCAGCGAGGCGACTACAAACCGCCGCTGTTGACTAAAACCCCCGGCAGCGGTTAATCCCCATGCGGTTCCCAAACCAGCAAAGGCAAATAAAACAATCTCTGAACCGAAAAAATGGTTAGTATTCGGCACTAATCCGAGTAACCGATCGGACACAATTGCGCCAACGCGATCGCCTAAAATTGTGTGATACGCCAAAATATAACCAGCAATCGTACCTACCCCAGCGCCGATGCAGCTTAAAACCATTGTCCAAATGGTGATCAGACAAGCACCGAAGACTCTAAATATCGTCTGAACGATGAAAAGAGTAGTTTTACTTAATGCTTGCATTCCGCCGGCGATCGCTTGCCGGATAGCTTGCATAATTTTGGCGAAAAAATCCGGTTTTGGAGATGGTTGAGAAATTTTCGCCAAACGTTTTAAAATTATTGTCGAAGACGCCGGACGCGATCGCACATCTTCTTCTACCATCTCCGAAAGCAAATCTGCTAATTCCGGGTTGAGATTAATTCCACCACGCCAGCGCAATTCCCCAGTTTGCGGATCTTCCAACTTTGGCGGATACTTACCCGTAACTAATTCTATCATCGTCCGACCGAGGGCATAAAAATCAGTAGCAGGTCCGACATTACCCCCAATAACTTGTTCTGGTGGACTGTAACCAGAAGAAAATAACCTCGTTGAACCAGATTGAGAACGAAGTATTTTCTCATTAAATTGCTTCGCCCCACCAAAGTCAATCAGCACCAAGCGACTTTCTCCACCTCCCCCCTTATTTAAAAGTGTCGTAGCTGGAAAAGTCCGCAGCATTAAATTACTCGGTTTAATATCGCGGTGAAGAATTTGGCGTTTGTGCAACTCCTGTAAAATCTCCACCGCTTGGGTCAGCCAGCTTAACACCAATTTTTCCGGACATCCTTGAGGATACTGTTCGAGAATTTCCTCTAGAGTCAACCCATCAATTTTTTCCATCACCAAACAAGGTAGTTGACGCGGTTGTGGATTGAACAAGTTTATTTGAAAATTCCCATCCTCATCGACTTTAGGAACACCAGGATGTCGCAAACTACTTAATACAGCAGCTTCTTGAGTAAACAACTCTAGTGCCTTTGGTGAATTTTCTACCAACACTTTCAGCACTTTCTCGGTTTGGGTCTTTTCATCCCAAACCGTATAAATCTGGGCAAATCCCCCAGAACCCAAACGCTGAAGAGGGACATACCGATCTAATAGCTGTAGCGGTGTGCCACAGCTATTACAAAACTTTTGTCCCCAAAGCTGGGGATAAGGACGTTGACACTCAGGATTTATGCAGTGAACGTTTGAGCTACCTATCTTCAAGGCTTTTAACCATTAATATTTTAAAAATGCTCAAATACCCTAAAATCAGTGTTTGAGTTGGAAAAGAAGCAGGATTTTATACATTAATCTGATGCTGATAAAGATACCTTCTCTAATTTACTTCAAGTAATTACTTCAAGTAATTTAGAAATACTAGCCTTTGGGATTTTTGGTTTAGCTTTGTAAACAACTTATTGCCAGAAGTTTCTGTGAAACTCTGCATTAGATTTTCTAATAATTGCAAATTTAACGTATAAGTAACAAAAATACCTTGTTCAAAGAGGATTATTTATAGATGTATTTATACTTAGTCATCTTTTTCTAGTTCATCGAGTGCTTTATCTATCGCTTGACGGACAAACTCTGGATAATTTTCTAAGGTTTTAAGCTTTTCTAATTTTGAAGGCGCGATTCGGATTGTAAGTTTTGCAGTTAAGGCTTCTTCTCTTTCAGTAGTAAATTTGTACTTTTTTAAATGTTCATTTTCACGCTTGGGTGACATTGTAAAGATTTGGAGACAAACGTTGTTTGTGGCGTGTCGTCATGCAAAATTAATAGTTAATTGGTGGTTGCCACTTTGGACGGTTTCAACCACCAATATCCATTAACCAAAAACAATCAACGGACATTATTATTTTATGTTCACTCGTTCGGAATTGGAAATTAAAACTGTAGGGGAACTAAAGGGACTGTGTAAGCAGTATGGATTGAAGCCACTGGGTAATCCGAGCTATAAAACTGCTTGGATTGATGCTCTATTAACCTTTGCGGCTATTGCCTTACGTCAGACGAAGGAAGGGGAAGGATTAAGGCGAATGACTTTTAAAGGCTATCAGGACTTAGGACAAGCACTCGACCAGATGGGAGAACCTACCGACCAACAATCGGCGTTAATTAGAGCAACGATGCAAGGAAAGCGCTTAGAGTACCCCCAGCGCTATGAACAAGAAACGCTGCTTAACTTGCATAAAGCTAAAATGCACTTGGAACAAGCATTAGACCTGTTAAACATGTAATTGGGGAATGGAGAATGGGTAATGGGTAATGGGTAATGGGTGATGGGTGATGGGGAATTACCACGTTCCCAATTCCCAATGCCCAATTCCCAATTCCCTATTACCCATTACCAATTCCCAATTCCCTATTCCCAATGCCCCATGCCCAATTACCTAAAAACTATAGCCGTCCCAGGTGGTGGCGAAGTCGTAATCTGAGAATGAGGAAAAATCGCTTTTGCTGGTGCGGGTTTCTTCGTCTAGGACTTTGACGACTTTGTTATAAATTTCTTCCGCTTGTTGGGGAGAATCTCCGATACAAGTTAATCCCAATTTGCCAAATTGAGAAAGACATCCCATTAAATGAAATACTGTGCCTATCTCGGTTCCGCTATCAAAGTGCAGTCTGTGATGGGCGATGATATCCATCAAATCGTTGGGTAACAATCCTCGATAGCGGTCTTTTTGCAAATTGTCGGTAGCCATGTAGTATTTGGGTCGTCCCTGTTGGCTGTAAAATAATCCTGTGGAGAGGTCATAGCGTCCGTTGGTTAATAACTTTAAGGTCATGAAGGGATGGGTAGTGCCACCTTTACGCAAGTTGATTTCGATCGCCTCAAGATCCCACTCATTATTTCCTTTATCAACGGCGATAAAATCTACGCCAAATCTTTCTAATGCGCCTTTTTCCGCTAACTTTTTGCCAACTTGTATCCCTAATTGTTGCAATTGCAGTCGATAAACTTCGTCAGCGGGAAATCGACAACCAAGATAAATTTGACCGTCTGGACCTCCGAGAATTTGGTCGTGAGTTGAGAGAATTTCTACTTCACCGTTGGGTGTGATGCGTCCTTGAACACTAGGCGATCGCTTGATTTCTCCTTCCACAAATGCTTCGACAATTCCCCCTAACTCAGTAATTCGTCCCGAAAAATTATCCCAATTTTCTTTTTTTGCCTGAAAGCTCATTGTTGAGAAGCGATCGCTCATTGCTGCCACCCGTTCCGCATGAGAACTATTTGGAGGTGCTAAATTAGCGATCGGTCTTAGATCCAACAGCGCGTTTCCTTCTCCGGAAATGCCTTCGTTGAGTTTCACGACGATCCGTTTTAATGTCGGCTGACGTTCCCACAAATCGGCTGCGGCTTCTGCCAAATCTGTTTCATTCCAAACTCTCTCGCACCCATCTGGAAACGGAACTTTACTTTCTGCAAAGATTTGCCGACTGCCGCTTTTACTTCCCCAAATCTCCAAATTTGGCGCCGCTGCGTACAGGGGTACACCCAATTTGAGAGACAATTCACCTTCAAAATAACTGGAATTATAGCATGTCATGAACGATTTGTCTAGCCTCAAAGCTTGGCGAATTCGCTCTAATAAGCGCGGACGTTCTAAAATCTTTTGGCTGAGAGGTTTGAGGGAAGAATCGTAAGTAGAAAGTAGCAGCAAGCGATTGCGGGCATGTGAAAAGGGAATTCCCGGCAATAATTGTAAATAATAATCAATAACACTGGGATGCAGCGGCATTGATGTGACATAAATTAGCCTGGTGCGGGGATTCCGCAAACGCATCAACGAAAATAGCAATCGTTCTTCATAATGTTCGCAACCTTCGATTTTCTGAAGTTCGCGTTGATCGATACTGAGAGAGGGAACAACTAAAATATCAGCATCACTATTGTCAAATAGCTCGATAGTTTTCCAGCGATCGCGTAAAGTTAATTGCAGATCCCGAAAGCGATCGGCTTGATCTGACTCAGAAACATTCAACGTTACCATAATCCTTATCCTATATTGATCCCAATAATGCGTTATTACTCTTGTATATCTTAGGAAACAACGAGACGCGGTTAAAACGCAACACTTCTTTGATATATGTCTGAAGGAATGGGGAATGGGGAATGGGTAATGGGTAATGGGTAATGGGAAGAAATAATTGTCTTTTCGGGGTTGCTGAATTAAAATATGAAGCTTAAAAATCAAGCATCTCAAACTCTTACTCTCTGCGACTCTGTGCCTCTGCGTGAGACAAATTCATATTCTTAATCAGCAACGCCTGAAACCGCGTATCATTACGAATGCTATCAAAATCAGCGTCGGTTTTCGCCATTTCTCGATATTTAGCGTCTAAATTAATTGCGGTTTGCAGGTTTTCTATGGCTTTATCAATATTACCTAAATCAGCATAAGCACAAGCGCGATTGTACCAAGCATTTGCAAAGTCAGATTTTATTTCTATTGCTTGGTCGTAAGATTTAATTGCGTCTGGCGATTTTCCCTGTTTAGATAAAGCATATCCGCGATTGTCCCAAGCTTCGTGGTAATCAATCTTTATTTTCACAGCTTGATCGAAAGATGCAACAGCTTCTTCAAACCGTCCTAAATTAAAGAGCGCATAACCCCGCATGTTCCAAGCTTCGTGGTCATCACTCTTTATTTTCACAGCTTGATCGAAAGATGCAACAGCTTCTTCAAACCGTCCCAAATCATAGAGCGCATTACCCCGGTTGTTCCAAGCTTCGTGGTCATCGCTCTTTATTTTCACAGCTTGCTCGTAAGATGCAACAGCTTCTTCAAACCGTCCCAAATTACGCAGCGCAATACCCCGGTTGTACCAAGCATCGTGTTTATCACTCTTTATTTTCACAGCTTGATCGTAAGATGCAACAGCTTCTTCAAACCGTCCCAAATTACGCAGCGCATTACCCCGGTTGTTCCAAGCTTTGTGGAAATCACTCTTTATTTTCACAGCTTGCTCGTAAGCTGTAACAGCTTCTTCAAACCGTCCCAAATCAGAGAGCGCAACACCACGGTTGTACCAAGCATGGTGGTCATCACTCTTTATTTTCACAGCTTGCTCGTAAGATGCAACAGCTTCTTCAAACCGTCCCAAATCACAAAGCGCATTACCCCGGTTGTACCAAGCATGGTGGTCATCAATCTTTATTTTCACAGCTTGATCGTAAGATACGATCGCGCTCATCATATCTTGCCCAGCAGCAAATAAATTTCCCTGCTCAAACAAAATACTTGCTTTTCGCTCTGGGGACTGCTCAGTTTCTAGAAGCATCTCAAACCCGAAAAGTTTTTGAGTTTGTTCTTCTGGGGTGAGATTTAAATATTCATAATATTCACCTTGTATTAACTTTTCATAGGATTGTTCTATAAATTCTCGCTTGTCGGGAAACTCAAATACTCCCGAACTCCAATCGAAAAAATCTGGAGCGCGACGAATAAAAAATTTAATGGCAAACAACGGTAAAATCAGAACGAAGCAAATATTACTAAAGTTGTCTCGAAAACCTTCTCGTCTCTGATTTAAGTGACTGAAAATTTTCGGAACAGTATTCAGGTTATAATATTCACCCTCACCACCATATCCCGGTTTAATATAAGGCTCAAGAGACTTTTCCAAACCTTGAATAAACAGAATATTTAAATCATGACAATCGAAACGATTTGCCACCAAATCATATAAATTATCAATTGCCTCAGTTAACTTCAAAACACCAATCCGTTTTTGTGGTAAATCTTTCTCCACTTCCCGAATCAAACTGCTAGCTTCTGCGGGTGAACATTGCACAAACACAATCCCAAACCCTTTTTTTAGCCGTAGCGATCGCAAAAGGGTTTTGTAGACTTCTTCCCTTGAAGGTACAGCATCTTCAGACGAATTAGTGGTACTCATATCATCCAGAATACAGTCAAACTTGTAGAGACGGCGATTTATCGCGTCTCTACCCCGATGCAATGGCATTGTCACCCGATGCAATGGCATTGTCACCCGATGCAATGGCATTGTCACCCGATGCAATGGCATTGTCACCCGATGCAATGCCATTGTCACCCGATGCAATGCCATTGTCACCCGATGCAATGCCATTGTCACCCGATGCAATGCCATTGTCACTCGATGCAATGCCATTGTCACTCGATGCAATGGCATTGTCACCCGATGCAATGGCATTGTCACCCGATGCAATGGCATTGTCACAATGACATTGTGTAATTAATATTGTATAGACGTTCCGCCGAAACCTCTGTAGGAGGGTTTTGTGAGAAAATAAGGGGTCAGTCAGCACCTAAAATCTAGGATGGTGCCGTACCCTCAGCAATAACACACCCTACTACAAGGAAAAGAGAGAAACAATCAAAGTCTCTCTCTGTGTGGGGGAGAGATTTAGAGAGGGTTTCCGCTTACAGATGGAATTTTGCTAAGTGCATCTTTAAACTTGGGAGTTCCCTCAATCAATGGGTGAACATCGCACCAAATCTGGAGGGAATCGTTTTCATCATAATAGCGATATTCTAGCAGCGAGCGATTTCTGAGCAAACGTAAATGTTCCTTGTCGTCTTTCTTATCTTTACAGCTATTAGCTTGAGCTAAAATATCCCAATGATGTTCTTGAACACCTTTGCGGTAAGTTTCACGCGCTTTCTCAATCGCTAATTTTACAGCTTTGGATGTAATCGGTAGTTGATCGACTTGCTTGATCGCACTTTGAATCAACTTCATCAAATCCCGCATATGTCCACCACTCATCAAGCAGAGTTGTTTGAGTGTTTCTGGACTATCAAACACAGCTGGTAAATCTAAACCTTTGACTTTGCCCTCTAATGTTCTTTCCAGTTTTGGCTCAATTAATCTAACTCGCTGACAAATCAATTCTCGCAGTTTCTTCAGCCCAGTTTCGTTAGCATCACCATTAGGATTTCGTACCATCATCATCGGCACTACTTCAATATTGTGGTAACTAGTGTCAAAATTAGTCGCCAAATCTGAATATACAACATCGATGGGCACTGTGTAGAGAACATGGCACTTCAAACCCCGTAACATTTCACTACGATTTAGGTAGATTTCTTCATAATTGCTGGGTCTTCCTTCTTCCTTAATCTCCACAATGCGATCGAGATTATCAACAATTATAACTAACCCGTTATTTTTACTTTTCGGTAAAGATTTTTGAGCTTGTAAAATAAAGTCATTCAGCGCTTTAACCAACGAAGGTGTATTAGCATTAATCTTTTGCCTTATTACGCGATCGCATATCCGGGACAGCTTTGATTGTTGCGGTAATTTTGGAAAATTGAGAAATCTGCTGTTCTAAGTTCAGCTTCTCAAAAGATACTTCCATCAGCATCAAGTCTTTGAACGATTCCCAGCGTGACTCCATCCATTCCAGCAGTGGATTATGCTGTTCTATTTTGACTGCTTCCACCAAATGCCGAGTACAAGCCATTAATATATCAGCATATTCCACATCTTCCGGTTCAATATCTTGATCGTCTACCGCAAAATAAACAACAAAATATCCCCTGCCTTCTAAGTTTTCTTTCAAACGCAACAACTCGGTGGATTTACCCGTACCCCGATGCCCGGAACATAGCTGACAGGTAGCGTGGTTTGAAAGTACAACTTTCTTGCCCAACTCTTGATATACTTCCCAATTACCACGCACCTCTCGACAATCGACATATGCTTCTTTTGATGCAGTCTCAAAGGGATTAAAAGAATTGTATATATCAGCTAGTAAATCCATTTTTACAGGCTACCTTAGTCAATAGACTTATTTGGTGTATCGTAGCAGATTTACAGTGGGGAATGGGGAATGGGGAATGGGGAATGGGGAATGGGGAATAGGGAATGGGGAATGGGGAATGGGTAATAGGAGGAAAGAATTGGCTTGTTTAATAAATTAAATTAGATTTCTGTGTTAGTTGCTAATTCCTTACTTTTAATTAATTTACAATACGTCTTTAGACTGATAGAAATTAAGTTTGTTTACATCCAAAGATTGATAAATTTCCACTAGACAATAGATAACTTAAGGGCAGGTGAGCAGGAGAAATCCTTCATCAAGTGAAAGTTGTTAAGTTGTATCCTTTGTTAGATAAATAGCGTGTGAGTGTGGGGAGAAATAATGTAAGCCGCGCAATTAGTACGCTTGGCTATACGGGGTAGCAATGCCTAAGCCAAAGGAAAAAATTAACCTTGGGTTGAATTTTCGATCCAGGGTTTGTTTTTGGGAATTGAAAATTGGGAATAGGTAATGGCTAATTGGTAATTGGGGATTGGGCATTGGGGATTGGGCATTGGGGATTGGGCTTCTCCCCTTTCCCCTTGTCTGCTTGTCTGCTTGTCTCCCCATTACCCATTACCTATTTCCCATTACCAAATCACGAGTTAATATTCAGGGAGAATTTTATGCCAGAAGAATCGTTACAACCACCACAGCAACAGAAACCACCAGGTAAAGAATCAGAAATGACGCCGAAACCGAAGGCAGATGATTCAAGTTATCAGGGAAGTGGTAAATTAAAAGATAAAGTTGCTTTGATTACTGGTGGCGATAGTGGAATTGGTCGTGCTGTAGCGATCGCCTATGCTAAAGAAGGTGCAGATGTGGCGATAGTTTACTTGAATGAACACGACGACGCTAAAGAAACCAAGAATTTAGTCGAAAAACATGGACGTCGTGCAGTAGCGATCGCTGGTGATATTGGTGACGAAAGCTTTTGTCAGCAAGCTGTACAACAAACTGTAGATGAACTTGGCAAACTTGATATTCTCGTCAACAACGCTGCCGAACAGCATCCGCAAGAAAGTATAGAAGATATCAGCGCATCGCAGCTAGAGCGCACCTTCCGTACTAATATTTTCTCAATGTTTTTCATGACCAAAGCGGCGATGAAGCACTTGCACGAAGGCAGCGCCATTGTTAATACTACATCAGTAACCGCTTATAAAGGCAATCCGCAACTACTTGATTATTCTTCCACCAAAGGTGCGATCGTTGCCTTTACTCGTTCTTTGTCACAAAGTTTAGTAGAAAAGAAAATTCGCGTCAACGCTGTTGCACCAGGTCCGATTTGGACACCTTTAATTCCCTCAACTTTCCCAGAAGATAAAGTTGAAACATTTGGCAAACAAGTACCAATGGAAAGACCCGGACAACCCGAAGAAGTTGCACCCAGCTTTGTATTTTTAGCATCCGATGACAGTTCTTACTTCTCTGGACAAGTGTTGCATCCCAATGGTGGATCGGTAGTTAACGGGTAATGGGGAATGGGGAATGGGGAATGGGGAATGGGTAATGGGGAAGTACTTTTCTTATTCCTATTACCAATCCTCAATTACCAATTACCAATTATCAATTCCCTATTACCAATTATTGAGTCAACCATTAGAGGGATGAAAAATTGCTTTATAGTTGATAATGTCGTAAAGAACACTTTATACATAAAAATTACGGCTATGGCATCCCCAACACGATTGCAAGGCACAGAGCTAGTGGATTGTGCTAGAGCGAATGCCAAACAGGGAATTGAAACCGCTGCTTTTCAATGTGGTTATGGTGACGACCTCAACACCTTTGCGCGTGAATTACGGCAAGCTTGTGAGGAAATGAATTTGCAAGTCAAAGAACTCAATGAACTGATTACCGACCAAGACATGATATTACAAATTGGTACCGGCGAAGTGGTTGCGCCAGATACGGCATCAGAACTTTAATTAGTGGATAGTGGATAGGGGATAGTGGATAGTGGATAGTGGTAAATCTTAACAACGCTCCAACTAACCACTAACTCTTAACAACTATCCACGCTCCAACCAACAACTATCCACGAACTATATCCTTAAAATTATTCTTGCCAAATTGAAGTAAATTAAAACACCAGCTACATCGACTGCGGTAGTAATAAATGGTGCTGACATTAATGCTGGATCTAAGCGAAGTAAGCGGAATAGAAACGGCAGTGCTGAACCGGAGATAGAAGCTAAAATAGAAATGGCTACCAGACTGGTGCCGACAGCGATCGCTACTGATAAATTATTTTGCAGAAAGTATGCCCACACTGTGGCGATCGCACCTAACATCGTTCCTAACAAAGCGCCGGCGATCGCTTCTCTACCAATCACCTGCAACGAACCCATACTCCGTATTTCTTCGGTATTCATCCCGCGAATTACTACTGTTGAAGATTGAGCGCCGACATTCCCGCCAGTGCCTGTCAGTAAAGGGATAAACGCCGTCAGTACCACCACTTGACTTAAAATATCTTCTTGGGATTTAATAATTGTTCCCGTAATCGTATTAGTTACAAGTAATACTAACAACCAAACTACTCGCTTGCGGGCAACTGTCAGCAAACCTGTCTGAAAATAATTGTCGCCTCCGGACTGCACACCACCACCTAAAGCGTAGATATCCTCAGTGGTTTCCTCTTGCAGGATGTCAATTACATCATCTACAGTGACAATTCCCACTAAACGCTGTTCTCGATCTACCACAGGCACGGCAAGAAAGTCATATCTTTGGATCAATCTTGCTACTTCTTCTTGGTCTGTATCCGTATAAACATACACTACATCGCGGGTCATCATGTCGCTAACTTTTTGTTCTGGCTGAGATGTCACCAAATCGCGCAGCGACAACATCCCAGTTAAACGTCTAGCCTCATTAGTGATGTAGAGGTAATAAATCATCTCACTAGCATTAGCTAGGCGGCGAATTCTCTCTAAAGCTTGAGCGATGGTAAAATTTTCTTTCAGCGAAATTAACTCTGGGGTCATAATTCGCCCAGCAGTACCGCTTTCATAACCCAACAACTGAGAAGTAAATTCCCGTTCGCTTGGACTAAGTTGTTCTAGCAGACGATTGACGACTTTTGCGGGTAATTCATCAAATAACCTTGCTCGGTCATCTGGTGACATTTTATCAACAATGTCGCGAATCTCCTGGCTTCTGAGTTCTTCGATTAACAGTTCTTGAATGCTGTAGTCGAGATGTTCATAAACCTCAATTGCCTCATCCTTGGAAAGTAAGCGAAAAGCCAAAGCGTGCATTTTTTCTGGCAAACCTTCAATCGCATCAGCAATATCCGCAGGTTGCACAGGTACGAGAATCGCTTTTGCGGCTTGCAAATCTCCGGCTTCCAGCAGCATTTGCAACTGAGTTCGCACTAAATCGCTTAATTCCCGGCGCGAGACATTCTGGATAGAGATTGAATCATTGGCTTCTGTCACAGTTCACCACCAAAGCCAGTTTGAACAAGGTTACTGCCCTTAGTTTAAGGGAAAGTGGGAACATCGAACGTAAAACCTGCTATTTTTTACTCTTTGGATTGATTTTTATCACATATCTAACCAGAGATTTTTCCCCTCCTGCATTTTCTTTACCCTTTCCCCTTTCCCCTTTCCCCCTCTTCCTTGTTTTTTCAATGTTTGCAACAGTCATTACTAGATGGTCGAGTCTGTCAATATGCATTTTCTCCTCTTCGCATATCTAAAAGTGTAATTTAGGCTTGACTTTGAGCGCACTGTAACTTGTAAGCTATGGATTGTAGAACAAAAATCAAGCATAATCTATCTTTGGCTTTCCTCTCATTAGAAAACGGCGATCGCGTTCTTATATTCTCATATCATTTAACTCAGCAAGAAAGACAGACAAGCTACATTTCACTTTTGGAGTAACTCATGACATCACAATCAGTCGAAAATAAAGTTGCACTCATTACCGGGGCAAACAAAGGCATCGGGCTAGAAATTGCCCGTCAATTAGGCGTGCAAGGAATTACAGTGTTGATTGGCGCACGAGATGAAAAGCGAGGGCAAGAAGCTGCCGAAAAGTTACATGCTGAACATAATATTGATGCACATGCCGTGCAGCTTGATGTGACAAATCAAGGCAGTATTGAGGCTGCGGCAAAACATATCGAAAGTGAGTTTGGTAAGCTTGATATTCTGGTCAACAATGCAGGAATTGCTGTTGACAGAGTACCACCTAGCCAACTTGACATCGAAGTTTTGCGTCGCACCTACGACACTAACTTCTTTGGCGTTTTCGCTGTCATCAAGGCGATGTTGCCTTTGCTGCAAAAGTCTGATGCTGGGCGGATTGTAAATATGTCTAGCGGTCTGGGATCGCTGACACAGAATACTGACCCCAATTATGAATACGCGCAAATGAAACTGCTGGCTTATAACTCGTCGAAAACAGCACTCAACGCGATGACAATTCAATTCGCGCACGAACTCAAAGATACGTCAATCAAGGTTAATTCTGCCGATCCCGGTTACGTCGCGACTGAACTCAATGCTCACAACGGTACGCGGACTGTACAGCAGGGTGCAACCGCTCCAGTGCGCTTGGCAACATTACCTTCTGACGGTCCAACAGGCGGGTTTTTTGACGAAAACGGCGTTGTACCGTGGTAATAGTTGTTGGGTGTTAGTTGTTGGTTGTTGGTTGATGGTTGATGGTTGATGGTTGATGGTTGATGGTTGATGGGTTAGCGATCGCCTACAAAACATCCTCAAGAAAGCTTTGTCAAAAATCCTAATAATGCTTTTGTTCTCGGTGTCAGCAGCGTGCGACGATAAGCATCTGCTGCTTTTTTAATGCCTTCGGCTTGGGTTGGATAAGGATGAATCACGCTGCTTAATTTGCTCAAACCGATTTTATTGACGATCGCGGTGGTTACTTCGGAAATCATTTCACCTGCGTGAGCTGCGACAATAGTCGCACCAATAATTTCATCCGAGCCTTTTTTGTGATGAATTTTCACAAAACCAGATTCTTCACCGTCGGCGATCGCTCGATCTACACTACTCAAAGGAACTTGAATTGTCTCCACATCAATTCCCTTTTCTTTTGCTTCTTCTTCATACATCCCGACATGGGCAATTTCGGGGTTAGTATACGTCACCCAAGGCATCACCAGACTACTTAGTTTAGAGCGTCCCAAACCAAAAGGCGAAAATAGCGTATTTTTGATGACAATTCGCGCTGCCGCATCTGCCGCATGGGTGAATTTCCAATTCATGCAGATATCACCCGCTGCATAAATATGGCGATTCGTCGTCTGAAGGTAATCATTCACCTTTACACCGTGACGCTGGTCGTATTCTACCCCAACTGCTTCTAAATTTAGTTTTTCCACATTCGGAGCGCGTCCTACACCGACTAAAATTTCATCTACAGTCACAGAATCTCGGCGACCTTTAGAAGAAAAGTAAAGTCGCTTACCATCAGTAACGGTTGTTACTTCTTCTAACTGGCAATTTAAAACTAAGCGAATACCTTCTTTCTTGAAAACTTGTTGAAGAATTTTCGCTGCGTCAGCATCTTCTTTATTTAAAATGTGAGAACCTTGATGCAAAAGTGTCACTTCGCAACCCAAACGGCGAAAAGCCTGCGCCATTTCGCAACCAATTGGACCACCACCAATCACCGCTAAACGTTCTGGTCGTTGGATGAGAGAAAAAACTGTTTCATTAGTCAAATAACCCGCTTCTTCAATGCCTCTAATTGTAAGACGTGCAGCTCTTGCTCCGGTTGCAATTACAGCTTTTTTAAACTTGAGAATTTTGCCGTCAACTTGTACAGTATTGTTACTGGCAAATTTACCGCTACCCAAGAAGACATCAACTCCCAGCTTTTGAAAACGCTCTGCCGAGTCGTGATGACTTATACCGGCTCTGACTCGTCGCATCCGTGCCATCACTGCCGGGAAATCAATGTCAATATGTTTGGGAATATTAATCCCTAACTCAGCTGCATTCCACATTTCTCCAACTAAGCGCGAAGACCTAATTACACATTTGGACGGTACGCAACCAACATTTAAGCAATCTCCACCCATGAGATGCTTTTCAATTAATGCGACTTTCAAATTTAAATCTAAACCGGCTGCACCTGCGGCGACAACTAAGCCTGCCGTACCTGCACCAATTACTACTAAGTCGTAACAATGGGCAGGTTCAGGATTTACCCAATTTGCTGGATGTACATTGGAAACTAATGTTTGATTATACTCATCGATTGGGCGGACTGTGACTTGATGAAGTTCTGAATTTGACATAATTACTTTTTTGAGGATGAAGGGTGTAAATCGTAGTCAGCGCTTCAGCGCTGTTAGTGCTGACTACAATTAATAGGACTTACGCTTTTAGGACAAAAAACGAACCGCAGAGAACGCAGAGAACACAGAGGAAGAAGAGTTTGAGAGAGTTTTTGCATAAGTGCTGAAGGGTGTAAATCGTAGTCAGCGCTTCAGCGCTGAAAGGCTGATTACAATTAATGGGATTTACGCTTTTAGGATGAAAAAACGTTCGCCCTTGGCGTTGCCGGAGGCTACCGCAGAGAACGCTGAGAACACAGAGGAAGAAGAGTTTGAGAGAGTTTTTGCATAAGTGCTGTTAAATTCTCGTTACTACTGGGGGAAACCCCACCCCTACGAAATCTCTTGTTCTAGGGCTTTCTTGGCGATGCGGGTAACATAAACTGTGACGCCAACTGTGGCAATAAAACCAATGATACGAATTGCCCATTGTACAGTTGGGTTGGTCGGTTGAGTTTCTGTGCCGATTCTGGCAAGACTACCAGCGAGAGAACCAATGTAAACGTACATGATTGTTCCGGGAATCATGCCGACTGAGCCGATAAAGTAATCTTTAAGAGAAACTCCGGTGATGCCAAAAGCGTAGTTTAATAAGTTGAAGGGAAACACCGGGGAAAGTCGTGTTAAAAGCACTATTTTTAATCCTTCTTTGCCGACTGCTCGATCAATAGCGGCGAATTTTTTGTTACCTTCGATTTGGCGGGCAACCCAATTTCTTGCTAAATAACGTCCGACTAGAAAAGCGGCAGTTGCTCCTAGAGTAGCACCGATAAAGACGTAGAGCGAACCCCAAACTACACCAAAAATAACGCCAGCCCCTAAAGTGATAATTGAACCTGGTAAAAAAGCGACAGTAGCAATAATATAAAGTCCAATAAAGGCAAATGCTCCCACTGAACCAAGGTTATCAATTGACTGCAAAGCATTTCTGAAGATGTCTTGGAGATTAAAAGATACCTGAGCTAAAACAAAGTGTATGTTCATTATTAAAAAACTTTGGTAGTAAGCGCTTCAGCGCTTAAACTTATCTCTATCATCGCTAACTTCTGCTGTCACCATACTTTCATTTAAAGCTTTCTGAGCAATTTTTGTCACATATACAGTCACAGCAACCGTAGCAATAAACCCAACTGCTTGCATTACCCATTGCCCAATTTGAGTTTCTAGATTGCTTGGCTGATTAGATATGTTCATCGTTGCCAGGTTGCCTGCAATAGAACCAAGATAAACATACATGATAGTACCAGGAATGATGCCCAGCGAACCTAAAACATAATCTTTAAAAGAAACTTGTGTAACTCCAAAAGCATAATTTAATAAGTTGAATGGAAAGACAGGAGATAGGCGAGTCAGCAGTACAATTTTCCATCCTTCTTTCGCAACGGCTCGATCAATTGCTTTAAATTTCGGATTTTTTTCCATTTTTCGGCAAACCCAATCCCGTGATAGATAGCGTCCAATTAAAAATGCCAAGCTTGCTCCTAATAGTGCCGCAATTAAGACATAAATCGAACCCCAAAATACACCAAACAGACAACCACCTTTTAGTGTCAGTAGGGAACCGGGTATAAAGAGTAGTGTAGCTATGTTATAAATTATCATAAAAGCAATTGGACCGAAGATGCCAAGACTTTTAACCCACATGATTGAAGTCAACACAAGTCCGTGAATGTCGATGTGTTTGGCGGCTATTATTAAGCAGGGAACCAGACACATTAATAGTAATAGTTTGAGTTTAAATTTCAGTCGGCGCTGATTCATTTTTTGAGAGTGGGGAGTGGGGAGTGGGGAGTGGGGAGTGGGGAGTGGGGGAAGCGTGGTGTGGGGAGTGGAGGAGTGGGGGAGTGGGGAGTGGGGAGTGGGGAGTGGGGAGTGGGGAGTGGGGAGTGGGGAGTGGGGGAAGAGGGATTTTTATAACTTTCACAGTTGGGAGCGCAAAACATATCGTAAGTAGCGATAATTCATGTAGCCGAAGGCTTCTGTGAAGGGTATTATCGCTACGTAAATTAAGGAACTGGCAAGGTTTTTTGCGTAAGTCCTGACTTTGTTATGTACAAAGTGCATGGAAGGGTGAACTTTGAGCTTCTGAGGGTGAACGTTGAGCTTCTGAGGGTGAACGTTGAGCTTCTGAGGGTGAACGTTGAGCTTCTGAGGGTGAACGTTGAGCTTCTGAGGGTGAAAGTTGAGCTTCTGAGGGTGAAAGTTGAGCTTCTGAGGGTGAACGTTGAGCTTCTGAGGGTGAAAGTTGAGCTTCTGAGGGTCAACTTTGAACCTCAAAGGCTCAAAAGTCTACTTTGCATTTAATAATTCATCATCTCCAATTACTATTTATCACTAAGATATGCTAGTTAAATGAGAAGTAGCTTAAATCTTCCTAAATTTTTTCTGCCGATACCAGCTAACAAGTCGTTGCGGTGGTACGCCTAGTAGATAAGCAATAATTACAATTTGATTAATTAGGGTGGTTTTGCAAATTCCCTTTTGCAACCATCGACGTGCTGAGGTAATAACTGGCACGGGGATTATAGTAATGCGTCCGATGCGTTTTAAACGACGCATGATTTCAAAGTCTTCCATAAAGGGCAATTCCGGAAAATTGCCTATTTTGTTAAATGTCTCTTTTGTTAAAAAAATCGCTTGATCCCCATAAGGCATTTGCCAAAAACGCGATCGCATATTCACTCCCCATTCCACTAACCGCAGACTTGCCACTTCTGCATCAATTCGCAAGGCAAAAGCACCAGCTACTGTGCCACTTTTTTGCAGTGCTGTGCGAATCATCACATCAAATGCTGACGGCAACTGTGTATCCGCATGAAGAAATAGCAGAATATCCCCTTTTGCAACGATTGCGCCTTTGTTCATTTGCACTGCGCGACCTGGAATAGAGGATATAATTGTGACATTTAAATCATCAGCAATCTTATAAGTGTCATCTTGTGAGCCGCCATCGACAACAATGACTTCTATATTTGTACTCGGTTGAGTAGAAGCGATCGCACCCTCGATATTGGACGCTTCATTAAGAACCGGAATGATAATAGAAATTTTGGCAGTGCCAATATTCTGACTCATGATCTAGTCTCCCCCCTCTCCCACACCACGCTTCCCCCACTCCTCCCCGGACTACCTCCACAATCTCGCTAAAATCACACCTAACTGAACGCAGATAATTCCCAGTATTGCACTGCCAGCCCAATAAAATGTTGCTGTGAAGATGTTATTACGCAATAAAGCAACTGTATCTAAACCGTAAGTTGAGAAAGTTGTGTAAGCACCTAAAAATCCGGTTGCGACTAACAAACGCACTTCGGTAGAGATGATTGTCACATGATTTAAGGCGAAAGTGGCGAAGAATCCCATCGCAAAACAACCGCTGATATTGATAAAAAAGGTTCCATAGGGAAAACTGACTCCAAAGCGATCACTAAACCATAAAGTTAGATAATATCGACTTAAAGCACCAGCGATCGCTCCTAAACTAATGGCGATGCAATTGCGAATTTCCGCTTGTATCATTTTTAGTTTCTCATCAAATCATCATAATCTTATAAAATTTAATTCTCCAGATAGATGCTGTTTTTAATTATTGATGTATTAAATAATGTATTAAGTCAATTTAGATAATGATTTGCTAACAAGTTGTAGTAAAACCGTACTTTTGTGATAGGTTTTCTGCACCATAAATCTGAGTTGAGGTGGATACAATCAAACTACGACTTAAGTGATGCTGTTGTCTAGATAAAGTTGAAAAATCAATACAGCAGACTTCAAGGAAGCAGAAATATGAGAAATCAATTGAAAACGGCAGCTTTACTAGCTGCCTTAAGTGGTCTTTTAATTGCGATTAGTTACTGGATAATTGGCGGTACTAGTGGCGTAATACTCGGTATTGTTATAGCCGCAGTCACAAATTTATTTTCTTGGTATCAATCAGATAAGATTGCTTTAGCAGCTTATCGCGCCCAGCCAGTATCACGACAGCAAGCGCCAGAATTATATCAAATGGTGCAGAGATTGAGCGATCGCGCCAATCTTCCCATGCCCAGCATCTACATTGTTCCTGGTGCAGCAGCTAACGCTTTCGCTACAGGACGAGATCCAGAACATGCCGCTGTAGCCGTCACCGAAGGCATTTTAAACTTATTGCCAGAGGATGAACTCGAAGGTGTTATTGCCCACGAACTTACACACGTTGCGAATCGTGACACCTTAACGCAAGCCGTTGCAGCTACAATTGCCGGTGCGATTTCCTTCTTATCCCAGATGTTGAGCTACAGTTTATGGTTTGGCGGATCGGGATCGCGAGATGAAAATAGAGGTGCAAATCCTTTAGGATTGCTGTTTACAATATTTCTTGCACCATTAGCAGCTACGGTGATTCAGCTAGCAATTTCCCGCACGCGAGAATTCTCCGCCGATGCTGGTTCTGCTAGATTAACAGGCAATCCTCGCGCTTTAGCCCGTGCGTTGCAACGCTTAGAAGCGACAGCACGACAAATTCCAATGGCAGGAAATCCCGCATTTGAACCATTGTTAATTACAAATGCTTTCTCCGGACAATTCCTCAGCAGCTTATTTTCAAGTCACCCCTCCACCGAAGCGCGAGTTGAAGCATTGTTGAAATTAGAGCAAGAATTGCCCCGATTGCAAAGAGTGTGATGTGGGACAAGGGGGACAGGGGAGACAAGGGGGACAAGGGAGACAAGGGAGACAGGGGAGACAAGGGGAAAGGAATAAAAAGCTTTTTCCATTACCCATTACCCATTACCAATTACCCATTACCCATTACCCATTACCAATGCCCAATTACCCAAAAAGGAGATACAATTATGAATTCTGATGCAAACAAGAATATTGAAGTAATTGTTGAAGTCAGCCCGCAAACCAATGAAATGGTGGAAAGAGAAATGGCTGGCGAAACTGATGATTTGAAGCATGAAACTAAAGAGTTAATTGAAGCGTTGAAAAGACGCGCCCAAGCTGAAGCAGAATCAGCAGGTACTCTTACCCGCGAGACGTATTTAAATGCGATACGTAAAGCGCGGGAAGCGGTGGAAGGCGAAAGAGTAATTGAGCGCGATCGCATTGAACGCTCTTGGGCGACAATTCAAGAAGAAGCTGACAGAAACTGGCAGATGTTTTGGAAGGAAGTGTCGCAATTGGGCGATCGCTTTGGTGATGCTGCCAAAGCCGCCTGGGATGCCTTCAACGCCCCACGTCCGTAAACAGGAGTGGGAGAATTGTAGAGACGCGATTAATCGCGTCTTTCTTTATGCGTTAACAAATGCGATCGCGTCTCTGTTTCTTCACCCCAACCCCAAGAAATTGGAAATCAGCGGCAACAATTTACCACACGCTTCAACCAATGTTGCCGCGCTGGGTAAACCAGAAATTGTCCCTTTTAAAATCTTCATAGCCGTTTTCGCTGCTTTTTGCATCGCTCCTTCTTGGGGATTTTTCCCGGCTTCTGCTAAAGCCTTCACTTGTTCTAAAGCCTCGGCTTTATCTTCTTCGCTTAAATTTGTATCAGCTTCAATTGCTGTTTGCAATTGCGTCAACAATTCCTTAATTCCCGGTTTCTCTGGTTCATCAGATTTTGGTAACTCGTTGATGGTGTTTGTCACCGTACCGCTGATTTCACCTAAATTCAAAGCTTGTCCGCTAGCATTAAAATCTCCACCGACACTGCCAATATTGATTTTGCGGCTGGCATCATTACTGTTAGTCATATTTTTATTCTCTAGTTTATTGTCAACTTGAACATTTATAGGTTTATTCGCTAACAAGCTAATAATCTCTTTCATATCTCCGCTTTGTTGGCGATAGATGACTATTTGCTCATCTTTAGCTTTTAATTGTGCTTTATATTTTTCTTCTACGGCTTGCAGTGCTAGTTGATAACTTTGCGTAAAATCACTATGAATCTTTTCTTTATCAGCATCAAGAGGCACGTCTAACTTAACGACGACAACCCCATCGCCTTTATTTTCAATACTTTGAATGGCTAATTCTGTGTCTTCATTTTCGGCTTGCACTTTTTTGAAAGCAGTAACAAAAGCTTTCCAGTCGATGCCGTCGCGGAATATTAAATCAACAGTATTTAAAACCTCTTCAAATAGTTTGGTAAATTCTCCTGGTTTAAAGTCGCCACTACTGGGACGGCGTTCGCGGTCATCGGTTTCTGGCTTGGGATATTCTAGAAGATAAACAAAGCGGCAATCGACATTATTTAACTTTGTTGTACTTTCAATATTCCACGCTTCTACACAAGCGCCTGTCATTTGGGCGCTGGTAAAATCAGTGTTAACAGCTTGAGTTAGAGTTAGGTTTGCTTTTTCTAAACAAGCTCCTTGAAAGGTGGCTTCACTAATATAAGCATCTTTAAGATTAGCTTCTTTCAAATCTGCGCCTATCAGGTTAGCCCCTTTCAGGTTTGCACCAGCATAAGATTTTCCTCGACCATTGCCAGTGACGAGTAATTTGAGAATATCTAGTTTAGTTAATATGGTGTCGTCAAGTCTGGCAAAATCAAGTTTTTTGGCTTCATAAAAACGAGTGCGTGTCAAATTTGCTTTTCTCAAATCTGTGTTTTTCAGGGTTGCGCCAGTAAAATCAGCATCAGTTAAATCGGCATTATAAAATTTGGTTCCACGCCAAGCAGTAATAGCAATTGTAATGTTGCGAATGAAAGCTTGTTTTTCATCTCTAGCTAAAGCACGTTTACTAACATAAACACAGAAAGCCAGACCAATTGCTGCTCCTATAGCAGGATTTGCATAGGAAATATCTAATTGTGGCTGTGTCTTGCCAAATAAATCCCAAAATAATGCAAATACTGCTGGGACTACTACAGCTGCTGTGACTACGCCTTTTACCACCAATCTTCCACCTACTATTTCTGCTACAGAGACAGCCAAGGTTCCTGGAGTCACACCTACTAATACCGCTAATATTAATGAGCAAAGTGAAATTACCGCTTGTATGGATATTGAGGATATCCACTGCTGAAACTGTGTAGAGTCAAATTTCTCTGTCGAATTATATTTCCAAGAAAATTCACCTTCTCTCTTCAACACTGGCAATACCGTAACTATTGCTCCAAACATCACCGCTATTGCGACCAATACAACTGTTACTGCTACTGTTAAAAATCCCAAAGTCGTTACTAAACCTAAACGAATGATTGCGTAAAAGAGAATAGCTAATGGTATAAATTGAGGTAGTGGATTGTAGTCAGAGTTGTTTTCGCTACTATTGTTTGTTTCCGAAGTATTGTTGATTGACGGCAAGAGTGAGCCAGCGGCGAAAGACCAAAAAAATCCTGAAATTACTGCTAACAGTAATGAAAAGATGATTAAGCCTATTGTCCAATGGTCTTGCAGTCCAGCTTTGACATAACTGAAATTTGCGCCTCTTATGGTGGCATTACTAAAATCTGCCCCTCTAATATCTGCACGGCTAAAGTTTGCTCCTGTCAGGTTTTGACCTTTAAAAGAGCGACCTCGGAGATTTTGACCGGAGTAGTCTGGCGGCATAACTGGGTCATTATCAGGTTATTGCTGAAATTGTATACAACTTTGCTATGTAATATTCCGGATTATGGCAAAATAAAGTAAATACAAAAATTTTGGATGCAACAGGCAGTATAAGAGCATAACTGTGCATCCTTACCTTTGAATGCTTAAGTTATCATCAGCAATATTGAAGTTGGTGTAACCATACTTAAGCTCTAGTTATTAATATTGCAACTGTAGCGGTCTAACTCGTAACGGGAGCGGTCTAACTCGTAACTGTAGCGGTCTAACTCGTAACTGTAGCGGTCTAACTCGTAACGGGAGCGGTCTAACTCGTAACTGTAGCGGTCTAACTCGTAACGGGAGCGGTCTAACTCGTAACGGGAGCGGTCTTGCTCGTAACGGGAGCGGTCTTGCTCGTAACGGGAGCGGTCTTGCTCGTAACGGGAGCGGTCTTGCTCGTAACGGGAG
>NZ_JTCM02000104.1 GCF_000817785.2 Hassallia byssoidea VB512170 | reverse complement strand
GTTCCAATGCCAAGCTCAAGCTATGTTTTATTAGGCTAATGCTCAAACGCCTAGCTGTCGGAGCTACCACCTGAAAAGATCTCAAATAGGTTCTATATTGCCATGATTCGTATCATGGTCAGACGACTGGCATGATTTTTAACTGGTTTCGACTTTTAAAACATCCTCTTAGATGAAGTCTGCCGACTTTACTTAAGACGTTTTGCTGTTGACCAAAGGCAATCGATTTCTCAAACAACGCCTGCATTGGACACTGCCTAAAATTGTTACACCTCAACAGTGCGAACGGTGGAGCGATCTAATGCCGATGATAACTTGGGAACTGTGGTTAGCTCGTGATATTGTCTTGGATAACCCTTTACCGTGACAAAAGTCAATCGATAAGTTGACACCCGGAAGGGTTGCCCAAGCTATGGGAGGAGTTTTGACGGCGATTGGAACACCAGCATCACCTCCAAAAACCCGTGGAAAATCACGCCCGCTGGAAAACCGGGCAGCAACGCCAACGTAGAATTAACTATCCTATTGTTAGAAAACGCACTTCTAAGCCGCGCAAACAAACTACTAAGTCGGCTTAGTTAAGGCATTTTTCAGATCTTTAGTTATAACATCTTTAACCCAGCATTGCTGGGTCATTTTTCATGTTTTAGTCTAAACTCCAGGATGTACAGAGCTTATTCAAAAATCAAATAGGATTCCTATATCAGCATACTTTTTCAGTAAAGATATCGCTTGAATAACTGGACGATGAACTTCATTATTTGAACGGAATTCTAGCTTGTTTAAAATTAACGGTAAAATTCGCCGATAATATCCACCATAAGAAGAGCGCATCACCGTATAAACTTTCTCACGGTAAGCATTAAGAGTAGATTTATACTCTTTTACTAAATTCTTGAGAGTCACCTCACTTACCACAGGAAAAATCACATCCTTGATTGTGCCATCAGGTGTTTTCAAAGAAGCTTCTGCCATTTGATATAGTAGATTATTCTTCCCATGAACCCGTTTAAAATCCTGAATAAGTTCTTTATCTACACGTCTTTCTGCGTTGGTACTTATGCGATGCACAATCTGGATGAGTAACTCTACTAAATTATCTATAACTTCTTGACTTCTGAGCCAACAAAAAGCTGTAAATAGCGTGTAGCGGATATGTTATGGGTGACGGCGTAAGTCACGAGGATGTTCAACAACTACTCGACTTTTATAGACTTGGAGAACTTTTGTAGGAATTTTTTTAAATAAATCTGTGGGTAATTCTAATTGCTCAAAAATCTCTAACTTAGCAACTTCTTTTTGAAAACTTTCTACACCAATTCTCCCTGGGTCTGTTTTTAATTCAGCCCATGTTAGTATGGTCACGTCAGTGTTGATTTCTGAGTTGCTCGTGTCATCTAAGTGTTGAGATAATTGGATATCTCCTGGATTATTCAGTTGTTTATCATGATTTACTTGTGTGGTATCATCTAATTCCTGATCTGAAGCTTTCTCTTTCAAAAAATCATCTATCCACTTTTTAGATTGGTTAGATAACTGGGAAGTTATGTCCCTAAAGAATTTAGATTCAAAATTCCTGATAGCAGAGCGAATGATACGCTCTAATCTTAAATCTGTCGGTGGTTCAAGTTTTAAATTGCGTAGTCTTGCAACTGCTGCAAGTTTTAGCTGTTCAAATTTTAATTCATAAATTAGTGCTTGTTCTGCTAACCAATTAGTTAACTCTTTAGCATCACTAACTTTGGTTTCTTGAAATCCAAAGAATTCCCTGATTTGAGCGCGATGATATTTTATGGAGCGTCCTTGCCAATCGTAGTAAGAGTACTTTTGGGGGGAAATATCTAAAAGTTTGGCAACATAATCAACAACGCTTCTGGATATTTCTTGATTATTCTCTGGAAATCTGGCATAAATCTCAAAAAATTTCAGCAATATAGCAAAACCTAGTAGTATTGCTTGATGCTTGTGGTGTGTTGTGTATTTTAAATGACTGAGATTATTTAGATACTCAACTAATGTTTGCTTACTGATAATTTCTATTGACCAACTTCCATACTTTTGCAGTAAAAGTCCGAGGGTCAGTTCATAGGTTTCTCTAGTACTGGGTGCTAGACCAGGACGCTCTAGAAATTCGGTCGTGACAGTGGCTAAAGTTACAGCCGATTTCACAGTGTTTCTGTATTCTCTCGCTTGGTTTTTTATTGATAAATTATATATCTTTTGAGGAGTTAGCTAACAGCTTTTTATGGATACTTTTAAAACTCCCAATAGCGATGAATCCCTTGCTAGTTACGTGTCACGGGTCAGGAAGAAACTTAATTTAACTCAGGAGCGAGTTGGCGGATGCTGCTGGTATACATGGACGCTCTATCGGGAAAATTGAGCGGGGACTTACGGTTAAAATTAATCGTAGGACACTTCAAGGAATAGCCGTCGCGCTTGGCGTGCCTCAAGAATATTTGGATGCTGTGATCAAAAAAGAGGAAGTATCTCAGGTTAGAGGGGTTAAGTTTTGTCCCCAATGTTGGAATCCTGGCGCGGCTGTTGACCCGATGTGGAGTCACGTCAAAGCCAAGTTTTGTTATCTCTGCGGTACACAAATTCGCGCTAATTGCGTGAATTGTGGTGAGTTAATGTTGTCTTGGAGACACCGATTTTGTCCAATTTGTGGCTGTGCTTATAAAACGCCCGTCAAAACCGCTAAAACCCAATGATAAACTCTTTTTCCTCAAACCCAGACTCCACAATACTTTTAGGCTATCTTGCCCCTGGTGACAGCTTCGCTATATCTACGCCCATTAAGCGGCTGATTACCCTCATTTTATTGGTGCAGGGTAGTATATATTCCCTGCACCTTGGTAATAATTAGGAAATAAAGTATTTTTTATATCCACGTAATTAAGCTCTATACTGAAATTACTCCGAAAAATTTTGTAAGTTTTTCAACGCCAATTGTGCTACTTCTTCAGCACGAAGAGATGTGACTTTCTGATACCGTAATGTTGTCTGAATGCTTTCATGTCCCATGAGCGCCCTGAGTTCTTCAATCCCCATTAATCCCACTCGCTCTGTAGCAAAAGTATGCCGTAGGTCGTGAATACGAATTTCTTGGAGTTCTGGAGTTTCCCCAATCAGGTTAGTCCAAGATTTATGCACCATCCGGTATGACAGACGGGAGACAACCAAAGTTTTTGGCTGTTGAGCAGTAAATAGTGCTGAATGGTTGGGGTGTCTATAATATTTAATGTAGTGATTTAGACTAAAAGAAGTTACTTCACTGTAAAAACACCACCGTTGCTTGTTACCTTTCCCAATCACCTGAAATTTCCGGGTTTTGAGGTCTATGTCATCTAAATTTAGAGCCAGTACCTCAGCAATCCTAGCACCACTGGTATGCAACAAACGCACCAACGCAGACATTCGCACATCTGGTTTGATAATTTGATACAGGACACTTAACTGAGTAGGAGTAAGATAACGCACTAATTCATCCGTAGCGTGTTCTCCTTGCTCTCGAATGGGTTTGCGTCTTGCGAGTCCCGCAACTGGATTGGATTTGAGATATCCCATATCAACAGCAAAGTTGAACAAAGCCGTGATTACAGCTTGATGACGGTGGTGGGTAGTATAGGAAACATCAGTTAAATGATTGAGATATTCCACTAAAACTGGTCTGTCGATAATTTCTATTGGCCATCGACCATACTCCTTGAGCAAGGGGATAATCGTAGACTCATAAGAACGCAGAGTACTTTTGGCTAGCCCCGGACGTTCTAAAAACGCGGTGGCTAAAGCAGCTAAAGTCATCATTACGAAGACGAGGTTATTGGCAATTTATTTGAATAAAAGTGTAAATATATAATTATTAATAAATATACTTTTAGATATATTTTGATAGTGATAACAGAACATTCGACGCTTCCCACGGGGGAAGAAGGGCTTGCTAATTACGTCCAGAGATTGCGAGGTCATCTTTCTTTAACCCAAAAAGAGTTGAGTTTCAAAGCGGGGATACATATCCAGACCATCCGCAAAATTGAAGGTGGACAAACTTCTCGGCTCAATCAAAAGGCTAAAGGTGGTCTGGCTTCTGCGTTGGGAATACCACCGGAGTACTTGGATGCGGCGGCGAAGAAAGTCTCTCCAGAAACAATAACTACGTTAAAATTTTGCCCAAAATGTTGGACTCCAGGAACTACCCCTGACCAAATGTGGACTGACTTCCGGTCAAAGTATTGCTTTGCTTGTGGTACAGCCTTGCGGAATCGCTGTGTTAGTTGCAATGAACCAATTATGTCGTTGAAATTTAAATTCTGCCCTTACTGCGGCGCGAATTACAAACAAAATCAAACTACTGCTTGAAATCAAATATACAGGTATTTAATTGGCAACGCGCGAACTTTTATCTCCAGCACAGCGACTACAATTTACTGAAATTCCCGATTCTATCACCACAAGAGATATAGCTCGCTACTATACTTTTAGTAATGACGAACTCAAAATTATCAAAGAGCGTCGTAGACCACACAATCGTCTAGGTTTTGCCGTACAGTTATGTTACCTACGCTTTCCCGGTCGTGTTTGGAGTCTAGGAGAAATAGTACCGGAATCTGTACTATTTTATATTGCATCTCAATTAAAACTTGACCCAGCAATAATAACAGAATATTCCCAAAGGGATACAACTCGACGCGAACATTTAGCAGAAATTAAAAATAATTTTGGATTTCCGACTTTTAATATATCTATATACAAACAACTCTCAAAATGGTTATTACCATTTGCTATATCCTCAGATAAAGGGATGGCACTTGTGGGAGCGTTAATTGATGAGATGCGCTTGCGTAAAATTATTATTCCAGCTATTTCTACAATAGAACGTTTAGCCTGGGAAGTCAGAAATCGCGCTCAAAAATTAGTATGTTTTGAGTTAACTAAAAGTTTAACAACATTACAAAAGACAGCATTGGACAAGTTATTAGTTGTCGAGCCTGATAAAAAGCTAACTGATTTAATTTGGCTGCGTCAACCACCAGGTCAAGCTAATCCGAGAAACTTTTTAAAATTAGTGGAACGACTAGAGTTTATTCGCCATCTCCATTTCGAAAAAGAATGTTTGAAACGAGTACACCAAAATCGTCTGCTGCAATTTACTATAATTGGTACGAAGTCTACACCTGCTCACCTATCTAGGTTGGATGAATTGAGACGCTATGCTATTTTAGTTGCTTTTCTCATTGAATGGAGTGCCTCATTGGTCGATTATGCCATAGGGATGCACGATAAAATGATGAGTAAATTGTTTAATAAAAGTGAGCATCAGCATGGTGATAAGTTTCAACGTGATGGCAAAGCAATTAATGACAAAGTCCGATTGTATGCTCAAGTGGGTAAGGCATTAATTGCAGCTAGAGATGAATCCAATGATGCCTATCTAGCGATTGAATCTGTATTGGATTGGGAGAAATTTATCAGTACTGTTGCTGAAGCTGAAAAGCTAGCCAGACCCGCAGATTTTGATTATCTTGAACTGCTTGATAACCGTTATTCACAGTTACGACGGTATACGCCTAAATTGTTGGAGACCTTTGAATTTAAAGCTACATCTGCTAGTTTACCAGTGATAAAGGCTTTGGAGGTCATTAAAGAATTAAATATATCTGGACGAAGAAATGTGCCGGAATCTGCGGACACTAGTTTTGTTAAACCTCGTTGGTCAAAACACGTAATTAAGGGCGATACTATTGACCGTCACTACTATGAGATGTGTGCTTTAGCTGAGTTACGCAGTGGTTTGCGTTCTGGGGATATTTGGGTAGCAGGGTCGAAGCAGTTCCAAGATTTTGAGGATTATCTGTTAGCAGATAGCGCATGGCAGTCAATGCGTTCTTCTCACACGATACCTGTGGCAGTAGCGACGGATTTTACTACCTATATTGAACAACGTTCACTCGAATTGTCTGAACAATTATCACTTGTTTCTTCTTTAATGGCAGAGAAGAAACTGGTTGATGTCAGGATAGAAAACGAGATGTTAATTATCACTCCTCTCACCAATGCTGTGCCGAAGGAGGTTGATGGATTTAGCAGAAAAGTTCATAGTTTACTGCCAAGAATTAAGTTGACTGATTTGTTAGTAGAAGTTGATTCTTGGACGCAATTCACTAAGCATTTTACGCATTTACATTCGGGAGAACAAGTATCCGATAAAGTTGTTTTGTTAAGTGCTTTGCTTGCTGATGGTATTAATTTAGGTTTAACGCGGATGGAGTCGCGCAACTCAAGGGATGTCCTTTGAGCGTTTAGCATGGGTGGCAGATTGGTATATTCGGGATGAAACTTATTCCAAGGCTTTAGCAGAGGTGGTAAATTTCCACACACAAGTGCCATTTGCTGCTTATTGGGGTGATGGGACAACATCTTCTTTTGATGGTCAACGGTTTAAAGCAGGCGGACATCGCAGTTTTAATGAAGAGATTAATGCCAAGTATGGTAAAGATAGAAGCGTGATTTTTTACACGCATATTTCCGACCAGTATGTTCCGTTTCACGTTAAGGTAATTAACGCCACGATTAGGGTTTCACAAAGGATAGACAAAAATGGACAGCCTTGTTTTGAAATATTCATGGGGCATCACAGACAGTCTATGTAGAAGGCTGTCCATTTTTGTCCAGGTTCAGTCCAAGGGATGCAACTCATGTTTTGGATGGTTTGTTGTATCACGAGAGTGATTTACAGATTCAGGAGCATTATACGGATACAAGCGGTAAAACCCTTGCATGTGTTTGCGATGTGCCATTTATTAGGGTTTAGATTTGCACCTCGAATGCGAGATTTACCTGATAAGAAATTGTATACTTTTGAACCTACTCCTGCTGATTCGGTTTTGGCACCCTTGTTAGGTGACAAGATTAATGTGAAATTGATTCAAGAGTCTTGGGATGAGATTGTCCGCCTTGCTAGTTCAATTCGGACGGGGACGGTGACAGCTTCTTTGATGTTGAGGAAATTAGCGCGTCATACCTCGCCAGAATCGTTTAGCTTTAGCTTTGCGGCAGTTGGGGAGGATTGAGCGGACGCGTGTTTACTTTGGAATGGTTGCAGAGTCCAGAATTGCGGCGACGGGCGACGGCGGGTCTAAACAAGGGTGAGGCAAAACACACCCTGACTCATAGCGGTGTTTTTTAATCGCCTGGGGGAGGTGCGCGATCGCTAGAGATGAAGACCAGTTTTATCGCGCCAGTGGGTTGAATTTGGTCATTGCCGCTATTGTTCTTTGGAATACGGTGTACTTAGAAAAAGCCGTTGATTATTTGAAACAACAGGGAATGGATATTCCTGAAGAATATCTGCAACATTTATCGCCGTTGGGATGGGAGCATATCAATCTCACTGGCGATTATGTTTGGAATTTGAAACAAGCGACTAGTTTTGACAAGTTGCGTCCTTTGCGGGTTAAGGAAAATAAATATCGTTGAAACGATTATATGATATGGGTTTCAGCCAAGCGCGTACAATTTTCCCGTTTTGGCATGGTGATGCCCTGTACTCTGCCTGTTGCTGGATCAATTTTGCCACTAACCCTGTCCAGCCTGTTTGATGACTTGCTCCGATGCCTGCTCCGTTGTCACCCTGAAAGTATTCATAGAATAAAATCAGGTCATGCCAATCCGAATTAGTTTGAAAAGTTTCCGTTCCTCCATAGATCGATCGCCGTCCAGTTTCATCGGTTAAAAATATCCGAATCAATCGCTGTGACAGTTCATTCGCCACTTGCCAAAGTGTCATCATTTGACCCGATCCAGTCGGACATTCCACTTTGAAATCATCACCTAGATAATAATGGTACTTCTGTAAGGACTCGATTATTAGGTAATTTATGGGAAACCACACGGGTCCGCGCCAATTAGAATTACCACCAAAAACATTTGTTGTGCATTCCGCAGGTTCGTAGTCGACTCGATATTCGTTGCCGTTAACTTGTAAAACATAGGGGTTGTTCGCATGGAATTTAGAGAGTGCCCGAATACCGTAAGAGCCAAGAAATTCATTCTCATCTAACATCCTGTGAAGAATGCGCCGTAACTGATTCTGCCCTGCGATCGCCAGCAAAGCTCTCGCTTTTACACTATCTGTTTCTAAACAAACAACATTTTGGGTCAAATCTGGGCGATGCTGAATAAACCATTCGGTACGTCGTTTGAAGTTGGGAAATCGTTCCAGCACTTCTAGTTCTAAAGCAGTAACGGCAAATAACGGTGCTATTCCCACTACTGAGCGAACCTTCATCAAGAAGTGACGACCATCAGGTAGATGCAAGGCATCATAATAAAACCCATCTACCTCATCCCAAAGGGCTAACTCGGCTTCACCGACTCCATCGATGGCATCGGCAATGTAGAGGAAATGTTCAAAAAACTTGCTGGCAATGTCTTCATAGGTTGAATCCTCTTTGGCTAACTCTAGTGCGATCGCTAACATATTCAGGCAGTACATTCCCATCCAACTAGTCCCATCTGCCTGATTGATATATCCCCCATTGGGTAGCGGTGCATTGCGATCAAACACCCCAATATTATCTAATCCTAAAAATCCTCCCTGAAAAACATTTTTACCCTCAATATCTTTGCGATTCACCCACCAAGTAAAATTGAGCAGTAGTTTTTGAAATACTCGCTCTAGAAACGCGCGATCGGTTCGACCGTAAATTTTTCGCTCGATTTGATAGACTCGCAATGCAGCCCAGGCATGAACGGGAGGATTAACATCGCCAAATGCCCATTCATAAGCCGGAATTTGTCCGTTCGGATGCATATACCACTCCCGCATCAAGACACTTAACTGACGTTTGGCAAATTCTGGATCTACCATTGCTAGAGGAATACAGTGAAAAGCTAAATCCCATGCCGCAAACCAAGGATATTCCCATTTATCGGGCATTGAGAGAACGTCATCGTTATAAAGGTGCGTCCAATCATGATTTCTGCCTCGTTTACGCTCTGGTGGCGGTGTTGGAGTTGCTGGATCTCCATTGAGCCAATCATGCACTACATAATGATAGAATTGCTTGTTCCACAACATTCCTGCAAATGCTTGACGCTGGACATTTCGCAGATCTTCAGACAATGAAAAAGGACAAATGCGCTGATAGAATTCATCTGCCTCTTGTTGGCGATCGCGAAAGGTTGTCTCAAATTCCTCTCCAAAGTTGAGAGAAGATTGAGAGTCTTTCAATCTCAGCCGTACCGTTTGCATTTCACCAGGAGCGATGACTAGCTGATAATGAGCCGAGCATTTTGTTCCAGTTTGGCTGGGATTAATCGCTTCTTTACGGTTTTGAATCAGATAATCATTAATGCCATCTTTAACGTAGGGTGAGGAGTTAGCAACTCCAAACAATCGTTCGTAATTTGTCTCATTATTTGTAAACAATAAATTAGGAATCCCCTCACAGTACAACCATCGCGTTCCCAGTGTTGAATGAAACGCTTCAATGACACTGAAATTAGATGTTGTTTGACTGACTTTTAGCCAGAGTTTTTCCTGTCCAACTTTCCAAGCCCAAGTGTTGCGAAACCAAAGTGTTGGTAACAGATGCAGTGTTTTAGTTTCAGTTCCCCGATTAATGACTTTGATCTGAATCAAAATATCTTCAGGGGATGCTTTAGCATACTCAACGAATACATCAAAGTAACGATCTTCGTTAAATATGCCTGTGTCCAGTAGTTCAAATTCAGGATCTTGCTTGCTTCTGCGGCGATTTTCTTCCACTAATTCAGTGTAAGGAAAAGCACAATGCGGGTATTTGTAGAGATACTTCATGTAAGAATGAGTAGGGGTATTGTCTAGATAGAAGTAATACTCTTTGACATCTTCCCCGTGATTGCCTTCATTGCCCGTTAAGCCAAACATCCGCTCTTTGAGGATGGAATCTTCTCCATTCCACAGCGCGATCGCAAAACATAACCGCTGATGAGTATCAGAGATACCTGCAATGCCGTCTTCTCCCCAACGATAGGCACGCGATCGGGCATGGTCATGGGGAAAGTACTCCCAAGCAGTTCCATTCGGGCTGTAATCTTCCCGCACGGTGCCCCATTGTCGTTCGCTTAAATAGGGTCCCCAGCGTTTCCAATAGGCAGTGCGTTCGCGCAGCGTGTGCGAAGCACTCTCGCGATCATCTGCCAATCTTGCTTCTTCTTGAGTCATGACAATTTCTATTGCTCGTGATAATTCCGAATCAGTCCGCCATCGACATAAAAAGTGGCTCCAGTCACATAGTCAGCACCAGAGGACGCCAGGAATGCGACCATTGGCGCAATATCTTCTGGTTTACCTAGCCGTCCGAGGGGAATATTTTGTTTGAGTGAATTCAACTTCACAGGGTCGTTCAGAAGTTTGGTATTAATCGGGGTTTCTATCGCGCCTGGAGCAATATTGTTAATCGTAATTCCCATCGAGCCTAATTCCACTGCTAGATTTCGCATCATCATCTTTACACCGCCTTTGCTAGCGCAGTAGGAGGTGAAGTGGGGAAACGCCATTTCTTCGTGGACGGAACTGATGTTGATAATCTTTCCTGTTTGTTTCGTCTCAATTAGATGCTGTACAAAGGCTTGTGTAGTGAAAAATGTACCTTTGAGATTGATATTGAGTACCAGATCGTAATCAGCCTCAGCAATGTCCCAAAAGTCAGCGTTTTTTCCATCTACCCCAGCATTATTCACCAAAATATCTAGCTTACCAAAGTGCCGAACGCCCTCAGATACAAGCTTACGAATGTCGCTGACAGAGCTTAAATCTGCCTGAACGATATGTCCTTTTTGTCCTGCTGCTTCTACCTTTGCCAGCGTTTCTTTCGCACCGTCTGGGTGAGAGCGGTAATCGATAACGATATCTGCACCTGCTTGCGCCAGGTGTACGGCAATGGCTTGTCCAATTCCCTGACTACTACCTGTGACTAAAGCCACTTTTCCTTGTAAATTTATCATGTCTTCATACATCAGTTATGACTTGTTCGGGTCGTTTGCTATAACGCAAAGCTGCGATCGCTGTTGCATAATCTTTTGACTCGAAGATTGCCGATCCCGCAACGATCGCATTTGCTCCTGCTTCTAACACCTGCCACGTATTGTCTGGCTTCACTCCACCATCCACTTCAATCCACGGATCGAGCTCACATTCATCGCACATCTGACGCAAGCGACGGATCTTTGGTAGCATGGTTGAGATAAAGTGCTGACCGCCAAAACCAGGATTCACTGTCATAATTAAAATGACATCACACAAATCTAGTACCCATTCAATCGCCTCTAGGGGGGTGCTAGGATTGAGTACAACCCCCGCCTGTTTACCCAGTTCTTTGATTTGGGATAGGGTTCGGTGTAGATGAATGGTTGCTCCTGCTTGAACTAAAATACTATCGGCACCCGCTTTAGCAAAGTCAGCGATGTAGCGCTCTGGTTCGACAATCATCAAATGCACATTGAAAGGTTTTACAGTAATCGGTCGGATCGCTTCCACGATTAAAGGACCAATTGTAATGTTAGGCACATAGCGACCATCCATTACATCGACGTGAATCCAGTCCGCTCCCGCTGCATCAACGGCTTGTACTTCTTCTCCCAAGCGACTGAAATCAGCAGACAAGATAGACGCTGCGATCGCGGTTGGTTTAGAGGATTGAATGGATGGCATGATTTAGTTAGGAGTTGATGAAATAGCAGTGGATAACGAACTTGCTGCCGCTCGATCGACCATCCATACCACTTTGCCTTGAGTCGGACGAATGATTTGTGCGGGTAAGCGATCAGGCTGATACTGACCTTCTAAAACAGTCTTTAGCATCGTTGCTTTTTCAGATCCAGCGACGAAAAAGATGACACAGGCTCTGGTTCATCTAGCAATACATCGTGGTCATTAGCTTTCAGAATTAAGGGAATTTTACCTGTAAATTCTCGTGCTCCCGCTTCTAGAAAACCTAGTGGAGCAGCATAAGCATTGCATCCGGCTGCGATCGCTAACTCAAAGTGATAGCGAGGATCGTAAGCGGGTGGATTGGGTGCAAAACTGCGAGCCGGACCGTGTTCAAAGCCTTGATCGACGGGTAGAATCACTAATTTTCCAGTTCCAGCTAGTTTGCCATGATTTAGCAACCGAGTTAGATTAGTCAGCGTTCCAGGATTATCGCTGCCATACCAACTAAGAATTTCTTTCACTCGTTGAGTCATTGTATTTCTCCTAAAAGTATTGCTTGGTAAAACTTTGTCCTCTTTTCCTTTCACCACATATCTTGCCAACAGCTTCGGCAAAACCAATGCACCTGACGATGACCAATGTGCCGCAGGAGTAAGCTAGAACAAAAAGGGCAAACTGTTTCATTGATTGCAGTGCTAGACCGTCGATTGAAGACGGTTCTTGGAGATGTCTGCGGCATTGCTTCCCAAAATGAATTGTTCAACCGCATTGGCAAATCCTTCCTCTTCGTAGGAAGTTGTGACGTATTGAGCCTGCTGTTGCACCTCTGCACTGGCATTGCCCATCGCAATGCTCAATCCACTTCGCTCAAACATCGGTACATCGTTAGGCATATCTCCGATCGTGGCAATCTCCTGTCTGGAAATTCCCAGCAGTTGCGAAAGTCGATCAACAACAGCCCCTTTGTTGGCGCGGGGATGGGTCACGTCTAAATAGTAGGGCTGCGATCGCGCCGCAGACACCTGTTCGCCACCTCCTGAACTGGCTCCTGCCTGACAATGAACGTGCGGGCTGAATGCTTGCCGCACGTCTATTTCGCACTTAGCAACAGCATTTAAGTCATCACTCACACCGACAATTTTGACAACGTTATCGAGTAGATCGTCATAGCTAGAAACAACTGTTGGTGAAAACTTAACCGTCCATTCTTCGCGATCAACGTGAGAACCATGCCGTTCGTGTACGAACCAATCCTTACCGCGATAAATCCAAACATCGAGATGATGAGCGGCGATCGTTTGGATGACTTCTCGAACGATCGCAGTTGGTAAGACATTTTCTTCGATTGTGGAAAAGTCGGGATTGACGAACAAACCGCCGTTAAATGCAGCGATCGGCTCTGTCAGCTTCAGCGCCTCCACGATCGTTTTCATCCCTAATGGCGGACGACCACTAGTAATGGCGAAACGAATGCCCGCATCATGAAGGTTTTGGACTGCTGCACGAGCGCGATCGGTTAGGATTTTCTGTTTTGTTACAAGCGTGCCATCTACATCTGCTAGCAGCAGTGAAATTTTAGGCGATTTGGGAGAACTTACTGGATTCATGATAAAAAGCTTGGTTATTGATTGTTGGCGCTCAATTTATTAGTCTGCATTTAACACAGGATACCGATACCGTTTCACTTTGCCAAAGGTGATTGGGAGGTATTTGACGAGGTTTGCCCAATAGCTAACAATTCTTTGAGTGCCTGTACCGTTTTTTTTCCCAATTCCCATTGGCTGGTTGCACCATTGCTAAAGATCAATTTCATCTGAAGCGTTTGGGGCGGAAGTTGAGCGATCGCGCTGGCAAGTGGAGCAATGTTAAATCGGCTGCTTCCCGCGCTACATGTTACAGACGGAAACGTAGCAGTACCAGCCCAGAAAGGCTCATCAACGCCATCCCAAAAAGCGTCGTTGCCCCAATACGTGTCGGGATCCCAAAAGCCTAATCCCGGAATCGTGGTGGAACTTTGAACAACTTTTTGATAGCTGGAGGTTTCTTTTATTGGTTGATTGATTGTGACCAAGGGTTGATTCTTGTTAAGCAGCACCATTGTAGTTAAGGAGGCATCAGAGCCAACTAGAGAGTTGTCAGGTACACAATACCGTACCCCTAGCAAAAGGCTATCCTTGGTCGGATTTTTGCTCCAAAGAGTTGACACACCAAGAGCAGGTTTACTCCCTCTATAGTCATGATCTCTCACCGCATAGATTGAACCAGTGTGGAATACCTTGCTATAAGGAGCATTTTTGATTGAAGTTGCTGTGGTAATCGTGTCTTCGGCTCGCGTTAGTTGGGAAGTTGCTATCGTACTGCAAATGGTTAGAAAACTAATGTTGACAATGCCCCATTTATGTTTACTCAACATTGTGCTTCTCCGTTGAACCGCTAATTGATTTCTGATTTTTATTAATCACTTGATCGCCATTGCCGACCATCGCGCCAGAGCAGTTCGTCAGCATCTTTCGGTCCCCAACTTCCTGCCGCATAGTTGGGAAACTCTCTTGCTGGTAATGCGCCCCAAACATCCAAAATTGGGGTAACTACACTCCAACCGAGTTCCACGTTGTCCGATCGCTGGAAGAGTGTAGCATCGCCGATCGCGCAGTCATAGAGTAAGGTTTCGTAACCCGTACTGGGGGTTGTGCCAAAATAGTCGGCGTAGCAGAAGTCCATATTCACAGATCCCATTCGCACGGTTGGACCGGGAATTTTTGCCCCAAACTGAAAGCTAATGCCTTCATCGGGTTGAATGCGGAGAACGAGAACATTCGGTGTCAGGCGATCAATCGACGTGTCTTGAAACAGAAGGGAAGGAACTTGCTTGAATTGAACCGCAATCTCAGTCACTCGCTTGGGTAAACGTTTACCTGTTCGTAAATAAAATGGCACATTTGCCCATCGCCAATTATCGATGGTTAGCTTTAAGGCAGCATAGGTTTCGGTATTAGAGTCTGAAGCAACACGCGGTTCCGATCGATAGGCGGGTACGGGTTTTCCATCAACTGTACTTTCGCCATACTGCCCGCGCACTGTATGCGTCAGAACAGTTTCAGCCGTTAAGGGTTGAACCGCCTTCAGCAACTTTGACTTTTCATCGCGCACTGCATCGGCATTGAAAGAAACAGGGGGTTCCATCGCAATCATGGTCAACAGTTGAAACAAGTGATTCTGCACCATATCGCGCACTGCACCCGTTCCTTCATAAAAATTGCCCCTGCTTTCAACTCCCACCGTTTCTGCCACTGTAATCTGCACGTGGTCGATATTGTTACGATTCCAGATTGGCTCAAACAGTCCATTCCCAAAGCGAAATACTAAAATATTTTGGACGGTTTCTTTACCCAAATAATGATCGATGCGATAAATCTGGTTTTCCTTTAACACGCTACCGATCTGTTTATTTAACGTGCGAGCAGAATCTAGATCGCGTCCGAATGGTTTCTCGATAATGACGCGCCGCCACTGTTTGTCGTCTTCACGTAACAGTCCTACTGAACCAAGCTGCGTGATGATGTCGCAAAAGAAGTTAGAGGCGGTTGCTAGATAGAATAAGTAATTCCCTTGCGTGCCACAGGCAGAATCTACTTGAGTCAATAAATTCTGCAACTGATGGTAGGTTTTAGCATCCTGAAACTCGCCAGAAAGATAGTAGAGTCGCTGTTCAAACTGCTGCCAGAGGCGATCGTCAACAGCAACCGTGGCAAATTCGTGAATATCTTGATTGAGTTTGCTGCGAAAGTCGTTTTGGCTCATTGGAGTGTGAGCAACCCCAACGATCGCAAACTCCTGCGGTAGCAAATTGCTACGTGCCAGATTGTAAAGTGCAGGCAACAGTAAACGCTTGGTTAAATCTCCGGCAGCACCAAAGATAACGATCGCAAAAGGTTCAGCAGGACGAATCGAGGTTTTCGCCTGAGATTGAAATGTAGGTGCGATCGTCATGATGAAATCTCCGCGTGTTCTTCAATGTGTCCGCCGAACTGATAGCGCATCGCAGAAAGTAACTTACTCGAAAATTCGTCTTCCCCTCTGGAACTAAACCGTTGATAGAGAGCGGCACTCAGCACGGGTGCAGGTGTGCCTTCATCGATCGCCGCCGTAATCGTCCAGCGTCCTTCTCCAGAATCAGACACCCGACCTGTAAAGGTAGAAAGCTGAGGATCTTTAAGCAGGGCGATCGCAGTTAAATCCAGCAGCCAGGAGGCAATGACGCTACCCCGTCGCCAAACCTCAGCAACATCCGGCAAATTGAAATCATATTGGTAATGTTCTGGATCGCGGAGCGGAGTCGATTCGGCACTAGCAGCGCGTTGTTGTTTACCTACATTGGCATGATGCAGGATATTCAATCCTTCTGCATAAGCTGCCATGATACCGTATTCGATGCCATTATGTACCATCTTGACGAAGTGCCCCGCGCCATTGGATCCACAGTGCAAATAGCCTTGTTCGGCTGTACCACCCACTTTGTCTCGACCGGATGTGCGAGAAATATCACCTTGTCCGGGAGCTAATGTTTGAAGAATCGGATCGAGATGTTTTACGGCAGTTTCCGATCCGCCGATCATCATGCAGTAGCCTCGTTCTAGCCCCCACACTCCGCCACTGGTTCCGATATCGACATAGTGAATCCCACGTGCTTCTAGAGCTTTTGCTCGACGAATATCATCAATGTAGTAAGAGTTGCCACCGTCAATTAAGATATCCCCCGAATCTAGTTTGGCAGCCAACTCCATTACCATATCTTCGGTCGGATCTCCAGCAGGTACCATCAGCCAGATGGCACGAGGCTTATCGAGCTTCTGCACGAAATCATCCAAATTAGACGCGCCGATCGCTCCTTCTGAAGCAAGCTGCTTTACTTTCTCTGGCGTGCGATTGAACACGACGCACTCATGATTGTTTCGCAGCAGTCGCCGGACAATATTTGCGCCCATGCGCCCTAAACCAATAACACCAAGTTGCATTGTTTTTTCTCCAATATGGTTCTCAGTTGTGGAGTACAGACTGTTGACAAATAAGGCTAATTGTGAAATAGCAGGATTCAAGCATCTCTGACCAACTGCCTTATCTGTACAAAGTTGCTTACAGAATTTGCTTGATCGCAGTTTTTAAAGTAGCTAAACCAGCACGAACATCTTTGCCTAGATGAATTCGCAGCGCTCGACGATCGCGCTCGGCTAAAACCTGAAAATCGCCCCGTGCTTGAGCCGCTTTCACCACGCCAAAGGTGTATTTCTGCTGGGGAACGGAAATATCCGTGGCATCATCGCAGGTGATTTGCAGAAACACACCACTATTAGGACCGCCTTTGTATGCTTGTCCTGTGGAATGCAAGAAACGAGGACCAAAGCCCAGACAGGTAGCAACTTGCTTGGCATCCCGAATTTGTTCTCGAATGGCTTGCAGTTGCACTTGATGCTCGTCATTGCTCTCGATATAGGCAAGCAGTGCCAAATAATCACCTGCTTGTAATCGATTCAAGTGGGCGTGTAAATAATCGACTAGCAAAGCAGATTTGCCGACAGTTTTTGTCAGAATCGCTGCATTTTTCGGATCGGTGAATAATTGAATTCCATCTGCTGTAAAGATTGGGCTTTCTGGTGGTAGTTTTCCAGTTTTCTCATATTCAGCCGTTAACTGACGGGTAACAATCTTGCTGGCTTCTACATCCGGTTGGTTAAAAGCATTGATGCCAATGATAGAACCTGCTACAGCAGTCGCAATTTCCCATCGGAAGAACTCTTGACCGATTTGGTAGGGATCGGCGATCGCAATCCGAACCACAGGTTGTCCTGCTTGTTCTAATGCTGCAACAGCAGCGTCTTGAGTCGAGTCGGGAGCGAAATCTAGACGGATGTAAGCAAAAACGCGATCGCTGCCATAAACATCTGGATTTCCTAGCGGTTCTTGATCGATTGGAATTAATCCCTTGCCATCTTTGCCTGTAGACTCTGCCAACAGTTGCTCTAGCCATGCGCCTAAGTCTGCAATTCCTGGAGAGGTAATTAGCGTTACTTTGTCTCTTCCCCCTTTTGCCAGCACGCCTAGAATATTTCCCAAGACAACGCCAGGGTTTTCTTTTGCTGCAACCGATGATGCACAGGAATGCACCATTTCTTCAGCCGTATCTAGAAATTTGGCGACATCCACTCCAATTGCTGCTGCTGGAACCATACCGAAGTTGGAAAGGGCAGAATAGCGACCGCCAATACCAGGTACGCCAAAGAAAATTCGGTGAAAGTCGTCTCCTTCGGCAATGTGTTGCATCTTGGAGCCAGGATCGGTAATGGCAATGAAGCGATTACCTGCGGATTCTGCACCCAAGATTTGCTGCACGCGATCGAAGAAGTATTGTTTGAAAATATTTGGCTCTAACGTGCTGCCAGACTTGCTCGATACGATAAACAATGTTCGAGTGAGGTCGATTTGGCTTTCAATCGCTTTAATCTGAGCCGGATCGGTGGAATCGAGTACCAGCAGTTCGGGAAAGCCTTTTGTTTTGCCAAAGGTTAGCTTCATCACCTCTGGACAGAGGGAAGATCCCCCCATTCCTAAAAGTAAGACGTGAGTGAATTCTAGGTCTTTCACTTCTTGTGCCAATTGTTTTAAGCGATCAATATGTGCGAGTTGGTCTTCAGTAATACCGAGCCAACCCAACCATTTGTTTTCATCTACCCCTGTCCATAAAGTTGCATCCTGCGCCCATAGGCGGCGAATCTTGCCGTTCTGCTGCCAATCGTCGAGAGAGTCTTGAACGGCGGTATTCAGTGCATCAGGTAATTTGTAGGTTAAGCGATCAAGCTTTCCACCAAGAATTGCTGTCCGCTTCTTCTCAACCGCACTCAATAATTGGTCAAAGGCATTGATGAAAAGTTGTACCCCTTCTGTCAATAATCGGTCTGTAGTCTGCTGCAAGGAGATTCCCGCTTGCTGTAGGTTTAATAATGTTGATCGCGCATCGTCAAGCCCTTCAGTCAAACTAGACTTTGGCTTTCCCCGATCACGAAAAGCAGCAAGTGTGGCTGGCGGAATTGTATTAACAGTGTCGGAACCAATCAATTCTTCAACATACAGCACGTCGCTATATTGAGGGTTTTTCGTTCCCGTGCTTGCCCACAGCAACCGTTGAGTTTGTGCGCCTTGACTTGATAATTTCTGCCATCGGCTCGATTGATAAATATCCTGATAACTCTTGTAAGCAAGTTTAGCGTTGGCGATCGCAACTTTGCCTAATAAGCCTTTGAGTAAATTACGTTGACCTGCATCTGTAGAAGTTTTGAGTCGATCTGTAATCTGATTATCGACAGCGGTATCAATCCGACTGACAAAGAAACTAGCGACACTAGCAATGCTACGGATATCTCCACCTTTTGCTGCTAGTGACTCTAATCCAGTGATATAAGCATTGACGACCTGCTCGTATACATCTTGAGCAAACAGTAATGTTACGTTGATATTAATGCCTTCGCTAATTAGTTGTTGAATCGCTGGAATTCCCGCTGGTGTCGCAGGCACTTTAATCATCAAGTTAGGGCGATCAACTTCCTGCCAGAGGCGGCGTGCTTCTGAGATAGTTTGCTCGGTGTCATTTGCTAAGTAGGGGGACACTTCTAGACTAATGTAGCCATCGCGTTTGTTGGTTTGCTTGTAAATCGGCTTTAAATGGTCTGCGCTTGCTTGAATATCCGCAATAGCAAATGTCTCGTACAGCGATATAACATCGCGATCCTGACTTTGTTCGATCGTGGTTAAAGTTGTATCGTAATCAGTGCTGCCTGCGATCGCTTTCTCAAAAATAGAAGGATTCGAGGTGACACCCCGCACACCATCATCAATTAACTGTTGCAGTTCGCCACTAGTAATTAAATTGCGACGAATATAGTCCAACCAGACAGACTGTCCGTAGGATTGTAACGCTTGTAAAGGATTCTTTGTCTGTGACGCTTTTACAGTAACCATCAGTTCACATCCTTGTTAAATTAACTAAAAGTTTGTTTCGTACTAGCCCCGCTTTGAATCGCCTTCAGGCTCCCGGTAAGGGCTCATTCTCCAAATCCTCTCTAAGCTTTCAATTTGCTGGCGACGATAAGTATCTGCCTGTTGCTCGGGTTGCTTCTGATACCAGCGTCTGATACAAATGCAAGCAATTAATAAAAGGAGTAAGAGAATCCCCCCATTACGCATCTGGTTTTCTGACTGCACTCTAGTGCTTTGACTCGATTGCTGAGTCATCAGATTGACAGATTGGTGGGATGCAATATTAGTGGATACGGGGAAGTCCATAAAATCAGACTACTTGTTGGAGATAGATTGAGTATCAGTCTGTTAGTTGAGCTTTTGTGGCTGCAATAATTTTGTCAGGGGTAAAACCGAACTTCCGTTGCAGTTCTTTGAGCGGTGCTGAGGCACCAAACGTATGCATAACAATACGGGCACCTCTCGAACCTACATACTCACCCCAGCCAAACGTCGATGCTTGCTCCACACATACACGGGCAGTAATTGAGGGCGGAATTACACTCTCGCGGTAGTCCTGGCTTTGCTGCTCAAACAACTCCCACGATGGCATACTCACAACCCGCGCTTTAATTCCTTCTGTTTTGAGTTGTTCATATGCCTGAATGCAGAGAGACACTTCACTTCCAGTCGCTAACAGCAGCACATCTGGTTTGCCATCTTTAGCATCCGCCAAGACATAGGCACCCTTTGCTAAACCCGATGCGGTAGCATACTGAGTGCGATCAAGCGTAGGTAATGCCTGTCGAGACAGTACCAGTACGACAGGTTGATGCTGCAACTGCATAATCGTTCGCCATGCTTCCACGACTTCGTTAGCATCGGCAGGTCGTAGGGTAATTAGTCCTGGAATCGCTCGTAAAGATGCTAACTGTTCGACGGGTTGATGAGTCGGTCCATCTTCACCCACCCCGATCGAGTCATGCGTGAAGATGTAAATTACGGGAATTTCCATCAGCGCACTGAGTCGAATGGATGGACGGCAGTAGTCACTAAAGATGAAGAATCCAGAGCCATAAGGACGCACTTTGCTAAGGGAGAGTCCGTTGAGAATTGCCGCCATTGCGTGTTCGCGGATGCCAAAGTGAAAGTTACGTCCAGAGCGATCGCGTTCGCTAAAATCTCCCGCACCATCAAAGGTGAGCCGTGTTTTGGTTGAGGGAGTCAGATCGGCAGAGCCACCAATCAGCCAAGGAATCTGTTGGGCGATCGCATTGAGGACTTTTGCAGATGCATCACGTCCGGATAGTCCTTTAGCATCCGCAGCAAAGGTCGGGAGGCTACTATCCCAATTGTCAGGCAACTGGCGATGCTGCATCTTGTAGAGTTGGTCTGCCAGTTCTGGATACTTGGCATTGTACTCATCAAAGGTCTGCATCCACTCCTGACGCAGGCTATGTCCTCGTTGCCCTAGGTGCTTCTGAAAGTGTTCTTGAACGCCATTGGGTACTAAAAACTTAGCATCTTCTGCCCAGCCGTAATTGCGTTTTGTTAAGCGGATTTCATCTTCTCCTAACGGTTCGCCGTGAGCGGCGCTGGTATCGTGTTTGTGCGGTGCGCCATACCCGATATGGCTATCAACAATAATCAGTGTGGGGCGATCGCGTGTCTGCTGAAAGGTTTGAAACGCCCGTTCTAACATCTCTAGCTCGTTGGCATCGCTGACCCGAATTATGTTCCAACCATAGGCTAAAAAGCGAGTGCCTACGTCATCGCTAAAGGTGAGATCGGTATGCCCTTCAATCGTGATGTGGTTATTGTCATAAATCCAGCAGAGGTTAGCCAGCTTGAGATGCCCCGCAATAGAGGCGGCTTCGTTGGAAATACCTTCCATCATGCAGCCATCGCCACACAGAGCATAGACGTTGTAGTTAAATAACTCGAAGCTAGGACGATTGAAGTGTTGTGCCATCCACTGTCCGGCGATCGCCATGCCAACGCTGGTTGCCACGCCCTGTCCTAACGGTCCTGTAGTGGTTTCAACGCCAGAAGTCCAGCGATATTCAGGATGCCCAGGACATTTGCTGTCAAGTTGACGGAAGTGTTTAATATCATCGAGCGTGACTGAGGGTTCACCTAATTGCTCGTATTTAGCATTGACTGCTTTAACACCAGTTAAGTGCAATAACGAATACAGCAGCATGGAGGCATGACCGTTCGAGAGTACGAAGCGATCGCGGTTTGCCCAGATGGGATCGTCGGGATCGAACCGTAAAAATCGTTGCCATAAACAGTAAGCAACAGGAGCCAGTGCCATCGGAGTGCCTGGATGTCCAGAGTTTGCCTGTTGCACGGCATCCATTGATAAAGTCCGAATCGTGTTAATGCAAAGCTCATCGAGTTGTGTTTGGTTCGCAATTTGAGTTGGAGCAATCACTGCTTTTTCTCCTTATAGTCGTAAGCTGCAATTAATAAACGACGGATCGGAATGATTCTTAAACTATATTCTTCAATTCATTTGAGTTTAACCAGGTAAGTTAGTCTCGTTAACAAGAAGTTAGGGAGACTCATTATAATGGGATAGGTTCATGCAAGAGACATTTTTTACGAGCAAACAAGCGGCTGAAATCACAGGCTGTACCCTGCGTCAGCTCCAGTACTGGCGAGAGAAGGGGGATTCACAAACAATAGACACTCATTGACAGCCTTTTTTTAAAGATCCGCATGGGCCCAACGATACCCTCAGATGAAGGCTGTCCATTTTTGTCCACGTTCATTCCAAGGGTAATTGTTCCTGTTATCAGTGAAACGGGAACTGGACGTAGTATTTATTACTCAAAAGTCAATTTGGTGGAATTGGCTGTGATGGTATATTTATTGTCTGCGGGGTTGAGTTTTGATTTGGCTGGTGAAACGGTCAAAACCCTGAAAGACAAGGAGCCGGAGTTGTTTAAATCTGGTCAGGGAAAGCGTTTTATGCTGTGCTGGAATGAAAAAGAGCGATCGCTTTCTCTAGTAGAATTTGACAGGGAAAGAGCGATCGCATCTTTGGATGAAGGTAAGCCTGTGATTCCTGTGTGGTTCGATGTTATTTATCAGAAGTTAGCAAGCAAGTTGGTAAGGTAGCGATCGCATCTTTAGATGAAGGTAAACCTGTTATTCCAGTGTGGTTAGACGTGATTTATCAGCAGTTGATGAATACGTTGGCAGGTTACTGACATAGAATTTTTCACTTTCCAAGCGATCGTGCTTTGATGCCAAGCTTCATAGAATTTAGGGCGAGTCCTTCCCTAGACAAATGGGGACAGGCTTCATCAAAAATAGTCGTGGGTAATTGCGGATCTACAAAACAAGCCTGTCCCCATTTGTCG
>NZ_JTCM02000103.1 GCF_000817785.2 Hassallia byssoidea VB512170 | reverse complement strand
AGCTGAACGTATTGCCCCTCCATCAATGCGATCGCTGTTGATACCATTGATGTTGGTGGGTGTTATCACAGAACTTTCTACCCCTAGCGTGGTATCAGGTGCGATTTGGGCTAAGGTGCATTTTCCCGAAAAGGCGATCGCTCCCCCCACCACTAACAATTTTCCTAATGCCCATCTTTGCCAGTATCGAATCATCCCAGACATACTACACCCCTCAAAAGCAGTAATTGTCAGCCTCTATTTATCCACCACTTCAACTACATCGCAATTATCTTTCAAAACCATAACGCCAAACAACCGGCGCAGAAGCAAATTCTGACAAGCCAACAGATGTTAACAAACTAATCCAATCATCGCTCAAAACGCGATCGCCTGAATTAGTCCGGCGCATTTCAGCTAAATTAGTTACAGCATCCTGCCAAATATAATTAACAGCATAAACAGTATATTCCCCTGATTTCGCCGACTTTAACTGACTTTCAAGCTCGCTCGTTAGCGCTACTCGTTGCACCCATGCTTTCACATAAAAATACTCAGATGTGTTTTGGGCTGCACCACAATAAACCTTAAAGTACCATTGATACTTATTGTTTGTCTTTAAAGCATATTGCGGATTTTGTGGTAAACTAATGCCGATCGCACCAGACTTTTCAGGCAGCGTCAAAGGCATCCGGTAGACATCGTTACCCAAATCATCCTGAAATACAAACTCTCCAGAGCGAACATTGCTGGGTAACTGTGGCACATAAACCCAAAAAGTTGGATACTCAGACACTGTAAATGCTAAGAAAGATTTCGATTCATCCGCACTTTCTTCACCAGGCACCAACGCAGTCATAGGCGTTTTCAAGTCTGGGCATTCAGTTCCAGTACGTCTTGCCCCTCCTTGACGGCGACCAATCGGTGCGCCATTACGGGGAAATTTCAATTCCGCAAGGCGGTTTTGTCTGTTTGGGACAACCTTCTTGACAGGTTGCGTAACTTGTGCATTTACTTGGTAAGGGTAACTCGCAAGCAGTATCAAAAAAATAACGCTTCGTAGTAAGCGCTTCAGCGCTTTCGCACTAACTACACTAGAAATTTTTGGTTGATAAATTAGTAATTTCATCTGATTTTCAGGTAAATTATTCAAGCGTCAAAATATCTAATGTTATTTTCAAAATAAAGACGATAAGCCAGCATCACAAGTTTAATTACGTAATATCCACATAACAGCCGTAGCCGTCAACACCAATGTCAATACAGGCGGAACAAATGGTATCCACCCCGCTAGTGTAAAAATGCCAAAGCAGATCGTAAATAATGTTAACAACGCTGTTGCGATCGCCAGCCCAAGATACAGCGGCTTTGAGCAGCGCCATGCTATAATACCTCCCACCAATGACCATACAAAGACCCAAAGTGCTTCCACCCACCCAGACCACCACCAAAACAAAGGTCTGCGATCCTCAACGGCACTGAGAATATGGCTTACCATATTTGCTTGCACCAAAAGTCCTTGTATTTTCTTTTCTTTGGAGGGGGTTTTCCAATAATCAGCTTTAGCGCTTGGGGCAGTAACGCCAATCATAACGATACGATTCTTTAATGACTCGATTAATTCAGGTTTGATTTGGTCAGTCAAAACATCTTTAAGAGATACTGTCTCGGCAATTTTTTCCGTTGGACGCAAATAACGATAATTCAGCAAAACTTGATAACCCGATGCATCAATTCTTTGATAACCGCTAGAGTGTTCTTTTAATGGCTGAAAGACAACCTTACCAATCTGCAAGTATCCCTGAGAATTAATAAAAGCTTTGATACCTTTAGCTTGTAAATAGTGACGTGCAAGCTGAAGACTAAAAGAATCTTCTGCGGTACATGGCGATTTTAGAGGAGGAGTTAAATTCAACAATTGACGACGAATAATTTCATCATTGTCTGCTACAAAATCACTAAAACTTTGGCGCGATTGTGGAACTTCATCAGGGGGGTGAATGCCATCAGCTTCACCATCCGAATCAGCAGAAACTTTGCACACTGCAAAAATGCGATCGTCTTGCTGTAGACTAGTAACTAAATTTGGATAATCGGGGTCTACAGGAAAATCACGATAAATATCTATACCAATAGTTGTTGGTTGATACTGCTTCAATTTTTGCAACAGTTGAGCGAGTGCTTGATCGGAAAGCGATCCTTTCGATTTCATCTTCTTTTGGTTTTGATAATAAATATCAGCCTCCCCAACAGTAACTATTAACAAGCGCGGATCAGTTCTTTCGTTATGCGATCGCACTTGCATGAAATGGTCATAAGCTTGCAATTCGCTTTGTTGCAACATCCCCAGATAACGCACTCCCATTACACTTGCTGTAACAAGCACACTCACTAGAAATACAGTCAGAAAAATACGTTTAAAATCAATATGCCGAGAAGATAACTTTTTCCAAGTCGGTGGTACAACTCCAGGGTTCTGGAAAATTACTGGCAACCAAGTTGCATTAGGAAATCTATCTTCCAAACCTTGCAGTTTTTCTCTTGCTTCTCGCAATGCGAGATAAAGAGATTTGCCACTAGAAAAAGCTACCAGAAAATGCTTTAAAAATTCCTGTGCTACTTCATCCGGTACTGGTTCCCGCATAACAATCATTTGCGGAATATGTAAAGGTAGGAGTTGCGATGCTAATCCCAAACCATCACAAGAGTTAAAAATTGCCAGTTGCAAACCTTGTGCGATCGCGCTTTTTAAACCATTCTCTAAATCGTCAATTGTTAAACTATCAATTTTATTAATATAAATCTTACCTTTCCCATCAGCACTTTCACTATGACCCGCGAAAAACAAAATATCCCATTGCTGCCACAAATAATTATTTAACTCATTGCGTTGCGGTTCTACTAAAAAAACTATTTCGGATGATGGTAAACTTTCTAACAATTGACGGTCTTTTTGAACATCAATTCCAGTACTATTTCCCAAAATCGCCAAAATTCTGACTTTCGGTTTACGCGGTGGTGTGTTGGGTGCTTCAGAAGCTGTTGCACTTAAGGCAAATTCTGCTTGTGAGTATCTGTTAAAAAAATCCCACAAATGCCAAGGAAGCCTTTGTAATTCGCTATCATCAGTGCGAATTAATACCCTAATTATTTCGTCTCGGTTTAATTCTTCACGTAATGTGTTGTTAATGCAGCGAAATTCCGGAGACTCAAGTAATATTTGCAAGCGATCGCTCAAAACTTTGGCTGACTCACTACATTTTTTCACTCGACTTTTGATACAGCCATCGTAAATAATTTCTTGGGGTTTAATTCGGCTAGTTATCCCCAAACTGCGATAGTTATCTTGCCACTGGTGCAGGTAATTTGCCAAGTCCGGGGATGCAGGTAAATTGCCAGAAACTTCTATTTTTGGGCGAGCATTTTCGGCTCCAATTTCCAGTGTCACCCGACACCCCGTGCCTGACAAATTACCATCTAGTTTCATAACAACTAACTTTGCCATAAACCTATTTGAAATTTGGAATTTTAGACGAGTCTAATTAATACGCTTAAAATACTGAAATTTGACAACCTTTGTCAATCATAATATATTTTTGCGCGACGAATTTCAAACTAGAAAAACTTCTGTAAAGTTGACATCACCTAATGTCATTTTTATGCTAAAACGTTCTCCAAATTCGCTACTAAAGTTTAATTGAATACTCTTGGTATTTCTTGCAGTAGCTTGCATTACAGATATTCCCAAATCATCCAACACCATTAATTCAAGTTCTTCTGGCAGATAGTTTTGACCATTGACAGGACAAACTTTCACTATTATGTTTATTTCTTGTTCAGACAGAGGTATCAGTCCAACTACTAAAGCGATCGGTTTACTTTCTGATTGTCCTCCTAAGTCCAGCAATGTGGCTTTTTGGACATTAATAGGGGAATTTTCTGAGTTTTCAGCTAAAATTTGTTCAGGTGAGCGAAATCTAAAAGCTAGTTCGGATTGTTGCGTCAAAAGCGATTCTACCGTTTGCCAACCAGCGTCAACAATATTAGTTAACCACTGGCTGAGGTGAATTGGCTGTTTAACTTTTTGGGGGATTTCGCTCAGTTGTAAAATGAATTCTTCAAGCGATCGCAACTGATTTATAAGTATCTCACCATTTTGAGCCGTTTTGCTAAATCCTAGCAGAGTCGCTTCTCTTAGCGATTGGTCAAATTGTACAGCTACATAGCCAATTCTGTCTGACCAAACTTCTGGTGGAATATAAACCACCTTTTCGTCTGACAGCACCGGACGACACTCTAACTTTCCCAAACCGATGATTTCTAAATCGGCAACATCCATCATAGTTTGTATTACTGGGTTACAACTTAAACTAGCTGACCAAGAAGTTTTAACTCCCATGCAACGCAGGTAAAAATTTACGGCAGATACCGCTAAAGTATTAAAATAAACTTGTTTAGCTTTTTTTGAATTGCGATGAGAAAGGCGAAATTGTTTTGCTAAAAAATGAAGCTCACTACTTATCGGGACGGTAAATTTTAAAGATTCTGATTCTCTCATCATTTTTTCCTCTGGTGTTTAATTTATATCGTCGTTGTCACAATATTCTTTCAGCTTTAAAGAAAAGTTATTTACGCATCGGTAATAAAAGCTGCTGACTGTAGGAACTTTAATCGCAAATTCTACGGAAATCTCTTTCCACGATTTTCCAGACATTCGTCGCATTGCCACTGCTTGAAAGTTAGCTTGAGGACATTTCTCTACATGTTCATTTTTGAAAATGCCTTCCGGGTCTGATTCTATACATTTTTTCAGAACTTCTCCTAGGTCTAGAGGTTCTTCTGGGGCAGGAAGATTATCCGGATCGGCATCAGTTATTTTTCTTACATTCTGCTGAGTCTGGATTTTTTTAATAGCATCTCTAAAAAATCGCCGCTGCAAAAGAACATTCACCCATGCCATGACGCTACCGCGTTTTGCATCGTATTTGTCAATATTTTCACAAATATAAAGCAAAAGTTCCTGGCGTGCTTCATCATAAATATCTTCATAAAACTGAGGTGTAAATTGACCTTTTTGTGGATGACAAAGCCTGCCAGAGCGCATAATTTCATAAACCAACTTTGTTAAAGCAAGTCGTCTGACTCCAGAGCGCGGTGGGTTAGCTTGGGCTTCTGTAGCTAGTTGTAGTAGATAAGAATCTAGTTCATCTGTCTGGGGATGATTCATTTGAGACTTCATGCCTGAAAAATAAGCAATCTTTGAATCTCTATTTTTCTCTCGCGGTTATACCGGGAATTTTATGCGAAACTAACAATATTGTTACAATTGTTTACATTTAGTTCTTGAGGCAAAGGTGTAAAGCCTTAACAGAATTTTCAGCAAACCGACTTAAAAATGCAAATATCAAGTTTTGTAAAGAAAAACCGCACTTCGCGTAAAACAAACTGTAGTTCCCAGAGATACAAATAGAGCAACACATCGATTTTTTCAGGGCTTGTATCGATACTAAATAAGTTTTGAGTATGGTGTTAATTCGCTTTGGTTGTTCAACAGGCTATAACAACTGGTTATTTCACTGTTTCAGCAGAAGAAAGATTGCGATAACTTCTTAGAACAAAGTAAAAAAAGTGAAGATTTAAACGCTTTCATGACGAATCTTCAAGCAGCGATCGCGCTGTTTAGTTCGTCAAGAGTCGCGCGTCTGACGTAACCAGCAGCTTGGTGATAAAGAGTAATTTTCACACATTTCAATTAGTAATTGCAGAAAGTTAAACTATGGTTTTTAGCAACCGCATTTTAGAGCAAAGCAACTTTCAAGTCACACTAGAACTAGAAGAATTGCATACCAAATCCCCAATAAATCTGTGGCAGCGTGCAGTTTTTTGGGTAAACCCAGACGCACAGTTTTTATACGTCAATGATGCAGCGTGCAGTTTGGTTGGGTATTCCCGTGAGGAATTAATTTCCATGACCATGCACGATGTAAAACCAGACTTTTCAAAACAAGATTGGTCAAAGTACTGGAAAACTATTAAACAGCAAGGCTACCTATATTTTGAATCTCTACATTGGACTAAAGAAGGTCAAAGTTTTCCGCTGGAAATCACTTTTAGCTACATGGAATACAACGGCAATGAGTATGGCTGTATCTTGGTTCGCAATATCAGCCAACGCAAGCAAGCTTCACTAGCCTTACAGAGGGATAATGAAGCAAACAAACGCAAAGTGCAACAACAAGCTGTTGAATTATCCGAGGCTATTCAGCAATTAAACCGCGAGAAAGCTTTGCGGCAGCAGGCAGAGATGGCTTTAGAACAAGAAAAACAAGCTGAAGACTTCTGGCACTTCGTCTCTATGGTTTCTCATGAATTCCGCTCTCCCCTAAACATCATCTCATTGTCCACTAGCTTACTGAAACGTCATCATCACCGCTGGACTGAAGAGAAAAAACTACAGTATTTGCAGCGTCTTCAAACAGCAGTCGAAGATATCAGCCTATTGATGGATGAAGTTTTAACCATCGCTAGAGCAGAAGCAGGAAAGCTAAAGTTTGACCCCACACCACTTAACTTGATTCAATTTTGCCGTGACATATTGACAGAAATGAACTTGAACGAAAGCAGCCAACACAAAGTCACCTTTATCAGTCAAGGCGATCGTCAAGTCTGCATAGATCGAAAATTGCTACACCCCATTCTCAGAAATTTACTCTCGAATGCCGTCAAGTATTCCCCGATTGGCAGCACGATTGATTTGGTACTTTCCTACCAAGATGAAAAAGTAATTTTCCTTGTTAAGGATTGGGGAATTGGCATTCCTTATTCAGATCAACAACAACTGTTTAAGCCATTTCATCGAGGTGGAAATGTCGGCGACATACCAGGCAATGGATTGGGGTTAGCACTTGTGAAAAAGCTTGTAGACCTGCATAATGGTCAAATTAACGTGGTGAGTGAAGTTGGGGTGGGTACTACGTTTGCGATCGCATTACCATTAAGCCAACCAGTTTAAACTTTAGCTTCTCTCCAGTGACCAAGCCCCGTTGGGGCAGGGTGTGGGGTATAGGGTGTGGGGTATGGGGGAAGAGGCAGCCCCAACAACCCGCATTACCACAAGCCCCGCCCTAAGAGGGCGATTGATTGCATTGGTTGGGGTTCCAAGCCCCATCCAATGCCGTGTTCTCTACACCCTACACCCTACCCCCTACCCCCTTCTTCCTGACACCACACGCAGCTTTTGTCAAATCAAACAAGAGTGTCAGCAAAAAAAGCCATAGTTTTATACTTGTAAATTTTGATCGCAGGGAAGCACTACAGAGACAGAACGCTGCTACGTCATGGAACTCGAAGCGGATGACTATCTCACTAAGCCCTGTACAGCCTCGTTAATTAAGTCAGGCGATCGCGTAGCGACTCAATCATGAGTATCGCCAAAGTTTTTGAACCTACACAGTAGTCAAATCGCTCTTGTAAGTGAAGTTGAAGGAAATGAGGAGACAAGCAGACAAACAGACAAATAACTCCGCTCCCACGCTCCTAGCTTTTACTAACAACTAACTAATGACTAAATATCAAAGGAAGTTATGACAAAAGTTTTGGTGATTGAAGATAAGGCAGAAAGCCGAGATATCTTTCTAGACAGTTTAGAGGCAGAAGGGTTTGAAGCGATCGCAGCAGAAAACGGTCGTATCGGCATCCAGAAGGCACAAGAACACCTGCCAGACTTGGTAATTTGCGACATTGTGATGCCAGAACTTGATGGTTACGGTGTTCTGACGACATTGCGCCAAAACCCTCTAACAGCAACGATTCCCTTCATTTTTCTCAGTGCCAAAGCTACTAAAGCTGAAATTCGTCAAGGTATGGATTTGGGAGCTGATGACTATCTTACCAAGCCCTCTACGATAGAGGAATTATTGAGAGCGATCGCCGCTCGACTAGAAAAACAAGCAGCCCTCAGGGAGTGCTATGCTGCCCAGTCCCAGCAAGTCCCACCTTTTGCTGAAACTGCTAAATTGGCAGATTCTGAATCGTTCTTTCCTTCCTGCCCCCAGTTGAGCCAGGTCTTCGACTTCATTGAAGCTAATTATCACCAACCGATTGGTCTAGATGATGTAGCGCAGGCAGTTGGTTACTCCGCAGCTTACCTAACCGACCTAGCGCGTCGTCAGACGGGATACCCACTGCACCGTTGGATAACCCGACGCCGTATGGCAGCAGCGTGTTCTTTGCTTTTGGAAACCAACCAGTCAGTTGAGCAAATTGCTGAGGCAATCGGCTATCGCTATACGGGGTGTTTCTTTCGTCAGTTTCGCATCAGCTTTGGAACGACTCCTCAAGTTTGGCGAAACGCGCAGCGCACCCAAGGTAGTACTCAAACGCAGAAACTATGAGGGGTTAGGTTAGTCAGATTCCCGATTTCTTAAAGACAGATTCCCGACTTCACAGAAGAAATCGGGAATCTCGCGGCACAAACTATGAGGGCATTCCGGGGGAAGTAAATTATCCTACTTTGCCTAATTTGTCAAGCGTTGGTGTGCTGGACTACTAGGGGAAGGCGATCGCCGAGCTTAACTATGACCTGTGACTTCTGCTGAGTGCGTTTGAGTGATACACCGACAATCAGAACACCGATGCCCAGCAAGGCTGGGACTGCGGAAGGTTCGGGAATTGATTTGGGTTTTACTCCCAGTGCTGCGATCGCTTTGTCTCCTTGAATCAAGCCAAAGCCAAGTCTGGAGTCGAAACCGGGCAAAGAACTAACAGCGGTATTTCTCAGAGCGTCATATATCTCAGTGGGCGTTGCGTTTGGGTCTGCCTGTAACAGCAGCGCTGCCACCGCAGCGGTATACGGAGCCGACGCCGAGGTACCAAAGAAGTCGAAGAAGCCGGGGTTGGCAACACGACGGGAATCTCCACCCAAATTAAAGGAAATTGGCAGCCCGTCTGGAGCCACAACATCGGGCTTGAGGAAATCTGAGTTGCCTTCCGAAGAAAAGGGTTCCAGTTGCCCCTGCTGTACAACAACGCCGGCTCGGTTTAAGTAGGATTCTGCGTTCCCGTAATACACGGCTCCAACGGTCAGCGCATTTGAGTTATTGGAGTGTCCATAAATTGGCAATTCGGGAAAATCATTACCAGCAGCAGTAAAGTAAGAAACTCCCTGGTTGAATACCGCGTTAATCGCCTGGTTGATCGGTCCATTCGGAGGCTCCAAATCTAAGAAGTCTAAAGGTACATCAGGAGTATTCTGAGGGAAATACCCAGCATCATCCACGATGATGTTTGCCCCGGCAGTCGCTAGAGCTTGAATGCCTTGACCTTGGGCAACCGCACCGCCCGTACCTGTGTAGAACGCTAAGTTAGCCCCCGGAGCCACAGCATGGATGAGTTGCGATAAGGCGCGACCTTCATCCGTGGCATCAGGACTAGAGTAGTCCTTTAGCACGTTGACACCAGATGGTAGATAGCCATTGGCTATGTTGGTCGCATAGGTATCCGGATTGCCAGAGATGTCGAAGGTCTCTGCTGTTTTGAAGCTATCAGATATCACCCCGATGGTGATTCCGGTGCCATCTAAACCATAGCGATCGCGCAAAACATCAACCCCTGTAGCTTTGGCTGCTGCTTCAATCGGCAGGGTGAAGGTAGCCGCTTGAACCTCAGCAATAAAGCTACCGAATGCGGCAGTCGTCGCAATCACCCCTGACGTAACGATTCTTCGGAGGAGTCTTAAATTTTTCATCGCGTTTAAGGACTTGAAGTATAGAATGCTGTCGGCATCAAGGTTAGGTTTAATTCTCTTGAATAACTGAGCAGTGCGAACCTCTGTGAATTTTCTTTTCTACTTAATTACTTTTATCAATCTCGGACTGACACTAACCAGAATATCGATTCGTCAACTAAACCGTCAATTTGAATTTTTTCGGCATAAAATCGAAAAAAATAGGAGTAATGATTTGCTGATATAAAGTAAACCCAGTGAGTGCAAAAGACTTATCTGTCAAGGCTCACTGGGTTATAAAAGTTTGGATATCCAAGCGGTTACTAGCGTACTAAAGTTACGCTAATACTACACTTTATTGTTGGCGTTGCGCCACGCGAAAGTTAAAATGCACTCATAATTTCTAGACCAGTTGTTACATTTACCACCTGCCACTGCCTCCAGAGCTTCTTCAGTTAATTCTCCCTCAGACACAGATGGAGCCGGGTTATTTGGAAGCACCAAGTAGACTTTGTTTTCAGTTTATTGGATAACTTCAATTTCCAGATTTGTTGGAAGTTCTTGTCCTGACTCTCTCGCATAAACTGCCTTGGGATTGCTGAGTAATTCTTGCTTGAATGCCTCATTTTCCCAAGCTTGTTGAATGAGCTTCTGCTCGAACTCGAACCGGGTGTTCATTGCCTGAGAGATGATTTGTTTCAGTTCTTCGTGCATTTTATTTTCTCCTTATTTGCTTCTATCAATCTCGGATTTACACTAACTATAATATCGATTATTCAACTAAACCGTCAATTTGAATTATTTAGCTATAAAATCGAAAAAAATATGAGTAATTAACTGTTGATATAAAGTAAACCCAGTGAGTGTAAAAGACTTATCTGTCAAGGCTCACTGGGTTATAATAATTTGGTTTTTCAAGTGGTTACTAGCGTACTAAAGTTATGCTGACACTACACTTTATTATTGGCGTTGCGAATTTTGAGCCACCCTATTTTTGCTTCACCGTATGCTAAAGTAAAACCTAGACAAACACCACCTGCCACTGCCTCCAGAGCTTCCTCAGCTAATTCTCCTTCAGTTAGAGATGAAGCTGGGTTATTTGGAATTACCAAATACACCTTATTTGCAGTCTCCTGGATAACTTCAATTTCCAGGTCTTTTGGCAATTCTTCTCCCGATTCTCTCGCATAAACTGCCTTGGGATTGTTGAGTAACTCTTGCTTGAATGCCTCATTTTCCCAAGCTTGTTGAATGAGCTTCTGCTCGAACTCGAACCGGGTGTTCATTGCTTGAGAGATTACTTTTTTCAGTTCGTCGTGCATTTTGTTTTCTCCTAATTTGTTTCTGTCAACCTTTGCTTGACACTAACTAGAATATCGATTCGTCAACTAAATCGTCAATTTGAATTCTTTCGGCATAAAATCAAAATAATTAATATTAATAGGCTGCTCACTTTCAACGTAAATGTTAATTTTTTAGAAAAACGAAAAGAATCAAACTAAATAAACTTATTAGCACTACCAATATTTAAGTAAACAGAAATAAAGTCACAAAAATCAGTGGTTTGCCTAAGAAGCTAGTTTATCCAAATTAAATATTAAACATCAGCTAAAAGATTGTTAGTCTTACCGAAAGATTTTGGATTGTAATTCTGGGTAGGCATCTTTTAAGCTATAAATCTAAGTACAGTTTGGCGTAAAAGTGAGGACGTTTTTAAACGCAGAGTAACGCAGAGTAAGCGTGAAGTAACGCAGAGTTTTTCGGAATTTAATTGGTTACTAAGTATCGGTACAAACATTATATAAGTTCAACTAAAAGGGAATGCATATAGATGGAAGTTTCACAGGAAGATTTAATCAAAATAGTCGAGCAAGCTAGTACGCTCTCTGAAAGATTGGGCAAGTGCTTCATCAAGAATGAGTCCCAAACCAACGAAAAGCTATTTATCTCTCGCTTAGAAGCGTGGTGTCAGGTTGTTGCACAAGGAAACCCAGAAAAATTTGCCAAACGTCTTGCTTGGGATGGTTTAGATTCTAAAGCTGTCGGTAATGTTCTCGGATCTATTTGCTTGGCTGATTCAAAACAACTCCCTGTCTGGACAGAAACTTTGCGGTCAGCTTTGCAAACTGACTGGGAAACGGTTTATGCAGACACTTTTCGCTGTCTGGATGCTGAAAAGCCAATTCCTTTTCAAGAAGTTTATCTGCCCTTTGTTTATGTAGCACGGCAGAAACTGATTGCACAGGTCGGTGCTAGTTGGCAACTGCTGTCGGAAGAAGTTCACATACGTCTGGAACGTCAACTGTTATTGCAGTTAGTGTCTCTTTGCACCGAGTCTCTACAGCTTGAATTTTCACTATTTAAAGCGCTCAAGCAATCCGCTTTCACTCTCTTATGGGGACGAGGACAAGACATAGGTTTTAATTCTAATCAACAGTATCAAACCTTTGTCAAAGACCTGAAAACAGGCAAGTTACTGTCATTTTTTCAGAAGTACAGCGTTTTAGCTCGGTTGGTAGCAACAGCGATGGATCTTTGGGTGGAGGAAAAAGCGGAATTTCTTCAACGATTAGCATCAGACTTGCCAACTATCCAGCAAAACTTTGAAGATACAGGTCAGGTCGTTGCTATCCAGTTAAATCTCTCCGATCTTCATAATAGGGGACGCTCCGTAATTGCTCTCACTTTTGCCTCTGGATTGAAACTAATATACAAACCTAGAAGTTTGAGCCTGGAAGCTGCGTATTTTAACTTACTAGCTTGGTGCAATCAGCATTTTGTAGAGACGTTGCACGCAACGTCTTTACTACCGTTCAAGTTAGTGAAAGTTATCGACTGCAAAACCTACGGTTGGATGGAGTTTGTGGAGCATTTGCCCTGTGCAGACGAAGCAGCAGCGCAGCGATACTACCAACGTGCTGGAATGCTTTTGTGTCTACTGTATGTGCTGCAAGGTAATGATTGCCATCAGGAAAATCTGATCGCTAGTGGTGAACATCCGGTGCTGGTAGACCTGGAAACCCTTTTGCAGCCTGTAGCTCAGGAGATTGACCCCAAAACAGAGGAAGTGGGAGGAGCGCAATACGAGGCAAATCAACAATTTTTCGACTCTGTACTGCGAACTGGACTACTGCCAAGATGGGAATTTGGACTAAGAGGAAAGGCTGAAGACATTAGTGCTTTGGGGGGAGTTGGGGAGGGAAACCCTGTGCAAATGCAAAAGTGGCAGAACATCAACACTGACAATATGGTACTGGAATATGAGTTAGGGATAATGCCAGCCGAAGCGAATACACCTTTGCTCAATGACATTACCCTATCACCAAATGATTATGTTGATGAACTCATAGATGGTTTCCGACAGATGTATCAGTTTCTCAGAGAAAAAAGAGAAACGCTTTTGGCAACTGATAGTCCTTTAGCTGCCTTAGCTCATCAGAAAGTACGGTTTTTGTTTCGCAATACCCAAGTATACGCTGATGTTCTAGGTAAAGCCCTCAACCCAAAATTTCTACAGCATGGTGTAGACCGCAGCATTCAACTGGATGTGCTAAGTCGGGCTTTTTTGGCAGGCGATCGCAAACCCTCTATTTGGTCGCTGCTAGCAGTCGAACTCCAAACCTTAGAACAAATGGATATTCCTTACTTTGTCGCTGACTCTAGCAGCAATGCTCTGTGTATCAACCCTGACTTGGTAGTTGAGGGATATTTTAAAGAACCTAGCTGTGAGCGAATGATTTCTCATCTAAAGCGGCTAAGTAACGCAGATTTAGCTCAACAGATTGCAATTATTCGAGGTTCTTTTTATTCGCGGATCGTTCGTGGAATTACTGATGCCACATCTACTAATTTGGATTTGGATGCAACTGTTCCTTTGACACAAGCACAGCTGGTGCAGTCAGCAGTAGAGATTGCCAAAGAACTGCACGCACGAGCAATTCGCGCTGCTGACGGTAGTGTTACCTGGATTGGTATGGGATACCTGCCCAAGGCAGAACGGATGCAACTTCAGCCCTTGGGCTATAGCTTGTACGATGGTGTTGGCGGAGTTGCTTTATTTTTAGCAGGGTTAGCAAAAATTACTGGTGATGCAAAATTTCGAGATTTAGCACTCAGCGCTTTGCAAGACTTGAGAAAACCCTTACAGGACACAGACCCAAATCAAGAGCGTAAATTTACTAAGCAAATCGGTATCGGTGGAGCCACTGGATTAGGGTCTATCGTTTATACCTTAGTTAGAATTAGCCAGTTTCTGGATGAACCGCAGCTTCTAGATATTGCCAGCCGTGGAGCCTCGTTAATAACTCAGGAAAGCATTGCGAGCGATCGCTCCTTTGACACGATCGCTGGCTCGGCAGGGGCAATACTAGGATTACTAAGTTTATACCAAGCTTCATCAGATCCAGCAGTTCTAGATCGAGCCACTGCCCTAGGTTATCACCTACTTATTAACCGCACTAAGAGCGATTCTGGATTTAGAGCTTGGGCAACTAAGATGGGCAAGTTAGCAACGGGATTTTCTCATGGTGCGGCAGGCATTGCCTACGCTTTACTGCGATTGTACAAAACTACCCAAGAAATAGTTTTTCTGGAAGCGGCAGAAGAAGCGATCGCCTACGAACGCAGTTTATTTTCTCCCAGCACCGGAAATTGGCAAGACGTAAGGGAAAATAAACCAACTATGACCAGTTGGTGTCACGGCGCTCCTGGTATTGCTTTAGCGCGTTTGGGAGGTTTAGAAATTCTCGATACTCCAGAAATTCGGCAAGAAATTGCAGCCGCTATCAACACAACTCAACAGTTTGGTTTACAGAACCTCGACCATCTCTGTTGCGGTAACTTTGGCAGGATGGAAGTACTTTTGGTAAGCTACTCCAAGCTGTCCCATCCAGAACTTTGGAATACTGTGCAAAAACAGGCAGCATGGCTTGTCGCAAGAGCAAAGCAAGTCGGTGCTTTTTATCTGTTTCCCGAACTTCCTGGAGATGTTTACAATCCTGGTTTCTTTCAAGGCACCGCCGGCATCGGTTATGAATTACTGAGGCTAGCGCATCCAGAATCACTTCCTTCCGTGTTGCTGTGGGAGTGAATGAGAGACTGGGAGCGTGGGAGCGTGGATAGTGGGAGCGTGGATAGTGGGAGCGTGGTTAACTGTTAACCAACAACCAACAACCAACAACCAACAACCAACAACTAGCAACTAACAACCAACAACCAACAACTAACAACTAACAACTAACAACTAACAACCAACAACTAACAATCTAAAATCAGAATGAAGCTTACACATCGGTTATTTTACCCGCCTGCCTGGTCGATCGCTGCCAAACTTTCGCTTTTTTTGCTCGTGGCTGCGATCGCACCGATGAGCTTCACCGCATACTACAATTTGCGACAAAGCTTAGAAAGTGTGGAGGCAAGCGAATACCGCAAACTCGAGTTGTCAGCCGCTAGTACTGCCAGTCGCCTGGATCGGCTAATTATCGATATTCAAGCTAATGTATTTCAAGTTAGCAGCGATCGCAATGTGGTGGGTTTGCTGGCTTCAAAAGAAAGCGCAAAGCAAGCAGCCTTCCGTTCCAATGTGCAATGGACACTCTCAAACATCTTCCGTTCTAACCCAGAGTTTGATGCTGTCTTTATCATCGATAGAAAAGGTAAATGTCTCGCTTCCACGGATCCAACATTCGTTGGTCAAAACTACGCCTTCCGCGAATACTTTCGCTCTAGCATTCAAGGAAACTCCTACGTCTCTAGCATCCTTGTGGGTCAAACCACATCTCGACCTGGGCTTTTTCTCTCTAACCCGGTGCGTTCTGATAATGGCGAGATTGTCGGAGTGACGGTACTTAAAATCAAAGGAGAAGATATTTGGGCGATCGTTAATACATTGTCGGTAGGCTCCGATAGCTACGCTTTTCTTGTTGACCAGCATGGGGTAATCATCAGCCATCCCGATAAATCCCGACTCTACCATAGCCTCAATCCCTTACCGCCAGAAACCCGAAAGCAAGTTGTTACCGATAGACGTTACGGTGTTGATGAAATTAAAAGCATGAACATTCCAGAGTTGAAGGTGATGGTAAAGGCAAAACAACTCGGTCACACCAGCTATCGTTTTGGGGTAAATCAAATGCCCCGGATAGTTGGCTTCGCACCCTTGGAGAAGCAACCTTGGGTGTTGGGAGTCAGCCAACCCAAAGAAAAATTTGAAGCACCCTTGAAGCGTTTGATCTGGCTGAACGGCACCAGCGTACTGGTAGTGGGGGGAATCACGGCAATCATAGCGCTGTTTCTAGCACGGAGCATTTCCCGACCGATTCGCGTCCTCACTGCCGCAGCGCAAGCACTAGAGCAGGAAAATTTCAATCCTCAGGAATTAACTGTTGTATCTGGCACTCAGGACGACATAGGGCGGTTAGTGCGTGTCTTTTTACAGATGGCTCGTGAGGTAAGGGCTAGAGAGCAAAACCTGAAACAGCAGGTACTTAATCTAAAAGTTGAGATTGACGAAACTAAAAGAGCAAAAGACCTTGTGGAAATTACTGACAATGAACATTTTCGCTCCTTACACAAAAAGATCCAAAAGCTCAGAGAGCAAGCGGTAAGCTCAGGTGAAACTGAGACGCAATACTATGAGCGATTGCAGAGCCAGGTGCAATCGATCAAACAGCGATCGCGCGAGTTAGCTGAATGAAACCAAGAGTTACCCACTATACAAATTAACCAAAATGTGCATTGTAATATTTGACGAGTTCCACACTATACGGCAATTAATAAAGCCCGACAATAAGCAAAAAATCTACTTAACAGCGCTATCACTATCAAAGACGAAGAAACAAAACAATTATGCTTTTCATTACCCCAATCCTGACACAAGCTAAAACTGTTGCTGCTAAACAAATGTCCAATCTGGAGATAGCAGCAAGAACCATAGTAGTTCTTATAGTTATTTATTACGGAACAATGCTTGATTTCTTATCAGGCACTTTAGAAGACTGAACCTTTGAAGTAGCGATCGCGCAACCAGCCCCAAGTCGCGTAAGGTTTGAAAAACTTTGATTTTACAAATGATTAATATGTCATCCGATGATGAACTGATATCGCGTGAGGAAGCATTAGCGGGTTTACCAGCGAAACGAGCGAATACTTTGCTGTTTTTGATTGAGAGTCGAACAGCGCAGATAGTAGCGCGATCGCGTGTGGAATTTTCCCTTACCGAGCAAGTTGCCTCAAAGCGCGATTTGGCTTTTTTGGAAGCCTTTGCTTTAGGAAATGCCTCAGCACTCCACCCTACCATTCAACACCTCGAACGCTACGCCATCCAATGGACACCCCTCCTACCGGAAAACCCTAGACTAAAAGCCGCCATTGCCCACGCTCTCAGCCAGAAATACACCTTTACCTATCAAGCAGTACCTAACATCCGGGCAGCTTTGGGTTTGGATGAGAAAGCGGTACAGGTGAGTTACTCGCGCTTGTACAGAACACAGCTAGAAAAAATCTTTGCATCTAAGCTGCCACTAATCGAACAAATGCGCTGGAAGAATAGTGCGATCGCCCAACGACTGGAGGAAATGCCACCTTTCTGGCTTGCTTATGCAGTAACCGTTGCTCTAGGTCTTCCCCAAGCTTTCTTAGCCTTGCCCATCGCTGTAGCCGATGTTGGTCCCTTAGTTAGTGTTGCCTTTGTGCTCATCATCGGCACTATTAACATCCTAACTATGGCTTGCATGGCTGAAGCTGTTAGTCGCAGTGGTGATTTTCGTTACGGCAATGTCTTTATCAAACAATTAGTATCCAACTACTTAGGATATGCTGGCTCATTTATTTTCTCTGTCGCCGTAAGTATCCGTGTTTTTCTCATAGCCTTGGCTTGCTACATCGGTTTGTCAACTACTATGGCAAACTTTACACACATACCAGCAGCACTGTGTGCCGTGTTGCTTTTCTTTGCTGGATTATACCTGCTGTCGCAGACATCGCTTAACTTCACGGTTGCGGTGATGGTATTGCTTGCAGCCATCAACGTTAGTTTGCTCCTCATTTTGTCATTGCTAGCATTTCGCCATGTGCAACTTGACAACCTTTTATATGTCAACTTACCTTTTTTGGATGGTCATCCTTTCCAACCTTGGATGCTACAGCGGATTCTCGGTGTTAGCCTGATGCTTTACTTCGGACATGTGTATGTGGGTGAATGTGGCAAATTGATACTTAAGCGCGACAAGAGCGCTGACTCACTGATTTGGGGTAGCGTAGCGGGGACTGCTTTTTTAACTGTGCTGTTTTGCATTTGGGTATTGGCAGTCAACGGAGCGATCGCACCGCAGTTACTAGTTGGGCAGTCAGGCACCGTTTTGGAACCACTAGCTGTTGAGGTTGGTTCCATCGTCACAGTTTTGGGAGCAGTCTTAATCATCCTGTTGTTAGGAATGGCTTGGCTGCGTAGTTCCAGTCTCCTGCTCAACTTAGCCAGGGAATGGTTGCCTGCTCGACCTCGATCCGTTTTGATGGTGCCTCGCAAGCTCTTAACATTGATATTGCACCCCTGTGGCAACCCGAATTGTGTTCCCCATATTGGTATAACCTACTTGGGATTGAAAGAACAAGCGCCAAAGTTTCGCCTAGATATCCAATCGAGCGGCAAAGTTTACCATCAAGAGATAACAGTTACTGAGCGTTGGGACATTAAAGAGCTATTTGGGCAGTTTCCATTGGATAAGTGGAATACTCGTCTGACTCTAGAAGTGCGATCGGCTAACGAAGATAATGCGTGTCTGCAACTGACCTCACCAATGCTCCTAACCTACGAAGGAGATTTGAGGGCAGATGTAGCTAATGTTGCACCTAAAAATCAAAGTCAGACTAATAAGCTTGATATGCAAGCGCTGACACAACAGTTTTGGGCAACCCTATTGAAACAGCGTCGTTTCTTGCTATCCATCAGCCCGTTAGTGTTAGTCTTCCTACTAACTGAGTGGCTTTTGCTTGCTGGTACGCAATCCTTTACTAGTATACTGGCATTTGCTGGTGTACTCGGTAACTCTCTTGTTGGCGGTATTTTCCCAATTCTTTTGTTAGTTTCCAGTCGGCGCAAGGGCGAACTCGTGCCCGGAGTGGTTTTGGAGATTCTGAATCATCCGGTTTTCAGTGTCGGTATATACAGTCTCTATTTAGGGATTCTGCTCCTCCACGGTCTGTTCATCTGGGAAAATCCTGTAGCGCGGATCGGTGCATTGTGCATTGCCTTGCTATCGCTTTTAGCAACTCTTATCATGAAACGCTATGGAGCTTTCGCGAACCGTGTGGTAGTAGAGCTACGACAGTACCCAGGAGGGCAATCCGTCTTCGCGATCGCTGCTGGTGGACAACCGAAGATGGCAGAGGTGCGGTTGGGATATGCCGAGGGTGAGCAACATACTAGGTCTGCCACTGTGGAAATTCCATCACTTTCGTCGCTGCGTTATGCCATCTTCCGCTTACCAACCAAGCACGAAAAGGAACTGAGAGTATGGACACACAAAAGCAACTTTACCGGAGACTCCAAGAGTTTACCTGCACTTGTGGAAGTCGAAAGTGGAAACAAGAATATGCAGTTTGACCTGAAGCTGTCCAACGGAAAAGTTTTGCTACCTCTGGTCAGCGATGCTTGCTCTTTAAAGTTCACATTTCCAGGTATGGGGAGTGGGGAGTAGGGAGTGGGGAGTAGGGAGTGGGGGGACAAGGAGACAAGGGGACAAGGGGGACAAGGGGAGCCAGCGCCGTGCGGAGGTTCCCTCCGTTGAGGCGCCTGGCGTGGACAAGGGGACAAGGGGAGCCAGCGCCGTGCGGAGGTTCCCTCCGTTGAGGCGCCTGGCGTGGACAAGGGAGACAAGGGGACAAGGAGACAAGGAGAGTAATAATTCTTAACTACCTAATTCCTAATTCCTAACTCCTAACTTTCTACTCCCAACTCCCCACTCTCCACTCTCCACTCCCCACTCCCCACTCCCCACTCCCAACTCCCTACTAACAACTAACAACTAACAACTAACACCCATCAACTAACAATTTTGAGGTAAAATATGGCACAAATTATAGCTATTCACTCTTTCCGTGGCGGAACTGGCAAATCAAATTTGATTGCTAACCTAGCCGCTACTATGGCACAACATGGGCAACGGGTAGGCATTGTCGATACTGATATCCAATCGCCAGGAATTCACGTTCTTTTCGGTCTAAACGAAGAAAAAATGAATCGCGCTCTCAATGATTATTTGTGGGGACGCTGTAATATTAAAGACACTGCCTACGACGTTAGTCATACTCTTATGGCACAGGAAGAGACAAATACGATTAACGGCAAAGTTTACCTAATTCCCTGTAGTATTAAAGCTGGTGAAATTGCCAGGGTTCTGCGCGAAGGGTATGACGTAGTTCGGCTTAATGACGGCTTTCAGGAACTCATCCGCTGTCTGAATTTGGACTACCTGTTAATTGACACTCACCCAGGTTTGAATGAAGAAACTTTACTTTCCATCGGTATATCTAATGTTCTAGTTGTTATTCTGCGTCCAGACAGCCAAGACTTTCAGGGAACCGCTGTGACGGTGGATGTAGCTCGCAAGCTGAAAGTACCTAAAATGCTGTTGGTGGTCAATAAGGTGCTACCAGCTTTCGATTTTGCAGACTTGCAAAAACAAGTGGAGACAACCTATAACGTCTCAGTGGCTGGTATTTTACCTTTGTCTGAAGAGATGATTCAGCTAGCGAGCCGAGGTATTTTCTGTCTGCGCTACTCTGGGCATCCTATCAGTCAGAGGATGAAAGAGATTGCTAAACAGATTGTTGGTGAGAGTGAGACAAAGAAAGTACTTATTGCAAGCGATCGCTTATGAGCAATCAACAGGAATTTCGGAGGAGTGTACTTGCCTTTTATGGTGCTAGTGCCTCCCAAGCAGAGGAACTGCTTGCTTACAATCAAAATCTCTTCTCGCACAAATGTTTAAAACATGCCGTCAAGTTTCCACTTGTACCCGAAGCCCATATTACCGTTTGGGAGGAGTACGCTGTTGCAGCAAGAGTTATAGGAGCATTTGAGGCACTAAAACAGCGTCTGGTGCAGTTCCGATTTCCCATACTCGAAGGCATCAGCCAAACCGAAGCATATCGCTTTGCTACCCGTAAGGGTGTTTCCGTGGATAATATACCCGAAGCAACTGGTTTGATTCTTACGCTGCCTGAGAAACTCCAGTTGATAATACATCAAAGTTTGGCAGGAACCATCCCGGTTTTGCTGACTGGAAACCGAGAAGACTTTGTAACTCTTGTACAAGCGCTCACAATGCAAAATGAACCCAAACTAGTCCCAGCTTCTATGGGAGCTTGTATGGTTGCTGGTTTTAACAACTGGGATAGAATTCGCCGCGATCGCCAACAATGGTCAGCTAGAAATAATAATTACTCGGAAACTAGTTGGGGGGCAGAGTTTCGCAATATTATACCACAAAAAACGCTCTATCAGGATCGGTTAATTATTTTGAGTGACAGTCCCTATAGCAATGTTTCAGCCGAGGACATGGGACTTGAGGAACTAGAATGGCAGCGCTTATCCCTAACCATTCGGCTGGAACATGAATGTACGCACTACTTCACACGTCGCTTGTTTGGCTCAATGCGAAACAATATGCTCGACGAATTAATAGCCGACTACAGAGGCATTGTAGCCGCTACGGGGTACTATCGAGCAGACTGGTTCTTACGCTTTGTGGGGTTGGAGTCGTTTCCAAATTACCGAGAAGGAGGCAGGATGCAAAACTACCTGGGTCAACCCCCGCTTTGCAATGGGGCTTTTAAAATTCTACAGGCATTGGTCAAGGCAACCGCAGAAAATTTGCAGCGCTTTCACACCGACCATGCAAGCGAGTTAAGAGACATCAATATTCAACCTTTGATGTTGATTGCCTTAACCCACTTAACCTTGGAAGAATTGGCTTCAAAGTCGGCAAACTTCCGCATCCAACAAACCTTAGAAGAGTTGCAGAAAACTATATCTGCATAAGGCATTAAAGCAATACTTGTCAGTTAGTGATGTTTATTCTTTGCAGATCCCCCCAACCCCCCTTAAAAAGGCGGGCTATGTTCCCCAACCCCCTTTTAAAGGGGGTCGCCACAGGCGGGGGGATCAACTCTTATCCGAAAAGTACTGGGGCATCAATGTGCGTAGTGCTGCATTCTCTTCTCTGCGCTCTCTGCGCCTCTGCGGTTCGTTTTTCTTCAAATTCTCCTAAAAAACATAGGTAAATCGACTTATGACAGAAGTTCTACTTAAAGAATTGAGTAACAGTGACATCGACTGGATAATTGCTACAGGTCGTCGGCGAGAAATAGCAGCAGACACCGTACTCGTCCAAGAAGGAAAAGCCGCCGATTCCCTACATATCCTACTAGAGGGAATTTTAACAGTTACTGTCTCACAACCTGAAAACAATCCTCTGGCTCGTGCTTTTGCGGCAATCGAGGGTAGTGAAACCTCACGCAGAGAGATTGCGCGGCTTTCAAGCGGTGAGGTAGTAGGAGAAATCCCTTTTTTAGGTAGTCGTCCAACTACCACCACTGTTAAGGCTGTTGAAAAGTCGCTGGTGATGTCAATTCCGCAGCAGCAATTGGCAGCAAAATTGCTTGATGATGTGGGTTTTGCTTCGCGCTTTTATCGTGCGATTGCTATTATGCTCTCAGACAGACTGCAAAGCATCATCAATCAGCTTAGTCGTAGTAACCTTGCACAAGGTCAGCCACTGAAGGATGTGTTATGTGTGTTAGGGGAAATGAATGATAGTGACATCGATTGGATGATGGCTACAGGTAATCCGCAAAAAATACCTGCTAACACAGTACTCATCCACGAACAGGGACCAGTGGATGCGCTGTATATTATACTGGGTGGAACAATGTCAGTTTCTATTTCTGAGGATGAGTGCAATCCTTTAGCTCGTGCCTTTGCAGCTATAGAGGGTGGCGAAATTTCAGAGCGAGAAATAGCGAGATTATCTAAAGGTGAAATTGTCGGAGAAACACCGTTCATTGATGCCCGCTTGCCCTCCACAACAATAAAAGCGCTTGAAGACTCGCTTGTGTTATCGATTTCTCGACAGCAACTGGCAGCAAAATTACAGCAAGATGTTGGTTTTGCATCCCGCTTTTATCGAGCGATCGCGATTATGCTTATCTTAAGATTGCAGGGTATGCTGAGTCGGCTTGGTTATGGCAGACGTGTTTACAGCAAAGGTCAGCCACTGGATGAGAATATTGAATATGAGGATGAACTGGATTCCAATGTTTTAGATCGGATGGCATTTGCCGGAAAAAGATTTGATTGGATGCAAGGACGTTTAAAAGTAAGTTGAATCAAATGCGGCAGAGAGGAACGCTTCGACGGTCATTTCTGCCGCCAGTTTATTAATGAATTTTTGTAAAGAAAATCAAGGTTTTGCATAAACTCTCACCTCTGAAACTGAGAATTAGTAGAGGTTTCTTCGACCACCAGTAACTGCTAGGTTTTGAGGGGTACAATGTCCAGGATAAATAATCGGGGTGGGGGGTTCTTAGGTATTGCAAGCTTGTGTGCGATCGGCGCAGCCGTGTCGCAAACATTCGCTTTTTTTGGGAATTGTGCATTAGCCCAGCTAAAGCCGATACCCGATAATAGCTTAGGTGCTGAAAGTTCTGTTGTGATACCCAATGTTAATATCAATGGTATTAAGAGCGATCGCATTGATGGTGGGGCAATTCGAGGAGCA
>NZ_JTCM02000011.1 GCF_000817785.2 Hassallia byssoidea VB512170 | reverse complement strand
ACGTGGGGCAGTTGTCATCAACTGATGAGCAAAGGACAGAAGTTTTTGTCAACCCTTATACAGGCAAAATTATCGGTGAGCGTATATCGGATAAAACTCTAATTGGTATGCTCCTTGAACTGCATTACAGCCTAATGGCAGGCGAAACCGGAACTATAATTGTTGGCATTGCTGCCTTTCTAATGTGTATACTCACCATCACAGGTTTAGTTCTCTGGCCCGGTTGGCGTAAGCTAATTGCCGGCTTCAAAATTAAGCTTGATGCTCATCCCCAAAGAGCGAACTTTGACATTCACAAAGTGGCTGGCATTATCACTGTGGTTTTTTTATTCTTTACTGGCTTTACGGGCTTTTGCTGGAACTTCTACGATTTGACTGAGCCTATTATTTACGCTGTGACATTCACCCCAAAACCATCCGAGCTAGTATCCAAGCCAATTCCTGGTAAATCAACCTTAGGACTAACAGAACAACTGAAAATTGCTAATGCTGCCTTACCTGGTGCTGTTACCAAAAGCATTTACTTCCCTGATAAACCAGAAGATGCTCTACAAATTCGCATGAAGCTACCGCAGGACAGTTCAGATTATGGTGATAGTAATGTTTATCTCGACCAGTACAGTGGTGAGGTTTTGCGAGTTGATAATGCTTTAAAGATGCGGTTGGGCTCGCGCGTCCTCAACTCCTTTACTCCCCTACACTACGGTACTTTTGGTGGCTTGCCTACTCGCATTCTCTATGTCTTTGTTGGACTTGCACCGTTAATTCTATTTCTCACTGGCTTTCTAATGTACTTATATCGTCACTGGACAAAACGTCCTATAAAAAATAACATTTATACAACTTCAAATTGACGCTCTATAAATTGGCATTACACCACAATTCACGCATTCATTAAATTACAGAGCGTATTTGGTTTCTTCTTGGAAGAGTGAAGCTAAAGATTCATAGCGATCGCTTCCACATCTTCTACAGAAAGGGACAAAGCATCAGCCACTTGTTCTCGGTTTAATCCCATACTCAGTAGTCGAGGTACTGCTTGTTGTAAGCGTTGTTGTGCAGCTTGAGCCTGTTGTTGTGCAGCTTGAGCCTGTTGTTGTGCGGCTTGGGCTTGTTGTTGTGCGGCTTGAGCTTGTTGTTGTGCAGCTTGCGATCGTGCCATTAATTCCCCAAATGTCATAAAAGGCTGACCATCTGGGTATGAAAGTTGCCACTGTTCACCGGAGACATCAAAATTAATTTGCAGCCGTGGACTCACCCATTTTTCACCAACATCTACCCAGTCTAAACCATACTCACCCCGTAACCAAACTCGTAGTTCATTATTTGCTGGGTTATATATATAGTATTCCTCGACACCGTATTGACTGTAGAACAGCAACTTACGATCCATTTCTACTGATGTGTTGACTGGGGAGAGAATTTCAAACACTACTTGGGGCGGTTGGTTTCCTTCTTCCCACTGCTTATAAGAAGATCGACGACCTTTGGGACGATTAAGGGCAACCATCACATCGGGTGCATATTTAATCTTGTTGTTGCCTTCGATGGGATACCAGAACAAATCACCAGCGATGAAAACATTGGGATTATCTGCAAAGAGAATATCTAAATTACCTTTAATTAGTACGATAATTTCAAAGTGTTCTGTATTATTTGCCATCGGCTGACCATCAGATTCAGGATAGAAAATCTCCGAAGGCGCTGAAGATTCAATTTGGGAAACCATCGCTGTTACCTCCACTCGTATTTCTATTTTAGGCGATCGCTTAGTACAAAATTCCAGAAATTCGTAACGAAATTTATGACAAAAACTCTGCGTTACTTTGCGTTAACCTCAGCGTCCCTCTGCGTTTTAAAACGCTACGATTTTAGCCTAACTGTCGCTAGCACCTACCCAATCTCGGAAAAACAAAAATTGTCACCCAAAATGTAAATATCGGCAAACAAATCAAATGAACTAATAAAACCGATGTCGCTACCCCGAAAACTTGCCCATGAACTCCTATCAGTAACGCAGCCGCAAATATTCCAGTAAATATAATATTCCAACGCAAATCTAAGTTAGGTTTACCAATAGCTACTAACAACTGAGAAGCAGCATCCGCAAAAGGTCGAGAAATCGCCGACAAACAAATCATTATCAAAACTGGAATCGCAGGTACCCACTTTTGCCCAAAAACAATTGGCACATAAAAAGGAGCCAAGCTAGCTTGTAATATAACAAAGGGAATAATAATATAGCTAATAGTTTTCAGACTGGTAAAATAGCGTTTCTTAAACTCAAACCAATCGGAACGCGCTGCACATAAATGAGGTAATATAGCTGAACTTACAGCGTTGATAATACTTAAACTAATGCCTAAACCAGCGTTAAACCCAAAGAAGTATATACCTAGTTCTTTAATGCCGATGAAGCGTCCAACTATGAGATAATCTAAGTTATTTCTGAGAGTTTTGAGTAAACCAACACCGAGCAAGTTTTTACCAAAGCTGAAAATTTCGCCCCAGTGCTTGGTGGTGAATTTAGAGTGCGATCGCCAATCGTGAAAATAATAGTATATGATTAGCTCCAGCGGCGCGACCAAAAACGCCGGCAGCACAAAAGACCACACACCCATCCCCGCAACCGCTAATATAGCAGAAAATATACTTGCAAACGAGTTTTGTAAGCTATCAGTTACAGCGATAATTTTTAAGCGATTTTCTCTTTGAATTAAAGTCTTTTGAATAGCCGAGACGGGCCATATTAAATAAACAAGCCCTGATACAATAATTGGCAAAAGAATCTGATTATTTTTATAAAACCAAGAAATCGGAAAAGCGGCAACACTCTGGATGAAAAATAAACTAATAAAAATCATCCAGTTTAACCAGTATGCAGAGTTGCATAAAACCTCTAATTCTTTTTCTTCAGCTTGAATAATTTTTGCGCCAATACCGACGTTAGTAAACGTCAAGGTAAACTCCCGAACTGTCATCACAATTGCTCCCAAACCGTAGTCGTAAGGAGTCAAAAAACGAGCAATGATGACTACCAATCCTAAACGCAAGACTCTGTAGACGATTTCTGTTATACCTAGCCAGCTAAGATTGCGAAGAAACTGGCTAGATAGTTTTTCTTGAAGTCGATTAATTAATGAGTCAAGAAAATTCGGTTTCTGTAGATGGCGCTTATTAATGAATGTCATATTCTAATACATTAAAGCATAGGGTATTATTATTTCGTAGTGAGCGCTTCAGCGCTCAAGCAAAAACTTTTAAGGGCTGAAGCCCTTACTACAATATTAATGTTCAACGGTGTTAGCAACCGTACCCAAAATGGAAACACGAGAAGATTTTAATTCTTCTAATGCTTGTTTCAAAGTAGGACGAAGTGCTTTACCTAATCCAGTAACTAACACAATTCCATCTACTTGCGAAAGCAAAACATTGGTATCGAGACGACCTAAAAGATGTGGTGTATCATACACAACTAAGTCGTAATTTGTTTGCGATCTATCGATAAAAGTCTGCATTGTTAATGAAGACAAAAGCTTTGTTGGGTTAACAGGTATTCTCCCAGCAGTCAAGATAAACAAATTATCGTCTGAAGGTGATTGCTGAATTACTTTGCTGATATCTATACCGTCAGAAAGTACTTCACTCAATCCCTGATTATTTAATAAACCGAATCTCAGATGTATTTGCGGATGGCGTAAATCTCCATCTACTAATAATACTCGCGCTCCGGCTTCTGCCGCCATCTGTGCTAAATATGCCGCCACTGTGGTTTTACCTTCGCCAGATGTTGCGGAAGTGATAGCAATTGAGCGAATAGAAGCCTCCATTTTATAAGATTGCACTTTCGTATAAAATGAGCAAAATGCTTCTATAAACTGAGCCGATTTGTGTTGTACAGATTTAGCATGATTATCTAGTTCGCGTTCCGGATTGTGTTTTTTAGTTAACTGAACTACATCACCTGCACGCGCCAATTTTTTCAGTTCTTTATGGAAAGGAATTACCCCCAATAAAGGCAATTGAGTTGTCTGTTTTATCTCGTCACCATCGTGGTAGACATTTTCTAAATTATCGAGAACAAAAGCAACTAAAACGCCTAAAAGGATACCTGCAACTCCTCCCAAAAGTATGTTACTTGCACCGCTAGGTGAAACGGGCATTAGTTGACCGGTTTTGTTACGCGGTAATGTGGGAGGCATAATTAGTTCCCAAGGAACTTCTTGTTGTGCAGCATCTACGCGCAATGCTTCTTGGCGATTTAAAAGCTGATTCAGTGTATCAGTAGCTGCTTGCAATTCTCGTTGCATATTAGCGTACTGACGTGAAAGTACTGGATATTCAAGAATTTGTTGATTTAATTTAACTTGAGCCGCTTTTGTAGCTGATAAACTGGCTTCGAGTGACTTAACTTGGTTAGTATTATTAGCTAGTTGTTGGATAAGTTCGCGACGAACAGAATTTTGAAAACCGCCTACTTGCGATGAATTTAATTCGACATCGGGTGCGTTATTTCCTAATGTTAATTGTGCTTCTTTATTTAATAAAGGTAATAGTTTTTCTCGTTGTTCGCGCAAAAGCCTGATTGTAGGACTTTCGTCACTAAAACGAACTGATTCTGTAGCAATTTTGGCTTCTATGTCGCGGATGCGAGTGAGTATCTGTTGATATTGAGGTGATTCACTCAAAGCTGAAGCTGCGATCGCTTCATTTTGTGGCATTCCCAACTGACCTTGTAATGAAAGATACAGTGATTTTGCCTCAGCCAATTTTTTCTCAGTTTCTAACTTCGTAGCTTGCAGTTCATCGCGTCTTTTTAACAGTTGTTCCCCTTGTAGCTGCGGGTTAAACAAGTCATGTTGCTGCTGAAAAAATTGTAGTTGACCTTGCAGCGCATTTACCCGATACCGCAATTTTGGCAATTGTTCATCAACAAATTTGATTCCCTGACGTAAATTCGTCTGCTGTTGGTCTTGACTGTACTTTCGATAAGCTTGCGATATCCGATCCAATACAATCTGGACTTTTTGCGGATCGGAATCGCGATAACGAACCTCAATAATTCGAGATTCATCTTTACCTTTCGCCATCCGGTTAACATACAGTGTACCTTCTCGCCCGCTAGCTAGCTTACCAGATACATCATTGCCAACCAAGCGATCGTAGCTAATTTCCGGATATTGTTTTTGCAGTTCTTGAATTACTGGATTTATCAGCTTCGGACTTTTCAAAACCTCCATTAAAGCCTGATAATCCAACGCAGTAGTATTTTGTCTGCTGATTTCGTTGACATTTTGCTGCAACGTTTGCGAAAGCAAAATCAGTAACTCATTATCAGACGTTTTTAACGGTTCAACTAACAGTTGAAACTTGCCTTCATACTTGGGAATACGAGTTGCACTCCAGCCAATTGTTCCTGTTGTAACGATAACTGCCACACTAGCAATTACAGCTACCCTGCGGCGTAAAACTGTAACAATTTGACTCAAACCTTGATTGTTTTCATTGCCTTCAGGTTTTTTCCAAAACCCATAAGATTCTCTTGACGATGAGTTGGAATTTTTCAGTTCCTGCAAATCTTCTTCCTTAATTGGCATCTGCGTTCCCATGCAAAACTGTTGAGGATATCAATTTGATAATTCTCTTTCGGAAAACTTAATTTTTTTTCCAACCGAGGTAGGCAGATAATTTGGATAGCTACCAATAGCTAATGTTGCGATTGCCAAAACCTAGATTGGATTGTTGAGAAAAAGAGCGAACAGTCAACATAAAGTTATCTTGTAGACTTTATATCTTGGATTAATTATGTCTCAATAAATCGATTTTTGAGAATAAGAGACATGATACTTACCAAAATTTTTCCAAGTCTAGATATCCTCAACATATCCTGTTAACAGAATAATGCACTGCGCTTAGTCAAAATTTCATCAAAAAATATTCTTGATGAAGATTAAGTAAAGTTAATCCTAAAATTCTTTATTCCAAGTTAAATTTGGGGGCAGAGCCGCGTCAAATCTTAACCAGGATAGTATTTTTTCAGTTCTACCGCTCTTCAAATTCTCAAAGCTGGTAATTACAGGTTAATGCATTGATTTATAGCTGACTAGAAATTTGTACAGATGGTATTCCGGATTAGCTATTGATAACATCTGCGTGCTGACTTGTTAATTAAATAACTTTATCGGCAATTTTGGCAAAGCTAATCATGCTATTAAAAGGCACTTTTTAGTCTTTTGTAATTTCCTTTTGATAGCAGTACTCAAGTGAAAAAATAGAGTTGTGATGCTTAGATTTACAAGGCTAGTTGAAAAGGCATTTGTTGTATTTTCTCTTTTTCTTTCAACAGCTGCCTTGATACCAGTGCTATTAGAAAGTCCAAATGGTAGTATTCCCCAAGATCCATATAGTCCCTTACTTTTCATGGGGATTTATATGGTGACTTTGCTTTTGCTTGCGACACGACGGAAGAGTTTTCTACTAATTGCACAAAAGGACTTTTTAATTTGGGTACTGGTAGGAATTGCATTAGCATCAGCAATTTGGACTGTAGCACCAGATATTACCCTACGCCGCAGTTTATTGTTGTTAGGAACAACTCTATTTGGGATATATCTAGCTTTGCGTTACAGCTTGCGAGAGCAACTACAGTTATTAAGCTGGGCGCTAGGTTTGGTAATTTTACTTAGTATTGTGTTTGCCATAGGATTGCCATTTTACGGTTTAATGACCATTCAAGAGGGAGGCGTTCACGCAGGTGCTTGGCGGGGTATAATGTCGCACAAAAACCTCTTGGGACGGTTGATGGTTTTGAGTAATATGGTATTTTTGTTTGTAGCAATTTCTGATTCAATTGCTAACAGTAAATACCGGTGGCTGCCGTGGATAGGCTATGTTTTTTCCATTGTTTTAATAGTCCGTTCAACATCCAAAACAGCTTTAGTTGTGTTTGTAGTGTTGATGATAATTATGCCGTTGTATAGAACTTGGCGGCGTAATTATAACCAATTAGTACCGATAGCGATCGCGATCATTCTAGTAATCGGAAGTGCAGCCATTTTGTTTGTCGATAACTTACCCTTCATCACCAGTGCATTAGGGAGAGATTTGACATTAACAGGACGCACAGAGTTATGGAGTGTAATGCTTGAACTCATTCAAGAACGTCCTTTATTAGGTTACGGATTCAATGGCTTTTGGAGAGATTGGGATAGCGATGTCACTGCCTATCTTTGGCGTACACTTCAATGGGAATGTCCCTACGGTCATAACGGCTTCATGGATTTATTAGCCGAATTAGGTATATCCGGATTAGCTGTATTTTTATTGAGCTTAACAACAGCTTGTATCCAAGGAGTACGCTGGTTAAGAATTACCAAAAACGTAGAAGGACTGTGGACATTAATGTATCTAAGCTTTTTGGTAATTTATAACATCAGCGAAAGTACCCTTTTAGCTACTAACAGCATCTTTTGGATTCTATATGTGTCCACAATTTTTTCAATGGCTATAGAGTCAGAACAAGCTCAAATTTACAGCTATACGGCAGTAATGGCACAAGAAAAAGAGCCAAACTTTAGATAAGGAGAAAGAATGCTAATTTCAGTATGCGTAGCAAGTTATAAACGTCCTGAAGGATTAAACCGCTTGCTAACAAATTTAAATCAGCTAACTTTTAACAAGTGTGAAACACCAGAAATAGAAGTAATCATTGTTGATAACGATGTCACTGGTTCAGCGAGTAAAGTTTGCACAAGTCAACTGCTTAAATTCAAATGGAAAATGAAATATTCCATTGAACGACAGCGGGGTATTTCCTATGCGAGAAATAAAGCGATCGCCTGCGTTAACAAAAACGCAAACTTCATCGCTTTCATAGATGATGACGAAGTTCCCCACCCATCTTGGCTAGATGAACTTTTATTCGTTCAACAAACACATAATGCAGACGTAGTAACCGGACCCGCATTACCGCACTTTATCAAATCAGACGTACCTAACTGGATTATCCAAGGTAAATTTTTTGAGCCACAACGTCACCCAACAGGACATCAACTCAAAGTTGCATTTACCAACAACGTACTAATTCGCTCCTCAATTTTACACAACATAGATAAAATTTTCGACGAGCGTTTTGCACTCAGCGGCGGCGAAGATTCCCACTTTTTCATGCGCCTTCACCGCGCAGGATATAAACTAATATGGGCAGACCAAGCCTTAGTTTACGAGTGGATACCCGAAAGCCGTACTAACATCAAATGGATACTCCAACGCGGTTATTTAGGTTGGAGCAGACACAGCATTTGCGAGCGCGAACTTTACCCTTCAATAATCCTACTCACCATACGCATCACCAAAGGAATCGCACTAATAGCTCAAGGATTATGCTTCATCCTTCCCTCCCTTTTCCTCGGACAGCATCAATTTATTAAAGCATTATTACGTATCTACAAAGGCGTAGGAACCCTAGCAGGTATCGCCGGAATGCGCTACCAAGCCTACAAAATAACTCAAGGAATATAACCCTTCAAAAATAGATTCTCTCCCCCTCTTCTCTTGGCGCTCTTGGCATCTTGGCGGTTCGTTAAACAGGTGCATCTCAACTCATCTCCTGCAATTGTGAGAACCCAACTCTTCAATACACCTTACAAATTATTTAATAGGTTTCAACGCTGATTTAAGCACTAAAGTGCTTACTACCTAAAAACTCCAAACTTACCTAATGAAAATATTATACTTAACAACCGTCCTTCCTAGTAAAAAAACAACAGGCGGTGAAATTGCATCACAATCATTTATCGATGCACTTCAACATAATGGACATGAAGCCTTAATCCTAGGATATCAACGCCCAAGCAGTATTTTCCAACCAAAAAACAATGAAATACCCATCGCCCAAAGACACATAGAAACCGACAAATCCCGACTTTATCCTATGCTTTGGATGAGCTTAGGACTATTAAAAAATCTTCCCTACTCCTCAGCCAAATATTATTCTCAAAAATACATCAATCAACTCAAAACTCTTTTAAAAAAAGATAAATTTGACATTTTCCTAATAGATCATGCCCAAATCGGCTGGTTAGCACCTTTCCTTAACAACAAAGCAAAAATTATATTCATCGCTCATAACATTGAACATGAAATATATCTAGCGCAATTAAAAAACTCTCAAAGCCAGATATCACAACATATATATCAGCGAGAAACTGACCTCATCAAAGATATGGAAGATAATTTTGCGAAAACAGCTACACAAGTTTGGACATTTACAGAATATGATGCTAGCTACTTTCTAGACATCAATAAAACAACGAAAATTTTTCATCTACCTTCTAGCTTGAAAATATCATCACATCAACCTACAGTCAAAAACTTTGACATTGGTATTATCGGTTCTTGGACATGGAAAGCTAATAAATTAGGGCTGAATTGGTTTTTAGAAAAAGTTTATCCGCACTTACCCACAAATCTATCAATTCATATTGCTGGATTAGGTGCCGAATGGTTGAAAGGACAGTATCCTAATATCAATTATTGCGGTTTTGTCCCCAGTGTCCAAACATTTATGGCACAGGCAAAAGTATTAGCAATTCCCTCTATTAGTGGGGGTGGGGTACAGATAAAAACTTTGGATGCGATCGCTTCCGGTTCTCCTTTAGTAGCAACACCTACTGCATTACGTGGCATATCTGAATATCCCTCTTCAGTTATAGTTGCCGAAAAACCAGAAGAATTCGCTCTTTATTTGGTTCAATTATTAACTTTAAACACAATACCAGATATTTGTGCCGAGGCGATCGCCTGGTCAGAAAACCGCCACTCGAAATTTCTTGCGGATATTACTTATGCCATAAATCATCTTTAATACAAACATTTTACAATGCAACGACTCAACTCAATACTATGGAGAAGCTTCACAGCAAAAATTGCCATTGGCTTCATCTTAATTTTACTCTCTACAAATCTCTACCTTTTTTCGCCACAGTTCCCCAGCAGCACAGAAGCCGCAGCTACTAATATTATCTTGCCTTTATCCACTCGCGGTTCTCAGATTGTTGATGCTAAAGGTAAAATTGTCATGCTGCGCGGCATCAACTGGTTTGGTATAGAAATTAACACACATGCACCTCATGGTCTTTGGAGCAGAGACTATAAAGACATGCTCGCTCAAATTAAAAGTTTGGGCTACAACTTCATCCGCTTACCTTATTCCGTAGAAGCACTGCGTTCTCAAAACATCAGCGGTATCAACTTTTCTATCGATGCAAATAAAGATTTGCAAGGCAAAACCCCCCTTGAAGTCATGGATTTAGTAATTCAAGAAGCTCAACGCCAAGGGTTGCTGATTCTGTTAGACAGTCACTGTCTTAAAGATGACCATATTTCCGAATTATGGTACGGAGACGGATTCACTGAGAAAGACTGGATTGACACTTGGAAAATGCTGGCAAATCGTTACAAAAAATACACCAACATCATCGGAGCCGATTTGAAAAACGAACCCCACGGTAGTGCTAGTTGGGGAACTGGGAACCAAGCAACAGATTGGCGATTAGCTGCACAGCGGGCAGGAAATCAGATTCTCAGTATAAACCCAAATTGGCTAATTCTCGTTGAAGGAATAGAGAAAAATGTGCCCGGTCAAAAACAGTCAAATTACTTTTGGGGTGCAAATCTCGAAGGTGTCCGCAAATATCCAGTGCGTCTGAAAATACCCAAAAAGCTAGTATATTCACCTCACGAATACGGTGGTTCTAATGTGTCGTGGTTTGCAGATCCGATATTCCCGGCAAACCTTTATCAACGCTGGGAAACTGGATTTAATTATATTGCCACTCAGCGTATCGCCCCAATTTTAATTGGTGAATTTGGCGGATATTTTGTAGATAACAAATCAAAAGAAGGAATTTGGCAACGCTTTCTTGTCGATTACATTGCTAAGAAAAAGTTGAGCTTTGCTTATTGGTGTTGGAATCCCAATAGTAAAGGTACTGGCGGCATTCTCCTAGATGACTGGCAAAATATAAACGCTCCCAAACAAAAGCTTTTAAATAAGCTACTGAAATAAACTTCTCCAAAACCCCTAATTTTACACTCTTTCTTTGCGCCTCCGCGCGGCAGTCGCTACAAACTCCTCCACCCCCCTTCGGGTTCGCCACTTCGACGGGACGGTACAGGCAACCGCCGAGTGGACTCACCGCAACGCGCTACCTTGCCTTTGCGTGAGGTAAATTTTAACATGTCAAAAAATCTCAAACCACGAATTTTAATTATATCCATGAGAAACTTGCATTCTCAAGCTTTTCGCTCTGCCGAATATGAATTTGAAGATGCAATTTGCACTTTTGACTATGCTGATATGCTGACACCTGAGTTCGCTTCTGGCTTGAGAAAGCAAATAAATAAAAAGTTAGCAAATTACGCGGCATTAACTGTAGGTAACGGCAAGCTTCTCAAATCAGGTTGCCGAACATCAACTGTGGATAAAGAATATGATTTATTATTTTTTATCTGTCAGCACTTTTGGGATATTACCTGTATAAATTCAATAAAACAATGGCGAGAAAAGAGTCATAAAGCTGTTTTATGGATAGATGAAATATGGGCTAAAGAAGTTTTGGAACATAAGACTAAGCTTTGTCTGGAACTTGTCAAAGATTTTGATTATATTTTCACGACTCAAGCCAAGAGTGTTGATGCGATCGCTAATTTAATTCAACGTCCTTGTTACTCTCTACCTTATGCCGTCGATGCTATCAAATTTTGCCCCTATCCGCATCAACCTCAAAGAAATATTGATGTCTATAGCATCGGTCGTCGTTCGCCAATAGTACACAAAGCTTTAATAGAACTAGCAGAAGACAATTTTTTATATTTATATGACACTCTCAAAGGTCTGCAAATGATGGATTATAAAGAACATCGAACTTTATATATTAATCTAATTAAAAGAAGCCGTTATTTTATCGCTAATAAAGCCAAATTTGACAGCGTTAATCAAACAGGTAATCAAGAAGAATTAGGCTCTCGCTTTTTTGAAGGAGCAGCAGGAGGAGCAATAATGATTGGAACTCCTCCAATTTGTGAAGCTTATACCACATACTTGAATTGGCAAGATGCAGTAATTGAAATACCCTACAATGCCGTTAATATAGCTGATATCATAGCAGAACTTGACGCACAGCCTGAGCGCATAAAGAGAATACGTCAAGACAATATTATTAACTCACTATTACGCCACGACTGGGTATATCGCTGGAGCCAAATATTAGATAAAGTCGGACTCGAACAAACACCAGAAATGTTATCTAGACAAGCCGATTTAAAGAACCTAGCTGAATTAGTAATGCAAGCATAAACGAGCCAAAACAACTGATTTATCAAATTACAACTCAATCTAAGTAGGTCAACATGAAAAATATAAAATGTAGGGTGCGTTAGGACATTCGTCCTAACGCACCAAAACCCCTACTTGACAATCCATTTTATTAAATCTACTTCAAAGCAGACTTTTTTAAGAAGTTTGTTATTTAGCCCGCGATGTTCTGCGGGCTTTGTCTGTGTGCAACATGAACCGCGACTTCTAGTCGCCAGGGCTAATTACAATCTATCAACAATTTCCCAAATTCTGCTATCATCCTTACGGTCTTTTTTCCGAAATAAATTAAATTTTTGTCTGAAAAGTAGTAGAAAGAAAACAACATCATCTACTAAATATCTTTTCCACAATCTTTTCGGTTCGCGTAATAATCTAAACAACCATTCTAATCCTACTTCACTCATCCATTTAGGCGCTCTTTTCACATTGTCTGCTTCAAAATCGATAGTTGCTCCTAATGCCATAAATATTTTGATAAATGGCAAACTATCTTTGTACTTGTATATCCACTTTTCTTGTTTTGGAGCACCAACACCTATCACCAGAACTGTAGCACCTGAATTATTAATCATGTCAATTATGTTTTGACATTGCTCTACGTCATGTTCAAACCTAAAAGGCGGAGAATATGTAGCAATTACCATATTTCTGCCGATTTTTTGATTTATCTTATTTTGTGCGGTGAGAGCTACTCCTTTACCTGCTCCTAAAAGAAAAATCTTTATTTCTTCATTTTTCTTATGGTAATTGTAGAACGCAGGAAATATGTCTGATCCGGATATTTTTTCTTTGATTGGTGTTCCGAGAAATCTTGAAGCATAAATCAGGATTTTACTGTCACAAAGGTTATAATCACTAATGCTGTATGCTTGCAAAAATTCCGGGTCTTTTTCGAGTTTGATGAGATGATCGACATTGGGCGTAAATACTACCCCCGATTGTAAGTTTTCTAAAAACTCTCTCTTTGACAAATTGTCAAATTCCAAGTTCAGAATTTTAACTTTCTTCATGGTAGCGCCCAGTACGTGATAACTTTTCAACTTGTTTACAAAAAAAACAATATACAGTGAAGCGTGAGGAGAAGTTCCAAGATTCAATATTGTTCTTTCAATGTTCAGGATTTTCTGGGTCTAGACATTTGTCATCAAATATGAATACAGTAAATTGGCAATACATGAAAGCCATTTAGTAGCAGTTACATCAATTGTGGATAAACATTCCTGACGGGGCGATATCGCGCCAATCATGCTTTCTTTACATGAAGAACAATCATGCAAAGCTGCCTGACCCCGAATCTGCTTTATCTACGCCCTTAATTATCACGAACAAAACTAGAACATTTAACCACACAATCTGTAATGTGAGAAACTAATTCAAAACCAAGTAAGTTGAGGAGCAATATAATTTTGGTTTTGATTTACCAAATTTTTGCCGGAGATAAAATTTAAGCTTACAGGAAATTTTCTCACGACTTCAATTTGATAATAACTCATAGCTTAACATAAAAGATAAAAAGATAATAGTAGCTTCACCTATTTTTCATGAAAAAAATATGAAGTTCAGTAGGTATAAAGTCAAGAAAAGCCGGAAATTTCGAGATTTTATCTGTTTTTAGTTGCAGAAGTTAGGCGATCGCTCCGGGTAAAAAATTTGTAAAGCAGAGTCCAGAGACTGGGATAGTCGATTAATGTAAAAACTACTGTAATGCAATTTTTGTTGGTCCGGCTGTGCAAAGCAAAAACAACTGCTGCATCAGCACTGTTGCACTTTCATGCGGAGGCATCACCATTCCGAACTGCCGTAGAGACTGGAGAGAGCGCGGAACGTCTCTACTCCCCATTTTCATAGGAATAAGTATAGTTAATTTTTGTCAACCGTTAAATTCAGGATATATTACTTGATTTTATGGTGTCAGATATTAAATACTTTCCACCTAATTAAGTATGTGTGAATTGATTTTTTGGTGTTAAATTTTGAATATTGCCAGAAGTTGACTCAAAACAACTAAACCCTTATCTATTTTGGCAATATTCTTAGAGGAGTGAATGTGAGTAATATTTTTCTTCGTAAACGTGTTTTTTGCCTGACCAGTGTAACTGTAGCAGTTCTAGGTAGCGGCTTATCTGCTGTTGCTCAGACAGTACCAGCGGTTCAACAATCAACTCAGCTATCCACAACTGAAGTGTCTGTTGACCAAACGAGTGCTGGGGTAGAGACTCAAAGCCAAAACTTCTCTACTGTATCAGAAGGCAATCCAGTTTTGGTATCAGATTCTACAACTGGGCAACAGTTCCCAGGCATCAATACAGAGGAAACTGCTAATCGAATAGTCACGCCTGTTCCCGGAACAACGTCAACCTCATCTGCGGCACTAACTGCTCAATACCCGCAAGCGCAATTTCAAGCATCTTTACCAAAATCTAATTCTCAGGTGGCACAAGCGGATATTGATCCGGGTAGACCTACCCGTGGTGGCAGTAGCTATGTTGGTATCGCTGCCAACATTGGTATAAGTGGTGGTGACTCCGCTGTGGGCGACGGCAATTTTATGGTGATTAGCAAAATAGGATTGTCAAATGCCATATCAGTGCGACCGTCGGCAGTAATTGGCGACAATACTGCTTTTTTGATTCCTGTTACTTACGACTTTTCCTTTCAGCAGGCATCAGATCCATTTAGCGAACCATTACCGATCGCTCCTTATGTTGGGGCTGGTGCAGCGATTAATACTGGGGATGACACTCAAGCCGCTTTTTTAGTAACTGGTGGCGTTGATGTGCCTCTAAATGCTCAATTTACGGCAAATGCTGCTGTAAATGCCGCATTTTTTGATGAAACCGACATCGGATTGTCGATTGGAGTTGGTTACAACTTCGGTCGCTTTTAAATCTAATAGGTAATTGGGAATTGGGAATTGGGAATTGGGAATAGGTAATTGGGAATTGGGAATTGATGATTGGCAAAACCCATTCCCCATTACCCATTCCCCATTACCCAATTTTTACTTAGGGCTAACTTTATCTATCGTCTTAATTTTACCGTCGTCGCCAACTGTCCAAACATCGTAAACACCGACCACATCGCCATTTTGGTCAATATCTACGTTGCCGCTGGCTCCCTGGTAGTTAATTTTCTTACCTTCTTTGAGTAACTTCAGTCCCTCGCAGACATCAGCAACTTCTGTACCAGGACCATTGGCAACTTCACGGATTTTGCTGGCTATGCCGACGCCTGTATTATCTTTAGCAGATTGTGCTGCCAATGCTAACAAAGCGGCTGCATCCCAAGCGTGAGCGGTGTATGGTGCTGGTGGAGAGCCTTTTTTAGATTGCCAAAGCTTGGCGAAAGCGTCTAATCCTTTACCATTGGAACCAGGTACGGTGCCGATCGCTCCACTAACAATATATTTACCATCACCAGCTTTCCCAACTCTATTCGGGAAGGTATCTGACTTGGTGCCATCTGTCAGCATAATCTGTACTCCCTGAGCCAGACCTTGCTGATAAGCAGTTTTTAGTAGTAAACTAGCAGTTTCTTCATAAGCTACGACCAGCACTGCATCCGGTTTCCCGGCAAAAGCTGCTTGAGCTTCGGTATCAAAAGTGGTGGCTTTGGGGTCGTAACGGGTGGGGCTATTTTTGTTAACTACTGTTCCACCTGATTTTTCAAAAGCTTGGACAAATGCTTTTTCAAAGCCTACACCGTAGTCGTTATTTATTACAACTGTGGAAACTTTTTGGAAGCCTTTTTTATTCGCAAGTTGAGCCAAGGCTAATGCTTGGTAGGTATCGGGGGGAGCAGTACGCGCCCAATAACCTTTATAATCTCCTTTGCCTGCCTTTTCGGTAAATACCGGGCTAGTACTACCTGGAGAAATCAACATCACTTTATTGGGTGTAGCGATGGAAACTGCGGCTGTAGAAACGCTGCTGGCAAAAGACCCAACTACACCACCAACTCTATCTACGGTTGCCAATTTCGTCATCCCCGCAGCACCGGCTCTGGGGTCGGTTTGGTCGTCTACAGGGATGAGGGTGACATTTTCACCGTTCACCCCACCACAGGCATTAACTGTATCCACAAGTAAGGGAATAGCACCCACCATCTGCTGACCGATGGAAGCTAAGTCACCAGTTGAGGGTAACAGCGAACCAATTTTCAGTCCTTTGGCATTACTCGCTGTGGTAGTTGAACTAGCTGGGGCAGTAGTAGCACCACTAGTTGTGGTAGTGGTGCTACTAGTAGTTGTAGTGGTTTTCGTACAAGCTGCCGCTAAAAAGCCAGATAATAAAGTAGCTAAACTTAGAGCTAAGGCGGAATTGATTTTTTTCATAAATTACTTTCACTCCTCTGATTTGTGGGAGCCTGAAAGCAATATTCTAACTGGATTATCAGGACTCCGGATGATAAATCATATCATCATCCTTAGGGCATCATCCTTGGGGAATAAAAGTATCTGCTCTTAGTCGATAATTTTTACTGGTTCGTAGTAAGCGCTTAAGCGCTTATTTTAGGCACGAAGAGTGCCTACTACGAGCAGAAATTCACACTTTTGATAGAGGTTCGTAGTAAGCGCTTAAGCGCTTATCTTAGGCACTGAAGTGCCTACTACGAACCTCAATTCACACTCTTAGTGTGATATGCAGACTGGGAAAACGGAGAGGGAGGGATTCGAACCCTCGGTACGGAGTTGCCTGCCGTACAACAGATTAGCAATCTGCCGCTTTCGACCACTCAGCCACCTCTCCAGTGTCACGAATATGAATAATATCAGATTTTCAAGGCACAGTCAAGGGGGATTTGTTATTTGTTATTTGTTAGTGGATAGTGGATAGTTGATGGTTGTTGGGGGTTGGGGGTCAAAAAATACTACGCTCCTACGCTCCCACTATCGACTATCCACTATCCACCAACTATCGACTAAAGTTAGAGGGCTTGCGATCGCAGCCAAGCTACTGGCAAACTGCTTAACTTTTTCCACTGAGCTACATAGGCGCGTTGACTAAACACATCATAATCGTTACGTTCAATAACGCTTAAAATGCGACTGTAATGCATCAAAGATGCCCACACAGGCAAGCGGGCATCGGGTGACAAGTAAGATATTCCTTTTTCTGCTTTGATATAATATTGACGTGCCCTGGCAATTTGAAAACGCATCAGAGAGCGCCAGCGCTCATCGACAACACCTTTCAACAAATCTTGCTCGGTGTAGTCAAATCGCGCCAAGTCTTCTTGGGGAATGTAGATTCGTCCTCGCCTTGCGTCTTCACCTACATCGCGGAGGATGTTGGTGAGTTGGTGGGCAATTCCTAAAGTGATCGCTTCTTCGGTGGGAATGTATATCGGTTTTTGGCGATTCCACGGCGCTGTGTTGGCGTTTGTATCAACTCCCATCACTGCCGTTGACATCAAACCGACGGTGCCTGCTACACGGTAACAGTAAAGATATAACTCTTTAAATGTTTCGTAGCGGCTACGGTATAAGTCCATACGCTGACCGGCAATCATATCCCGAAAGGGTTGAATGTCCATTGAGAAGCGTTGGATGGTATCTACCAAAGCTACATCGAAATTTTCAAAAGGGCAGCCGCTAAAAATAGATTCTAGCTGCTGTTCCCATAAATCTAAAGTTTCCGTCGTAGTCATAGCAGATGCAGGACCATCCACCAGTTCGTCTGTTCGGCGGCACCAAGCGTAAATTGCCCAAATAGCGGGACGCTTTTGCTTGCTCACTAACAAAGTGCCAAGGTAAAAAGTCGTGGAGTACTTTGCTATGAGTTGGCGACAAAGTTTATAGGACTCATCCACAGAGACCAGCGTTTTCATGCGCGCTTTGGAATCAGGCAGTTGCAGCATTCGTTGCAGGCGGTCGGGTTGGCGTTTGCAGGCTTGAGGAATTTACCTCCGGGTGTACTTCCGAAATCGCCTGCGCTGTAAGCTTACCAGAAAGCACGGCACCTTCCATACTCCCTAAGTAACGTTGCATGGTATAACTACCTGCGAGATAGAAGTTACTTATCGGGGTAACTTGGGTGGGGCGGTATTGTTGGCGACCGGGTATGGCGGTATAAACCGATCGCGGTGTCTTGACGACATGATATTTCAGCAGTTTTGCTGGATTATCTCCCCCCAAGTCGTCAGGAAAGAGTTTTTTCAGTTCCGCAAGGGAAGCGCTGACAATTTCTTCATCGGATTTGTCGATCCAATCTTTCGCTGGTGCTAAAACTAATTCCAGCATTGAGCGATCGCTATTCGCGTATTCGCGGCAGGTGTTGCTCATATCAGCATAAACGCTGAGAAGAGGCGATCGCGAAAATAATAAGTGGTCTATATCTGTCAGTTTCCGGTCAAACCACAGATGCAAGTTAATTACCGGCACACCTGACAAACCTTCGAGCTTTTGGAAAAACTCTATTGACTGCCAAGGTTTTGGTAACATCACTTTCATTACATCCACCGACATTGCCGAAACATACAAGTCAGCGGTGATAATTTCATCTGCTGCCCCATTCAATCCCCGAATTAGAAATGCTTTCACAGTACCATCAGAGTTGAGCATTATCTCTTTCAGGGGCGCATTTAACCGCACTTCGCCACCACCATTCGTTATATGGTCTACTATCGGCTGACACAATCGCTCGGTAGGTGAACCATCCAAGAAGGCAATTTTAGAGCCGTATCTCTCTTGGAGAAAGCGATTCAGCGCTGTTAGTAGAATTGTCGCGGAAACTTCATCTGGATTGATAAAGGTCAACGCTTTGGATGCAGCGATAAAAATATCACTATTCACCCGTTCGTCTACACCTTGCCTTCTCAGCCACTCTATGAGAGTGTACTTATCCATATCTTCAACATACTTCTGACCGCGAACCACAGCTGGGAGTAGTCCTATAGCGAACTTAATTTTTTGCTCCCAAGTCAGCATGTCATTGTTGCGAAGAATCGACGCGATCACGTTGAAAGGTGCCGGAATATCCGGAACATCAAAACGTGAAAGCGTTCCCGGCTTTTCTGGCTGATTGAAAATTAGCGTGTGCTGTTTCCATTGCAGCCGGTCTTCAATTCCTAACTCTTTTAATAACTGAAGCATATTCGGGTATGCTCCAAAGAAAGCGTGCAATCCGGCTTCGTACCAGTCGCCGTCTGAGTCTTTCCACGCTGCCACTAAACCACCCAATACGTCTTGGCTTTCCAAAACAATCGGTGTGTGTCCTGCGTCCGTGAGATATTTCGCGCAGGAAAGTCCTGCTAAACCCGCACCAGCGATCGCTACTCGCATTTAACCTTACTGCTCTTCAATATTTCTTAATTGTTTTCTCGTTTTCATTATACGTTGCAATCCGTTACATTTATCATCCAGGAGTGCGATCGTCTCTGAAGAGGCAGGGGGGAGGGGGGCTTTCTTGCAGGGAGACAAGGGAGACAAGGGAGACAAGGGAGACAAGGGAGACAAGGGGACAAGGGGACAAGGGGACAGGGAGACAATAAGAATAATTCTTTCCCCCCATCTCCTTGTCTCCTCATCTCCTTGTCCCCCCCTCTCCCCATCTCCCCATCCCCCCCTCTCCCCTTTCCCCGCTTGGATTTGCCGATTTTAAATTTTTTATTTAGTTCTTCATTAAAACTTATTTGTCTGAGTTATAAATTATTCAAATTATTCATCCCTGAGTTTTTATGTGATTTTGCTGCACCACAAAAAGATGAAAACCTTGCCCATTCAGCCTTATACCTTCTGGGAACGACAGATTATTAAATAATTTTATCTGAAAGTATATTTGCTATACCTAAGTTGGAAAAGATGCTAATAGTCTTTTCAAAACAATTGGTAGCAATTCAAACCAGTTTTTTCAAAAACTACTGCAAGTTCATTCATGATTATTATCTCTAAATCACTGATTTATTCAACAATCATGAGCATTTGCGAGCTTGATAACTTTCCGGCATTGGTAAACAATGCTCTTCGCTTCATAGTATATTTTGCTTCAGTAAATCAATAAAAACATGTATTATATATATCATTTATTAAAATAATTTTAGTATTATTACTGTTGTTAATTAAGTGATAGTTATTTATTTTAAGGCTTTTATTGAAGTTATTTATAACAAATTTAAATCAAAAAGTAGTAAGTAATCGACATCATCTCAAAGCTTTATTTACTTATTTGCCAACAACAGGATAATATGATTTCTGCTGGGGATCGCTCCCACCGCGTGCCTCTAACTAAAAAGAGATTTGTCTGAAGAGCGCAAAGGATATACAGTTTGATTTTCTGGGATAAAAATTATCTTTGCCAAAACTAGGGTTGCACTTATTGTGTGTGCGGGTACCTAAAACTTGACTTAACCATGCTATCTTTTGGATTTTTTTGCATTGCATCCTGGATTGGTTCATTTTTGTCGTTGAGCGAAAACTTGCCACCAAGTTTTATGCCAAAGGTTTCTCCGACAAAGGTTTCATCCAATCTAGATAAACTATTAAGTAACAATCGGGAATTTTTGGAGATACCTAAGCAGCGATTAAATGTCTGGAGTACGACCATATTACCTACAAGGTTTTTGAAGATAGATTGGGGTGATAAAAAATCACCACCAACGAAAGCTAAGTTATCGAATGTTTCCGTAAGCAAAGTAAAGCAAAGTAAAAATCAGTTTTGTAGTTCTCTGCCAGATATTGCATCTGAAAAGATTCCGGTAAAAACGGCAAGTGTTTTGCCGATTCCTCGGTTGATAGAATCAAGCTTGAATAACCGAGATTTGTTGCCAAATAAAATTTTGCGATCGCTGCAAAATTTCTTCAACTATTCCACATTGATGGAACAAGGCATTACAAGAACATCAGTAGTAGTTGTTCGTCGCGACCAAGACAACTATGAAGTGTGGGTAAATAACCGTATAGTTGCAACTTTACCCAACGAAATCGAAGCCAAATCAATGCAACAACGTTTAACGCAAGTCGTCAATTTGCCTCGGTTAGATGCTAATCAATTCCGACCGGCATTAGTTGATGGTATACCAGCGTTAATGGCAGGGAATCGCTTTTTGTTTGGAATTCAAAAAGAAATTTCTCACCAAATTCACCGCAGTGGTGAACTACTAGCGATTGAGTGGATTAACAATCTTCGTTCAGCTTTGCAAGCACCTGCTTTATCACTGGTGGAAGGACAGCAACAAATGTATGATTTAACTCCTTCCAAGAAAAAAATGTTTGGTTTAGCTTCTTGGTATGGTGGTTATTTTCATGGTCGAACAACCGCAAATGGTGAGAAATACAATCAAGATGAATTAACAGTTGCTCATAAGTCACTACCTTTTAACACCTATTTGCAGGTGACTAATTTAAAGAATGGCAACTCTGTGATTGTGCGCGTAAACGATCGCGGTCCTTATATTCCACCCAGAAGTCTCGATTTGTCAAGGGAAGCAGCGAGGTGTATCAACAGTGAAACCGCTGGAGTAGTACCTTATAAAGCCGTAATTTTGCAAAGTAGCGCACCAAAAATGACTTTGAAAAATTCATCTGTTTCTACCGCAAATATTAAACCAGGTAGAAAACTCGCAATTGAAAATAGGTAATTGGTAATTGGTAATTGGTAATGGATAATTGGTAATTGGGGATTGGGTAATGGGTAATTGGTAATGGGCATTTTGAGGAGGGGAAAAGGTTAAAGGGGAAAGGGGAAAGGGAATGAGTTATTTAAAATTCACACAGATGTTTCAAATTACTTCTTCCCCCCTTTACCCTTTCCCCTTTCCCCTTTCCCCTTTCCCCTTGTCCCCCTTGTCCCCCTTTCCCCTTGTCCCCCCCTCCCCCCAGTCCCCATTCCCCATTCCTGCCATAGGTAAAGCATTATGTCAGTATCGCAACTTGAGCGCTTTGGACATCACCTGATTCTGGGTATTTCGGGTACCACATTAAGCGATGATGATAAACGCGCACTCAGTGAATTGAAACCGATTGGGGTGATATTTTTTGCGAAGAACTTTCGTCAAGGTACTCATTATCAAGTTTGGCTGGAAGCTTTTAAAGAACTAATCGACCAGGTAAGACAATACGCTGAACGCGACTCGATGTTTCTCACTCTTGACCATGAGGGAGGTTCTGTGATTCGTACACCTTTGCCGATCGCTCGATTTCCTCATGCTTTTTTGTTGGGAACACTGGCTATTGAAGTCGCAAAAGCAACTGCATTAGAATTAAAGTCATTGGGAATCAATGTATCTTGGTCTCCTGTAGCGGATATTTTTTCTAATCCTGAGAATCCCGTCATTGGACCGAGGGCTTTTGGTACGACTGCACAAACTGCTGCACAAGGTGCTTGCGATTACTATTTGGGATTGAAGGAGTCGGGAATCAAAGGATGTGCGAAGCATTTTCCCGGACATGGAGACACTAGTCAAGATTCGCACATTGAGCTACCAAGGCTAAATTTGACAGTCGAAGATTTGCGATCGCGTGAACTGATACCTTTTCAAGCGCTGATCGAACAACAGATACCGATGATTATGACCGCACACATTCTATTTCCTCAGATAGATGCAGTGCCGGCAACGCTGTCTAAATTAATTTTAAATGACATTCTCCGCAAAGAGCTTAAATTTGAGGGAGTGATTGTATCTGATGACTTAGATATGAAAGCTGTCTCAGATATGTTTATGAAAAGTGGGACTGTCGCAAAAGCGTTTAATGCAGGTTGCGATTTATTTATCGTGTCCCGCAATATCAATTCATCATCTCTGGAAAGAACATATGCGATCGCGCAAGATTTTTCTGTTTCGCTTGATAACGGTAGTCTTGATGAGTCGGTAGTTGCAGCAGCTAAAGCACGAATTGATAAATTACTTGAGGTAACTCCTCAATATATAGTTCATAGTCTTGATGAAGAGACTCTTTTGCGACATGCTAAATTGGCGATCGCTTGCAATCTTTAGTCTCAGATACCCTCAGATACCCGACTTCTTAAAGAAGTCGGGTATCTAGGTGCAGGAAATTCTAAAACTTTAGACGTTGACTGATAATTGCTGACTAATTCTAAGGCTGCAAGTGTCTTTAGAGTAGCTTTTTGTGGATTTAAACTTGTCATGCCTGTAGTAATCATATTCGCATAGGGACGAGGCGATCGCACTACTTCTTCTAAAAAGTCAGCAATACTGCCGTCAAATAAATCTAAAATTGAAGTTGCTGCTATCTTTAATGCCAGCGGATTTCCGCAATAAAATTCAATTAATCTTTCTTCATCATCCACCGACGCAGAAATCCCTTTTGCAGCTAAAATCCTCTGTGCTGCATCATTATTTAATCCCGATAATTGCAAACAACGAATCGGATAGATTTCTCCAGCTAGCGCTGCTACTTCTGCTGGCTTTTTCTGCGAAGTTAGTATTAAGCAACTTTGATGCGGTACTTCCCCTACTCGTTGCAGCAATTCCCCATACTCTTCATAACCAACACGATAATTGCCTGCTTGATTGTTATTAAGTAAAACATCAAAGTTGTCAAGAACCAACAAGCAGCGCGAATTACGTAGATATTCAATTAGTCGGGAGATTTTGCTGCCTACTGTTTCCGGTAAATTTGTATCTTGCTGGCAAGAAAGGAATTTTATTAATGTATCTAAAAAATGTGGGGGGGGGGGGGAGAATTACGTAGGCTTTGCCAAATGACAAACTCAAATCCTTCTTGCACCAGTTGCGCTAACTTCACTGATAAAGCTGTTTTACCAATTCCACCCATGCCTAACAGTGTAATTAAGCGACATTTATCTTGTTCAATCCATTGTTGTAACTTAGTTAACTCATCCGTGCGTCCGTAGAAAATAGAGACATCAATCGCTTCACCCCAATCAACGCGATTTTGGATTTTAGATTTTGGATTTTGGATTGTAGAGACGTTACATGTAACGTCTCTATATTTTTGTTGATGTTTGTAGCCTGCATTTTCGAGAAGTTTTGATACATTACTATAAGTTTTGATATACATATCCGTTACAGTCTCGATGTATCGATACAAACCTCTACAAAGTTCAACCCTCAATCCACCTGGTTCGCGGTTAAGTTCCGTAGCAATCTCAGTTGGACTGTAACCAGAAAGCAATCCCCGCAAACAAGCTTTTTCAGTCGGAGTCAGTTGTTTGCACTGCCTACGTCTTTCTTGCTGCTTGGCATTTGCAATATCTCGGTATAACTTTTCTAAGTTCCAATGCTCGTTTGCTTCGGCAAACTTCTTCGCTAAATCATCGCTTCGTGGTGATGGATGTAATGCCATTAAACTTATAGTCAGAATAAATTTTACTAATAGATATTAGGCTACCAGTGTTTATACAAGCAATAAACTACATGTAATCTTTATAATTCAGTGAATATAAGGACTGGTAGCTTTATAAAGGCGATCGCTTAAGGCTAAGTATTTTTGCTGTTATGAGGTTATTTGCTGTATTAGTATAGTTGGGGTTTTGTGTTGCGGAAATTGCTAATGATGTTGCTAACGCTCATTAGGTGATTTGGGGTGAGGAGGTTGTGTATCTTGTATTCATCACTTCATATCAGGCGCTATCTACTCCCGGAAATGACGTAAAGATTTGATTCGTACTTAACGTCTGGAAAAATACAAATACTTTTCGCAAGTTTTAGGAGGATGAACATATGGGATGGTTTGATGATGCCTTCAAGCAAGTTACTGAAACAGTTGTAAATACAGTTAATCAAAATTCTGCCCTGAGTGAAGGTTTAACAGAGATTGATCCAACTAATCCAGACGCAGAATTTGGAGAAGAAACACGAATTTTTGGTGATGTAGTATTAAACGTTGCTACAGAGGGTGCATCTGGTACAGCTTTTTCCGATGGTAGTGAATTCATTCAAGACTTAAATGATGTTACCGATAATACTTTCACTCTTAATAATATTGAGGATGTTATAAGCGATTTTGACTTAAATTTTTAATAATCCTTTCTGAAAGATGCTCTGAAATACTGCTTACATATTAACTTTTGATTAGCGTAATATTTATCAAATATAAATATTATTTTTCATAAGTTTTCGAGCATTATTGTCATGAGCATCTTACTAAAACTATAACTTTTCGTAAAAAATAGGTAAAAGCTATGAACAATAAATTAGTTGGCTCTTTATTTGCTGGTTTAACAAACGGTGTTGTCAGAGGGGTAGCACAAGTTGCCGTAGGAGCATTTGTTACTGGTGTTCTCAATGCTGTTGGGATAGAGACTGAAGATAATAATTTAACGTCAGACTCACAAAATGACTCGGATTCAAATTCAGATTCATTTGATAATAATACCGAAGCTTAAGTGACTTTTCATTTTAACTAGGATAAACCAATGAAGAAAATTGACGTAGCAGTTACGATAATTGTCATACCGATAATATCAGCATTTTTAACTGGTTGTGCAGCTTTAGATGATATTGCAAGGGTAGGTGGCAGACAAGGAGATAATTTACAACCAAATGTGCCAGGATTTACAAATAAAAAACCTACTGCTGTAACCGTACTTCCCCCTAAGAATTTAAATCAAAATAGATTAGAAAAATGCAGCCGACAAACAGGTAAAAGTGCTGTAGTCGAAGCATGGAACCTAGCAAGTTCTTCTGGTAGCCAAGTAGAGGAAAATTATTTACTTAATGTTGCCAGAGATGCGATACAAAGATGTACTGTTGGAAGAGTGGGAGACAAGATATTGGATGAATTAGCAAGTTCATCAGTTGCAGATTTTAAGCAGGAATATCCCCAAGCTGAATTGAAGTAGGATTCAAATTTACAATTATTGTATACAGGATAAATCAATGAAGTTAAAGTTTTTTTTCACCATAATCGAGTAAAAAAAGTATATTTTTCCTACATATACCCAATAAATTAAATAGGGATAAGTAAGATGGATAAACTAAAAGCTTCAGCTTTGCTAGTTGTAATAACAATTATTGCATCTGGTACGTTTTTTTCTAAGCAAAAGCCAGCATATGGTTGTTTAACAGATCCTTGCCCAGCAGAATGGGATGGGCGATTAATAAGTAACTTATCGTCTGGGAAATGTATTGATGTAGCAGGTGCCCCTGGTTCTGCAAATGGTGCTAGATTGCTACTTTGGGACTGTGAAAGGTCTGGACGTAACAGAGATAACGGTTCTCCTACAGACCACATATGGGTAATAGAAAATGGATTGATCGTAAATAAATTATCCGGCAAGTGCATTGATGTAGCAGGTGCCCCTGGTTCTACCAATGGCGCACCATTGCAACTTTGGGATTGCGAACGGTCTGGACGTAATAGAGACAACGGTTCGACCACAGACCAAAGATGGGTAGTAACAAGTCAGGGGTTTATTAGAAATAGATTATCTGGAAAGTGTATTGATGTAGCAGGTGCCCCTGGTTCTACCAATGGCGCACAATTACAGCTTTGGGATTGTGAACTGTCTGGACGTAATAGAGATAACGCTTCGATTACAGACCAAAGATGGAGATTAGATGGAATTTGATGCGATGCCTACGGCGGTAAACTACGCACTTTCCAATACCACAATAACTTTATGCGATAAGCTTTGCTTAACGCCAAAGGCGTATTACACTGGTGATAGTCCTGATTACACTGAGTAATTCTTCGATTAATTGGTGGTTAGAGCGATGTCTCACGACAAGCCGCTGTGCGTCTACGCATTTATCAAAGTCGGGGTATATTATGTAAAGGTGCAACGCAGAATAAAAATTTCTAAGAATGCCAAAATATGAATAAAAAGCTTCATCGATCAGTTGCAGCATTTGCGCTTATGGCTACTTTCATAACTGGCTGTCGCTCAACAGATGAGTACAAAAAACTTGCTGAAACTGGTGGGAAATATGCTGAAGCTGTAAATCAACTATTGACGGCATCTGGCGAAATTACAATCGAAGCTAGTTCAGAACAATTATTACGAGAAGACAGAGAGTTAAGACAGTTTAAGCGAACTATTACATCTGCTCGCTATAAATAAATTTCTGAAGTTGACGAAAAGCGATTGCAACTTTTAAAAGACCTTCGTCAGCATAATAAACTTTTGCAAGCTTACTTCAATAAACTCTTTGAACTTGCTGATTCTAAAGCTCCGGAAGCTGCAAAACAAGAAGTTGAAGGAATTGCAACTAATCTTAATAAAATAGGTAATGAGCTTAAGGTAAATCCTTTAATTCCGAATTCGGGTATTTTTTAAAATATCACGAGTCTAATTGTTAGTTCTCAAATTAGCAGCGCACTTCGAGAAGAACTTGAAAAACGCAATAAAACTATTATGCTTGAGCTAACAATTCAAGAAGAATTACTTAAAGCATTAAGTAATTCACTGGAAAAAGAGATAGCAATCATTCAGTTATCTCAAGAAGAACGTTTAGTTATTCAACCTCTGGTTCAACCAGAACTGGTATCTAATGAAGATGAATGGATTGCAACACGAAAGCATATTCTAACAATGCAAATGAGGTCAAAAGAACTCACTGAAGCTAGTGAGGCATTAGGCGAGTTTAAAAGCGTCTTCAAAGATTTTGTTGAAGGCAAGTTAAGTATCAAAAAGTTAAATAACTTCTTTAACAATATTGATGCTTTTCTTGCCATTCTTGAAGAAAACAAAAAAACAGCAAATAGTAGTAAGTAGGAGGAATTATATGGGTACAATAATACGCGAAGAGCTTCCATCGATTGAAGAACTGAGAAATAAATTTATAGAAGATATATTTAAGCTAGAAATACTTCTTAACTCAGCAAATCTGAATTTTCCAAATGAAACTCAACAAATCAATTTTATTGAGTCACGCACAGACTTATCTGTATTGCGGAGAAAATTAGAAAATAGAATTTTAGAAAGCATTGCGACACAGTTAAAACGACTTGAGTCAGAATTTAAGAATGGAATAGAAGAACTAGAAAAATCAATTCAAGAATCAAAGAATACCGTTAAAGTAATAGAAAGTATAAATAAATTGACAGGTATCATAGCTCGTATTCTTGTGATTCTCTAACGATTAGTGAAGTTGTGTATTTATTGGTATTGTAAAATACCTGTGATGCTGACTCGTAGCTTGCACGTAACTGACAAGATTGAGCGATACCTAACGGTAAGCTACGAAGACCGCACTTTCGGTGACACGATTATTTTAGGCGATGTCTGGCGACAAGAAGCAGAGCTTCTACGCATTTTCTATGACACGATTATTTTAGGCGATCGCCTATTTATATTCATATCACTCATTAGCGATCGTAGAGCGATCGCTCTGTTGATGACACGATAACTGGATGCGATGCCTACGGCGGCAAGCTACGCATTATTATGATTAGAGTCATAGCGATGCCTACGGCGGTAAACTACGCACTCTTTAGCAGAGCGATCGCAAAACTATCCAATATCAGGCATAATCACAGAAATTTCAAAGATTGCGATGCTGACGATAAATCCTAAAATCACTATCTAATGTAAGCACTGAAGTCTCTGTATAAATTTCAGACATCCGCACCAAACATGCGTCTGCCAAAGATATTGGTACAGAATCATAACGCTGCATTAGCTTTTCAACAGATTCAATTTCATCACATAAGCGAAAAGGTATTTCAATATATCCCTGCTTGACTAATTGCAGAGCTTTTTCACGTCCCCTTGGGCTGAACCTGGACAAAAATGGACAGCCTTGTTTACTAGATCTTCAACACCCCACGACATTTTACAGATGTTGGCTGTCAATGAGTGTCTATTGTTTGTGAAACCCCATGAACTCTTTGTAACAAGAAGCAAACTTCAGTTATAACAGCCTCACAAGTCAAGACAGGATACTGAATATTTGTCAGTGAAGACACAGCCCACTGATGAAATTTATCATTAGGCATCAGAAATGCTACTAAAACTCCTGTATCGATAATGATGCCCTTTCGCATTATTTACCGAAGCCTTCCATATACTTAGGGTTATAAGATAAATCTTCCAGATTGCTGTCTAAACAACCAATAAATTCTTGTGCTGCTTCAGTAAAAGAAACTTCTTTATCATTGTTTTCTATCTGCTCTTGGATATGACTAATTTCGCCTAGTTTAAATTATAAGAACTCAATAAATTTAAGAACTTCGTTTCGTTGCTCAATAGGTAATCTCTTGATTTTGGCGATCGCTATTTCTAAGTTTGTCATTTTTATGATTCTGCCTTCACACTTAAGTTAGTCCTAGTTTAGCAAAATTCAACTTATCAAGTAATTAAAACTTTAACTATCAATCACATCCTCAAATTTATTGATTACTGGGAATATTAATCAGCCACTTCAATACATCCTAAAACTTTGCCTGCTGACCACAATCCTCAACGGTCTAATTGGTCATATTCAGCATCATCGGGGTTATCCCAAATTTTATGTAAAGTTGGCGGCTCATAAAGCTTTGCAACAGCTAGAGTGAGGCTAACATCTGTATTTGGCTGGGATAAAAAATCAATAAAATTTTCAACTATTACCATTTGTTCGGGAACTAGATGACGTATTTTTTCAATTAACCTTTGCTCCGATATTTTGTCAGTTTGCATTATTTACACCCTCCTTTCCTGTTTATTATTTTGTGCGATCGCTCTCTCCAATACCACAATTATTTTATGCGATCGCCTTCACGCAAAATCAAATCCCGTGACTCTTCCCAATCACCCAATTACGCCGGAAAAACCGCGCTAAGGCTGATTCTTCCAAAGATAGATAAATTGGGCGTCCGTGGGGACAGGTGCGCGGATTGCGGGTACGTTGCCAATCATCTAATAGTGTCTGCATTTCTGGTAAAGTTAAAGGTGTACCGTTGCGAATTGCACTGCGACAGGCTACGGCTACTTGGGCTGTTTGTAAGTCACCACCCCAACTAAGTTCTAAAATGGCTTCTGCACAGTCGTCTCTTTGCTGTAAAAGTGCGGGTACGTTACGAACTGCCCAAAGTTGTTCACCGAAGGGTTCTATATCTATATTGATGCGTTGTAGTTGCGAAACTTGCGCTGGTGATAATTGATATAAAATAATTGCAGGTTCCACAGGAATAAGTTGCCAATTATCGCACAATTGCTCATACAAAACTCGCTCATGAGCGATATGTTGTTCTACCAACCACATGCCATTTTGATGTTCGACAACTATATATGTGTTGCTAACTTGAGCAACGGCTTTTAAAGAGTTAGGAGTTAAGAGTGAGGAGTTAGGAGTTTTATTTTCATCGTTGGGGTTGGGACGATTGACATGATAACCGCCTTTTTCTTCTGCGGCTTTGATTAATTTGCTGACGCGGGTTGTGTGAACTGCTTCTTTGATATTGACAGAATCGATGCGAAGTGCTTGTTCAATCGCGCTGGATATTTGTTCTTGCCAATAGCTTAATTCATTGAGATAAATTTCGGTTTTTGCAGGATTGCGATTCCAGTTAATTTGATCGGGGGAAATATAAAGATGTAAAAAACAGATTGGATAGCGATCGCGTGGTAATGTTCTGTGAAATCCTGTAAAAATCGTTTGCTCTAATTCTGGCGATTTGACCATGCGTCCGTTGATAGCTACTCGCACCCAATCTGGACGATGACGATGACAGCGATCGGGCAATCCTATGACTAAATTTAGGGCTTTGTTAGGATTGGATAGTTCTAATTTTAGTTCTTGTAAATCGCCTTGTTTAACTTGATGTAAAATTTGCGGTAACAGTTTTCCGGTTGTGGCAGCTGGTGAAAGAGTGAACCATTCACGGTCATTTTGCCAAACTTGCCAGGTAACATGAGGATGACATAAGGCAATTTGATAGATCGACGCTTGCACTGCTTTCATTTGAATAGCTGATGAAGGCATGCCTTGACGACGAGTTGAGCAATTTCCGAATAAATTGGATATTGTGACAATTGTACCAGGTGCGATCGCTGCTGCTTCCACTACGACAGGTTCCCCCCCATAGCCATACACAACCCTAAATCCACCACTTGAAGAATTTGCCGGACGACTTAATATTTCTAAATCTGCCAAAGTCGTCAAACTGTGTAACGCTTCACCCCGAAATCCTAAACTGTTAATTTGCCACAAATCTGCACAAGAGCGAATTTTACTGGTACTGTGGGCAGATGCTGCTTGTTGCAAATCATCCAAATTCATTCCACAACCATTATCTGCTACGCGCACCCGCCATTGCTGCGCCCATACAGAAATTACAATCCGCGTTGCACCTGCGTCTAGGGAATTTTCTATCAATTCCCGCACCACAGAAGCTAGAGAGTCAATTACCTCTCCGGCTGTAATGAGGTATACTACCTCCGTTGGTAAAGCTTGAATCGTAGAAGACATAAATCTCAGTGTAGGCGAGTTGCCAAGCACTGAATAGAATAAGCAAATTTGTTTACAATCAGCTAGAAAATTTTATGAATTGTAAAGAAATTTTTTTCGTAGTAAGCGCTTCAGCGCTTATTATAAAGTGCTTCAGCGCTTACTACCTAATTATCCCGCATCGCTAAAGCTTTCATCGGGTCAGGTTTCAACAACCCATTTAACAATGATGCCGGACGTTGACCGTAGGGCCAAGCAAAAGCATGACGGAAAGCTGCATCTTGACAAGCTTGTAACTGTTGGAAGTTGATAATGTCGTAAGTTAAGAGATTTTCATACTCAAAGGGTAAACGCACGTTATGCAAACCAGCGTTATCAGTACAAATAGCGATATCTACCCCCGCGTCAAAACATCGGTCAAAAACTAACTTCAGTTGACGTATATCCTCTAAAGTACCAGTTTTTAAGTATGTTGTCGGGCAAACCTCCAAACACTGCCCGCGTTTAGCTACATCTTTAAGTAACTCTGGATACAGCAGCGGAATTTGGATGCCGTGACCAATCCGCATCAAATAAGGTAATAATTCTGGATAGCAGCCAGCCGTGGTTTCATAAAGATGTCCGGTGGTTTTGACGTTAAGCGATCGCGCATAATCATACAAACTAATCCACTCAGAGAGGCGATCGGCATAATAGCTATCACCACCAGCAACATCTATTCCACAGATATACTTGGTATTTTGCGCTGCTAAATCTACAATCGCTTTATTCACCTCATAAGGTAAGCGCGAGTGCATACAAAGTATTTGGCTAGTCACAATCGGATATTCTTGTAATTGACTTGCCTGTCCGACAACTTCCACAATTTCCGCCATTTTGTCAATTCTCTTTGATTGACTTAAATGCTTTGGTGTGCGGAGATAAGGAGTATAGCGCAGTTCCAGATAAGCCAAATTCTCAAAAATATAAGCACCCCGCAGCAGACGATAGATAAAGTAAGGCAAACTTTCGGCATTTTGCACGCTTTCAACTAAAGTGTGCAATTCCAGATACTCATCTAAAGTACTGCGCGATCGCGTGAAAAACTCTTCAAAAGCCGAATAGTCAGCAAACCGTGAAAGTAACTTTGACGAACTGCGTTCTAGGTATCGCCACAGAACACGGGGTACAACCGAACCGCCCAGATGTCTATGCAATTCAGCGTATAAAGCCATAATGGTCTTTTCCCGGAAAAATTATAAAAAAGTCTAATAATCTTAACAATAGCGCAGAAAAGAAGAGAGGGGGGGATGGGGAGAGGGGGAGAGGGGGGGGACAAGGGGACAAGGAGGCAGGGGAGATAAGATGGAATCTTAACTATTGACTATTGACTATTGACTCCTGACTCCTGAATCCTGACTCCACTCCTCCACTCCCCCACTCCCTAAGAAGCGATCGCTTGCAATAATTCTCTCGCTGTGCAGGGTTTGGATAAAAATGCTTTGACACCTGTGCCGGCGGATTCGGCTATGTTTTGATTTGATAACAACCCGCTCATGGCGATAATCTTTACACGAGAATTTATTTTTTGTAGCGTGCGGATAGCGATCGCACCATCCATCCAAGGCATCATCATATCCAGCAACACTACACTAATTTCCTGCTGGTGTTGGGCATAAATCGCTACAGCTTCAACACCATCACTGGCTGTTAGCACCCGATAATTATATGTTTCTAAAGATGATTTAGTCAGATCGCGAATTGCAGCTTCGTCATCCACCACCAAAATTAATTCGCCATTTCCTATAAGTGGTTTTAGTTCAAGAAAAGGCGGATCGATTTCCACTTTGGTGGAAGAAGGTAAGTAAATCTGAAATTGCGTTCCTTTATTAACTTCACTGTATAAATTAACAAATCCACCGTGCTTTTTAATAATGCCCAGTGCTGTGGAAAGTCCTAAACCTGTACCTTTTCCTACTTCTTTAGTAGTAAAAAATGGCTCAAAAATTCGCTCTTGAATTGTCTGCGGTATCCCTATACCTGTATCCGCAATGCTGATAGCAACATAACAACCTACTTGGGCATCGATATGCATTTTCGCATAATGTTCATCAATGACGATATTTTCTGCTGAAATCGTCATTATACCGCCGTCGGGCATGGCATCGCGGGCGTTGACAACTAAGTTCATTAGCACTTGATGCAATTGGGTAGCGTTTCCCTGCACATGCCAAAGATTGTCTGATATGTGTGTATGGCAAGCGATGGATTTAGAGAATGTTCCGGTGATAATGTCTTCTACTTCTGTTAGCAAAGAGTTAATTTTAACAGTCGTCTGTCTGCCTTCGACCCCGCGTGCAAAAGACAATATTTGTCTAACTAAATTTGCTCCGCGCTTGACATTATTTTCTAACATTTTTAGCAAATGTTCGCTTTGCGGATCGGACAATTTCATCTGCAATAAAGGAACTGCTAATAAAATCGGCGCTAACACATTGTTGAGGTCGTGGGCAATACCACCTGCTAAAGTGCCGATACATTCTAAACGTTGCGATCGCAAAAGTTCTGCTTCTAGTTGTTTCTTTTGCGTGATTTCTGTATTCACAATCAAAATTGATTGAGGTTGCCCAAATTCATCACGTACCAAAGTCCATCGACTTTCTACTAGAATTTCCTCACCATTTTTTTGTACTTGTTTTAATTCACCTTGCCACGAACCATTTTTAATTACAGTTAAAAGCGCTGATTCTGGCAGCGGTAAATCTTCGTATAAAAGCGCCAAAGCATCTTTACCAACAGCTTCCTCAACTTTCCAGCCATACAAAACTTCCGCGCTTTTATTCCAGAATAAAATCTGGTTTTGGATATTTTTTACGAAAATTGCGTCAGTTGCTACATCTAGCAGCGCTGCTTGTTCGCGAATTTTCTGTTCTGCTTGTTTCAGTTGGCTGATGTAATGTATAAGCAATTTATACAGCATTGCAAAGAGCGCAAAATCTGCACTCTTGCTGATGAAAAATTTAGCGATCGCCTTTATACTTCCAGAAACTTGTCTTTTTGACAACTTTCTGTTTGTTTCTTTGGGAAACAATTTAGGCAACATTTGCTCTGATAACTTTTGTGTTGACTCGATGTCGAGAACTAGCATTTGAATATTATTTGTCATTTGCTTATCTCTAGGAGATATAATTGACTGCCGAGCGGCTTCAAACATGTGTTTCGACAACAAAATTTTTGATTCTCTGGATGTTTCTTTATTGAGATAATTTGCGGATCAAGTTAAGAAATATACTGCTATTTTCGGTTAATATTTGATACATGTGTGAGTTTTGTTTACTTACACTTTGATAATCTTGACAAGAGAGTGCATCTGTAGCGATCGCGTAACCAATGAGCAAAATTTCCGCATCTTTGAGTGTAGTTCTTGCACTCCTATAGGAAAAAGGGTCAGAAGTCAAAAAGTACGAAAAAGCATTTACGAGCGTGCGAGCGTGCCCAATTTTCAAACCTTAATAAATTTAATAGCAATTTCAACATTCAGAAAAATGTCACCTAAGTTACATTTAATCAAAATTGGTTTATTTGATTAAGCTACTATTTGATTCTCCCAGATAGTATTTGGCACACTTTTCTCTTGGAAATTTCTGGCTTGATTTTGACGATTTTTCATACATATACTGCCAGATAAGAACCTAACAATTTTAATATAAATTAATAGTTATCAGTAGTCAGAAACTAACTTTAGTTGAGAAATTTACAAAAATTAAGATGAAACTCATAATTGAGCGCTGATAACTGATAAATCCGTTGTAGTTGCTTTCAACGAATCAGTCACTTTTTCGGAAAATCTGATTAAAGAAGCTTGACATTAGTCACACAATCTGTTGATAATTAGAATTTGTGAAAACTTTAGCTCTTTAATAAACGCTTGGCTAACGTCATTGTCATAGGCGCCCAGTGGGGCGATGAAGGAAAAGGTAAAATAACAGACTTACTCAGCCGCTCCGCAAACGTTGTTGTACGTTACCAAGGGGGTGTGAATGCTGGACACACGATTGTAGTTAACGATCAAACCTTTAAACTGCACTTGATTCCCTCTGGTATTTTGTATCCAGATACCGAGTGCATAATTGGCTGCGGAACGGTAATCGATCCACAGGTTCTCATCGAAGAACTCGATCAACTTGAAAAACTAAATATATCCACTCGCAATCTGCTGATTTCTGAGACGGCTCATGTAACGATGCCTTACCATAGATTGATTGACTCCGCATCCGAAGAACGACGGGGAAATCATAAAATCGGCACAACAGGTAGGGGTATTGGTCCAACTTATGCTGACAAATCTGAGCGTATTGGTATCAGAATGTTAGATTTGATGGACGAAATCGGGTTGCGCGAACAGTTAGAGTGGACGATTAATTATAAAAACGCAATTCTGGAAAAGTTTTATAACTTGCCACCGCTAAATACCCAAGAGGTGATAGAGCAGTATTTGGGGTATGCAGAACGGTTGCGACCTTACGTAGTTGATACCTCATTAAAAATATACGATGCGGTGCTGCGACGGCGCAATATTTTGTTTGAAGGAGCGCAAGGTACGCTTCTCGACTTAGATCATGGAACTTATCCTTATGTAACATCCTCGAACCCCGTAGCAGGGGGGGCTTGCGTTGGTACAGGGTTAGGACCGACAATGATAGACCGGGTAATTGGGGTATCGAAAGCCTACACTACAAGAGTAGGAGAAGGACCATTCCCCACTGAACAAGACGGAAAAGTGGGAGAATTGTTATGCGATCGCGGTGCCGAATTTGGCACAACCACCGGACGCAAACGCCGCTGCGGTTGGTTTGATGCTGTTATCGGTCGCTACGCCGCTAGAATTAACGGTATGGACTGTCTGGCGATTACCAAACTCGATGTCCTCGACGAATTGAAGGAAATCAATGTTTGTGTCGCTTATGAAATAGACGGCGAACGTTGCGATCATTTTCCATCTAGCGCTCGTCAATTTGCACGCTGTCGCCCCATTTATAAAACAATGCCGGGATGGCAGGTGTCAACAAGTGACTGCCGCACTTTAGAAGACTTGCCAAAGCAAGCACTGGACTATCTAAAATTCTTAGCAGAATTAATCGAAGTCCCAATCGCGATCGTCTCCCTCGGAGCAAGTCGCGATCAAACTATCATCGTAGAAGACCCAATTCACGGTCCCAAACGCGCATTATTGCACGCCGACGGCACACCAGCCACTTTGCTAAGTGCTTAGATTAAGTCAAGAGTCCAAAGTCCAAAGTCCAAAGTCAAGAGTCCAAAGTCCAAAGTCAAGAGTCCAAAGTCCAAAGTCAAAAGTCAAAAAGTCTAAACACTGACCATTGACTATTGATTGACTCTTGACCCTTGACCCTTGACTCTTGACTCTTGACCATTGACTCTTGACCCTTGACCATTGACCCTTGACTCTTGACTCTTGACAACTAACAACTAACAACTTGTATGGATCTCACAATTGAATGTCAAAAGCGCCCAGAAAATAGCAAACCCAACGCTTTGCGCCGTTCTGGGCGAATTCCTGCGAATTTATACGGTCACAAAGGTACAGAGTCTATCTCTTTAACCATTGATGCCAAAACTGTTGAGCGCTTGCTGAAAAAAGGTTCAGTCAACAACACGTTGATTGATTTGAAAATTACTGATATCCCTTGGCAAGGCAAAACTTTGTTGCGGGAAGTTCAGATTCATCCAGCAAAACGCACCCCCTTCCACCTCAGCTTTTTTGCGGTGGCAGGTCACGGTCCGACTACAGTAGAAGTACCGCTGCGGTTTGTCGGAGATGCGATCGGTGTTAAACAAGAAGGTGGTTTATTAGACACCGTGTTTAACCAATTGCAAGTCAGTTGCGAACCGGAGAACATCCCAGAGGCAATTGAAGTTGATGTTTCTAACATGAAAGTTGGCGACAGCTTGCATATTCATGAGCTACCATTGCCCAAAGGTGTGACAGTTCTCAATGACGCAGAGCAAATTGCTGTTAGCATTTTGCCACCACAAATCACGCCAGAAAAAGAAGCTGAACTCGATGCAGCTCAGGCTGAAACTGAGGCTACATCGGAAACAGAGACAGCAACAGAATCTGAAGCTAGCTGAAGTATATAATAGTTGTCGATAATACCAGGGGGTAACTCCTGGTTTTTTTATGTTTGAATTGCCAAATCGCTAAGGACGCTAAAAAATGACAGTTTCTGTTCCAGCATTAATTGAGCAGATGTTGCAACCTGGGTTTTATCCCCATGCGGTAACAGAACCAATTCAACTGATTCAAACGCACATTTCTTATGTGTTGCTAACTGGGGATTATGCTTATAAAGTAAAAAAGCCGATGAATTTTGGCTTTTTGGACTTTTCAACTTTGGAAAAACGGCAGCATTTTTGTCAAGAAGAATTGCGGTTAAATCAGCGGGGTGCAGCAGAACTGTATTTAGAAGTTTTGCCTATTACTTTGACGGATAATCAATATCATTTGGGGGGAACGGGAGAAGCTGTAGAATATGTATTGAAAATGCAGCAATTTCCTCAAGAGACTTTATTTAGCGCTTTATTTGAACAGGGTAAGTTGAATGAAGCAGATTTGGAAAACTTGGGACAAGTTGTAGCTGAATATCACGCGAAAACAGAAACTAGCGATCGCATTCGCACTTTTGGTGAAGTTGCTCAAGTTCGAGAAGCGTTTGACGAGAATTACCAGCAAAGTGAAAAATATATTGGTGGTCCTCAAACGCAGACGCAGTTTGACGAAACAAAGCAATATACAGATAACTTTTTTCGCGATCGCACGGAACTATTTAAAAGTCGCATCGCTAATAACTTCATTCGCGAATGTCACGGAGACTTGCACTTAAGAAATATTGCTTTGTGGCAAGATAAAATTTTGCTCTTCGATTGCATTGAGTTTAACGAACCGTTTCGCTTTGTTGATGTCATGTTCGATATTGCTTATGCTGTGATGAATCTAGAAGCAGAGCAACGACAAGATTTGAGCAATGCTTACTTGAATACTTATGTTGAGCAAACTGGTGATTGGGAAGGGTTACAAGTATTACCGATATATTTAAACCGTCAAGCGTATGTTCGGGCAAAGGTGACATCATTTTTGTTAGACGATCCAAGTGTTCCCGCAGATGTGAAAGCCGAAGCGACAAAAACCGCAGCTCAGTATTATAAACTAGCTTGGAATTATACTAAACCCAAGCAAGGAAAATTAATATTGATGTCGGGGTTGTCGGGTTCTGGTAAAAGTACCACAGCTAAGTTATTATCTCGCGAATTAGGAGCAATTCTCATTCGTTCGGATGCGGTGCGGAAACATTTGGCGGGAATTCCACTTTTAGAACGCGGTGGAGATGATTTGTATACACCTGAGATGACGGAGAAAACTTATGCACGCTTGCTGTCATTGGGAATTATACTGGCAAATCAAGGTTATACGGTGATTTTGGATGCCAAGTATGACAAACAGAAGTTGAGACAAGAAGCGATCGCCCAAGCTAATAAACATGAACTTCCGCTACAAATTATTCAATGCACCGCACCAATAGAAGTTTTGGAACAACGGTTGCGCGATCGCACTGGTGATATTGCCGATGCCACAGTTGATTTATTGCGATCGCAACTTAACTTGGCTGAACCCTTCACCGAAGAAGAAAAACCCTACCTGAAAATTTTGGATACAACTCAACCACAACAGGCACAATTAAAAGAAGTAATTCGCCAATAGATTTAAGCTTATGGCACCAAAAAAGAACGACTTCGGCGGTCTGATTACCATCTCTCAATCTTTCTTTTCTCAACTCGTCTTTGGGTTATTTTTAATACTCATATTTTCCATGACCGGCGCACCACCATCCCTAAGTATCTTCTTAGGTATATTGGGCGGTATAGCCTTAGGCGGGTTGACAACAGCAACCAGAAGCGGTCCCCAAGCCCCTACTGTTGGCTCGGCTGAAGGCGTTGATGCCGGATTGAAATACTGGTTATTTTTTCTACTTGGTTTTCTGTTTTTGGGATATCCAGCACCGATGAGCGTTTTGTTAAGCGCATTAGCCGGTTTAGGTGGGGGCTGGATTATTGCTTGGTGGGAAACCACAGAACAAACTAAAACTCAACTGGCAGCTGAAGGTTCAGAAGAAGTCGAAGGACAACTCCCAAACGAAAGGGCAATCAAACGGAAACGCAGACCCACTCGTCGTTTCCGTCGCTCTCGTGGAAATTTCAATTTTAGGTTTTGGGAAAGGTAGTAATTGGGTAATGGGGAATGGGGAATGGGTAATGGGTAATGGGGAATGGGGAATGGGTAAGTACTTTTCTTATTTCCAATTTACAATTACCTATTACCTATTACCAATTCCCAATTCCCATTGCCCCATGCCCAATTCCCAATTATGTTTTTATACCTCTCTAAGTTACTACCGCTGTTTTTTTACCCGCTAGGGTTAGCTTGCGTCTTTTTGCTGTTTTCACTGTTTATGCTGTGGAAAAGACCGCGCATGGCAGCTATAGCGATCGCACTCGCATTAACTATATTGCTAGTTTCTGGTAATGCTTGGGTTTCTCACTCTTTGGTGCGATCGCTTGAATGGCAAAATCTCCCACTTGCGTCCATACCATCATCTGAAGCAATTGTGGTTTTGGGTGGTGCAACTAAATCAGCGACTCCGCCACGTCCTGGTGTAGATTTAAATGAAACTGGCGATCGCGTTATTTACGCGGCTCAACTTTACCGCCAAAAGAAAGCTCCCACAATCATTCTCAGTGGTGGTCGTATCGATTGGCGCGGCAGCGGTTCCCCTGAGTCAGCGGATATGGCAACAATTCTTACTTCTATTGGTATACCAACAGAGGCAATTGTCCAAGAACCTGACTCTCTCAATACTCATGAAAATGCCGTAAATGTCCGGAAAATTCTCGCGGATCGTGGTATTCGTCGGGTATTGTTAGTTACTTCGGCAATGCATATGCCGCGATCGCTACTTATCTTCAAGCGTCAAGGAATTGATGTTATTCCTGCACCCACTGATTTTCTCATCAGTCAGGGCGAAATGCAAGAACTCACCAACACTCCCAAAGCCGCTATCCTGAATTTGTTTCCCGATAGTGACAATTTACAGCAATTTACCAGCGCTTTAAAAGAGTACATTGGTACTGTTGTCTATCGTTTACGCGGTTGGCTTTGAGAAAACTCACAAAACAAAGCTTTCAAGTCAGATGTTAAAGCGAAAATCCTTGGCGATTTAAACCCGCAGAACACCGCAGGTTTTCTTTGTACCAGCGACTTCTTCTAGGGTGAGGGCGATTCATAAATCGCTATAATTTCAATAGTTACAAAATCCTAAATCCCTGAGTATCTATAAAAAATGAATAAAAACTTACCGTATATTCTTCGCATTCCTCAACCGGAAATTGAGGAAACCTTTGCCGCTCACCAAACTACTCATCAGTTTTATCACGAAGTTCGGGCGCGGTCAGAGTTTAAGCGTCATTGTGAATGGTATTATATCACAGCAGAACGCAACCGTCAAGACTTAGAAAAGATGCGCGGCGAATTAAATATTTTCCGTTTGTTTCGCCGCCGATAATAAATTTAGATTATATTATTTCTAGCTCATTATCGCGTAAGTGAGCCTTAAATTTTTTACTAAACTGTACTACAAACGGCAGGTTAGCGCTAATCGGTTTACCTTTCCAAACGGTAGCAATTTGCACTACTTCGCCTTCTGAGCCTTTGATGTCAAAACCCTGACCGCGATGTTCAGGATGATGATAGACTATTACGGATTCTTTAACGCGGACGCGATCGCCAATTTTCATATTAACATTTACACCTAGTTGCTTTTCTACAAGTATTTCCACAGCCATTCCTCATCTGACTTGCTTTTTTGAAAAAATAGACTGCTTGCTTTAGTGGTTGTTTAATGCTTAAGTACCTGCCATACGCTCGATACATCGAGAGAAGGAGCGATCGCCTATCATTAAAAGCCTGTGCAGGCTTTAATAGTAATTAGACGGCAACATGACTAGTCGTCAGGTACTTTAGCAAGAAGTCTCATTTTTTATCTTCGATTTCAACAGCGTTAAATAAAGCGAGAACTCCAACAGACGCGATCGCGCTCTTGACGTTGCCCTATACCCTCACTCCTGATGGGTAGGCTTACAGGCAAGGAACAACCCGATGACGCTTTTTAAGTGCGCCTTAACGCCAAGATTAATTTTACAACAAATGGGTAATGGGTAATGGGTAATGGGGAATGGGGAATGGGGAATGGGGAGTGGGGAGACTCCTTGGAGATGGGGGGATGGGGAGACTCCTTGGAGATGGGGGGAAAGAATTATTCACCTTGTCACCTTGTCACCTTGTCACCTTGTCACCTTGTCACCTTGTCACCTTGTCCCCCACACCACGCTTCCCCCACTCTCCCTACTTCCCAGGTGGACACAATTGCTGCACTTTTTGAGGAAGTTGCCGACACGTTTGCTGGAATCCTTGAGGATTAAGTTGCGACCAAGCAAACAATCCCATCGTACTTCCTACCAGCAGCGCTAACATTCCGGACAGTAGCACCCAAACCTTACCGCGACGTGGTTTTGTCACTTCAGTTGGAGTTGCAGAAACGGCAGGTGCTTCGGCTGATGGAATGTCTAAATCCAGCAGCGCTTGCGAACTATCTGTCAACTCTGGTTGTGGTTCTGATGATGTTTCTTCTATCACGTTTGCTGGGGGTAGCGAGGGAGTCACAGCCACCAAGTATTCTGGAGATACACGGCAATGGGTAAGCACAACCGAAATATTATCATGACCATTTTTCTGATTTGCCAAATTAATCCAGTTGTAAGCCGCATCTTCTGGGGAAATTTCACCTTTTAACACTGGTAGTGCATATTCCTGCCAGTGATTTTCCACCAAGTTGTTATCACTCAGTCCATCGGAACACAGCAGTAATATACCGTCTTCTTCTAAGATGAATCGCTGAATTACAAAACGCAGAAATTCGCCATCTTTTGTCCCCAAAGCTTGGGTAAGGGAATAAGCATCTGGACGTTGTAGTGCTTTGCGATACAGACTGCGGGCATAGCGTACTTCCCGCGACGCCACATCATCATCTACTGTCAGTAACTGGCAGTAGTTGGGTGTAATCCAGTATGCGCGGCTATCACCGACACTTGCCAAGTAAAGTTCATGGGTATTCTGTGAGTACGATCCAGGGGTTATCTCGACTTGTTGCGGCACTTGTACAGCCATAACGACGGTTGTTGCCATGCGTTCTCTACCTTGGCGTTTTTGGTCGTCGTTGCAGGCGCAAATTACGTTATTTACAACCCGCAAACTTGCTTCTAGTTGCTGCTGTAACAATTCTGGCGATACTAGTTCAGTTTGTTGTGCTACTTCTGCTAGTAAGGCGCGAATTTGCAACTTTAGAGATTGTACTGCTAATTGGCTGGCAACTTCACCGCCTTCGTGACCGCCGATACCATCGCACACAATCGATAAGCGCGGTAGTAAGGGATCGTCTGAGTCACCAAAGGCTATGGGATAGCAAGTGTCTTCATTTTGCTTGAGTTGGGAACCGCTATCTGTTGCTCCTGCGACTTTTAGATTTAATGGCAATTGCGCGGCTGATGATAATAATAACTGATTGAGTTGAGTTGCGATCGCGCTTAACTCAATTTCACCAGCGCACATTGAATCGACTATTTTCTGCAAAGGTTGCGCTACTGCTGGTTTAGCGACAGCTACAATCGGTTTCCAGCACTCACCCAACTGTTGAAGACTCGGCTGTTCTGACTCATAAAGTTCCAAGAGTCGCACACACCAACCTTGTACTCGCAGGTTGTCGGGAAACAGTAAACTCAGGGCAACTTTGAATTCTGATAGAGGTTGCCAAAGTTGAATAATTTGCCACAGCCAGTAAACTTGTCGGACTGGAGTTGCTTGTTCCCATGCGTCGGCGATCGCTGGATATAAATTGCCAGTTTCATCTATCGGCACATTTTCCAGTAAAAGTATATCATCCGCAAATCCATAAACTTGAGGCAGCGAGCGATCGCTCGACAAGCGTAAATAAGGAATAATTGCTTTTGGTAATTCTTCGGGTATATCTGGCAGCTGTCCTGGTTGAATATCCAGCCAAATTTGCGATGTAATTACCTCATATCTATCTTTTATTAGTTCTCCCGGTCGAATAACTTGATGTTCGCCAGTTGCCCAAATATAACGGTGAATTAAAGGGGTTTGACAACTTGCACATAATCTGCTGTTACCCATAGGATTGATGGGATTAGTACAGCCAGGATTCGTGCAATAAATTATCCGCTCTTGTGATGAAATCATGCAGCTATAAGTTCAAGGATTTAAATCAACCGCAGTTTTTTCGACTACATCTGGCTGTCACATGATTGTTGTTTGGTGCTGTTTTGAGTAAGTTATGGTTGCAGTTTTTGGTATAAATTGTATAGGGCAACGCTAATTACGTTTAATTATTTCCACTTACTTAATTATGCTTTCATATTTGTTTGTGCGATCGCCACAATGTAGTCGAAAATTCAGTCCTGCAATTCTAGCCGAAAGATTAACATAAATTTCATCATTTGGGATGAGGGGGGATGGGGGGAGTGGGGCAGGGGGCAGGGGGCAGGGGGCAGGGGGCAGGGGGCAGGGGGAGCAGGGGGAGCAGGGGGAGTTTGTCTTTTCGTCTTCCTTGCCTCCCCCCTCTCCCTTGTCCCGCCATCTCCCCTCATTCTGCCGCTTGTGCCATTTGACATTGACTGCACAAACCAAAAAACTCTAAAGTGTGGTAAAAAATCTTAAACTTATGAGTGCCTTGTAATTGTTCTTCTAGGTCATGGACTGGGCATTGATTTATCGGAATTGAAATACCGCATTGCAAGCAAGTCATGTGATGCTTGTCTTGCTGCGCTAGGCTATAAAGGGCTTCACCGTTAGCCAATGTCCGCACCTGTACCATGCCTTCCATTTTTAAAGCTTCCAAAGAGCGGTAAACTGTTGCTAAACCCATGCTTTGGTTGCGGTTACGCAGTTCTACGTAAATATCCTGCGCGGAAATGCCTTGCTTGATGGTTTTCAGAAGGCTCAAGATACGATCTTGACTGCGGGTGCGTATGGCTCTCATAGACTATTGTTTAAATTTGCCGCTGTAGTTGAAGCTGTAAACTTGCTAATTTAGATAAATCAACAAGTTAGAGCTTCTTCATCTTATTTTCACTCACTTGGAACAGAAAGTTATAGTATAGCGATCGCAGCATTCAGCAAAAGCCCGTGCAAAGGAAATATCTAGCCAAAATTTTTGTGACGCTTCGTCCCTCAGTCTTAGACCCTGCTGGTGTAGCTGTACAATCTAGCCTAAAGCAGTTGGGATACGATAACGTTGACTCTGTACGGATTGGTAAGTACATCGAAGTAATCATCACCGAGCCTGATGAACGTAAAGCACGTCAAAATTTGGATCGCATCTGTGACCAAATGTTAGCAAATCCCGTGATTGAAAATTATCGCTTTGATTTGATTGAGGTCGAATCACAGACAGGAGTCTTTTGAGAGGGGTAATGGGTAATGGGTAATGGGTAATCGGTAATCGGTAATCGGTAATCGGTAATGGAGAATGGAGAATGGGTAATGGGTAATGTACTTTTCTCATTCTCATGTTCCCAATGCCCAATTCCCAATTCCCAATTTCCAATTTCCAATTCCCCATTCCCCATTCCCCATTCCCCAATAAAAAATGACTAAATTCGGTGTTTTGGTTTTTCCGGGTTCTAATTGCGATCGCGATGTTGCTTATGTGACGCGAGATATTCTCAAGCAACCTACTCGCATGGTTTGGCATCAAGATACGGATATTTCTGATTTGGATGCGATAATTATCCCTGGTGGTTTTAGTTACGGGGATTATCTGCGCTGTGGAGCGATCGCTCGTTTTTCACCTGTGATGCAGCAAGTTGTTGAACACGCACAAAAGGGTAAGTTTGTCATCGGTATTTGTAATGGATTTCAGGTATTAACTGAAGCGGGACTTTTGCCGGGAGCGTTGGTGAGAAATCAAGATTTGCATTTTGTGTGCGATCGCTCTCCCCTAAAAGTCGAGCGTACCGATTTACCTTGGACGCAAGCTTATACAAAAGGTGAAATTATCACTTTGCCGATCGCTCACGGTGAAGGAAGATATCATGCAGATGATGTCACTCTCGCAGAAATTGAAGATAACAATCAAGTTGTCTTTCGTTACGAAGGTGAAAATCCCAACGGTTCGTTAAATAATATTGCGGGTATTTGCAATAGTACAGGAAATGTGCTAGGGATGATGCCGCATCCAGAAAGAGCGTCAGATGCGATGTTGGGTAGTAGCGATGGGTTAAAGTTGTTTTCTGGATTGTTAGAGCAAGTAGCAGCTTTAGTTTAGCTCCTACGTTGAATCGCGGTAGCGTTCTGGTGACTATTAAGACTAATACTAAATAGTCACCAAAAGCTAGGAGTTAACAGGGTGAATAGTATCCAACCAGGAAGCGACGATTTAATTTACGTAGATTATAGCGATTTATTAGCAAAAATTTTACATTGCTTGCGTGGTAAGAAAGTCTTTAAAATCTCTGATGATAACAACCGCTTACGCATCAATATTGATAGCATAGCTGCTCAAGTCGCCAATCAACAGATAGAAAATCCTTTAAGTGTTTCTGCTACCAGCGCCAAAGCTGCTACAGTTAACTTTAGTCCGGGTTTTAGAGAAAACTTTCCCAGTCAAATTCAACAAATAAGAGATTGTCTGAAGCAGATATTAGAATCTGCCCTAGGAGATAGTACCTTAATTGAGCAGTTTGTCGGCAACTTAGTTACAGATTTGCAGAATTTTAAAGGTGACAAGCCTAGTTTAGACTTTACTTATCCCTTTTTACCGCATCAAGGGTTACAAAAACAACGGTTAACTTTCAAGAGCGAAAATGCTGCAAATAAAGAACTTTTGAAAGTTCACAAACTGACTATCACTGTGCAGAACACCCGTGATTTTAACAGACAGTTGCAGCAAGGTTTAGAACATTATATTAACGAGCAATTTAGTAGTGCAAGTGCCGGCGAAAAAGAAGATATTGAGTACATTCTTGAAGATTTGGAGACAGAGACTAACTCTGACTTTTACCGCTTGCGGGATATTGTCAATCAGGAAACTTTGGGAAAACTCAAAAAACAAGCACAGATAAATTATTTAGAGTTTCTCCACGAGAATATTAATATTAGTGCTAGCGCTGCTTACGCTGAAGGTGCTATATATCTCCAAGATTTGATTAGACGACTAAAGCTGATAGAAGAATATATTAACGATACCACCAAAGCAGATGGTGATTACTTAGTTAACTATGCAGGTACTTCAGTTAATTATAGAGATTTATTTTCTCGCGGTGAAGCTTTTGAAATATTGCCAATTATCCCCAAGATAGAGGGTTACTTAGGAGAAACCAAAGATGAAAACCGAGGAGAAATTCAATTTATCTTTGGTCTGAAGCTGAAGTTTGATGGTAAAGTGCAAGCGTATGGTGGCAAAAATGTCTTTGAATATCATCTGAATTTGCTTAACCCAGATAGTAAGGAACATCAAGCGGGAATCGCAGATGCTAAAAAGGAAACATTTGCGAGAAAAGTTTTAAAAATAGCGTTTTTATACTACTTTTTGTTTGCAAGTCGTAATAACCCCGAAAAAGATGATTACAACCCGAATGCTGAATTAGAATACGATCCGATTGCTGGATTTGAGAAAAATGTAATCCAGATTCTTAAGGGTTCTGACGAAGCTGCAAAACAACAGCTTTTTCGGAATATTTACAAATATTTTCAGAAATTTAAAGTCCAGAGAAAAATCAATCATCTCAAGGGGTTGCTGCGAAATACAATCAAGCGAAAGACTAGCTTTCCGATGCGAGAGTATCCTTTGCATATTTCTGTGAAAAAAAGCATCCTTGAGGACAATAAAAGCAATATCTTCAATAACAATACATTTTTCAAACCTGTCTTGAGAGGAAACCCCAAAGAAGTTCTCAAGTATATATCTATTGGAGAAGCGAAAGCACAGACAAATTCACTTTGTACTCTCCCAGCGAAAATTACAATCAGCGACATTCATTTTTTTGCTACCGATGACCGGGAAACCTTCGCAATGGAGTACGATTTAACAGGTATCCGTGCTTTACCTATACTTTTTGCTCCTCTAAAAGATAAAAAATGCCAAGAGATTTACAATCAACATTTCATCCAGCGTAAGCTGATATTATTTCCTTACAGTTTAGAAAGTAATAAACTAGAATCTCACCAAGCTTTTGTTTATCGCTTTACCTTTTGCTTACTTGCTTATATCAGTCTTCGGGTATTGTTGGAAAAGCAGAAGATGTTATTTATCCCGATTTTTCGCTTGCATCTAAACAACAAGCAAGACGATGCACCGATAGAAAAATTTATCGTGTCTTTGTCTTGTGTATTATCTCATTTATTAAACGAGAAACATCGGTCTAATGCACAAGGAATTGACATTAGAGACTTGCAAAGTAAAGGTAGATTTAAAGTTCCGAATGTTCTGAGTTCATTATATTCCGTCTTGCCGAAAAAATTTACCTTTGCCAATGCGTCAGACTCTCCGCAACTGGATAAATTAGCGATTGTGATAATTTCTAGTCGAGAAAGCGATCGCAAATGGGTTAGTTCTCAAAAAATCTCCAATTTGATGGGAGAAATTATGGGAGTTAGACGTCAAGATAATGCTGTCAGAGTGCAGTTACTCAAAACTTTCTCAGACAACTACGATAACCAACAAATGTTTACATATCCCAGCGTTGTCATTGAAGAAGTAGCTAAACTTTACAAAATGGGATTCAAGCACTTTCTCTATATTGCCAAAGCACCTTATTCGAGTACATTGCACATGACACAGACTGAGGATGATGACGGATTATTCTTCATGTCAAGAGATGTGATTAAAGCTTTAAAAGCAGAACACAAAGACATCAAGATATATCCGATGTTTTTTGATAAATACTATGCGGTTAAGCTTCCAGAAAAACTAGATTCAAGTTCGCTGTATATTCAAGATACTATAGAACTGACAAATTTAGTCAATGACCCCAGCAAGCAATCTGTCGTGTTTTTTAACTTGTTTAACGGAATTCAGGTTCCCGGTGAACAAAAAAACTACAATGGTGTTATTTATTACGCAACCTTATTAAATATTTACCAAGGCATCCTTGATGATGAAGACATTAGAAAAGGTTTGATTTTCAACGGTTCATTAAAAAACGACATCTTGCAATATTTAACTTTATTCCACTTTTCCCGATATCAAAAAGCGAAAGATATCCATTTAAAATTAGACCCTTACGAAAATCTTATCGGAGAAGAGTCTGTGGGTAAACTCTCCTTATTTAATCATATGAGAGGAAAAAGCGAGTTTAACTCATTAGCGTTTTTAACTCAAGTGAATAAAGTACTAAACGCAGAGGAGCGCAAAGGTTAACGCAGAGGTTCGCAGAGTTCTCTTGTCTTCCTCTGCGTTACTCTGCGCTTCCCTCAGCGTTACTTTGCGTTTAAAAAAGGAGATTATAATGAAATCAAAAATAGCAGAAGATTTAGGACGTTTGTTTGAAGTAGGTTTTAATATTGGGATTCTTGCCTATATTGAACAAAACAAAATTAAGCACAGATTTGCAAACTTATATCGTCAGGAATTGCAACAGCTAAAGTTTCCCAAAATGCGATCGCGAGTTGTAGATAAAGTTATCAGCACTGTAGAAAGAGAAATGGCTGAAACTTGGAGTACATTCTTTTTACAAAAAGGCTTTTTGAGTGGCTTTAATTTCTTTCATGAATACTTGAAATCTACAGGTTGGGTTGAACGTGACAAACTAAGAAATTTGGAAATACTATATTATCAATGTAGGTTTAGCGGTGATAACAGCATCGGAACCTACGATATTAAGGATGATAGTCAGTGGTTTGCAGAAGTATTATCTCAATTTGAGAATTTAGATAATATCTCTGAGTATATTAAAGGTTATAAACAAAAAGGTGAGTTTCTGAATGCAGACACTTTAATACTGCTGCGACATCGGAGACAATATCGGGTGATTTGTGTTGATTTATCGGTGTTTTCTATTAATTCCAATGACGATGTGAAAAATCTGGATTATATAGAAATTATCCGACGTTTATTGATGAGGGATATTAGCTATTTGCGCTCTAAAAGTGTTTTTTCTAATCTTCGCATCGATACGGAATCTTTAGGGTTAGATTTTTCGGAAGATTTAAAGAGTTATTTTACAGCTTTTAAATATAAAGATAAAGAAAGTGCGAAATTAATTCAAGCTGCTGGGTATGTTTATAGCTTTCATGAATTTATGCAAGAAACTGGGATTTTACCTGATGCAGCATCGGTGGTATTCAACTCTCTAGGATATAGCGATCGCGGAATAAGTGCCATGTCCATAAACCGCGAAAATTTAGATGTTTTGAAAACCTGTTATCAGATTTACAAACATGACTTAAGTCCGAAAGAAATTCCCGAAGCACGCAAGCAAGTTTTAAATCGAATTAAACGCAGCGCTTATCATAGTTTTGAACGTGGTAAACTGTTTGTTGATGCTCTTTTAGAAGTTCCTGCTGATAGGATTACTTTTTTACCTCCTCATCAAGAGAAAATTACTGGGTTTTTCAATTCTGTTGCAGAAGTTCCCCCAGAATTGATGTCTCAGTTAAGTTTAACAGGAGTTATGAATCTGCGACAAGCGCACGCAGAACTGATTAAAAAAGCTTTGGTTTCTCAAGATACTTATATATTTTTAACTGGCAATCCTGGTATTGGTAAAACTACAGCGATCGTCGATTTTCTCAAAAATCATATAGATGAAGGTTTTCTCTTCTTTTATGTCAGTCCAAGAAAACAAGTTAACTTAGACATTATCGAAAAGTTTAAAAATAAAGAAACTGGAAAGTTATGCGATGAACGGTTATTAGCTATTAATAGCCACAGCAATCTAATTACAGATAATTTTGGACGCTATACTGTTGAATACACCTGCAATCAGCGTCAGGGTAAGTTTGTGCAACAGTCCGTAGACTTTATTGATAGTAGGCAAAATGAGCAAATCGGACAACATTCAGATAGATTAAGGAAACCGACGGATGATGTTATTCAAGATATTGGGAAAAAAAGTAAAGGTGTTTTAAATAGCATTTGCGAAGCGATATCCACGATTGTAGAAGATGAAGTTTCAAATAATATTATCGCTACAGCTTCTATCCAAGCTTTAAAGATAACACAAACTGGCGACACTTTGAAGCATTTCGAGAAAATCTTTAGAAATGCTTACAACGAAAGAGAAGGTAAAGTCTTTCCCGAAAGAATGCGAAAGATTTCGGGGAGAATCAAGCACTTATTCATCATGATAGATGAAATAACGGGGGATGATGGGGGAGTTCAGTTTTTAGATGGAATTCATCAGATTATATCTAAGTATAAGTTAAATGATGGCAAACACGGTTTTAATACTAAGGTAATTGTTGCTGATGCTTCTATCGTTGATAAAAATGTTATAATTCAACACCTTGATGATACATCACCCGAACCAGACAAAATATATTTTCGTCGCGCTACAGAAACTGCTCAACCTCTTTCAATTCAACCATTAGTATTTAAGGATGTAGCAGCAACTGTTATTAATGCTAACTCCTACCCGGCAAAAAGTTTATCTATCACCTATAAAGTATTGATCGAGTCTTGTAAGTTTAGTGAAGAAGCACGTTTCAGACAAAAATATAACTTGGAAGCAAGTTTGCAAAACGAGATTTTAGAAGACATCGAAGCTTTTTTAAATCAGTCTGATGTTGAGCAGATAATAGTTTACATCCAAAATCAGCGCAGATTAGCAGAATTGATTGAAAAAATTAAGGAACATCGGGGACAATTTGAAAAGTGTACCGATTATCTTGAAATACATGCGAATATATCTGAAGAGGAAAAGAAAGAAATACAAAAGTTTCAAGAAATCGTAAAAGTAGTTTTTATGACTGCTTCCGGAAGTCGGGGTTTATCCTTCCCCAAAGCTAAACACATCCTGGTAGAAATTCCTAAATTTCAGATTGAGAAAAATCTCATGGAAGTAATCCAGGTAATTTATAGAGGTCGTGGGAATGATAAGATAGATAATCAGGATAAAGAACTAGTTTTTTACTTAGCTGAACGTTCAGTTTATTATCAGGATGACCAGCAATTATCTTTACAAGAAAGTGTGCTGAGTCTGTTAAATATCTTATTAATTTTGAAAGCTTCTATAATGACCAGAATTTTTGGCTCTGGTTGCATAGGTCGAGATAATTTTATCATTATACCTATAGGTGGTAAGTCTGTTTTAGCTGCTGGGGAAACATTTTCTGCTCAAATGGTAAATCTCATCAACCAACTGAAGAAAGAACATCATAGAAACAGAAGCGATGTTTTAGCAGAAAAGGTTTATACAAGTTTAGAACAGTTATTAGGACGAGCCGAATTTACTGTTAGGAATGCAACTAAATCTAATTATCTAGCGTTGCGAGAGTCTTTCAACCGCGATTTTTATCAAATATGTCACACTCTAGATAAGTTACTTGATTTTGGCAAAATTGAACCAGGATACATTAATGGTAGTCTGCTGGTAGTGCCTATTGCTAACAACATTTTAGAAGAAACTTATCAAATGCGGTTGCTTGATATCGCAAATTATAGTGATGAATTGTGGCAAAATATGCAGCAAATTAGCCGTCGCAAATCTTACCCGGAGAGTTTGCGTTCTGCGATTAAGGATGCTATAGAGTTAGTTAAAAAGCTCAGGGATGGAGTTGAGAAAACACAGAGACTTGAACAGTTTAGCCAGCGTTTTGACCAGTATTATGCATTGCCATTATATGCGTTTATTAGCGGCGAAGCTATGAGTGAATATTTTGCAAATGAACCTAATGAACCAGAAGATGAACGCTTTCGGGATATTTTAGCTGCATATATCCGCTTGCTGTATCCTGTTGGTAATATTTTGCCTATTGGTTGCAACTATCAAGATTTTCCTTTTGTTATTTTTATAAGTTACAGCTTAGAAGAACTTAGACACAAAATTTTTACAGATAAGTATCTTTTAAGTTATAATGAGTTAAATGTACTAAATTTAATTCTGTCTAAAGATAGTGTTTTTACACCCTAGAAGGTTATATATAATGGGTGACTGTGGACGAGTACAATTTAAGCCTATAGATAGGGTTTTCCTCAATTTACTCAGTCTAAGCTGAGGTGTATGAAATCACGGAAGTTGAGGAATAATTATGCCAGGTGGTAATGCTAGCCATAAAGGTGCTTCTGCTAAAACCAATGTTAACGCTAATGGGTTGACAAACGCTGCTGCTGAAGGACCACAAGAAACTCAGGGAGTTATCAGCAATGCTGACGATTCTACCAGAACCGACGAAGCAGAGGTAAATCCTGCTGCTGTTGAACGTCCGCAGACACCTGATGATGAGAAGTAGGATTTTGGGCGATCGCTTATTTTTTGTTTAGGCGATCGCTTTGATTATAATATCAACGTTAAATCCAACACAAATCCAGGTAAAACATCTTCACCTGATAAAGTAGCAGGATTTTCTAAAATTTCTACTTCTTTACCTGGTCGATAAATTTCGACTCGCTTATTTTTCCTATCAATTAACCAACCTAATATTGCACCATTGTCAATATATTCTTGCATTTTTTCTTGCAATTCTTTGAGCGAATCAGTACGCGATCGCAACTCAACTACAAAATCAGGACAAATCGGAGCAAAGCTTTCTTGTTGTTCCGGGGTTAAAGCATTCCAGCGCTCAATTTTCACCCATGAAGCATCAGGGGAACGTTTAGCACCATTAGGTAGGGTGAAACCAGTTGAAGAGTCAAAACCTTTGCCTAATTTAGTCTGTTTATTCCAGATTCCTAACTCAACAACGATATCAAAGTTACGGTTGCCAGTCTCACTACCTGTAGGTGGCATAATTAATAATTCCCCTTCGGCTGTGAGTTCAAATCGATAATCGCGGTTGTTTTGACACAGTTGGAAATATTGCTCATCAGTCAAATCGATATTCAATTTTAGTGTAGAAGGTAAGGCAATTTGCAGTGCTTCCATAAACTTACCTAAATCAAGCGAGATAGTAAATACTTTCTATTTTAATCTTATATATCAAGGCGATCGCACGCTAAATTGACTTATAATATCAACGTTAAATCCAACACAAATCCAGGTAAAACATCTTCACCTGATAAAGTAGCAGGATTTTCTAAAATTTCTACTTCTTTAAGAGGACGATAAATTTCGACTCGCTTATTTTTCCTATCAATTAACCAGCCTAAACTAGCACCATTGTCAATATATTCTTGCATTTTTTCTTGCAATTCTTTCAGCGAATCAGTACGAGAACGCAACTCAACTACAAAGTCAGGACAAATCGGAGCAAAGCTTTCTTGTTGTTCCGGGGTTAAAGCATTCCACCGTTCAATCTTCACCCAAGACGCATCAGGGGAACGTTTAGCACCATTGGGTAATATAAAGCCAGTTGAAGAGTCAAAAACTTCGCCTAAATTATTCTGAGAATTCCAAATATCTAGTTGAGTGGTTATTTTAACATTACGTCTGCCAGTATCACTACCTGTAGGTGGCATAATTAATAATTCCCCTTCGGCTGTGCGTTCAAATCGATAATCGCGGTTGCTTTGACACAGTTGGAAATATTGCTCATCAGTTAAATCGATATTCAATTTTAGTGTAGAAGGTAAGGCAATTTGTAGTACTTCCATAAACTTACCTAAATATCTGCGAATGGTAAATAATTTCTATTTTAATTCTATATATCAAGGCGTTGGCTCTCATCTTTATCGAAGAGCGATCGCGCTGATAATTTACTTATAAAATCGCCGTTAAATCTAACACAAATCCAGGTAAAACATCTTCTCCTGATAAAGTGGCAGGATTTTCTAGAATTTCTACTTCTTTACCTGGTCGATAAATTTCTACTCGCTTTTTTTTCCTATCAATTAACCAGCCTAAATTAGCACCATTGTCAATATATTCTTGCATTTTTTCTTGCAATTCTTTGAGAGAATCAGTACGAGAACGTAACTCAACTACAAAATCAGGACAAATCGGAGCAAATTTTTCTTGTTGTTCGGGGGTTAAAGCATTCCATCGTTCAATTTTCACCCAAGAAGCATCGGGGGAACGTTTAGCACCATTGGGTAGGGTGAAACCGGTTGAAGAGTCAAAAGCTTTACCAAGATTATTTTGACGACTCCAAGCTTGAAGTTGATAGGCTAGTTCAATATTACGGTTGCCAGTATCACTACCTGTAGGTGGCATAATTAATAATTCCCCTTCGGCTGTGTGTTCAAATCGATAATCGCGGTTGTTTTGACATAGTTGGAAATACTGCTCATCAGTCAAATCGATATTCAATTTTAGTGTAGAAGGTAAGGCAATTTGCAGTGCTTCCATAAACTTACCTAAACATCTGTTTGTTGGTGAATAGTTTCTATTTTAATTCTATATATATATAGCGCTTCTCGATTGGGTGTAGTACAACTTAACCTCACCCCGATAAAGCTATGCTTTATCTCCCCTCTCCTTACGCTCGTAGAGGGGTGTCCGGAACGGATGGGGTGAGGTTTTATCTTCAATAAGTCTTTAATCCGCTATCCCCAAAGGCAAATTCTTCACAATCTGCACAGTTTCTAAACTAACAGTAATAACTTGTCTAATTAATCTAACGATATATTCTTCATCATCCAATCTATTCGGGTCATTCACAATCCCGCTACGTTTATCAGTAGTAACTTGATATTGGTCTATCACCCATTATAATGCAGAACGATTGCCTAAACGATATTGAAATGCTTCTTTGGGAATACCATTTAAGGTGAGAAAATCATTATAAATAATTGCAGTTTTATCTTTATTAAATCTCATTTTTTCGACTTGCCAATTTAATGGTAAGTCTGGATTTTCGATAAATTTCAGGGGATATTCTGGTTGTTGTTCGTAGTTGACGTGAATTTCAGCTAACCGTTTACCGGCTTTGGCGAAAATGTGAAAATCGGGTGTGTAGGGAATGCGTGGTAATTCGCGTTTCAGGTTTGCGGCGTATCTTTCTCGATATACTGGATGATGTAAGACAGCGTAGGTGTAATGGAAGATATCCCATTTGGTGATGCTGTCGTCTTGGTAATAGTTGCGGTATTGTTGTAATGACCAATCGGTGATGTTTTCTCTGCGGTTTGTGCCGTCTTCATCGTATGTGTAGAATGGGAAGCATTGAGTTTGTCTTCCACCATAATGCAAGCATGGTATACAAGCTGCTATTTGTGCGGAAAAAGGTATTTGAGCTTCATTGACAACACAAATAACTCTATTTTCTTTTTCAGTTGCAGGAGTAGGGAATATTAATGGAAATTGCCCTCGTCGATGATTGAAAATACTATCAAAGTATAAATATTGATAAGTGAATGGGCGATAAAGTGATTTTCTAATATTCTGCTCATCAAACTTTACCCTTAATTACTTTCTCAATTTCCACCGCAATCACGTTACGATGAATAAAATCAGGATTATCAAATATTTTCCTAAATATCCGTTCTGTAAGTAAGTGCTGAATCAGCATTTCCTCAATTGCCTTTTCTGACAAGTTGGGATTTCTGCTGCTGCGACACAATATGAAAAAATCACTAAAAGCTTGAATAAATTTAGCATTACTTTGACGTTCTTTGGCAATAATTTCTACTAGCTCATCGCCTAATTCCTTCACCCTACCGCCAAATTCCACTGCCGCTATTTCCCACCGCGCAATTAACGGTGTGCGATCTTCAAAAAAATGCCTCAAACTATCAACTAAAGCTGATGGCTGACTAATATCTTCATCCAGAATTTGCTTACCACCTTGCCAAAGAATCACCCGCTTTGGTGTTTGAAAAAGTATATTATCTTTGGGATAACCAACTTGAAATTTTTTCTTAATTTCCTTGTCTAAATTATCCTTAATATCTTTCGCTTCCCAATAGCCACGCGGTAGAGTATCTGTAGCGACTAAAGCCCCATCTACTTGCAATGGCTTCTGTTTTGCACGTTTAATCTGCCATTCTGTCACCAAAGTCCAATCAAATTGACTGCAACAAGACTTGAGTAAATCTGAAAAAGCCTGTCTGACTGCACCTTCGTGAGAAACACCAATCCGCTCATACTGCTGTAGAGTTTCATAATAGACCTTGACGGGTTTGTGACTGGGTTTCAGATTCAGGCTGGGCATGAGTTGAGGTGGGATATATTGTATTTGATGATACCGCAATTAGCAGAACCTCTCCCGAACATCGAGAAGGGGATCGCTTGTTTTGGCTGTAGTAGCGATCGCACTCCACAACCTTTTACCTCAAGCGCTATATTAAAGCTAAATATTTCAGCTGTCTACGAGTTGGTTTCTACAATGGAAAACACAATAAATACGATTGAAGAAAGTGGCGAAAATACTGAAGCGATCGCTCTTACTCAAGCGATTCAAATCCAAGATAAAATCAATCAACACCTCAAACAATTATCCTTAGAACGCTTACAAGTTGTCGCTGACTTTGTAGCTTACCTAGCAGATAAAGAGAGTGAGGAAGCAACTCAAGAACTTGAGAAAATTCCTGGTCTTCTGGAAAAAATCAAGAAGAATCGAGAAACAACTTCCAAGGCTAATTTAGTGAATTGGAAAGCGATTCGCTCTGATGTATGAAGTAATCTTGTATCCTGATGCTCAACAGTTCTACGCTGAGGCTGATAAAGCGCTTGCGAAAAAGATAGCTAGATGTTTAGAACAGCTACAGCAAAATCCTCGCTTTCATCCAAACATTAAATCTCTCAAGGGAAACTATTCTGGTTACTACCGTTTTCGAGTTGGCGACTATCGGGTAATCTACTCGATTGATGATGAAGCTATGCAAGTGTTGGTAGATGCGATCGCTCACCGCAGTGAAGTTTACGACTCATAACTTCACCCGCAAACAGCGAATCGCTTCTAAAAGCCCCCGTGCTTTATTTAACGTTTCTTCATACTCTTTTTCTGGCTGGGAATCAGCTACCATACCGGCGCCAGCTTGCACGGTGACTTTATTATCATGCACTACCATTGTCCGAATAGCGATCGCACTATTTAACTGCCCTTCAAAATCGTAATATCCATACACGCCAGAATATACACCCCGCCGACACGGTTCTAACTCGTGTATAATTTCCATTGCCCTAATTTTCGGCGCACCGCTGACTGTACCCGCTGGAAAGCAAGCCTTGAGCAAATCCCAGGCACTTTTAACCGATGCCAGTTTACCCACAACATTACTGACAATGTGCATTACATGAGAGTATTTTTCTACCACCATTAATTCATCAACTCTCACACTACCGCTTTCGCACACTCGCCCCAAATCGTTACGTCCTAAATCTACCAGCATTACGTGTTCGGCAATTTCCTTGGGGTCTTGTAGCAAATCTGCGGCTAAAGCTGCATCTTCCTGGGTTGTTTTCCCTCTTGGACGGGTTCCGGCAATCGGGCGGACTGTGGCGATTATATCATCTGCATCGCGTTCTGCTTTCACCATCACTTCTGGACTGGAACCGATAATTTGCCAATCATTGAAGTGAAAGTAAGACATGTAAGGCGAAGGATTAATTTGGCGCAGAGAACGATAAAGCGCAAAGGGATCGCCAGTGTATTCTGTTGATAATCGTTGGGAAATTACTACTTGAAAAATGTCGCCCGCTTTGATATAATCCTTAGCTTTTTCCACTTGGGCGCAAAATTCTTCTGGCGTGAAGTTGCTGGTATACTCAGACGCTCCCCCGTTCCCCCGCTCTCCCACTCCTCTACTTCCTGGTGGTGTCCATTCTAAGATGGTGTTTTGCGGCGATAGGGGTAAAGATAATTTGTGAACCATCTGGGTGACGCGATCGCACGCTTGTTGATATGCTGCCTGTAAAGACGCGAAATTTTGCGTCTCTACATTTCGTAAATCAGCATAAGCAACTGCCCAAATTTTCCGCTTCACCTGATCGAAAATCAACAGATGGTCTATCTGCATCCACAACCCATCCGGAATATTACGGTCATCTGGGGCATGAATTGGCACGCGCTGCTCAATCCAATTAATTAATTCATAGCCCCAAAAACCAAACAAACCACCAATTCCTGGCGGTAATTCCGGTAACTTTACTGGCACAAAAGGTTCCAGACATTTACTTAAAGCTGCAAACGGGTCGCCTTCAAAAACAACTTGCGAACCATCCCGATGCGTTTGAGTCGTGCGGTTTCCTCTAGCTGCCAAAATCCACAACGGATCGCAACCCAGTAAACTATAACGTCCCAGTTTTTCCCCGCCTTCTACCGACTCCAACAAAAAGCTATAAGGCTGACCCGCACAGACTTTATACCAAGCAGATACGGGCGTATCCAGGTCTGCTACCCACTCTTGATACACCGGGACAAAATTACCTTGTAAAGCTAGCTCTTGAAACTCGGCAAAATCGGGAAAAATCATAATTTAGGGCATGGGGCATTGGGCATTGGTAATTGGGAACGTGGTAATTGGTAGTTGGTAATTGGTAGTTGGTAATTGGGATGAGAAAAGTACATTACCCATTACCCATTACCCATTACCCCATTACCCATTACCCATTACCCATTACCCTATTTTTTATACATCGAAAGTAGATTTACCGCTAAACTTCAGTTTAGCTGGACTGGGGTTACTGCCGATGTTGCGGTCTACATAACGTACTTTCTCGCGACCTGGGTTTACCTTTTCAGGGAAGACACCATCAGCCGGGTGCAAATACTGGGTTTCGCCGTTGGGATAAATCCGGTAGATTTTGTAGTCTGTGATTTTGAATTTCCGGAGTTGACCGCCAAAAGCGATGCCGTATTCTTTACGAGCCAAGTAAAGCAGGTTTTCGCCTTGGCGCATGATAGCAGAGCCGCCTGTAGGCATTTCAAACACTTGCTCCTTGGGGCTAGTCCAGGTGATAGCGTACTTTTCTTCTTCGTATGCTTTTGAAAGCAAACCGCCAGTGCTGCCACCGAATATGGGAGTTTGTCCAGTTAGTGTTTCTGCCATAAAAAAAATTGTCTCTCAACGTTTTTAGGGCATCGTAACACTGCGACCTGGGTCATGTTGCGATCGCGTTATAGACTGTAACAGTTCTTTGTTAATTGTTGGGCAATGCCCCATGCCCAATGCCCTATGCCCCATGCCCCATGCCCAATTCTTCACTTTTTTGACTGACAATCGGGATGGTAAAGTGAAACTCACTGCCTTTGTCTTTGCCCCTTGAGTCAGCCCAAATTTCACCACCCCACCCATTGACAATTTGGCGACATATTGCTAGTCCTAAACCAGTGCCGCCAGTTGTACGTCGCAGCGCTCCCTCTTCTTGATAAAAGCGGTCAAAAACTACTTCTAATCGATTTGGTTCAATACCGCGTCCAGTATCAGCCACAGTTACCTCAACCATCCGATCGCTGTTGCGAGTCGCCTTAATGGTAATCTGTCCTTGTGGAGGTGTAAATTTACAAGCGTTATCGACGATTTTTGCTAGTACCTCTACTAACCAATCGCCGTCTGCTCTAATCAAAGGTAGATTTGGGGCGATTTTACTCTTGATTTTCGGCTGCTTTTCTGTCTTCGAGCGAGTGCGAAAGCGGCTAATTGCTAGTTCCACGCACTCTTCTATGGTCAAAGATTCTGGATGCCATTCTACCCGACCACTTTCTAAGTTAGAAAGTGTTAAGAAATCTTGCACCAGTTTCCGCATTCGTTCGGAGTCAGCTAGAGCCGTACTCAGCATCACTTGTTGCAATTCTAGAGGCATATCCGGTTCGCTGGCAAGGCTTTCCAAGCACACCTGAATCGTGGATAGAGGGGTGCGGAGTTCGTGTCCGGTGATGGCTATAAGGTTGCTGCGGGTGCGGTCGAGGGCTTCTAGTTGTTGGTTGAGGTCTTCTAGGTTAGCATAAGCTTCAGCTTGGATGAGAGCCGAGCCAACTTGGGTGGCGATCGCTTTCACTAAATCCAATTCTCCAGCTTGCCACTGATGCGGAGGCAAACCGCAATAATGCAACTCGACTATGCCTAACAATCGTCCTTGAAATAATACTGGTTCCATCAGCATTGAACGAATCGCAAACTTTTTGGCGATTAAAGAAAGTTCCTTATCACTGTTAATGCGATCGTCATTGAGAGTATTAACAACGCTGATACCTTCACCCTGTTGTGCGATCGCCTGAAATAAAGGATTATTTCGTAAATGCCAAGTTTGCCCGACAACAGATAAAACACCAGGACTCAAAAACTCGTGTTCTATTTTCGCGCTTGCCGAAGTAGCTTGAGCGCGGTAAATTAAACACCTCGAAGCTTCTAGATGTTGTCCCAATTCTTGTACTGCGACTTGGAGAACTTCTTGAGGATTAAGCGATCGCCTAATTGCCGTGCTAATCGAGTTGATCAAGCGCTCTTTGCGTGCTTGAGCGGCAATTGAACGATAAGCTTTGTGCAATTTATACTGGCTAGCTTGCAAGTAAGTCACCAAACGCTGCACAAACGGGTTAGTATCAATGTCACAAAAATCTAAAGGTATTTCCTCTACTTTTGAGTAGCTTGACAGCAAATCCTGAGTCACTCCTCTGTTACCCCGATGCACCCCAATACCAAATCTCTGGCTTACCTGCTCAACTTTGCTTGCCAATTCTGGTCTGTAAATTACAATTCTGTCTAATAGCAACTCGGCTGCTTTCAAGCTTACTTCTCGCTCACTAGTCCAAATCCCTTCAAATCTTCGCGCTGTCTCCATATCCAGACCGATGTTCAATTCTGGCATCGGCTTATTCTTAGTTACACCTTGGCTTTCTCGGCACACCAAGCAAGTTGCATAATTTTGGGCAATTACCACCAAATGCCATTCGTGACTTAAAGCATCTTCTTGCTCAAAGGCGATTTTTTCGTAGTATTCCGAACTATTAGTGAAATCCGTTTCCGGTGCCGCTAACACGTATAGTTGATTGCTGCGATCGGCAATTCGCTGATATCGATGAGCTTCTTGGCGGTAGAATCTCTCTCGTTGGAAGCTCGCAATCACCAAAGGTTCATCTAAAGTTGCCGCCAAAACCTGATCTTCCATCGCATGGGAGAGCGCTGTTAGAGAAGCTTTGAAATATAGCTGGGGTCGAACGTGAGGTAGCGTCTGTAGCAGATCGCTCAACACAGAAGTCGAAATGCTCATGAATGTCTTTAACGAAGCCCAAGTTGGACAATATCCACGTCACAGCTGCATTGTACAAATTACAACGGACTTTCAAGTTAAGTAGATTGCAATATGTAAAGAATCCTAAATATATTTTTCAGCTTTCCCAAAAGCGCAGCGTTAGCATATCACTTAAAAGGAACGCATACGAGTTTCTTTACAAAATTCAAAGTCTTTCCTTCATAGTATATTTATCCTCAATAATCAAATACACCACAACGAACAATGTTCTGACATCAGATGTAACGTTACTAACATGTATTGCAGGCAATTCCAACAAGCGTGATAAATTCGATTCCCCCTAACTGCTGACTTTGGGGAGTCAGCAGTTAGATTACATAATTAACAACTTAGATGAAAAAGCTTTTCTAAGTATTATGACATCAATTAATATAAATTTTTGTCAATAAATAATACAAAACTTAACCAACAATTTTCTTGTCGGCAATGTTCATATTTGTCACACATTAGTACATATTTTGGATAAGTAGCTTTGGCGTGCAATTACCTTTTTTTCACACGAAAGCTATTAAATAAAAGCTTTTATGCTTTTCTAAATATTTTAATTTGATTATTGTAAGTTTCAAATTAAATGTATCAGCATTTACACTATACTTAATACCTCAAGAACTCAATTACGGATAAAATATTAGTATTTATTGCACGTAATTATTCGGTGTATTGCTAAATATAGTAATTTCAGCTAATATACTTTAGTCGAGAAAATTCAATATTTTTTAAGTAATGTAACACAAGTAAAATCTCTGCCTTTTACTCACAGCAGTTAATGAAATTACAACTGAGTAAAATTGGCTGAATCCTTGGCAAAACAAGCCTTGGTGGAGGGAGAATGATGCCATATTAAATAAAAAAAGCACCGAAAATCATTCTCCAAAGCCTTAATTAAAAGCAGATAAAATTTACGCGATTTTCCACCATCAAGGCTTTCAACAGTAAACAAACATACATAGCATACGAGCTGAAATTTCCAGAAACAATTAGTTTCTTGCATTCAAATTTATTCAGATCGTGTGCTGAAATTTACCTGAGGAAGGTGAGACATGAGAATTGCCCAAATTTCTCCTTTATGGGAGCGTGTTCCTCCCTTTCGCTACGGCGGTACAGAACTAATTGTCAAGCTAGTCACCGATGAATTAGTTCGGCGCGGTCATGAAGTTAGTTTATTTGCCTCCGGTGACTCAATTACTACAGCAAAGCTGCGCTCAGTTCATCCCCAAGCTTTGCGACTCGACCCCAAAATTAAAGAGCCATCAATTTACGAGCAAATGATGCTTGCGGAAGTTTATCAACAAGCTCATCATTTCGACATTATTCACTCCCACGTAGGCTATAACTGCCTTAGTTATTGCAGTTTTGTGAAAACGCCCACCGTCCATACAATGCATGGCATTTTTACACCTGATAACGAAAAAATATTCCGAAAATTTGCTTGGCAACCTTTTATCAGCATCAGCGAGGCACAACGAGAACCCCGCTTAGGTTTAAACTACATCCATACCGTCTACAATGGCATTGACACCGCCGTTTATCCGTTTTATCCCGAACCAACCCAACCTGCATATCTTGCCTTTGTCGGGCGAATATCTCCGGAAAAAGGACCAGTCCAAGCGATTAAAATAGCGCGTGCGGTTGGCTTACCTTTGAAAATGGCTGGCAAAATTGACGTTGTAGATAAAGAGTTTTATACAGAACAAGTCGAACCGCTAATTGACGGCGAACAAATTCAGTACTTGGGTGAAATTTCCCACGAAGACAAAGTTAAACTGCTAGGTGGAGCGAGTATCACTTTGTTCCCCATCAATTGGCGAGAGCCTTTTGGTTTAGTGATGATTGAGTCAATGGCGACCGGTACACCTGTAATTGGTATGGGGTTAGGTTCAGTATCAGAAGTTATTGCTCACGGCAAAACTGGTTTTGTTTGTCACTGTCTGGAAAAAATGATTGAAGTTCTTCCAGATGCGATGAAAATAGACCGTCAGACTTGTCGGGAGTATGTTGTTAGTCGCTTTAGCGTCGAGTCTATGACCGACGAGTATGAAAAAGCTTACGCAATGGTGCTTTGAAGGGGATTAGGGAGAGGCAGGGGGGAAGGGAGCAGGGAGCGGAGGGGAGAAGGAAAGTTTTTTTAAATCACTCTTTCCCCCTGCCCCCTGCCCCCTGCCCCCTGCCTCCTCTATGCCCTAAGTAGAGAAAAATTAGTTACCCATAAATGGTGTAGAAATGTATAGAATCTTTAAAAGATATAAAATACATTTTTTTTAAATGCACACACTTGTAGCTTCTTCCTCAATGCAACTGTCTAGACCAACTCAATGCCAGCCAAAGAAGATTGTCGCACTAGGAGATAGCTTAGTTTACGGATTTGGCGATCCAGAAGGGGGAGGCTGGGTTGAGCGATTGCGGCGGTCGTGGATGTCGCCGGATAGTGCGGGTCATATTGTTTATAATTTGGGAGTGCGAGGCGATCGCACTCAACAAGTAGCACAAAGGCTAGAAATTGAATTCCGCCATCGGGGAGAATTGCGAAACCGCGTCCCCGATTTGATTATTCTCTCAGTCGGAGTGAATGATTCAGCGCGGTTGGCACGTCCTAATGGACGCAATTATACAGATTTTGCCGTGTTTGAATCAGAAATCGCTTCTTTACTTGAACAAGCACAGCAACTGTGTCCCGTGTTATTTGTTGGGATGGTGCCAGTCGATGAAGCCAAGATGCCATTTTTAGATTGTTTATATTACAATCACGCCGATCAGTATCGCTACAAAGAAGCTACTCGCATCGCTTGCGCTAAAAGACGGATTCCCTATCTTGATATTTTTGAGCGTTGGATGGGACGCAGTGAAAATTGGCGACGCAAACGTGTAAGTCAAGATGGACTTCACCCCAATACACTAGGTTATCAAGCTTTGTTAGAAGATGTGATGAATTGGGAAGCGATCGCCACTTATAATTCTCAAACAATTGCCAGCTAGCATCATTTGCGGTTCCAAAAAATCAGACAAAACAGAGACGGTTCCTTCATCCTTTGATAGTCGCTCTTGTGCCCTTGGATCTATTAAACTTGGCTGTCCCGTAATGTCGGCGTTTTAGCGTAGGGGTGAGCGATCGCACTCTCCGACGCGGATTTATAGAACTGTTTGGCACTACAGTATTTCGCTACCTGACAGACAAACGCATGGAATCAGCAGAGCAATTATTGCGTCAAGGAAACATAACCGTTGCTGAAGTTGCTAGCGTTGTTGGCTATTCCCATCAGGGGCGTTTTGCTGAAGCCTTCAAGCGCAGATTTGGTATTACCCCAAGTGAATGTTTATTGGGGAAAAAGTCCGTTTCGGCGCTATGAGACCGTTTTTGTCATAGACTATGCTGCCAACTCTTCTTTATAGTCAGTCTCACTAAAACTAAAAATCATTTGCAATAGGGCAGATTCTTCTGCCTGCGGTTAGTCCTGACACCGTTTTTCATTTCAATAGACCCCAGTCTTTGAAGATCCCCCCTAGGGCGTGTTTTCAAAGTCTTAGATCCCTAACCAATATCAACTAATTGAGAATTTTATTAAATAAGTTTCCGCAAGGGAATTCATATTTACCGTATTTTAGCGCGATTTATCGATAATAATTCTTAATAAATCGAAAAGTTATAAGCTTTAAATATCATCAAAATATTTTAGATGCGCGACAGCTTACTTTTATTGTTGGGTGGACATCTTCCCCTGCGTACAGTTTATTTGCAACAGTGCAATTCTTAAAAATCGGTATAAAATTTGATTTTTGCTTGAGGCAATAAAATTGTAATAATAATTAACACCAAAATCTACGGCAAATAAACCTTAGTTCTCTTCAAATACATTGACATATTCAGCTGACTTGAAGAATCATCAAAGGGACATCGGCTAGTGGATGTAGAGGAAACTATGCATATTGACACAGTTATTCTCGTTTTGATTGAGGTGCTAATTGTAATTGGAATGTCACGCTTAATAGGATTGGCATTCATAAGGATTAAGCAACCCCTGGTAATTGGTGAGATTGTTGCCGGCATTATGCTTGGACCATCATTATTTGGTTGGGTTGCTCCTAATTTAGCTGCTACCCTGTTCCCACCGGAAACTGTTCCCTTTCTAAATATTTTATCTCAGGTGGGACTGATATTTTTCATGTTTCTGATTGGTTTGGAGTTAGATCCAAAGTATCTCAAAGGAAAAATAAATGTAGCAATTTTGACTGCTACAATGTCAGTTTTAGTACCATTTGCCTTAGCAACTTTATTAGCTTTGTTACTGTATCCGTTGCTTTATGATGGCAATGTTTCATTTACCGCTTTTGCACTGTTTTTGGCATCGGCAACATCAATTACAGCATTTCCAGTGCTTGCCAGGATAATTACTGAGAAAAACTTACAGGCAACGTACTTGGGAACTTTGGCACTAACTTCTGCCGCTGTGAATGATTTGGCAGTTTGGTGTTTGTTAGCACTAGGAATCGCTGTGGCTAGAGAAGGTAGTATTGGTAGAGCTTGGCATACAATTATCGCCAGCTTGCTTTACATCGGGTTTATGATGACGGTAGGACGAAGTTTTTTGCAACGTCTTGCTATTTACTACCGTCGCACGGAACGCCTTAACCAATTACTTCTGGCTTTAATTTACATGGGAGTGGTTGCTTCCGCTTTGATTACCGAACTAATTGGTATTCACTTGATTTTTGGAGCATTTTTGCTGGGGACGATAATGCCCAAGAATGCTGGTTTGGTGCGGGAAATAGCGGGAAAAACTGAAGATTTCGTGTTGATATTTCTGCTACCAGTATTTTTCGCTTTCAGTGGTCTGCGAACGCAAATCGGCTTAGTTAACCGTCCGGAATTGTGGTTGTTATGTGGATTGGTGTTATTTGTGGCGATCGCCGGAAAATACCTGGGTACTTATGTAGCAGCTCGCTTCTCAGGAATTGAAAAACGCGAAGCCTCAGCACTCGGTTGGTTAATGAATACTCGCGGTTTAACCGAACTGATAGTATTAAATATTGGTTTGTCCTTGGGAGTAATTACGCCTTTACTTTTCACCATGCTGGTGATAATGGCGTTAGTAACCACATTTATGACCTCGCCTTTGTTAGAGTGGACATATCCGAAACGGTTAATCGGATTAGATGTGGTTGAAAAAGAAGTTGAACCAGAAGCGAGTAGAGATATTGCAACTCAAGATTACGGTCAAATCTACCGGATTTTAGTACCAGTAGCGAATCCGAGTACACAAAAAGGTTTGGTACAGTTAGCAGTAGCGATCGCCCTCAACTACCAACAACCAACAGCTGTTCATCCTCTCAGTTTGATAGAACTTTCAGAAGATTATGCCTTTGAGAGTACCCCAGTTGAAGCAAATCGATTAATCGAAGAACGTCGGCAGCAGCTAGAAGAATTAATTGATACCTTAGAGCCGCCGTCTACACGTTCTTACGTACATCCGATAATTCGCATATCTAGTAACGTTGCACAAGAAACAGCAGAGATAGCCGAACTCGAACCAGCTGATTTAATTTTAGTCGGATGGCATCGCCCAGCTTTTAGTAATAATCGCTTAGGGGGGCGAGTTGGTCAAATTCTGACTACAGCGCCGGTTGATGTAGCAGTGTTTATAGACAAAGGCAAAGAGCGCTTAGAAAATTTGTTGGTGCCCTATTCTGCAAATATCCACGATGATTTAGCACTGATACTTGCGTTGAGACTGTTAATAAATCGTGATACTTGCCTGTTAAAGATTTTACAGGTAGTCTCAGAAAATCGCATCAAAAATGAAATGAGCTACGAATTGCACAAAATGATGCAGCAATTGCCTCAAAGTGTACGCGATCGCATTGACATTCAAACTATTGAAGCCTCCGAGCCAATCCAAGCCGTAGTCAAAGCCTCAGAAGCGGTAGACCTCACTATTGCAGGTACCAGCCGTGCTTGGGGTATTGAACGTCAAACCCTCGGACGTTATACAGACGAACTAGCGATTCAGTGTCGTTCGTCACTTTTGATTACCCGTCGTTACAGTCAAGTTACCTCTCACTTAGCCTCAGTACTTGCTGATGCTAACACTCACGAGTCAGCACTCAGAGGATAGGAGGTGGGGGGATGGGGAGACAAGGGGACAAGGAGACAAGGAGACAAGGGGACAAGGAGACAAGGAAGACAAGGAGGACAAGGGGGATGGGGAGACAAGGGGACAATTCTTTCCCCCCTTCTTTCCATCCCCCCCTCTCCCCATCCCCCCTCTCCCCATCTCCCCCTCTCCCCCTCTCCCCTTCAAATGTTGGATAAAAATAATCTTGCGCTTGTCAAATAATCGTGGAAGATATTCCTAAAATGATTAAATTCACAGCTACACCGCAAACAAAAGCCAAAGGACATAAATAATGGTAATGATGTTGAGGATTAGGCAATTTTTTCTGAAACTAAGTTTGTTTGGCTTGTACGCAGCAATTACTCTGGAAACTAATAGCAGTATTGCAGCAGAAGCAGCAAGGCTGGAAGATTGGCGCTTTTATCCAGAAGCTTTTCAACTAGAAATTAATCTCTCAGCAGGTACAACACCGCGCTATTTTTATCTTGCTCAACCCCCGCGCATGGTTGTAGATTTGCCTGATACCAAATTAGGTTATGTTCCCACCCAACAAGATTATTCTGGAGCAATTCAAAGAATTCGCGTTTCCCAATTAAACGCAAACGTAACTCGCATTGTCTTAGATTTAGCACCAGGAACTTCTTTAGATCCAAATCAGGTGCAACTGCAACCGATTTCCGCGCAAAATACCACTCGCTGGGTTTTACGTCCTTTAATTGCTGACGGGGTATCTTCTCAACAGGGAAACTATCCACCACCTAACAACTTACCACCGAGCAACTATAACTATCCACCGCCTAGCAACCTACCACCAAGTAACTTACCACCGAGTAATTATAACTATCCACCGCCTAGCAACTTACCACCGAGTAACTTACCACCGAGTAATTATAATTATCCACCGCCTAGCAACTTACCACCAACTAACTTACCACCGAGCAACTATAATTATCCACCACCAACTAACTTACCACCGAGCAACTATAACTATCCACCACCTAGCAACTTACCACCCAGTAACTATAACTATCCACCATCTAGCAACTTACCACCCAGTAACTATAACAACTCACAAATACCTTTAGTAACAGTACCGCCGCTGAATTCTAACAACCCTACTCAACAACCTGGTTCTGTTTTTCCCCCAGCAAGTTTCCCAAATCAGTCTGGTAATTTTAATAGTCCTCCTCTTAGTGTCGGTGCGCCCGGTTTTCCTGTTCAAACCGTCCCTAACTATCCAGTTAATGTTCCTAATTCTGGGGTATTTGAGTTTGGTCAACCCTTTCCCAACTCCAATAGGTAAGCGGATGAAGTTGAGTAAAGTGAAGAGTGAAGAATCCCAAAATTCTTCCTTCTTCCTTCTTTTTGTTTTTAGAATCTGTCAGTTTCCTGTGGTTGTGAGACTGCTCCCGGTTGACTGATAAAGAAGTTTTGAGCAGCTTCGTTTTGGTAAATACACCTGATATCAGGTTTTTCACTATCCAAATTACCCGTAAAACCAAAAGTGTTCAGGCGATTTTTGCATTCATTCACCTGCTGCGATGATACGAGCTTTCGTTGCTCTAAAATTGCCCAGTTATTTTGGCGGATAACGCATCCAGGACGCATACTCGGTTGAGCAACGTAGACATTAAACGGGTTCAGAGTCACGAAAAGTCTAGCGTCCATCACCATAGCGCTAGCTCCATACTGCACGCAAATCTCTGGGTTCGGTGCTTTGGTGTCAATAAATTCGCGGGAAGCCACGTTTGCTGGAGTCAACGTGGTTGTAGAGCTAAAAGCAATACCAATCCCAATTCCCAAAATAAACACCCCCGCCAAAATCGCCATAGTGGTGAAATTAAACGCAGGAGATTGCAAAGCAGAAGGTTTAGAATCGGTAAATGTTCTACCAGTAGATTTACGTCTCATTGTTGCTTAATCAATTTCACGCCTTAAATAGCCGGGAGTGGTTCAACAGTTCTCCCTCTTTAAGTATGACGAGTCTTTACTAAAATTGGTCAAGAGTCAATAGTCAATTGTCAACAGTCAAGGGTCAATAGTCAAGAGTCAAGCCCTTGATTTTGAAAAAAAATTAGATCGTTCCGTTCCGCTACACTAAAAAAGGGTAAAGAAAATAAGAGTAAAGGGCTAATTGGCTCAAGTATCAAGGGCTAAAGAGTCCTCACCGCAGCACACACAACCCAAAAAGCAACATTTCAGTTAAATCAAGAATAATTTAAATAATTAAATTTATGTCAGCAGAAAATTCCACCCCAAAAGCCATTTGGATTATTACCGAAGAAACGGCTGAAACCTCAAGTACAACTACTGAAACATTCACAGATAGTGCAACCAGAAGCAGTGGAGCAAGAAGCAGTGGGGATACAGGAGGACGACTCGGAGTTGAAACCACTGAAGAAATAGTTGTCAGCCGAAAAAAAGACGAAATAGTAATTACTAGACGCAAAGTAGAGGTAACTAAACTCAAGCAAGAAATGAAGGGGTTTCTGCAAGCAATGCGGGAAATGCTTGATGAAGCTGACCAACCCGATTCTAAAATGCAGCTTAATGAGGTCGAACTTTCAGTAGAAGTTAATGGTGAAGGGCAAATTAGCCTGTTTGGGATTGGTGGTGGTAAAGCCGGGGGAAAAGGAGCGATGACTTTTAAATTCAAGCGGAAATAATTGGTACTTGAATATGGGAAGGAATTGGGCGATTGTTGTTGGGATTAATCACTATGAAAACCTGCGATCGCTAAACTTTGCCAAGCGAGATGCTTCTGTGATGGCAACTTGGTTTCAACAAGAAGCCAGATTTGATCAAGTTTTCCTCTTCACTGACGATTCTGCCCCAATTCCAGCTAATCCGCCAATTCCTACTCAACCTACACGCGGACACCTATGGCGATTCTTACGGGCACAGTTTGAGAATATTCAACCTCCTTTATTAAAGCCAGAAGATAATTTATGGTTTTTCTTTGCAGGTCATGGCAATCGATATAAAGATCAAGATTATTTAATGTTCTCAGACAGTGACCCAGGAGACATAGAACATACTGCTATTTCTGTTGATTTTGTAACCCAAAGATTGCGGCGCAGTGGTGCTGACAATGTAGTGTTGTTTTTGGATGCTTGCCGAGATGAAAGTAGTCGGGCAGGATTAGGAATTGGTGAACAAAGGTATCAAGGAGTTATTACCTTTTATTCCTGCACAGCTAACCAAAAATCTTGGGAGATTGAAGAATTACAACATGGGTCATTCACCCATTCGCTATTAGAAGGATTCCGACTACAGGGAGAGGCTAATTGTGCCACAGTAGAGCGTTTAGAACAATATTTACGTTACCAAGTTCCCGATTTGAATACTCGCTATGGAAAGCCGGCACAAAATCCTTACCTCCAGGCAGAGCCACCTTATAAAATGTATTTTATTTTATTAGAGCAAACTGCCACACTTAGAGATGTACAGCCATTGAAGTATCAAGCATCTCAAGCTGAAAATAAAGGTGATTTATCATTAGCAAAACAATTATGGGTGAGAGTTCTAGCTGTATCCCGTACTGATTGGGATGCAATTGACGCTATTGGAAGGATTGCACTGCGTCAACAAGGAAGTTTTGAACTTACAATCGCACCTGATGAGCGTGTTACTTCATCAAGTGGAGGTAGGTCATTAAGTTCTGAATCAGTCCAAGAATCACTGTTTGCTCAAAGGCAAGAAGAACATCGGCAGAATTTAGTTCGTTATCAGCAAGCTTTCTCGGAAGCAATTGAGCGAGAATTTCCCATCAATCAAGCAACTCGTAATAAATTAGAGCGATTGCAGCAATCTTTACAACTTAGTAACGATGAAATGGAGCAAATTGAACAGCCACTTCTGACACAAAGGCAAGCAGAATATCAGAGAGTAGAACAGATACAAAAAGCAGAAGATCGACAAAAGTTGCAGTATTATCAGGAAGAATTTTTGAAAACAATTGAAACTGGAAGTTCCTTTGATAGTTATGATTCTCGACAGAGATTAAGGAAACTTCAACGTACTCTAAAACTGAAAGAAATAGACACAGTAGCAATTGAAGCTAAATTTGCGTTACTAGTAGAAGTCATAGCAATTGAAGCTAGATTGGCATCAATAGTAGAAACTATTAAATCTCCGATTCAGCAGCCAAGTGTTAATCAATCCACTCAACCGACTCAAGAGCGAATAACCCGACAAAAGTTTTTGAAATGGGTTGGCTTGGGAGGTGTAGGTTTAGTGACAGCAGTGGTAGGTCGTGAAATTTTTAAGGGTCAATCACCGACACCGACACCGACACCGACACCGACACCGATACCAACACCAACACCAACACCAATTTCTGTAGCAGAACCTAAATACACATTCTTAGCAACCGAGAAAGTATTTGGATTACCCTTGTCGAATGTTGAGTTTGAAACGGTAACGGTAGATAAAAATGGACAGGTAATTAAACGAGATTCTAACAACCAAGCCAAATTTTTTAAAGAGGACTTGGGTAATGGTGTAACTCTAGAAATGGTCTCTATTCCTGGTGGTTCTTTTAAGATGGGTTCACCATCAGAAGAGAAAAGTCGAAACTCAGATGAAAGTCGGCAGCACGATGTAAATGTGCCTGCTTTTTTTATGGGCAGGTTTGAAGTCACCCAAGAACAGTATCAACAAGTGATAGGTACAAATCCATCCAATTTCAAGGGAAAAAAACTTCCTGTTGAGTCAGTTTCCTGGAAAAACGCGGTTGAGTTTTGCAACAAACTCAGTCAAAAGACTGGGCGGAAATATCGCTTACCTAGTGAAGCGGAATGGGAATACGCTTGTCGAGCAGGAACAAATACACCATTTCACTTCGGGGAGACGATTACAACTGAGTTAGCTAACTACGATGGGAATTACACCTACGCTTCTGAGCCAAAGGGCAAAAAACGTCGAGAAACAACAGAAATAGGAAGTTTTCCACCAAACGGCTTTGGATTATATGACATGCACGGGAACGTTTGGGAGTGGTGTCAAGATACTTGGCATGACAGCTACCAAAAAGCGCCTGGAAATGGAAGTGCATGGATAGATAATGATTCTAATTATCGGCTACTGCGCGGTGGTTCTTGGTACTACAATCCTGGCTACTGCCGTTGTGCTTATCGCTACTACGCCTACCCCGTCGGCAATCTCAGCGTTATCGGTTTTCGGGTGGTGTGTGCGGGTGCGGTCGCGAGGACTTTTTAGCCCTTGGCACTTTTGCTCTTTGCTCTTTGCACTTCTTTTTCTTTGCCCTTTTTAGTGTAGCAAAGCGGAAGGATCTAATTTTTTTTCAACAGTCCTCCTTCCCCATCTCACTTTTATTACTTTGGATAGTTAAACTCTCAACAAATATAAAATATTAATTAAGAAAAATTTGATAAATAACTTGAAAAAAGTGACATCTCCAAGACCGCTGCTCTTAAGCAAAAGCTTCAAAATCTCGCAAATTCAAATCCTTCTAGCTGATAGTCTGACTATTTTTTGGGGAGAATGGCTGGATTTACGTGTGAGGATTGCACAACTTGCTACATCAGGATTAATCTCTCCATTGGTATATATTCTTGCTTTTGGCTTTGGTTTGGGAGGTTCAATTAAACCAGGGGTAGGAATTAGTGGTGATTATAAGAACTACTTAGAATTCATTTTGCCAGGGATGGTGGCGCTGTCGTCGATGACAGTCAGTTTTGTGGGGACAACGTTTTCGATTTGCGGTGACAGACTGTTTACTAAAAGCTTTGAGGAATTGTTGCTTGTTCCGGTGCATCCTTTAGCTTTGCATATTGGTAAAATGCTAGCGGGAGTGATGCGGGGGTTGTTGACTTCGCTGGGTGTAATTTTGATAGGACTGCTGTTTACTGGTAACTGGCGTTTTTTGCACCCGTTATTTTTGTTATTGTTGGTGCTGAGTTGTGCAGTTTTTTCAGGATTGGGGGTAATTGTCGGGTTAAGTGTGCGATCGCTTGAAGCTGTCGGACTCTACAACAACTTTATCATCATCCCCATGTCCTTTTTGGGAGGAACTTTCTTTGACCCAAATACATTACCAGCAGCTTTAAAAGTTGTAGTTTATTTGTTACCGCTTACTTATGCCAGCTTAGGACTGCGTGCAGCTGCTTATTTGCCATTGTCGCAGTTTCCTTGGTATAGCATACCGATTTTGTTAGTGATGGCGATCGCTCTTTCTCTCTGGGGTGCTTACATTTTTGCTCACCAACAAGATTAACGTGGCAAAACTTATAATGGGTAATTGCATATTCCATATTTCACTCTCGAGGAAATGCTAATTCGCACCGCCACACCAGACGATGTACCCAAAGTATTACCAATGGTTGCCAAAATTTGCGCCTTGCATGAAAATTGGGACACCGCTAAGTATGGATTTTTACCTCATCCAGAACAGCGTTATGAAAAATGGTTGACGCGGTTGGCTACTAGCAGCGATCGCTCCGTCTTGCTAGTAGCGGAAGATGAAGGTAAATTGGGGGGGTTTTTAATCGCGACAGTTGAGCGAGAAATTCCAATTTACCGTTTAAAGGAATATGCTTTTATTCACGATATCTGGGTTGAACCAGAATATCGCCAAAATGGAGTAGCGCGACAAATGGTGATGTTGTGTGTCGATCGCTTCAAAGAAATGGAAGTTCAGCAAATTCGGCTTGATACCGCAGCAGTCAACGAAACTGCGCGGCGATTATTTGCATCCTGCGGTTTTCGCATCAGCACCATAGAAATGCTTAAAGAGTTAGGAGTCAAAAGTCCATAGTCAAGAGTCATTAGTTATTAAACTCTTGACTGTTGACTGTTGACTGTTGACTAGCTAGCTAAAAGTGTTTTCTCCAGAGGTGTCCAACGGAAGAAGCGATCGCCTCCTCTCTCGATAATCACTTTCACTCGTGGTTCTATACTAGGCAAAGCCGCTAAATATTCAACTTCCTGATTGGAAAGAATATGCCCTTCAATAATCCACAACACTAGACCCTTTGACTTTGGTGGTAGCTGTTCTAACTGATAGTTGACAACTGGTGGCACATAGTATACATAGCCTACTGCCGCACCATTAGGGGTAGTTTTTTTACCCAGGTGAGGAGGTCTGATTCCATGAACTCCTGTCAAATAAGCAGCTACATCGCCCAGTCCTCTTGCGGTAATGTGCAGGCAGGCGTAACCAGCCGCACGCAGTCGGCGTTGATACCGACCTTCAAATCCTCCTTCCAGAGGTACGTACACGCCAAGAGCGCCAAATTTTTCCAGGTCGCGAATTAAAGGTTTGCCAGTGGTTATTAGTGCCATAGATTTTCGTCTTATCCCACTTAGATATCTCTATTATTCACTGTTAATCGATATATTTAGTTAGATAACAAACTTATAAGTTAGATTAGCTCTACCTGCTGTTATCACCTAAGCTACATATAATATAGGTTTTTTTAATATTAGTCATTCATTTAATAGTGTTTTCAGATTCCCCAAGGCTTGGAAAGCGCTTTGCCTGGAACGTTGTGCGATCGCGTGCTGACCTTCGCGCCTCTCTGTTTGTCTGCAAGATGAACCGCGACTTCTAGTCATCAGCCGCCGATGTTAAAGCCTCCTACACCCTCTTTTCGCAAAAAAAATTATAGACAAACGTAAATAGATGATCTATATTATTAGATTGTGACCAAAATCGGAAATTAGTTTACCTGATAATTACCATTCCTAGCTAGTTTTAGCATTTAGGGCTGATAATTAAATTCCAAATGTGATATAATCGCTCGGATGGGTAAGAAGCTGATAAACTAAAGAAGCCTTGAGTCAACTTAGGAGCATTGGAATAAAAACCAAAGCGCAACCTAAGGAAAAAAGCGCGTTCCAAAATGCGTTTATTTTGAAACTAGGCAAAAGATTAAGCGATCGCTTAACGTTTTTAGTCAAGTAAAAACTGAGCAATCATCATGGTTTGATGACATTGCATCAGTTTCAGTCAAGGGATACTGAGCGTTTATAGTATGCTTAAGTCCCACTGCAACACGGACACATGAAGTGCGTTCCGCAAGGAAGCCTGTGGCATCGCTTGTCGTTTTCACTTCTAAAGTCAAGAGCAGTGTCCGAAGAGAAAGTGCCAGAGCAATCGCTTGGACGAAGCATTGCTGCACAAAGCACTTGCGCTATAAAGCAAGCGCAAAGCTAATTTCAATCATTGATGACTTCCAATTGGCAAGGCATTTTTGGCTGTTCTGGTGAATAAATGAGTGAAAATAAACGGATTCAGCAACGCGATTAACGATACGCTTGTTGCTGCACAGAAGCGTCCACTTGCGGCAAAATGCCCAGAATAAGGCATTTAAACTGGTGTGTGTTTGTGAATCCGATTTTAAAAGTAAGTAGATAAGGAGAGCCAGTAACTGTGTCTGTAGGCATTCTCGGCACCAAACTGGGCATGACCCAAATATTTGACGAAGCAGGAGTATCCATTCCTGTCACCGTCGTCCAAGCAGGACCATGCACAGTAACACAAGTAAAAACAAAACAGACCGACGGTTACTCTGCCATTCAAGTTGGCTATCGTGAAGTGAAGCCAAAGGCTTTAAACAAGCCGTTGCTGGGACATCTGGCAAAATCAGACGCTCCAGCATTGCGTCACTTACGGGAATATCACATTGAGAACGCTAGTGAGTATTCTTTAGGTCAACAGATTACGGCAGATATTTTTAGTGCAGGTCAAATTGTAGATATAAGCGGTAAAAGTATCGGTCGCGGTTTCGCGGGGAACCAAAAACGAAACAACTTTGGTCGCGGACCCATGTCACACGGTTCTAAAAACCACAGGGCACCCGGTTCGATTGGTGCGGGTACAACACCCGGTCGTGTCTATCCAGGTAAGCGGATGGCAGGACGTTTGGGTGGGAAGCGCATCACAATTCGCAAGCTGACTGTAGTGCGAGTAGACCCAGAACGTAACTTATTGCTAATCAAGGGAGCTATTCCTGGTAAGCCCGGAGCATTGATAAGTATTATTCCAGCCAAAAAAGTTGGTAATTAGTTAGTGGTTAGTGGTGAGGCAGCGCGGTCATGTTCGTTACCCCCATGAGCGACTGCCGAACCCGAAGGGTTAGTGGTAAGTAGTTAGTGGTTAGTGGTTAATAGAACTAACAAATAACAACCAACAACGCTCCAACTAACAAAGAACAAATAACAACTAACAACTAACGAACATGCAAAGGACAAAAAAATGACATTTGAGTATGTAGTCAAAAATTGGCAAGGAGAACAAGTCGGAGAAAAAAGCTTCGATTTGCGAGTTGCCAAAGAAGAAACGGCGTCTCATATTGTGCATAGAGCCTTAGTGAGACAGATGACCAATGCTCGCCAGGGAACTGCCAGTACAAAGACCCGTGCAGAAGTTAGAGGTGGTGGTCGCAAACCGTGGCGGCAAAAAGGTACAGGAAGAGCGCGTGCAGGTTCAATTCGTTCACCTTTGTGGCGTGGTGGTGGTGTAATCTTTGGGCCAAAGCCCAGAGATTATGACCTGAAGATGAACCGCAAAGAGCGGCGTTTAGCATTGCGGACAGCGTTTGCCAGTCGGATTGACGATTTGATTGTAGTAGAAGAATTTGGCAACGAATTTCAACGCCCGAAAACCAAAGAATTAGTACAAGCGATCGCGCGTTGGGGTTCACAACCAGAAAGCAATACACTTTTAATCTTGTCGGAACGCACCGAAAACGTTTATTTGTCAGCTCGCAACATCGAAAAATTAAAGTTAATTGCCGCTGACCAACTAAACATTTACGACTTGCTGCACGCTGACAAAATTGTAATTACAGCACCAGCTTTAGAAAAAATCCAGGAGGTCTACAGTGCCTAACTTTGACCCCCGTTATTTGCCCGACTTAGTGCGTCGCCCAATTGTCACCGAGAAAGCGACGATTGCGATGGAGCAGAATAAATACACTTTTGAAGTAATTCCTAAAGCAACCAAGCCAGAAATCAAAGCCGCAATTGAAAACTTGTTTAATGTCACGGTTGTGAAAGTGAATACCTCAAGACCACCTCGCAAAAAGCGGCGCGTTGGTAAATTTATTGGTTACAAACCCCAATACAAGAAAGCCATTGTCACAGTGGCACCTGGGGACGAAGACAAGATTAGACAAGTTCTATTCCCAGAAGTGTAAAAAAGTTAGGAGTTATGAGTTATGAGTTATGAGTTAAATTCAATTCCTAACTCTTAACTCCTCACTCCCAACTCCTAACTCCTAACTTAAAACTCCTAACTCAAAACTAAGATTATGGGTACTCGTTCTTATCGCCCTTATACCCCCAGTACTCGCCAAGTTACTATCTCCGACTTTGCGGAAATTACCAAAAGCGAGCCGGAAAAGTCCTTAACGACACACAAGCATCGTCCTAAAGGTAGAAATAACCAAGGGCGAATTACTAGTCGTCGGCGGGGTGGCGGACACAAACAACTTTACCGGATTATCGACTTTAAACGAGATAAGCGGAATATACCCGCGAAAGTTGCAGCGATTGAATACGATCCAAACCGCAACGCCCGGATCGCCCTTTTGTTTTACCAAGATGGCGAAAAACGCTACATTCTTCATCCCAACGGCTTGAAAGTCGGGACAACAGTTATTGCTGGACCTGATGCGCCCTTTGAAGATGGTAACGCCTTACCATTGTCGAATATTCCCTTGGGTACTAGCGTTCACAACGTCGAGTTAACCCCAGGAAAAGGCGGTCAAATCGTTCGTTCCGCCGGTGCTACCGCGCAAGTTGTGGCAAAAGAAGGAAATTACGTTACCATCAAACTGCCTTCTGGTGAAGTCCGAATGATTCGGCGCGAATGCTACGCCACCATCGGACAAGTTGGTAACACCGATGCCAGAAACCTGAGCGCAGGTAAAGCAGGAAGAAACCGCTGGAAAGGTCGCCGTCCTAAAGTTAGAGGTAGCGTCATGAACCCAGTGGATCACCCACATGGTGGTGGTGAAGGTCGCGCTCCCATTGGTAGATCCGGTCCTGTGACACCTTGGGGTAAACCTACCTTGGGTATGAAGACACGCAAGCGCAAGAAACCAAGCAGCAAGTTAATTGTACGTCGTCGTCGTAAGTCTTCTAAACGCGGACGCGGCGGACGCGAGTCTTAAAAAGTATGAAGTATTCAGGATGAAGTCTTAAGTGTGATTCATCCTTAATCCTTCATTCTTTATTTTCATCCTTTATCCTTAATCCTTCATCCTTTACTATGGGTCGTTCTCTAAAAAAAGGTCCCTTCGTTGCGGATCATTTACTCAAGAAAATTGAAAAGCTCGACGCAATCAACAGAAAAGAAGTTATTAAAACTTGGTCGCGAGCTTCAACAATTTTGCCTCAAATGGTAGGACATACCATCGCGGTTCACAACGGACGCCAACATGTGCCAGTTTTTGTCAGTGACCAAATGGTAGGACACAAATTGGGTGAATTTGCCCCGACACGCACATACAGGGGTCATGGCAAAAGTGATAAAAAAGCAGGGAGATAGTTATTGGTTAATGGTTATTAGGAGCGTGGGAGCGTAGTTAGAGGATAGTGGGAGCGTCGGAGCGTAGTTCAGAAAAGAACGCTTTTAATAACTTTTAACAACGCTCCTAATAACAACCAACTTTTAACAACGCTCCAATTAACTACCAACTAATAACCAAAAAGGAGAAACTTATGGCAACTGATACTAAAGAAGTAAAAGCGATCGCCCGTTTTGTACGCATGTCTCCCTTTAAAGTGCGTCGCGTACTCGATCAAATTCGCGGCAGATCCTATCGAGAAGCGCTGATTATCCTGGAATTCATGCCCTATCGTGCCTGCGAACCAGTATTAAAGCTGATTAGAAGCGCTGCCGCTAATGCCGAGCATAACGCTGGGCTAGATCGCGCTCAATTGGTGATTACTCAAGCATACGCCGATCAAGGTCCAGTCCTAAAACGGTTCCAACCAAGAGCGCAAGGTCGAGCTTACCAAATTCGCAAGCCGACATGTCACATCACAGTAGCAGTTGCGACTGGTGCGGCTGAATAATACCAAGAGCGAAAATAGAATCTTGAAGATGGATTGTTGAAACAAAGATAAAATCACCATTTCACAATCCCAAATCTCAAATCTAAAATCCAAAATGGTATAAGCTTCTCTCAGTAAAAAAATTGCGTACAGTCAGAAATTTTAGAGGAACTATTTGTGGGACAAAAGATTCATCCAGTCGGTTTTCGACTGGGTATTACTCAAGAACACCAATCACGTTGGTTTGCCGTTCCTGACCGTTATCCAGAACTTCTTCAAGAAGACTACAAACTCCGCAACTACATAGAACAAAAGCTGGGTAGATACGCTCAAAACAACGCCGGTATTTCGGAAGTGCGAATTGAGCGCAAAGCAGACCAAATCGACTTAGAAGTACGCACGGCTCGACCGGGTGTAGTTGTAGGTCGAGGTGGACAAGGTATCGAAGCATTGCGTACCGGACTTCAAGATTTGTTAGGCGGCAATCGCCAAATTCGCATTAACGTAGTTGAAGTACAACGAGTTGATGCCGATGCTTATTTAATTGCGGAATACATCGCTCAACAATTGGAACGCCGCGTTTCCTTCCGTCGGGTAGTGCGTCAAGCCATCCAACGCGCTCAACGCGCTGGTGTGCAAGGCATTAAAGTTCAAGTTGGCGGTCGGCTCAACGGTGCAGAAATTGCCCGGACAGAGTGGACTCGTGAAGGTAGAGTACCTCTACATACCTTACGGGCTGATATTGACTACTCTTACTGCACCGCAAAAACCATTTACGGCATTCTCGGTATCAAAGTGTGGGTGTTCAAGGGAGAAATCATTCCCGGACAGGAAGAAGCTCCAGCACAACCAACAACACGCGATCGCGAACCTCGTCGTCGTCAACAACAACGCCGTCGCCAACAATTTGAAGATCGTTCAAATGAAGGATAGTCCATAGTCAAAAGTCTATAGTCAAAAGTCCACAGTCCAAGATTTTTTGACCATTGACTCTTGACCATTGACTCTTGACCATTGACCATTGCCCAATTAGCAAATCATGTTAAGTCCTAGAAGAACTAAATTCCGCAAACAACAACGCGGACGGATGAGCGGTGTAGCTACCCGTGGTAGCAGCCTGAATTTTGGCGATTTTGCGCTCCAAGCACAAGAACCAGCTTGGATCACCTCCCGGCAAATAGAGGCTTCGCGTCGAGCAATGACTCGTTATATCCGCCGGGGTGGTAAAATCTGGATTCGTATTTTCCCAGACAAACCTGTAACCATGCGTCCCGCAGAAACCCGGATGGGTTCCGGTAAAGGTTCGCCTGAGTTTTGGGTAGCAGTAGTCAAGCCAGGACGGATTTTATTTGAAATTGCTGGCGTTAGTGAAGAAATCGCTCGCGAAGCCATGCGCTTGGCAGCTTTTAAGTTACCAATTAAAACTAAGTTCATTTCACGCTCCGAATCGGAGCCGCAGGAGTAAGTCATGCCTCTGCCTAAGATTTCAGAAGCAAGAGAATTAAGTGACGAAAAACTGTCTGATGAAATTCTTGCTGTGAAAAAGCAACTATTTCAATTGCGCTTGCAAAAAGCAACCAGACAATTAGAAAAACCCCATCAATTCAAACATGCTCGACACCGTTTAGCCCAGTTGCTGACAGTAGAGACAGAGCGCAAACAAAAAGCAACTGAATTGGTTAAAGAATAAAAGTAGGAGATTATGGCAGTCAAAGAACGAGTTGGTTTGGTAGTGAGCGACAAAATGCAGAAAACGGTGGTAGTCGCCATTGAAAACCGCGCTCCTCACCCCAAGTACGGCAAAATTGTAGTGAATACCCAGCGCTATAAAGTCCACGACGAAGAAAACAAATGCAAAGTGGGCGATCGCGTTCGCATTCAGGAAACTCGACCTTTGAGTAAAACCAAGCGCTGGCAAGTCACAGAAATTCTCAACACTAAAGCTACAACGTAATAGTTAGAGCGAAAACGCGCCAACGCCACAAGGAAGAAAAATTGTGATTCAACCCCAGACCTACCTCAATGTCGCAGATAATAGCGGCGCCCGCAAATTAATGTGCATCCGCGTTTTAGGCGGAGGCGGAGGAAACCGTCGTTATGGCGGCGTAGGCGATAAAATTATCGCCGTTGTTAAAGATGCCATTCCTAATATGGCAGTAAAAAAATCTGATGTCGTGGAAGCGGTTATTGTCCGCACCCGCAAAGCCATGAACCGTGATAGCGGTATGAGTATCCGCTTTGACGACAACGCCGCAGTAATCATCAACAAAGATGGTAATCCAAGAGGTACGCGGGTTTTCGGACCAGTGGCACGGGAATTGCGCGAGAAAAACTTTACCAAAATCGTTTCTTTGGCTCCGGAGGTGCTGTAATGTCAAAACAGCCGAAACCTAAAGTTTTTCATAAAATGCACGTCAAAACTGGTGACACCGTGCAAGTGATTGCCGGCAAAGACAAAGGCAAAGTTGGTGAAATAGTCAAAGCACTTCCCCAAGTTAGCCAAGTCGTTGTTAAAGGCGTCAACATTAAAACTAAGCACGTCAAACCCCAAGGCGAAGGTGAATCGGGACGCATCGTCACCCAAGAATTCCCAATTCATAGTTCCAACGTAATGCTTTATTCAACCAAGCAAAACGTTGCTAGTCGCATCTGCTACACCACAACCCAAGAAGGGAAGAAGGTACGGATGTTAAAGAAAACCGGCGAGATACTTGATAAATAGTTAGGAGTGAGGAGTTAAGAGTTAGAAATTGACTTTAACTCATAACTCAAAACTCAAAACTCATAACTTCTTCCCTGACAAAGACCAGGGATAAACAGGAAAAAAATTATGGCGACAACAAGACTCAAAAATTTATACCAAGAGACAATCGTCCCCAAACTGATGAATCAGTTTCAATACACCAACGTTCATCAGGTACCCAAGTTGCTAAAAATCACCGTGAACCGGGGATTGGGGGAGGCAGCTTCCAACGCTAAAGCCTTAGAAGCCTCGTTAAGCGAAATTGCGGTGATCACAGGTCAAAAACCGGTAGTCACACGGGCGAAAAAGGCGATCGCTGGCTTCAAAATTCGCCAAGGAATGCCTGTTGGGATCATGGTGACACTTAGAGGCGAACGAATGTACGCCTTTATTGACCGACTAATCAGCCTTTCTTTGCCTAGAATTAGAGACTTTCGCGGCATTAGTCCCAAAAGCTTTGATGGTCGGGGAAATTACACTCTCGGCGTAAGAGAACAGTTAATTTTTCCAGAAGTCGAGTACGATAGCATCGATCAAGTACGTGGTATGGATATTTCCATCATCACCAGCGCAAAAAATGACGAAGAGGGACGCGCGTTACTCAAAGAAATGGGAATGCCCTTTCGCGATCAATAAGTAACTGTTATACGAGGGAACGATGGCGGCTAACGACACAATTGCAGATATGCTGACGCGCATCCGCAATGCTACTATGGCGAGGCATCAAACAACACTAGTGCCAGCGACAAAAACAACCCGTAGTATTGCCAAAGTGCTTCGTGAAGAAGGCTTTATTTCCGAATACGAAGAAGCAGAAGATGGAGTAAAGCGTAACTTGGTGATTGCACTGAAATACAAGGGTAAAAATCGCCAGCCTTTAATCACTGCCTTAAAGCGGGTAAGCAAACCAGGCTTGCGGGTTTACTCTAACAAAAAAGAATTACCACGGGTATTAGGCGGTATTGGCATTGCCATTATTTCTACATCCAGTGGCATCATGACCGATCGCGAAGCGCGACGTCAAAACTTGGGTGGTGAAGTGCTTTGCTATGTTTGGTAAGAAAGTTAGTGGTTAGTAGGAGCGTAGATAGTGGTTAGTAGATAGTGGTTAGTAGATAGTAGGAGCGTAGTTCATAAAACAACTAACAACTAACAACTAACAACTAACAACTAACAACCAACAACTAACAAATAACAAAGGATAAAAATTTATGTCTCGAATTGGTAAACGTCCAATTACAGTCCCCGCTAAAGTACAAATAACAATTGATGGGACTTTAGTTGTAGTCAAAGGTCCAAAAGGTGAACTTTCTCGCGACCTGCCGACTAATGTGATTGTCTCTCAAGAAGGGGAAATATTACAAGTAAATCGGCGCGATGATTCCCGCACATCTAGGCAGCTACACGGCTTATGCCGTACTTTAGTTGCCAACATGGTAGAAGGAGTTTCCACAGGTTTTCAACGTCGGTTAGAAATTCAAGGGGTAGGTTATAGAGCACAAGTTCAAGGTCGTAACCTCATCTTGAATATGGGTTATAGCCATCAAGTGCAAATTGCCCCACCAGAGGGAATTCAGTTTGCAGTTGAAGGTACCACTAACGTCATCGTTAGCGGGTATGACAAAGAAATAGTAGGCAACACCGCAGCAAAAATTCGCGAAGTTCGCCGACCAGAACCTTATAAAGGTAAAGGTATTCGCTACGCCGGTGAAGTGGTCAGACGTAAAGCTGGTAAGACTGGTAAAGGTAAGAAGTAAAAATGAAACTTACTCGCAAAGAATCTAAACAGCGTCGCCATCGACGCGTCCGTGGAAAAGTAAGCGGTTCTGAAGAACGTCCCCGTTTAGCTGTATTTCGCTCGAACGAGCATATTTACGCTCAGGTAATTGATGATACCAAGCATCACACCATTGTGGCGGCTTCGAGTGTAGAACCAGATTTGAAATCTAATTTGGCTACAGGAGCGAACCGAGAAGCTAGTGTGCAAGTTGGCAAGTTGATTGCAGCGCGATCGCTCGAAAAAGGCATAACTCAAGTAGTTTTTGATCGCGGTGGTAATTTATATCACGGTCGCATCAAAGCCTTAGCTGATGCCGCACGAGAAGCCGGCTTAAATTTCTAAGATTAGTAATTAGTTAGTGGATAGTAGTTAGTGGTTAGTCGATAGTAGAGCAACCAACTTTTAACAACGCTCCAATTAACAACGCTCCAATTAACAACGCTCCAACTAACAACCAACAACCTACATAGCATTAATTATGGCAACCGAGCGTAAAAACAAAACAAAACGCGCTAAAAAAGAAGAGACAACTTGGCAAGAACGGGTGATTCAGATCCGACGCGTCAGCAAAGTCGTTAAGGGAGGTAAAAAACTCAGCTTCCGAGCGATCGTTGTCGTTGGTAACGAACGCGGTCAAGTTGGCGTGGGAGTAGGTAAAGCTTCAGATGTAATTGGTGCCGTTAAAAAAGGCGTAGCCGACGGCAAAAAGCATCTGATCGAAATCCCCATGACCAAATCCAACTCGATTCCCCATCCTATTGATGGCACCGGTGGTGGCGCAAAAGTAATAATGCGACCAGCATCTCCAGGAACCGGGGTAATTGCCGGTGGTGCTGTCCGTACCGTATTGGAGTTAGCCGGAGTTCGCAACATTTTAGCCAAACAACTTGGCTCCAACAATCCACTCAATAATGCTAGAGCCGCAGTTAATGCCTTATCTACTCTGCGTACCTTCGCTGAAGTTGCCGAAGATAGAGGCGTTCCCATTGAGAATCTCTATATCTAAGTAGTTATTTGTTCTTAGTTAGTGGTTAGTAGGAAACTCAACACTCAACCAATGACTAACAATTAACAACGCTCCAACTAACAACTAACAACTAACAGCGTTGCAATTATGAGACTAAATGATGTTCGTCCTCAAAAAGGCTCGAAAAAACGCGGTAAGCGTGTAGGTCGGGGTATTTCTGCTGGTCAAGGTGCCAGTGCTGGTTTAGGTATGCGGGGTCAAAAATCTCGCTCTGGTAGCAGCACCCGACCTGGATTTGAAGGTGGTCAACAGCCGTTGTACCGCCGTATCCCTAAGTTAAAGGGCTTTCCAATTATTAATCGTAAAAATTACACTACGATTAATGTAGAGAAACTAGCCTCCCTTCCTGCCAATACAGAAGTTACTTTGGAATCTTTAAAGGCATCAGGTATTATTACTAGTGCCAAAGCACCATTGAAAATTTTGGGCAATGGGGAGTTGAGCGTTGCGCTAAATGTCAAAGCAGCAGCTTTCACAAGCCAAGCTCGAAGCAAAATTGAGGCAGCTGGTGGGAGTTGTGAAGTTATATGAATGATGTTCGCGTAGCCGCGTGCCTCTCGTAGAGAAGCGTCTCCGTAGGAGAAGGATGAAGGATGAAGGATGAAAAATATATACTTCACATTTTATACTTCTGACGATCGTACTTCACACTTCACACTTCATACTTCATACTTCAAAGGTAGCCCTTTATGATTAGTCGAGACAAAGCCCCAACGGCTCAAGAAACTTTTATGCAGATGGCGCAAGCAGCTGGGCTAAGAGGTCGGCTGCTTGTCACCGTCGGTATTTTAATTTTGATTCGCCTAGGCATCTTTTTGCCCGTGCCAGGAATTAATCGAGAGTTGTTTGGTCAAGCTATCCAAAATAACAGCGCTATATTCGGCTTGTTAGACATATTCTCAGGACGCGGACTTTCTACTTTGGGAGTCTTTGCCTTGGGCATCTTGCCTTACATTAACGCTTCCATTATTATCCAATTGCTCACGACTGCGATTCCAGCTTTAGAAAATTTACAGAAAAATGAAGGCGAAGCTGGACGGCGAAAAATTTCCCAAATTACACGCTATGTATCTTTAGGTTGGGCGATTGTTCAAAGTGTCGCTTTTTCGGCATTTTTCTTACAGCAATTTGCCGTGAATCCGGGTCCGGTTTTTGTAGCAGAAACAGCGATCGCTCTCACGGCTGGTTCTATGTTCGTTATGTGGGCATCAGAACTAATCACCGAGCGAGGCATTGGTAATGGAGCATCTTTGTTGATTTTTGTCAACATTGTCGCCTCACTACCAAAATCTTTGGGCGATACCATCGACTTGGTACAAGTCGGCGGTCGGGAAATAGTCGGGCGTGTAATTGTACTAGTCTTAGTGTTCTTGGTAACGATTGTTGGGATTGTCTTTGTTCAAGAAGGAACGCGGCGCATCCCAATTATTTCCGCTCGTCGTCAAGTTGGTCGGCGTGTTTTGGCAGAGCAACGTAGTTATCTACCCCTGCGGCTAAATCAAGGCGGTGTCATGCCGATTATTTTTGCGGCTGCCATCTTGAGTTTGCCACTTTTGCTCGCGAATTTTAGCAAAAATCCGGACTTGATTAATATTGTTAACACTTATTTGAGTCCGGGTGGTTCTGCGCCTTGGGCATACTCGCTGATTTACCTCGTTTCTATTGTTTTCTTCAGCTACTTCTACTCTTCGTTGATTCTTAACCCAGTAGATGTGGCGCAGAACTTGAAAAAAATGGGTTCTAGCATTCCTGGCGTTCGTCCGGGTAAAACAACGAGCGAGTATATTGAGCGCGTGACGAATCGACTAACTTTTTTAGGTGCTATCTTTTTGGGCTTGGTTGCGATTATTCCCACTGCTGTCGAAAGCTCTTTAGGTGTGCCAACTTTTAAAGGACTTGGCGCAACTTCGTTGCTAATTCTGGTTGGTGTGGCGATTGACACAGCAAAACAAGTCCAAACTTACGTCATCTCTCAGCGCTATGAAGGAATGGTGAAACAATAGTGACGCGATTAATCTTCTTGGGACCGCCTGGAGCTGGTAAGGGAACTCAAGCTCAAAACTTAGCTTACGAGTGCAATATTCCCCATATTTCCACGGGTGATATTTTGCGTCAAGCAATGAAAGAGCAAACCCTTTTAGGAATCAAAGCTCAAAATTACGTTGATAGCGGCGAGTTGGTTCCCGACCAGCTAGTGGAAGAGCTAGTGCAGGAGCGCCTCAACCAACCGGATACTAAGTCAGGATGGATTTTAGATGGCTTTCCGCGCAAAGTAACGCAAGCAGTTTTTTTGCAAGAATTGCTGCAAAAAATGCACGTTCCTAACGGTGAAAAGGTGGTCAATCTGGATGTACCAGATGATGTGGTGGTAGCACGTTTACTCGAACGCGGACGAAAAGATGATACTGAAGAAGTGATTCGTCGTCGCTTAGATGTTTATCGCAATGAAACTGCACCTTTGATTGATTATTACGGAGCGAAGCAACAACTCGTCATCGTCAATGGTAATCAATCCCAAGAAGAAGTCACTAATGAACTCAAGAAGGTAATCGCTTTTTAGTTTCACTCATGGGGACTCCTTGGAGGACAAGGAGGACAAGGGGGACTCCTTGGAGACAAGGGGACTCCTTGGAGACAAGGGGACTCCTTGGAGAATAATTCTTCTTTCCCCCCATCCCCCCATCTCCCCATCTCCCCACTCCCCCACTCCCCCTTAGGGCAGGATGAATTGAAAATTTCGCTAAAATATATTAAGAAACTGTTGATATAATCGCTCCTTTGTGTTCTCTTGCAGATGTAATTACTGCAACTGTCGGAGGAGACTGTTGAATTGAGGAAAAAATAAATTGTCTAAACAAGATTTGATTGAAATGGAAGGCACTGTCACAGAGTCCCTACCAAATGCGATGTTTCGCGTTGACCTGGACAATGGCTTTAATGTTCTGGCTCATATTTCTGGTAAGATTCGCCGGAACTATATCAAGATTTTACCTGGCGATCGCGTCAAAGTCGAGTTAACTCCCTACGACCTAACTAAGGGTAGAATCACTTATCGACTGCGGAAAAAGTAGGTAATGGTAAAACTTTTAACTTGAGGTAAATATTATAGCCTAAGGAAGATGCGATTTAAATTGAAGGTACTATTACCGAAGTCTTACCATAGGCGGTTTTGTTGAACTAGAGAATGGCTCGACTGTCAAATCTCACAAGTTCCACCCTTGAAAAGAGACAATGCGTCTAATATCTTGGCTTACCTCCCCCGGCATCGTCACTATATCAAAATTTTAGTTGGCGATCGCGTCAAAGTGAAGTTAGATAATAACGACCAGAAAAAAGGCAGAATCACTTATCGACAGTTCAAAGAAGTAAGTATATGTAGAGAATTTTACCATAAACAACTAGATTTGGTGTTTACCAAAAATTTAACTGACTAAATTCCCGAAAAATGCTATAATTCACTATTTGGAGTCAATTAAGAACGGCATGAAAGTCAGAGCTTCAGTCAAGAAGATTTGTGAAAAGTGTAACGTGATCAAACGTCGCGGGCGCGTGATGGTGATTTGTGTTAATCCCAAGCACAAGCAACGTCAGGGATAGCATCGATACTGCTAGCAATGACGTTAATCAGGTGAGGCGAGAAAAATCACCATCAAAAGATACTAACAGCATTCAAACGCCAGAACAATAGGGAGAAAGCAACAAATGGCACGTATTGCCGGAGTAGACCTACCACGCGACAAACGCGTAGAAATTGGTCTAACTTATATCTACGGAATTGGATTATCTAGATCGCAAGAAATCTTAACTAGTACTGGTGTAAATCCAGACATTCGTGTAAAAGACTTAAGTGATGCGGATGTAGCAGCGCTACGGGGAATCATCGAGAGCGACTATCAAGTAGAAGGTGACTTGCGGCGTTTAGAGGCACTGAACATCAAGCGTCTGATTGATATTGGCACCTACAGAGGTCGTCGTCATCGCATGGGCTTGCCAGTCAGAGGACAGAGAACTCGTACCAACGCCAGAACTCGTCGAGGCAGACGGCAGACAGTGGCAGGTAAGAAGAAAGCTCCCGGCAAATAAATTTCTTTTGTCTGACAACAATTATTACCATTATTCAACTACACCGAGATTATGGCGCGACAACCAACTAAAAAAAGTGGCAGCAAAAAGCAAAAACGCAACGTTCCTAACGGAATGGCATATATCCAGTCTACTTTCAACAATAGCATTGTCACCATTACCGATCAAAACGGAGATGTGATTTCTTGGGCAAGTGCTGGTTCTAGCGGTTTTAAAGGAGCAAAAAAGGGAACTCCCTTCGCAGCCCAAACCGCCGCAGAAAGTGCAGCACGCCGAGCGATGGACTCTGGAATGCGCCAAATAGAGGTAATGGTTTCAGGTCCAGGAGCGGGTAGAGAAACCGCTATCCGGGCACTGCAAGGAGCCGGATTGGAAATTACACTGATTCGGGATATTACCCCAATTCCTCACAATGGTTGCCGTCCGCCTAAGCGCCGTCGAGTTTAGACATTACCAGTTGGGCGATCGCGTTTTAGCTGCATCGTCCACAAGCTATGAGTAAAACTTCAAATACCAACATTGGCAGGTAAGCTTTGAAAAAGCTTGCTAGAAGCTCCAAAGCATTAAGTAAATAAAGGCGAGGCAATTGATTTGCCTGGCGTTGTGTGCACCTTAAAAGAAGGGAGGCTACTCCGTGGCGCAGTTTCAAATTGAATGTGTAGAATCCAATACTGAGGAAAGTCGGAACCATTACAGTAAATTTGTCTTAGAACCACTAGAGCGCGGTCAGGGAACAACAGTAGGCAACGCCCTGAGAAGAGTTTTACTATCTAATCTAGAGGGTACAGCAGTTACCGCAGTGCGGATTGCAGGCGTTTCACACGAGTTTGCCACAGTTCCGGGTGTGCGAGAAGACGTACTGGAAATCCTCATGAGAATGAAGGAAGTTATCCTAAAAAACTATTCTTCTCAACCCCAGATTGGTCGGTTACTTGTGACAGGTCCAGCAACAATCACTGCGGCACATTTTGATTTGCCTAGTGAAGTAGAAGTCATCGACCAAACCCAGTATGTAGCGACCATTGCCGAGGGAGCAAAGCTGGAAATGGAATTCCGCATCGAGAAAGGCAAAGGATATCGCACCGTAGAGCGAGGACGTGAGGAAGCTACATCTTTAGACTTTCTCCAAATCGACTCCGTGTTTATGCCAGTGCGGAAAGTTAATTATAGTGTTGAAGACTTCCGTGGAGATAACTCCACACCAAAAGACCGACTATTGTTGGAAGTTTGGACAAATGGCAGTATCTCACCTCAAGAAGCACTTTCCTCTGCTGCTGGTATCTTGGTAGATTTATTCAATCCTTTGAAAGATATCTCCCTCGATCCAGTAGATACAGGCGCTGAGATTTCAGAAGACCCAACCGCTCAGATTCCGATTGAAGAATTGCAGCTTTCTGTACGAGCTTATAACTGTCTCAAACGAGCACAAGTAAACTCTGTAGCAGACTTGTTGGATTTTACCCAAGAAGACCTCTTAGAAATCAAAAACTTCGGTCAGAAGTCGGCAGAAGAAGTAGTAGAAGCTTTGCAACGACGCTTAGGCATTACTCTGCCGCAGGAAAGAGGCTCAAAACACGCATAGTTGGTTGGAGCGTAGTTAGTAGTTAGTAGTTATTAGTTATTGGCTGATTAACAACTAACAATTCCCCAACTAACAACCCTTCGCTCCTCAAAGGCTGTGCTTTGTCTGTCGCTTCTAGCCGCTCTTGTTGCACTGGCTCACTAACAATTCCCCAACTAACAATTCCCCAACTAACAACTAACAACTAACAAAAAAATTATGCGTCACCGTTGTCGCGTTAAAAAACTTAGTAAGCCAGCCGATCAGCGTCGGGCTTTATTGCGATCGCTCACCACCGAGCTGATTCGTCATGGTCGGATCACCACCACTTTAATTCGCGCTAAAGTTTTGCGAAGCGAAGTAGATAAAATGATTACCCTAGCTAAAGATGGTTCGCTGACAGCACGTCGTCAAGCCCTTGGCTATATGTTCGACAAACAACTAGTTCATGCGTTGTTTGAGCAAGCCCCCACTAGATATGGTAATCGTCAAGGTGGTTACACCCGCATTCTGCATACCGTCCCGCGTCGGGGTGACAATGCACAAATGGCAATAATTGAATTAGTCTGAGTCATTAGTCATTGGTCATAAGTTTACGAATCTTGAACAAATGACTTTTGACAATTGACTTTTGACCAAATCCGTATGTTAGAAAGCCACCACCCTACACCAACTTATAGAGTAGCCCTAGTAATTCAATACCTGGGCACTCATTTTCATGGGTGGCAACGGCAACTACAACAGCGCACCGTGCAAGAAGAGATAGAAAAAGCTATCTCAGTTATACTGGGGTATCATGTGACACTACACGGCGCAGGGCGAACCGACGCCGGAGTTCACGCGGCAGCTCAAGTAGCCCATTTTGATGCCACAGGTAGAATTCCCGCCGAAAAGTGGGCAACAGTTCTTAATAGCTATCTGCCCAAAGATATATTGATTCGGGCTTCGGCAGGTGTAAGTAACAGTTGGCACGCTCGCTTTAGTGCAGCTTATCGACGGTATCGCTACACACTTTACACCGAAGACCGACCGAACTTGTTCGTTAAACCCTTTAGTTGGCATTATTATTATGCACCCCTGGATGAAGCTTTAATTCAGGCTGCCCTTAAACCTTTGATGGGAAAGCATCATTTAGCTGCTTTTCACCGTGCGGGTTCAAAGCGCAAGCATTCCTGGGTAGAAGTGCAAGCAGCGGAGTGTTATCGATCGGGATCATTTCTTCATATTGAAATTCAGGCAGATGGATTTTTGTATGGCATGGTGCGGCTGTTGGTAGGAATGCTGGTAGAAGTAGGTTCACAAGAGCGATCGCTTTCTAACTTTACAGAAATCTGGACATATCAACACCGGGAAAAAGTAAAATATGCCGCACCCGCCCAAGGATTATGCTTGTTGCGAGTCGGCTATCCAGATTTTCCCTTTCCCCAAGAAGTTTGGTACGACACCTTACCAAAATTAGTTTTTAGTCATTAGTCATTAATCATTGGTTATTAGTAATGACTTTTGACTTTTGACTCTTGATAAATGACAAAGGACAATTAACAAATGACAACAAACAAAACCTACCTTCCTCCCGTAGCAACGATTGAGCGTGAGTGGTACGTAGTAGACGCCACCGACAAACGCTTAGGTCGCCTCGCCACCGAAATCGCCATGATTTTGCGCGGCAAAAATAAACCAGAATATACCCCTCACATGGACACAGGCGGCTTCGTCATTGTCGTCAATGCTGAGAAAGTCACAGTCACAGGCAAAAAACGTACTCAAAAAGTCTACCGTCGCCACTCCGGTCGTCCCGGTGGAATGAAAACCGAAACCTTCGCCAAGCTGCAAGACCGCATACCAGAACGGATTATCGAACACGCCGTCAAAGGTATGCTACCGAAAAACAGCCTAGGGAAGCAGTTATTTACCAAACTGAAAGTTTACGCTGGTGCAGATCATCCCCACGCAGCGCAACAACCGAAAGAACTACAAATTAATACAATTCCTGGAGCCGAAAACTAATGCAAGCAGTAGACACCAACAGCGGTCGCGCCGTTTACTGGGGTACTGGTCGCCGTAAATCCGCAGTCGCACGGGTACGCCTAGTTCCAGGTACCGGTCAGATGACCGTGAATGGCAAACCTGGAGATTTATACTTCCAATTCAACGCCAACTACCTAGGAGTCATCAAAGCACCCCTAGAAACTTTGGGACTGGAAAACGAATATGACATTTTAGTGAAAGCTGAAGGTGGCGGCTTAACCGGACAAGCGGACTCTGTTCGCTTAGGAGTCGCTCGTGCGCTATGTCAGCTAGACCCAGAAAACCGCCCACCTTTGAAAACCGAAGGCTACCTCACCCGCGACCCACGGGCGAAAGAGCGGAAAAAATACGGCTTGCACAAAGCCCGCAAAGCACCTCAGTACTCGAAACGATAAGCGATTGGGCATTGGGCATTGGGCATTGGGCATGGGGCATTGGGCATTGGTAATTGGGAATTGGTAATTGGTAATAGTGATGTGCATTTTTACCCATTACCCATTACCCATTACCCATTACCCATTCCCCATTACCCATTCCCCATTACCCATTACCCGTCCCCAGTTATAATTTATATAGATTCACCACGAAAGGAAAATGGCTAAATCTGATATTCATCCCCAGTGGTATCCAGAAGCGAAAGTTTACTGCAACGGTCAAGTTGTAATGACTATTGGCTCAACCAAGCCAGAATTGCACGTAGATGTTTGGTCTGGAAACCACCCATTCTATACCGGCACCCAGAAGATGATTGACACCGAAGGTCGAGTAGAACGCTTCCTTCGCAAGTACGGTATGTCCTCATCGTCAGGCGAAGAAGGCGCAGGCGGCAAAAAGAAAAAGTAGCAAAAAGGCTTGGGCAGTGTTTACGACGACCCTGTACTTTTCGGGGTCGATTGTCTTTTTTCCTAAGCCAATTTGTTATTTAAAGGAGCGCGAGCATTCGTCATGGCTGAATCATACCTGCTGGAGAAATTAAAATCCGTTGAACAAACTTTTAATGAATTAACCCGTCGGCTTGCCGATCCGGATACTGCCAAAAATCCGGATGAGTATCAAAAAATCGCCAAGTCACGCTCTTCTTTAGAAGAGGTGGTAAATACTTATGAAACTTGGAAAACTGCTACTGAAGACTTGACAGGAGCACGTCAAGTTTACAAAGAAGCAAGTAGCGATCCAGAAATGCAAGAAATGGCAGCACTGGAAGTCGATGAACTTGAGCAGAAAATCGAATATTTAGAAACTCGCTTGAAGGTGTTGCTGTTACCCCGTGACCCGAATGATGATAAAAACATCATGTTGGAAATTCGCGCCGGTACTGGTGGCGATGAAGCTAGTATCTGGGCAGGGGATTTGCTGCGGATGTATTCGCGCTATGCTGATAGTCAGAGTTGGAGAGTGAAGCTGGTAAGTGAGTCTCTCGGTGAGATGGGCGGCTTCAAAGAAGTGATTCTGGAAATTCAGGGTGATAGCGTTTACAGCAAGCTGAAGTTTGAAGCTGGAGTGCATCGCGTGCAGCGTGTGCCGGCAACCGAAGCTGGGGGACGAGTTCACACTTCTACAGCGACTGTGGCGATTATGCCAGAGGTGGATGATGTAGAAATTCACATCGACCCGAAGGATATTGAAATGACTACAGCTCGTTCTGGTGGTGCTGGTGGACAAAACGTCAACAAGGTGGAAACTGCGGTTGACTTGATGCACAAACCTACCGGAATTCGGATTTTCTGTACCGAAGAACGCAGCCAGTTACAAAACAAAGAACGGGCTATGCAAATTCTGCGGGCGAAGTTGTATGAAATCAAGTTGCGCGAACAACAAGAAGAAGTAACTTCGATGAGGCGATCGCAAGTTGGTACAGGTTCGCGTTCTGAAAAAATTCGCACCTACAACTACAAAGATAACCGCGCCACTGACCACCGTCTTGGTCAAAACTATTCGCTTAACCCCGTCTTGGAAGGCGATTTAGAGCCACTAATTCAATCTTGTATCTCTCAAGACCAGCAAGAAAGGTTAGCAGAACTCGCCACTTCTGGCGCTAGCAATTAATTAGGAGTAGGGAGTAGGGAGTAGGGAGTACGGAGTAGGGAGTAAAGAAAATTAAAATTCACCACTCCCCACTCACCACTCCCCACTCCCCACTTTCAACCGCTTGTAGTGATGTTGCTTTCAAGACACACAGGCGGTTTTCTAATGCGGTGTCAAGTGCATCTACAATTTCTCGTCCATAATTGTAATAAGCGAATTCATACCGCATGATGCGTTGTAATTTTGTCCATTCCTTCACTGTAGGACAGGTATAAATTAGCTTTTCTACTTCATTTTGCCAACGCGCAAAAATCCGGTAGCTGAAAAAGCTGCTGCATACACCCCCTTGCTCATTCCAGTAAGAAATACACACTTGATGCTTTAGGCAGTGGATTTTCTTGATTTTCTGGACACGCTCACCTTGGGCTATGAGTGCTTCTTTTGCTTCGGCTGACGAAATGTGCCACAATTGTGGTTTAATTTTATTAGCGGCTATTAAACTTTGACCTTTGCGGCGATATTGTGTTTTCTTGCGTGTCCAACTAACCATGATGCACCCTCCCTGTTATTTGACCGCAAGCTCACTATTAATATTTTTCAGGCTAAAATGAATTAGTCTGGTTATCTTTTCAGGATTGACTTGCAGGCAAACTTTAAAATTACAATTCTAGTTTTAGTTTACCATTGGCAAGCAAACTTGTAAATGCCCAAGCAAAATATTTTTGGGCGAGAAAGTAAAATATATAGATTAGTGGAAGAAATACTACAGCAGTGGATTTAGAGGCGAGAAAGAAACTGATTTCAGTAGTGAAAATGGCTCGTGGCTCCATGAGTCAACGAGGATTTGGTAAACTTCTGGGTGTTTCTGCTACTGCTGTACAGTTGTGGGAGAAGGGCGAGTCTATCCCAGATACGCATAATTTAGCTCAAATAGCAGATAGAGCAGGTTACACGATGGAGGAACTGCTGAATTATTTGGGTGTCAAACCAACATCAGCAACCTCAGATGTGAATAACATAGTTAAACAAATAAAGGTAATGCCTTTGTCTGAAGTGGCGATAATCGCTCAAGCAGCAGTGGAACGAATGGTTACTGCTACTGAGTCTTTGCAAAACGAAGTAAAAGCAAGTTGAGTTAGAATGATGAATAACTCAAAGGGCATAGACGCACACAGTCTTCCTTATAAGTACAGTTGAGTAGCTACATCAGCAGTGAACATAGAAAGCAGAGAAAAACTAATTGAAATCATTAAATTAGCTCGTGGTTCAATGAGTCAAAGAGCTTTTGGCAAGCTTTTGGGAGTTTCTGCTACTGCTGTTCAAATGTGGGAAAAGGGTGTGAAGGTTCCAGATACTGAAAATCTGGCTCAGATAGCAACTCGTGCAGGGTATACGTTGGAAGAGTTACTCTGTTGTTTGGAAGGCAGGGCAGTACCAGAAACTTCAGATTTGACTGTGATTTTAAGACAAATCAATCACATGCCTTTGTCTCAAGTGGCTCAGATAGTTCAAGCTGCTGCTGCGAGATTGGCTGCTGTTGCTGAGTCTGCGGGTGATGAAGCGAAAGTTAGTTGAATTTTGAAGTGAAGAGCGATCGCCCATCTCAATACAATTCTGCCCGACACCCTAGAAGAGTACGCCCCAGGCTAAAGCGCTTGAGGGAGGGAGAGAAAGTGCAAATTTACCAAATATAAAATACCATTTGGATTGATGAATTTATCACAAAGGAATAGTTGAAAATACTGATTATTCCCCAAGCAAGCATCAAAAATCCAAAATGGTAGCAGCCACACCTCAGAGTCTCGACAAATTTGTTAATTTTTGTAAGCAACACATCAAAGGCGAAGAAAGAAAAGAAGCGCAAACCTTTCTAGATCGGTTTTTTCGAGCGTTTGGACATGAGGGAGCGCTAGAAGCGGGAGCGAGTTACGAAGAAGCGATAAAAAAAGGCAGCAAGAAAGGTAAAATCGGCTTTGCTGATTTGGTGTGGAAACCCCGCGTATTGATTGAGATGAAGAAGCGCGGGGAAGATTTAAGTAAGCATTATTCTCAAGCGTTTGATTATTGGACGCGGTTAGTACCAAATCGCCCGCGTTATGTTTTGTTGTGCAATTTTGACGAATTCTGGATTTTTGACTTTGATATCCAACTAGATACACCTGTAGATGTAATTCCCCTGGAGCAACTGCCAGAAAGGGCAGGAGCCTTTGCATTTATGGAATTAGGGTAAAAAACACCTGTATTTAGAAATAATCAGGTAGTGGTCACAGAACGCGCCGCACGCCGCATGGGTGAATTGCTGCTGGAGTTGGAAAAGCGCAAAATTGAGAAGTTGACAGCGCAGCGGTTTATTTTGCAATGCGTGCTAGCAATGTTTGCTGAAGATAGACAATTATTACCCCGTGATATGTTTATTTCCTGTATTCAGGATTGCATAAAAAGGGCAAGTTATGACGATGTTTTGGGTGGTTTATTTCGGGAAATGAATCAGCCAGTAATTACGCCAGCGGGACGTTATAAAGGCGTAGATTATTTGAACGGCGGTTTATTTTCGTTGATTCATGGAATTGATTTGACGCGAGAATAATTGAATTTTTTGGATGTATCAGCGCGGGAAGATTGGAGTAAAGTTCGTCCGGCGATTTTCGGCAATTTATTTGAAGGGACGGTGGATAAAAAAGAGCGTCATGCACGCGGAATTCACTTTACTTCAGAAGCGGACATTATGAAAATTGTCCGTCCAACTATTAGTAGATATTGGGAAGAAAGAATTGAAGCAGCAACGACTATTGCAGAACTTTCGGCTTTGCAATTGGAACTGCAAAGTTATCGGGTGTTAGATCCGGCTTGTGGTTCGGGGAATTTTCTCTACATGGCATATCAGGAATTAAAGCGAATTGAAATGCTTTTGTTAGATAAGATTTCCCAGCGTCGTAAGTCTGCTAATGAGCAAATGCAAATGGGTTTTGTAACACCACAACAATTTTATGGTATGGATACAAATCCGTTTGCGGTGGAGTTAGCGCGGGTAACTTTGATGATTGCGCGGAAGATTGCAATTGATAATTTAAAGTTGACTGAACCGGCTTTGCCTTTGGATACTTTGGATAATAATATTGTTTGTCAGGATGCGCTTTTTAGTGAATGGCAGAAAGCGGATGTAATTATAGGTAATCCGCCTTTTTTGGGTGGAAAGCACATGAGAATAGCTTTAGGTGATGAATATATAGATAAGGTTTTTCAACGTTTTCCAGATGTCAAAGATTCTGTAGATTTTTGTGCTTATTGGTTTCGGTTAGCTCATAATTACATTGACGAAAAAGGTAGAGCCGGATTAGTTGGGACTAATTCAGTTAGTCAAGGCAAAAGTAGAATTGCTGCTTTAGATTATATAACTCAAAATGATGGTTATATTCACGAAGCTGTTTCTACACAACCTTGGTCGGGTGAAGCTAAAGTTCATGTTAGTATTGTTAATTTGAGTAAGGAAAAGCCGGAAAAATATTATTTAGATAATGAGCTAGTTTCAAGAATAAGTTCTTCACTAAAAGCGACAATTGATGTTTCGCCGGCTGTTAGATTAAAAGCAAATGTCAATAAATGTTTTCAGGGTGTTATTCCTGTAGGTGGAGGATTTATAGTTACTGAACAACAGGTTAAAGATTGGATAAAAGCTGATTTAAAAAATCAACAGATTCTCAAACTTTATTCAACGGGTGAAAAGCTAGCTAATAATCCTAATGGTATACCGGAGCGTTGGATTATTGATTTTAATGATATGAGTATTGAAGAAGCTAGTAATTATTCACTACCTTTTAAACATGTTAAATCTAATGTTAAGCCAGAACGGGATAAAAATCGTAGAGAAGTAACCAAAACTAATTGGTGGAAATATGGTGAAAAAAGACCAGCAATGAGGAAGGCTCTTGCTTTTCTATCATGTTATTTTGCCGTTCCGGAAGTATCTAAATGGTCAATTTTTATTTTTTGTCCTCCGGAATGGCTTCCAGGAAATACAGCCAAAATAGTTACATCAGATGACTTCTATATTCTCGGTATTCTCACATCTAAAGTTCATCGTCTTTGGGTTAGAGCTACAAGTTCAACTTTAAAAGGTGATACTCGCTATACTCACAACACCTGCTTTGAAACTTTCCCTTTTCCCCAAACACCTGACGCTAAATTAGTTAATCAAATTCGCGCTAAAGCTGAAGAACTTCATCAATATCGCACTCAACAAATGGAAGCAAAACAATGGGGAATTACGACACTATATAACAAGTTTTTTAATGAGCCAGCTAGCCAGCTTTATAAACTGCATGAACAGCTTGATAAACTGATGATGCAAACTTATGGTTTTAATTCTAGTGACAATATTTTAGAGAAGCTGCTGGAATTGAATTTAGAGTTAGCTGAGAAAGAAAAAGAAGGTAAAACGATTATAGGTTGTTGGGCACCCAATTAAATCACAATAACCTCAGCGTACCTCCGCGCTTAACTTAGCGTACCTCTGCGTTTAAAACTTAAACCTCAACATTATGCAATATATTAAATAACTTTATCGTGAAAACCGACAGCATCTTTTTTCGCTTATTTCAAGAATTCCCCAGCATCTTCTTTGAACTCATCGGTGAACCTCCAGAAGAAGCTGATTTGTATCAATTTTCATCAGTTGAAGTTAAACAAACAGCATTTAGAATTGATGGAGTTTTTCTTCCTACCCAAACAGAGGAAAACCCAGTTTACTTTGTTGAAGTACAATTTCAGCCAGACTCAGAAATTTACTCTCGACTGTTTGCAGAAATATGTTTATATCTTCGTCAAAACAAGCCGGAAAACGATTGGCGTGCTGTGGTTGTATACCCAACTCAAAGCACAGACACAGGAGATATAAAACATTACCGCGAGTTCTTCAGCAGTCAGCGAGTCAGTCGCATTTATCTAGATGAATTAGGCGAAGCTACATCGCTACCAATTGGCATTGCAAGCGTCAAATTAGTTATTGAAGCTGAAGATACAGCAATTGGACAAGCAAGGGAGTTAATAGACAGAGTAACCCAAGATGTAGACGATGAAATTATGCAGGGGCAATTATTACAATTAATAGAGACAATCTTGGTTTACAAATTTCCAAGGATGAGTAGGGAGGAAATAGAGGCTATGTTTAGTTTAACTGAAGGCAAGCAAACCAGATTTTATCAGGATGCCTTTGCAGAAGGCAAGCTTGAAGGCAGAGAAGAAGGTAGAGAAGAAGGCAAACGCGAAGCTACTTTAAACGCTGTACGCCAATTTTTGGCATTGGGACTTAGTTTAGAGCAGATAGCACAAGGCTTAAGTCTAAATGTTGAGGAAGTAAGACAAATGGCACAACAACAGTCTTCAAACGAGTAAGGCAATAGTTGAAATCCTAATTTGACAACAAGCTTCAGGAGGAAATACAGACAATGTTTAGTATAAGTGAGTTCAAGCAAACCAGATTTTATCAGGAAGCCTTTGTTTGAAGGTAAGGAACAAGGTAGAGAAGAAGGGAAACGCGAAGTTTATTCAAGCGCTGTACGCCGCCTTCTGGCATTAGGATTTAGTTTAGAGCAGATAGCTTTATGCTTAGGCTTGAGTATTGAAGAGGTAACGCAAGCAGCGCAGTAGCCTTTGAAAATCTTCTCTTTATGCCAAGAATTAATACGAAATATGTAGTTAAATTTTGTTAATATTTGGACACGGCGTGAGCTTCTGCGCCTCTGTACCACCCTCCCTACCCTAGAGACACTCTCATGCTGCGACTTGAACATATCAGTAAAATTTACCCTACAGGCGAAATTCTCAAAGATGTCAACTGGGAAGTCAAAGTTGGCGATCGCATCGGCTTGGTGGGTGTCAACGGTGCCGGAAAATCTACCCAATTGAAAATCATCGCCGGCGAAATCGAACCCACCGCTGGCGAAATTATTCGTCCGGCTAGCTTACACATAGCTTACCTCAACCAAGAATTTGAAGTAGACCCCAGCCGTACTGTTAAAGAAGAATTTTGGCGTGCCTTTGTCGAAGCAAACAAAGTTAATGAAGCTTTGTCACAGGTGCATCGGGAAATGGAAACGGCAACTCCAGACCAGTTAAACAAACTGATCGACAAAATGGATCGTCTCCAAAGGCAGTTTGAAGCACTTGATGGCTATGGATTAGAGGCAAAAATTGACAAAATTCTGCCAGAAATGGGTTTTGATGGCGGTGATAGCGATCGCCTAGTAAGTGCTTTCAGTGGCGGTTGGCAAATGCGGATGAGTTTGGGTAAAATCTTGCTGCAAAAACCCGACTTATTGCTGCTGGATGAACCTACAAACCATCTAGACTTAGAAACCATCGAATGGTTAGAAACTTACCTCAAAGGGCTGACTACCCCGATGGTAATAGTATCTCATGACCGGGAATTTTTAGATCGCCTCTGCACCCAAATTGTGGAAACAGAACGGGGTGTCTCTAGTTATTACCTCGGCAACTACTCGGCTTACCTCCTACAAAAAGCCGAAAGTCAACAAGCGCAACTTAATGCTTACGAACGTCAGCAGAAAGAACTAGAAAAACAGCAAACGTTTGTTGACAGATTCCGCGCTAGTGCTACCCGCAGTACCCAAGCAAAAAGCCGGGAAAAACAACTTGAAAAAATCGAACGCATTGAAGCACCTGTAGCTGGTGTCAGAACTTTGCACTTCCGCTTTCCTCCCGCACCCCGCAGCGGACGCGAAGTAGTGGAAATTAAAGATTTAACCCACACCTATGATGATAAAATTCTCTTTCTGGGCGCAAATCTTTTAATTGAAAGAGGCGATCGCATTGCTTTTCTCGGTCCCAACGGTGCAGGTAAATCTACTCTATTGCGTTTGATTACGGGTAGTGAAAAACCTACAGAAGGTACTGTTCACTTAGGCGATCACAACGTTATTCCCGGTTACTTCGAGCAAAATCAAGCCGAAGCTTTAGATTTAAAGAAAACCGTCATGGAAACCATCCATGATGAAGTTCCCGACTGGAAAAATGAAGAAGTCCGCACGCTGTTGGGACGCTTTTTATTTTCTGGGGACACAGTGTTGAAATCTGTGGCTGCATTAAGTGGGGGAGAAAAAGCGCGTTTAGCATTAGCGAAAATGCTTTTACGTCCCGCAAATTTACTCATTTTAGATGAGCCGACAAACCATCTTGATATCCCAGCAAAAGAAATGCTGGAAGAAGCAATTCAAAATTATGATGGCACTGTAATTGTTGTTTCTCACGACCGTTATTTTATTTCTCAGGTAGCAAATAAAATCGTGGAAATCCGCGATGGCGAATTCCGCGTCTATCTAGGGGATTATCATTACTATTTGGATAAAATTGCCGAAGAAAAAGAACAAGCAAGATTAGAAGCGATCGCCGCTGAAAAAGCCGCCAAAAAAGCCGCCAAAGCTGCAAAAGCCGGCGGCAAAAGGAAATGAGGGATAGTGGGGCATGGGGCATGGGGCATGGGGCATGGGGATTTTAAAGAGGGGGAAAGGGGAAAGGGGAAAGGGGAGGCAGTGCGTTGCGGGGGTGGAGTCCTGTTGTAGCACCTGCCGTGAAAGGGGCAGAGTTGTTTAAAATTAGTAAAAATGTCTAAAATTACGGAAATTTTCCCCCGATTCATTTCCCTTTCACCCGGACCCTTTACCCTTTTCCCCTCTTCAAAAAACCCAATGCCCAACAACGCTCCAACCAACTATTATCCATTAGCACAAAAATTCAGTAAAAGTTATTCAAATTTAAAAATATGTAAAAAAATGGTAATTTTGTCATAAATAAACTTAATAAGCACAAATTCACTTGCAGCGGTGAGTAGCAGTGGTATCATTCGGGTATTACAAAAAGTAAAGGGCAATTTATTATGACCAAGGCACCTGTTGCTCCCGTGGTGCTTGTCATTTTAGACGGATGGGGCTACTGCGAGGAAACACGAGGAAACGCGATCGCCGCTGCTAAAACTCCCGTAATGCAAAGCTTATGGGCAGCTTATCCGCATACCCTCATCCGCACATCCGGAAAAGCCGTGGGATTGCCAGAGGGTCAAATGGGCAACTCAGAAGTTGGTCATTTGAATATCGGCGCTGGGCGAGTTGTACCGCAAGAATTAGTCCGCATCTCAGATGCGGTCGAAGACGGTTCGATCCAACGCAACCCCGCACTGGTCAAAATTTGCCAGGAAGTCCGTAATCGAAATGGCAAGCTGCATATAGTCGGGCTTTGTTCCGAGGGTGGGGTACACTCGCACCTGTCGCATTTGTTTGGATTACTTGGCTTAGCCGCATGTCAAGGACTTTCGGAAATTTGCATCCACGCCATCACCGACGGTCGTGATACCACACCAAAAGAAGGTGTACAAGCAATCGGGTTGCTACAAAATTACATTGACCGCATCGGTGTTGGACGTATAGCCACCCTCAGCGGTCGCTATTACGCAATGGATCGCGATCGCCGTTGGGATCGAGTCAAACGCGCCTATGATGTCATGACACAAGATGGCGTTGCTTGTGGTCGTAATGCCGTAGAAGTCATACAAGCATCTTACAAAGAAGGTGTTACCGACGAATTCATTTTACCAACACGCATTGCTCCCGGTGCAGTAGCTGAAGGCGATGGAGTGATATTTTTCAACTTCCGCCCCGATCGCGCCAGACAATTGACGCAAGCTTTTGTCAATCCTCATTTTAACGGCTTTGAAAGACAGCAAATCGCGCCGCTGTCGTTTGCTACCTTTACTCAATACGATCCAGAATTACCAGTTGCTGTAGCCTTTGAACCTCAGAATCTCAGTAATATTCTGGGGGAAGTAATTGCCAATCATGATTTAAAACAGTTTCGCACCTCGGAAACCGAAAAATACGCTCACGTCACCTACTTCTTCAACGGCGGCTTGGAAGAACCTTTTCCCGGAGAAGACCGGGAACTGGTCAGCAGTCCAATGGTAGCGACTTACGACAAAGCACCGGCGATGTCAGCAGCACCATTAACAGAGGTAGCGATCGCTGCCATCGAAAAGAAAATTTACTCGCTAATTGTAATTAATTATGCCAACCCAGACATGGTAGGGCATACTGGTCAAATAGACGCTACGATTAAAGCATTGGAAACCGTTGACCGATGTTTGGGACGCCTTCTAGAAAGCATTAGCAAAGCCGGAGGTACAGCAATTATTACCGCCGACCACGGCAACGCCGAGCATATGCTAGATGATGCGGGCAATCCTTGGACAGCTCACACCACCAATCCAGTCCCCTTAATTCTGCTAGAAGGAGAAGGCGCAAAAATCCCCGGACATGGTACAAATGTCAGCTTGCGAAGCGATGGCAAGCTAGCCGACATTGCCCCAACAATTCTGGAGATTTTACAGCTGCCGATTCCACCAGAAATGACAGGGCGATCGCTACTCCAAAATGCTGAGTATGAAGTGCAATTTAAACGCACTCCCGCACCAGTTGGACTGTAAAAAAGTTAGTCCTTCATGAGTGATGAGTTAAGAATTAATAATTTTTTAACTTGACTACAGACGTTCGGACCGAACGTCTCTACCGCGCCTTTCGTACAGACGTTCGGTCCGGAACGTCTCTACCTAACTCATTAAATTCCTACCATGACCGTTACTAATATCGTGCAAGGCATCTGGGCATTTTCTGCCGTTGGTTTGATTGTTTTAGTATTACTGCATAGTCCGAAAGGCGATGGTGTTGCTGCCATTGGCGGACAAGCTCAATTGTTTAGCAGCACCAAAAGTGCAGAAACCACACTCAACCGAGTTACCTGGACACTTACGGTAATTTTCCTCGGCTTAACCGTAGTTTTAAGCGCTGGTTGGCTGCCTAAATAAGGATGAGGAGAATAACTTAACGCCCTATGCCCAAAACTCGAAAAAGTATAAGTCGATGGGCATAAATAAACGGAAGTTCGTAGTAAGGGCTGAAGCCCTTCAAAGCGGAGATATGAGCGGTAAACCGCTCACTACGAAGAATATTTTACGTTTAATTACAGTCCTTGCCTTAGCTATTAGCACAGGGCTGTTAGTCATTTTTACTAACTTCCAAAACAACCCCACCCTTGCAGAAAATGGCATCTTAACAAAAACTCCTCTCCCCCCTACTTCCCCAAGACCTCATCCCCTACCGCCGACGCTGCTACAGTGGAAAGACAGCACCAACAGCGGTGACTACTTTTCTGAAGTTAAATTAACTGAAGTAGGTTATTTAATTTGGTCACAGTTTCCTGTTAAGGTTTACGTAGAAACACCGAAACAAATTAGCAGCGAACAGGCTCAAGCATGGGTTAATACTGTTTTGCAAGCAGTGCAAGAGTGGAATGTTTATTTGCCCTTAGAGGTAGTAGAACAACCGGAAGTTGCTAATATTACAATTGTGCGAAAAGCCCCACCTCTGCAAAAGTCGCCTAATAGCAACATTCCGCGTGCGCGATCGGCACTAACCACTTACGAGTTCTACACCAGCAAGGATAAAGTTTTATCTCACCGCTTCACGATATTGCTGAGTCCTAGCCAAACTGGTAATTATCTTACCGCAGCCGCCCGCCACGAATTCGGTCACGCGCTGGGAATTTGGGGTCATAGTCCGATGCAGAGTGATGCTTTATACTTTTCGCAAGTTCGCAATCCGCCGCCCATTTCTGCGAGAGATGTGAATACTTTGAAGCGCGTTTACGAACAGCCCACTAGTTTGGGATGGTAATTATAGCATTTTTATCGTAGAGACGTTCCGGACCGAACGTCTCTACCAAGAATTAGGAATTTCATATTAATAGGACTGCAACGCCAAATTTATAATTAAAATTTACCTTGCAAAATTGCCTGAAAACGCTTATTTTTTCGTAAACTATCTAAATCTGTATCGGTTTTTGCAGTAGGTAAATATCTGGTAGGATTCATCTTAATCGCTTGGGCGATGTGATTCACAGCCAAAGTTGTCTTTTTTTGACATGCATAACAGTAACCTTTGTTATATATGCCGTTTACGTGGTCGGGTTTAATTTGTAGGGAACGGTCAATGCTAGCGTGAGCTTCGCTAAGTTTACCAAGTTTGGCGAGGGCATAACCGCGATTATCCCACGCTTCATAGTTGTTTGGATCGGCTTCAATTGCTTTGTCGTAAGATGCGATCGCATATGAGCTTTTTCCTAATCGTCGCAACGTAATACCCCGATTATTCCATGCATGGGTATCCTGCGGATCAATTTCAGTTGCTTGATTGTAGCAAATTAATGCTTCTTCATCTTGCTGAAGCTGACCGAGCATATTTCCTTTATTATTCAAAGCAGGTGCGTATTTTGGATCTATTTCCAGTGCTTTGTCAAAGCTAGAAATCGCTTCTTCTGGCTTTTCCCAACTCATAAAAGCACACCCTCGATTGAACCACACAGTCGGATCGTCAGGCTGAATGCTAATTGCTTGATCGTAACTGCGAATCGCTGCTTTAAAGCGTTTCAAACTGACTAAAGCATTACCCCGGTTGGTAAAAGATTTATAATAGCTGGGGTTAAATTCGAGCGATCGCTCATAAGCATTCAGCGCTTCTGTATGTCGTCCTAATAACGTTAAAGAGTTACCTTTAGAATCCCAAGCTGCGTAATCATACGGGTACAATAAAAGCAGTCGATCGTAACTTTCTAATGCTTCTTTATGTTTGTCCCATTCAGCCAAAGCCAAACTGCGATTGTATAAGGCAGTATGGTCTTTAGGATTGAGGGCAAGAGCGCGATTAAAATCCTCAATGGACTCCGCGTAACGCTTTAAGTGTCCAAAAACCAATGCGCGACAGCACCAAGCATCAATATAGTTTGGGTCAAGCTTGAGTGCTGCACTTAAAGGAGCGATCGCTGCGGCAAACTCGCGTGCTTCAAACAGTCGAACGCCTTCTTCAAATAAAGTTGTGGCGGTTGCCTGTGTCTCGTCGTTCATAGGCATCGACTCTGTTAAATACCTATAATATTACCGTACTGCAAGCGACGTAGGATAAGCATAGATGTGCGACAGAGATACATTAAATATTTATTAATAAAATTTTGGGTAAAGACCTTTTCGACTTAAGACTTTGATAGCACGACTGACTAATTTTATATTTGGATGAGTCAGCAGTTGCTGAAGATAGGGAATAGCTTCAGAAATTTCAGATAACGGCTTTGCACAATCTGTACAATGTAAAAGGCATTCTGGCTCACGCTGCAACATCTCAATAATTAGACTTTGGTACATTTGTTGCGAACATCCTGTTGCAACGCTGCCTAAGAGAATGTCAGCTTCTCTATAAGCTGGTGCCCATGTGACAATTACAAAAGGTTGGGTTAGTTGATAGGCTTTTACTTCTTTTGTTGAACATTGGTTCAGCCACAGTTTGCGTCTGCGCTTAAGTAAACTTGGTAGATCGTCACGCTCACCAAGATCAAGTGTCATTAAAAGCTTTTCAACTTTTGATGGAATAGCAGTAATTAGTTCAAATCCAAGAACAGTTGTTGCCAAAAGCTTATCATCATGGGAAGGTATAGCAATACGGTCACTAACTTTTATGCTTCCACCGAGCAGCTTACCAATGAAAAAAGTCCAGTGACGGTAATAAGATTCACCTGGATGGCGATGTATCTGATGAGCAGATATGATTTCAAATGCAAAAGTCATTTTAGCGCGATCGCTCGTTAACTAACCGTATTGTCGGTGCTTATCAACAGGTAAGGTGCGATATAAGCGAGAGTACGGCATCCTACCGATTTTAACTGAAAAGTTAAAAGTTGCTGGATTTTATCCAAGTTGGAAATTTCCTGCAAAACTAAGTTTTTAGCGGAAAATCTCAAGACTGTTTAGCAAAATAATCACATTGCTGTCGTAACGGACACTCAATGCAACGCGGATTTTTCGGGGTACAGACTGCTGCCCCAAAATCAAAAAGTCCCAAATTCCACGCACTAACTTTTGTCTGGGGAGCTACTTGTTCCGCAGCTGACCAAAGTATTCGACAGCGCGACTTTACCCGACCGCCCTGCAATCCAAAGAACCGCTCTAAGATGCGAGCGACGTTGGTATCAATTACAGCTTTTGGCTGTCCAAAGGCATTGGCACAAACAGACCTGGCTATGTACTTACCGACACCTGGCAGGAGGAGCAACTGCGTTTCTTTGTTGGGGATTTTCCCTGCATATTCTTTAACAAGCAGTTGTGCTGATTGATGCAGTCTTTCGGCTCTAAAGCAAAGACCTAAAGGCTGTAATAACTTGGCTACTTCTTCGGTTGGGGCATCAGCTAGAGTGCTTATTGTCGGATATCGCTCCATAAACGCTTGGTACAACGGAGCAACTAAAGGCGCATTAGTTTTTTGCAGCAGGAATTCTGCGACCAAAATGGCATAGGGATCTTTAGTATTACGCCAAGGAAACTGTCTTTTGTGCAGCTTTGCCCAAGCTTGCACCTTCCGGCGAAACCATTTGAGTTTGGCTTGAGCGAGATGCATGAAATACGCCCTCCTAAGAGTGCGATCGCACTATAACCCAAAAGTTCGTTTATAGACGAATCTAGCCAGACAAGCCAAAATGGCAATGCGATCGCAATTGAATTGAGGGAATAGCCTGTGGAGGAAAACTTTAATAATATTGAATGGAATAGGATAGATGCCCCAGACATTGATAAGAATATGTTAGGTGTTATCCAAAGCCTAGCTTCCTATGACTTTGAAGCCCGTAAAGAGGCATTAACAGATTTATTTGATATGATTTGGCATCAGGGAACTTTGTCTTGGTCAGCATCTTTCGCTGTACCATTTTTGATTGAGCGACTCCAACAAGAGCCAGAAGCAGAATTGTTAGAAAATATCCTGCTCGACTTAGTACACCTGGGTACGGGAAGCTCATTCTGTGATGCCCACCAAAATTTATCCATTTATGAAGATAAGCGGAATACACTTGAATTTCAACAGCAGATGCAAGAGGAACTAGAAGGGGTGCGTGCCACTTATCAGGCAGTCTACAAAGGTGTTAATATTTATTTTGATTTGCTCGAACATGAATCGCCTCAGGTAAGAATTGCAGCGGCTTATACCCTTTCTTGTTGCAAGTCTGAAGCTGCCAGGATTTGCACCAAACTGTATGCACGATTTAGCTGCGAACCAGATGAACTAGTCAAAGCAACGATATCTTTGTGTCTGGCATTTCTCAGCAAAAGTACGCCCGTACAAATAGCATTCTTTGAACAGGTTTTGAAATCAAACGAAAGCGATATCGTCAAACTTTCTGCCGCAATAACTCTCGCTTATATAGCTTCTGAACATATGTATGCTTGAAGCTTTAGAGATATTGATTAACAAAATTAAAAAGCCATACTTATTAAGCAAGCTATGCGAACATTACGATAGCCCAATGCTAACAGCCCACCACTTGTTAATTATCGACTTTTTCAGCCGTCTAAACGACCAGCAGATGGCACGGATTATCCCGGTACTTACACAACAAATAGAGGAACTTCCCTACGGCTTGGATGATTTGCTAGAGTTGGTTTTCTGTGGGAAAACAATCCCAGAAGGGACAACAATTAATGAATTAACAGACGTTCAGCAATTTCTTCTCACAGCGATCGCAGATGATGAAACTACCCTGACATCAAATGTTCGCTATATGGGTGGAATTTTAGAGAAATTAGGAAGCCAAGGTTCAGTTGTAAGGGAAAAATTGATCGGATTTCTCAATGGTGAAAAACTCGAATATGACAGATAAGGTGCGTTAACGTGTAACGCACCCTACTACATTTCTAAACAGGACGTAGGTTCATGAGTTCTTGGGGAGATGCTAGCATATCGATCGCCACAAAGAAAATCTTACCTTGGGGATTGATTAAGAACCGCCAAGCAATATTCATACCCACGGTGACGCCAAACCAAGGAGTTTGTACCACACCTGTGATTTTCAGTTGCTTAGAACCATCTGGTAGAACTTCGCTGATACCTTGCTTTGGCATCATGTTCAGTCCTTGGGCTTCTTCGCGCATGTATTTAGCGATCGCCTCATGACCGACTATCGGCTTTTGGAATGGGGGTTGCAGCGCACCGTCGGGAGTAAATAAAGCGATCGCCGCATCAAATTTATCTGCGTTCATCGCTTCGATGTAGCCCAGTACAGCAGGTTCTGTGATACCTTCAATCTTGACTGAAGTAACAGGAGGAGCGCTACGTTTAAACGCGGGTTCCGCAGCAGGTTTGGAACTACTTGGACCAAGAGCAGATGTATCAAATCCCATGTCTACTACGGTGTTACGCAGTACTGTAATTTGCTGACCTGCATCAAGCTTCTTGGTAGCTTCTAACACTACTTGCACACCAGGAGACATTTGGTAGCCACTGGGGATCGGAGCGACAATGCCTTGTTTCATCAACTCGCCTAACTCATACCAAAAAGCCAGCTTGGTGTTTACACTGAAAAACCCGTAAGAACGGCTAATTGGAGTGTCAGCACGGTTAGCAAGTTCCCGCATGACTTGGGTTTGCTCTTCTTTAGACATCTGCTTAATTTGGTTGAGCAAACCTTCCGCTAGTTGCAAGCGTGCTGCTCCCGGAGCTGCGGGAGTAATTGTCTTACCCATTTCCGTGTAAGCATACCACAGATAAGCTAGTTGATCGTCAACGCTGAGTTGATCGAATAGCGCGATGGTAGCTGGAATTGGGCTAGGAACTTGAGTGTTAGAGAAAATATTTTGAGCGGACTCGATACTTAAAGCCATGTTCGCAATCTCCAATCTTATTTGTTAATTAGCTGATAAGCATTCATTCAAAAAAAGCGAATCTTCTTTTCAACAGAGAGTGGCAATAAACGCAAAGTCAACTCCAATCGAGACTTTTAGCGTCCTAAAAGCCAGACAGAAAAAACCATCACCTTTGCAGGTGTTCTATTTTTTTCGTGGTTAATCAAGAAAGGAGAGAGACTGTCTTCCAAGCTTTGGTTAAATAACGCTCGTTGCGGTTCAACCAAAGCTTTTCAACAACGTAACTGCTCACAGTCACGAAGGTTTCCTCAAGGGAGGTTTGGTCACGTAAGTAAGTTTATCAAAGTTAATAAACTTTTGTAAAGTTTTTTTACGAATTAGTGACAAAACTTGCTTATCGCTCATATTACATATCTAATGTATAGGTTTTACTGAACTGACCAAGGTGGATGAGGCGTTACTTTTCGACATGCATCGCGATCGCCTACATATATAGTCAAAATATTCGGATAGCCATTAAAGTATTAAGTGTGAACGCTATGAGCGTCTCCTCCAAAGAGGATAAAGTATAAAATTTTCATGGGAGCATCCTTTGCTTTGTCTTTAGTTTTAAGCTTTCGTCATAATGAAAATTGCAATTTTGGGTGCAGGAAATGTAGGCGGTACTCTTGGTAAAACCTGGGCAAATAATAATCATCAGGTATGTTTCGGAGTAAAAAATCCGACAGCAGATAAAACCCAAGCTTTAATCAAAGATATTGGTAGCAACGCCAGTGCTAGTAGTGTTACTGAAGCTGTTCCCGATGCTGATGTAGTAGTTTTAGCAACACCTTGGCAGGTAACTCAGCAGGTAATTGAGGAATGCGGCAACCTGACAAATAAGATTGTGATTGATTGCACAAACCCACTTTCAGCTATACTTTTCCACTTTAACCATCGGTTTAACAACTTCTGGTGCCGAACAAGTTGCTGAGTGGGCGAAAGGTGCAAAAGTATATAAAGCTTTCAATCAAACTGGTTGGGAAAATATGGCAAACCCAACCGTAGAAAATCGGAAAACGGTAATGTTTGTTTGTGGCGACGATGAAGACGGCAAGTCTACTGTACTCAAACTGACTGAAGAAATAGGATTTGAAGCAATTGATGCAGGTTCGCTTGACTCTGCCAGACTTCTAGAACCATTAGGCTTGCTTTGGATCAAACTTGCTCACGCTTACGGACAGGGGCGCGATTTTGGTTTTACTTTGGTTCGGCGCAAGTAGAAGGTAACTAGGAGATAAAGCGATCGCATTTAACCAAGTCGCAGAAAAAGTAGCGAAAAGACTGAATCGACCTGTAATTTTTGTCAATGTCACAGCAGCCCAACTCAAACAAGCAAGGCTAGCAGGGGGTGAACCAAAATAATATTTGGATTTGTGAAAATGAGTTATTTGCTTTGTGGGCGTCGGGCGAATCCTTCCCTAGACAAATGTGGACAGCCTTCAATCAAAAATGTCGTGGGGGATCGAGGATCTACAAAACAAGGCTGTCCACATAAGGCGAT
>NZ_JTCM02000102.1 GCF_000817785.2 Hassallia byssoidea VB512170 | reverse complement strand
ATCCTCAACACGATAGCGAGTCACAAAGGATGTTCGCGCTTCGCGTCTGGTGAAGGAGAAGCCTGTCCATTTTTGTCCGGGTTCAGTCCAAGGGGGACAAGGGGGAGTTTGCCTCCTCGTCTTCCTTGTCTTCCCCATCTTCCTTGTCTCCCTTGTCTTCCCCCTCTCCCCATCCCCCATCCCCCCTCCCCGTGTTGAGAGGCAAATATCTCGAAGATTATCCGGAACGGCATTATTTGAGTTGGTAGTTAAAGTTGTGCCGACAAGAGAGATATATTCAACGCTATCCCTTATAAAAAAGGCAAGACAAATAACTGCATAAGCTAATAAACCAGAACCTACTTACTTATAACAATCAAGTTCAAACCCAAAAATCAAAGGCAACTTAATCATAAATCATCAGGAGATCAATCATGACTAGCTTTACTCAAATCCAATCACAAAACGATTTACTACAACCAATCCGCCAGTGGATGGAATCGAGAGAAATTAATAATCCTAAACTTGCCCATTTCTTATGTCAGCTTATTCCGGCTCAATGTCCTTTTGAAAGAGACATCAAAGTATTTGGACACAAATTATTTCACATTCCCCCAATGTGTAAGTTAAATCCTCTTTATGAGCAAGTAGTTGGTCTGCGTTTCAAAGCTTTGTGTTATCTAGCTGATGAATGCGGTGAAGATGTGACAGCTTATTGCTAAAATTTCATGTTTTGTTTGATGCAAAAGCGAAAACTTTATAGTTAATCAACCCTTCAGCCTCAAGAAATCATTAGCCAGATGTGCAAAGAAAGTAAATAATTCAGGCAGCCGACGCAGATATCTTTTCAATTTCACAACCTGAATTTAAAGCTTTACGGTGGCAAGCGGCTTTCAAAGCTTACTAATTTTGTCTAATACCATATCCGGGAAATTGTCTATATTGTAGAGACGTTACATATAACGTCTCTACACGGTTTGATAGTTTTTTATTAGAGTTGATTTGCCGTGTTAAAAATTGAAAGTTTTAGAATCCCGGTTTATTGAATAAACCGGGATTCTCGTTTTTTAGTAGGTATTGTAGGGTGCGTTAGGATGAAATCCGTAACGCACCAAATCTTTGATAATGGTGCCGTACTTTCGTCGCTAACGCACCCTACTGGCGTGGCAAGACTGAGAATAGCTGAGGGCTGAAGCCCTCACTACAAAGTTCCGTTTATTTATGTCTATTTACTAATTAAATAAAGTTGAATACGGTTGACAAATTCATCTAATTCTGAAATTAATTTGGCAATACCTCTACGCTCGAATTTTTGAGACAGTTTTTCTAATGTTTCTGCGGCTAAATGCATGGCTGTAGCACCGATGTTGGCACTAGCACCTTTGAGGTGATGAGCTTCGTGAGCGATTTTTTCAAAGTCACTTTTCTCGATCGCCTGTTTCACCGCTTCTAAACGAGGTTGGATATCTTCAACAAATATTTGCAATAATTCCAATTCAAATTCTGCGTTGTTTTCTGAGAGTTGATGCAAGTGTTCCCAATCAATTGGTAAGTCGAGTGAAGCCTCATCAGATGCAATTGTTTCTTCTTTTGTGAGTATCACGCTTGCCCAATACTCTAATATTGCTGCTAATTTTTCTTTCAACACTGGTTTGCTCAGATAGTCGTCCATTCCAGCATCTAAACACATTTGTTTATCTTCTTTCATCGCATTAGCAGTCATCGCAACTATTACAGGACGACAATGATTAATAAAAGAAGCACTTTGCCAACTAAGAATTTCTCGTGTGGTTGCCAAACCGTCAAGAATTGGCATTTGGCAATCCATCAAAATCAAGTCGTAAGGAATTTTTTCTAATAGCTGCAATACTTCTTTGCCATTGACAGCAACATCAGCTTCGTATCCCAAGCTTTCAAGCAGCTTTAGGGCTACTTTTCGATTTACCAAATTATCCTCAGCCAGGAGAATTTTTAATTTGGATTTAACAGGGGGAGAGGGGGATGGGGGGGAGGGGGAAGACAAGGGAGACAAGGGAGATGGGGAAGACAAGGAAGATGGGGAGGCAAACTCCCCCTGCCCCCTGCCCCCTGCCCCCTGCCCCCTGCCCCCTGCCCCCTTGTCATCTATTAGTAAGATGCGCCGATTTTTGATTTTGCGATCGCTTACTGAAGAAACAGGTTCAACTGCAACAGTAAAAGGAATTTCAAACCAAAATGTTGAACCTTTTCCTAGTTGACTTTCTACGCCAATTTGTCCTCCCATCAAAGTAACAAGTTGTTTGCAAATGGCTAATCCCAAACCGGTGCCACCATACTTGCGGGTGGTGGAAGCATCAACTTGTGTAAATGGTGTAAAGAGTTTGCATTGGTCTTCTGGAGTAATGCCAAGACCGGTATCTGTAACCGTAAAGTAGATAATAACTTTATTGAAGGAAAGCGATAGCGTTCGCGTAAGCGTCCGCTCTGCGGAAGCGCTGCTGCCAAAGGCAGATCGCACATCTGCCCGCACGATCACTTCTCCAGTACTGGTAAACTTGATCGCGTTGCCGATTAAATTCATGAGAATTTGCCGCAGACGACTAGCATCTCCTTTCAGGTGAATGGGGACGTGGCGATAAATTAACGCTGCAATTTCTAATTGTTTATTATCAGCTTGGGGAGCTAGTAAATCCAACACTTCTTCTACACAAGTGGACAAGTTAAAATCTAAAGTTTCTAAAGTCATTTCCCCTGCTTCAAGTTTGGATATATCTAAAATTTCGTTGATCAATTTCAACAACGTGTCTCCACTCATGCGAACTGTTTCGAGAAAATCTCGTTGTTCCAAAGTGAGGGGAGTTCCTAATAGTAGTTCAGTCATTCCCAATACGGCGTTCATTGGGGTGCGGATTTCATGACTCATATTTGCTAAAAAGGCACTTTTAGCTTGAGATGCTAACTCGGCTTGGCGACGAGCGATTTCTAATTCTTGCCGCTGAATAATTTCGGCTTCTAAGAGTTGAGCTTGAGCCAAAGCAATACCTACTTGATCGGCAATTTGCCGCAAAAGTTCAGTTTCAAAACTAGACCAAGAGTATGAATTAAAGCATTGATGAACAATCAGTAAACCGCAAACTTCTTCGGCGATGAAAATGGGTACAACTAAATTTGCTTTTACTCCGAATTGTTGCAGTAATTCCAGATTATTTTGTTGGACTTCAATTAGATCCTCCATCGCGATCGCCTGAATCTTATTTTGACGGTATTGCTGTAAATTGCACTGCTGTAAATATTCGGCACGAAAGTAGGAATCGATGATGTTTTGCTCTTTAATTGTCGGTAAGCCAGAAACTACTGCTTCTACTACCACTTGAGTTTTGTTAGGCAAAGGCTGATAAATCAACACTCGATCGCTCTTTATAATCTTTTGCACCTCGGTGACGGTGGTTTGAAGAATTTCTTCGATTTGTAAAGATTGACGAATTTTCAAAGTGATATCAGTAAATAGTTGCGATCGCAAGTTTTGGCGTTGAAGTTCTTCTTTTGCTTGTTTGCGCTCGATAAATTGACCGACTTGCTGACCAAGAGAAATCATCATCTGCACTAAATCTGGGTCGGGTTGCTGAGTTTGCTGATTGAAGCAGGTAATTACACCCAAAATGTTATTACCACTGCGAATCGGAAAACCAAAACCTCCATGCAGTCCTGCTTTCTGGGCAATTGTTCCTCTGAGGAATTTCGTATCATCAACGATATCAGTAAACCAAACAGGTTCATTATTAGCCCAAACAAGTCCAGGTAGTCCAATTCCTCTGGCAAAAGTAATTTGCTGAGTTATTGCTTTAAATTCTTCGACTTCGATGCATTCTTTATGCCAAATGTCAAGACAACGTAAAACATTAACTTGTGCGTCCACCATCCAAATTTCACCCAAATCCCATTCCAAGCTTTCGCAAATCGCTTGTAGAATTCGGGGAGTGGCTTCAGCGATGGTGAGAGAATCGGCTAATACGCGGGTGGTACTATGTTGTGCGGTTAAATGGCGATCGACCCGCTTTTGATCGCTAATGTCAATGCCAGTGCCGATAATGTATTCTACTGCACCTCGATCGTCATGCAGGATGGTATTCGACCAAGCAATCAAGCGTCGCGTGCCATTTTTTGTTACCCAGTAGTTTTCATACTCTTTTAAATGTTCACCATTTTTTAACTGCTGAAAAACTGCTTTGACTGGTTCCAGTTCTTCTCTAAGTAGAAATAAATTCCAAAAATACCTACCTCTGACTTCATCGAATGAGTAACCAGTTGTTTGCTCACAAGCTTGATTGAAGCGGACAATTTGCCCTTGGGAGTCGAGAACTATTACCAAAGCGCTGACTGTATCAAGAATTGCTGAGATAAAGTTGCGTTCTTTGTGCAGAGATTCTTCTGTTAACTTGCGTTGTGTTATTTCACGATAAATTAGGTAGTAGATTCCTGCGAGAATGAGACAAGTCACGCAAATAGCGATCGCTAATGTAAAAATTGTCTTCTCTCCGCTATATTTTGCTACTTTTAACTGCTGGTCAAGTCGCTTTTTCTCCTCGTTTTCCATATCACGAATTATATCGCGGATATTATTCATGATGTTGTTTCCCTGATTTGTACGAACTACCTGCAATGCAGCATCAAACCCTTGGTTTTGGCGCAAATCGATAGTTTTTTTGAGTTCGTTTAGCTTTGCTGCTATCAGGGGTTTCAGCGTGTCTATTTGACTTTGTTGAATAGAATTATCTGCTGTTAAATTATTCAGTTCTGCAATATCAATCTTTGCCAGTGCAGCTTTATAAGGTTGTAGATAAGCTGAGTCTCCGGTGAGAATGTAACCGCGTTGTCCAGTTTCAGCATCCTTTATCTGAGAAAGTAGTTCTGACAATTTGGTGATTTTTTCTTCACTTTTTCTTATTTGATTATTAGTTTCAATAAAAAATTTTGTCTGTTGATATGAAACCACGCCAATTACAATTAAAATTGCCGATGCTAACCCAAAAGCGCCAGCAATGCTTTTAAAGAATTTATTGTGTTTATGTGTTTGTTTGCCTTGATTAGTTGTTAGTACCAAAGAAGCTAAATTGCGCCGCAGTTCCAGTTGCTTGATTATTTGGCGACCGAGAGTGCGTAATGCTTCTAGCTGTTCGTCAGTCAGTTCTCGCGGTACATAGTCAACCACGCAAAGTGTTCCTAAAGCGTGTCCCTCAGGATTAATTAGGGGGACACCAGCGTAAAAGCGGATATTGGGGTCAGAAGCTACCACTGGATTTGTCGCAAACCGTTCGTCAGATGTAGCATCAGGCACAACTAAAACGTCGGGTTCAAGAATAGCATGAGCGCAGAATGCGATATCGCGGGGTGTTTGTAGTACTTCTATACCGACTTTAGACTTAAACCACTGGCGGTTAGTATCAACTAAACTTACTAAAGCGATGGGAGTTCCACAAATATACGAAGCTAAACGAGTGAGGTCATCAAAGACAGCTTCCGGAGGAGTGTCAAGGATTTTATACTGCAAAAGGGCTTCGATTCTTTGTGGTTCGTTATCAGGTAATGGTGCTTTCATCCTTGAGTGTTATCTTCAGCTTAAGTCAACAAACTTATATCAATTAATGGCAACAGTTTGTACAAAAGGGTTAGGGTGATAACACTGATATCGAATTTTAAGCGATCGCACGCCTTTCGGATGATAGTATAAATAATGAGACGATTTTTTAAGAAATATTTCCCGCAGCTAATATTTGCTCAACTGTGATACAAAGTTCTGGAAATGTAGGAGAGAATAATTGCTGATTGACAAAAAATTCTGTTTGCTCATACAATTCTTCTTCCCACAACAAAACTGTTACTTTAGACTCGATTGGATCGACAATCCAATATTCAGGAATTTTCAAATTAGCACATCTGTACAAGCAAAAAATAATGGGTAACGCTGCGATCGCACTTTACCGACAAACCTCACCCAAATCTAATTTTGCCAGCGGTGTGCAGACGCAAAGTTGTTTTTCCGCAGGCATGACGCGATCTTACAAACCGACATTTCGTAGGTGCGATCGCACTCCACCTACAAACCTTACCCCCAAATCTAATTTTGCCAGCAATGCGTACATGCAAAGCGGAAAATCATAAATTGAGCAACATTTGGTAAGGTATAGATGGTCAAGGTAATGCTGTAATAAAACGCATATGTCAGCAAAGATAACAGAAGTTATTGGCTCTGATGGAGAAAAAATCTATATTCAATATGACATCGCTTTCAACTCTTCGGTATCGAATGCCCGAAAAAACAGCCGATACCGTTCCGGTAAGCCCATCTTTTTCACCCGTCCATAGCGTTTTAACGCACCTGTCAAGGCAAAATGACTTGCCAACGGGTCAGAGGGAATCTTGGTTTCAATCGCAATAGTAATTGCCGCAAATAACTTTACGGTTGCATGGGTTTTATATTCAGCCTCCGGTAATTGCTTCTGCAAACGGGAAACGCGCTCAAATAATTTTTGATATTGAGTGCCAAATAGTTGCGGATGAAAGTAAACTTCCCAACCATTACTTGCAAAATTCGCCATCTTCTAACAACTCATCGTCTAATTCTACACTCGCAATTAGTTTATGGGCAGCCTCAGACATTTCAGTTGTATAAGGTTACAGTGTATTATTTTTTAACGCTTCTGTCATAGCAAAATCCAGAAACAGCCGCATCATTACTGAATCTTCTGCGTCTTCATCATCAGTCGGTTGAGGCACAATTCGCAAAATTGCTGTATCCGGCGACAATACCTCTATCCAACCATCTGCATTGGCAAACTGAGGATGCTCCCGATAAAACTCAGCCGATAGCCTAAACCCTGCACTGTTACCAATTTTGGTACTACGAATGCTGTAGGAGTTGCTCATATTCAGGCGTATGTACGTGATGTACTTACATAATAGCAATTGGTTAGTAAAATTATTAGGGTATTCTAGACGGACATGTAGCGCTCTTTCTTTAGCTTGCGTCCATTCCCGTTTGCCCCTGACCATAAAAAATAACCTCAGGCATAGCGATCGCACGCCTACATTAAGGCGATCGTACTACTTCAAAGGTTATTTTTTTAGAGAGGACGCGCATTCCTCACTACGAATTTATTCTACTGTTACCGACTTGGCTAAATTTCTCGGCTGATCGACATCTAAACCGCGCCGCGCTGCGATGTGATAAGCCAATAATTGCAAAGGAATTACAGTCAGAATTGGCGAAAGCAATTCATCCACGTTGGAAACGGGAAGTAAGTCGTTAAAAATTTCCGCAGCTTCACCATCGTTGACGGGAGTTACACCGATTAAGCGCGAATCTCTGGCTTTTGCTTCTTGGGCGTTAGAAATCACCTTTTCGTAAACATTACCAGGCATAGCGATCGCCACTACCGGTACTTTCGCATCTAATAAAGCGATCGGGCCGTGTTTCATTTCCCCAGCGGGATACCCCTCAGCATGAATGTAGCTGATTTCTTTTAATTTCAACGCTCCTTCTAAAGCGATGGGGAAATTAATTCCCCTACCCACAAAGATAAAATCTGTGGTTTCTGCAAAGTCGTGCGCTAACTGTTCAATTAAATTTTCTTGTCTTTCCAAAGTTGCTTCAATTTCTTTAGGAATCTGTCGCAAAGAGGTAATAATTTCTTCTAATTGGTCGGGAGAAATTGTTTGACGACGATAAGCTAAATCTAAGGCTAAAGCATAAAATGCCATCAGTTGAGCGATAAAAGTTTTTGTTGCCGCTACCCCAATTTCTAGTCCACCATGAATATCGATAATCTGAGATACCATTTCACCCAAGGTGCTTTCTGGACGATTGGTAATTCCTAGCAGTCGCGGTTGATACTTGAGTTCTCTACCACTGCGGCGTTCTTTTTCCATCGCCAAAGCTGCTAGTGTATCAGCAGTTTCGCCAGATTGAGTTACGCCAATTGTGAGAGTATTTGCCGTCAAAGGTGATGGTGCGTAGCGAAACTCAGAAGCATAATGCACCTGTGTGGGAATTCCTGCCAATTGTTCGATTAAGTATTTACCGATTAGTGCTGCGTGCCAACTAGTACCGCAAGCTAAAATTTGAATTTGCTCTAAATCAACGTAAAGTTCTACTGGTAAGCTTAAATTAATCGGCGAAGACGGATCATTTGTAAAGTAAGCTTCTAAACAAGCCCTGACTACTCCCGGTTGCTCGTAGATTTCCTTGAGCATGAAGTGCTTGAATCCCTGTTTTTCTACCATCATGGGACTCAAGTTGAGCAAGCGCGGTTGTTTTTTCAACCTGTCACCAGCAAAGTTATATATTTCTACTCCTAAAGGTGTCAACCGTGCCATTTCCCCATTTTCCAAGGTTAGCACCGCACGGGTATGAGAAACGATCGCCGGCGTATCAGAAGCGCAGAAAAATTCGCCTTGACCAAAACCAATCACCAGCGGTGCTTGTTGTCGGATGGCGATCAGTTCATCGGGAAAGTCAGCAGAAACGCAGGCGATCGCAAATGCCCCCTCTAATTTATTCACAGCTTGACGCACTGCCTCGAAGAAGGGAGAGGAAGAGTGGAGGAGGGGAAGAGGGGGGGAAGGGGGATTTTTTAAGAATTCGGCGATCAGGTGGGGAATTACTTCTGTATCCGTTTGGGAACGAAACACATAGCCTTTTTGTTTGAGATCCTGGCGTAACTCGCGGTAGTTTTCAATAATGCCATTTTGCACCACCGCCACCCGCATTGCTGTATCCATGTGTGGATGAGCATTATACTCTTCTGGCTTACCATGAGTCGCCCAGCGAGTGTGACCAATACCAATTTGTGCCGGGGCTTCGACGGCTTCTAGTTTGGAACGTAGATTATGCAGTTTGCCTTTAGCGCGAACGCAATTAACCTCACCTTCCCAAATAGTGGCGATTCCGGCGGAATCGTAACCCCTATACTCTAGTTTTTCCAGCCCAGATAGCAAAATTTCTGTCGCTGCTTGAGTGCCGATATAACCTACAATGCCGCACATTGCTCACACCAGTTTGTTTTCAGGATGACTAAACCCAGTATAGTTGTTAACACAGATGCGGGGTTTTCGCTAACTTTCAACAAACTTTACATGTGAACAAATAAAAAGAGCAATTTGCTTTCTGTATCAGTCGATAGTGCAATTTTATTTTCGACTTTCGCCATCATCAGATATTTTTATAGGGTAGTAAGTAGACACTCTTGCAATTAATAGTGTATACTTACTACCCTACAATCTTGTTATCTGCTTGCTATTGACTGTAAATTGCCAGTATAATCAGAAATTCTGGTGAATTTCTTAGTAAGCCAGACCCATACTGCGAGTGGTTTCGGCATTTGACAGGTAAACCCGGATGCTCAAAAAGTCAGTGGGGCAAGCAGTTTCACACCGCTTGCAACCTACGCAGTCTTCTGTGCGGGGTGAAGAGGCAATTTGTTTGGCTTTGCAGCCATCCCAAGGAACCATCTCCAGCACGTCTGTAGGGCAAGCGCGGACGCATTGGGTGCAACCAATGCAGGTATCGTAGATTTTTACGGTATGAGACATTGAAAAAAAATCTCCTTACTGAAGTGTTATTCTCTGCCAAAGAATCATAATCAAGGCATAGTTTACCGCAGTGTTCTAGCACCTGTAAGCAAAAGGCTACATAACTTTAAACAACTTGACAGTTCAAAAGGAAGTCTGCTAGTAGCGCTGCTCTGGTTTTAATTGTATGGCAGTTGCCTGGAAAGAGATTGCGATCGCCTATTACATAATCGGGGAATGGGGCATGGGGAATGGGGCATGGGGAATGGGGAATGGGGAATGGGTAATGGGGAGTAGGGAGTGGGGAGTGGGGAATCCAATTCCCAATTCCCAATTCCCAATTCCCAATTAATTTCTGGTATTCACTCCCATCTCGATCCGGTTTACCTCACAAACTTTCAAGTAAGGCGCAGGGATTATAGAGAGGTATGAAACAAAAGTCAATTACCAAGAGCAATCGAAGTACGTTAACTATGGCAATCATTCGTTGGCAACCTTTCTCAGAAATGCAAACTCTACACCGTCAAATGAATCAAATTTTTGATGAAATGTTAACCCAAAAGCGCGATGCTATTACTTGGAAGCCTGCGGCTGAACTGGAAGATACAGATAATAACCTGATTTTGCGCTTATCAATTCCCGGTGTGGAATCTAAAGATTTAAATATCCGGGTAACACAGCAAGTAGTGGCTATTTCTGGCGAAAAGCGTCACGAAAATCAAACTGAAAATAATCGTTCCTTCCGTTCTGAATTCCGCTATGGTAAGTTCCAGCGGGTAATTCCTCTACCAGTTGCGATTGAGAACAATAAGGTGCAAGCTGAATTCAAAGATGGTATTTTGACGCTGACACTGCCCAAAGTAATTGAAGCACGTAACCAAGTTGTGAAAATTAATTTAGCAGATAATACTGCTCAGACAGCTCCTGAAGCTAACCAAACTGAAGAAGCTAAAGCTGCTTAATTGACATTGGTTTGATTTGGTGGTACGTAAAGTAACCGCGATCGCTGTCTGTGGATAAATTTCCCGACCGCGATCGCGGTTTTTTTCGTATTAAAAAGAATTTTCTCACATCGCCAAAAAAATAGGGATACGTTAAACCAGACGTATCCCCATCAAAACTTAAGACTCAGCACTAATTATGAAGAAGCATTTTGCAACTCAGCCGTGCGTACAGATAGCAGCTGTGTCTGGTTCCCTCGTTGCACTTTTACCTGTAAAGTCTGACCGAGGCGACTATCTTCTACAATATTTTGTAGCTGTTCGGCTGTCGTGACCGATTGTCCATCAATTTGCACAATCACATCACCCAGACGCATCCCCGCAGCAGCAGCAGGAGAATTGGGTAAAACTCGCATCACCAAAACACCATTAACTTCTGCTACTTTCATCGGTGAGTTGGGATCGTTGTTATTTTGTCTTGCAGCATCAGCAGTTAAAGTTAGCATTTGCACACCTAAATAGGGGTGAGCAACTTTTCCGCCACGTTCGAGTTGAAAAGCGATCGCTTTTGCTTTATCTATCGGAATCGCAAAGCCAATCCCCATTGCGTCAGCACGAATCGCTGTGTTAATTCCAATTACCTCACCTCGGTCATTTAACAGTGGTCCCCCGGAGTTACCAGGGTTAATTGCTGCATCAGTTTGAATAAATTCTAGGCGTTTGTCAAGAAGACCTACTTGAGCGCTAGAACGTCTGAGGGTGCTGACAATTCCTAAAGTCACGGTATTATCAAATCCTAAAGGATTACCGACAGCGATCGCCCAGTCTCCCACTTGTACATTACTTGAAGAACCCAAGGGCGCAGTTGGTAAATTTCCACCTGCATTAATTTTGACCACTGCTAAATCTGTCACTTCGTCAACGCCTTGCACCTTTCCTTCAAAACTGCGTCCATCTTTGAGGCGGACTGTCACTTTATCAGCTTTATCGACTACGTGAGCATTCGTAAGAACCAAGCCACTCTTGTCAATAATGAAACCAGATCCTAAACCGCGTAATTGTTCCGAAGGCAACCTTTGGGGTAAACTGTCACCGAAAAACCTGCGAAAAAACGGATCGTCAAACATCGGATCTACGCGACGAGTAATTGTGCGCTCAATATCAATTCTGACAACAGCCGATCCTACACGATTCACCGCAGCTGTAACAAAACTACTACTACCGATCGCAGCCGTTGCCGGTGATTGTCTTTGAGCAATTAATTGTAATGAAGAATTTGAACTTACAGGATTTGGTGCAGGTTCCGCTTGGGAGGGTAACACTTGCAGGGTACTAACTGTTAGCAAAACTCCTAGAAATATCGCTAACACATGAGTACTAAGTTGGCGTATAGACCTGGGTATTTGGGAAAATCGCATAACCACACAAGAATGTTTCAGCGTAATTATTGTTTAATCTTGACAAATATTAGAAGTGTTGAGCTACGAAAACCGCTGCTCAAACTTTTCTATCTACAGCTATTTTTACAGGTTTGCTTCTATTTCCTGCGTATTGACGTTTATTTTAACTTTATCGACATAACGAATAACCGACTACGCCACGAGCGATCGCACAACCGAGAGAACCCCGGCAAGCGACTGGCTCCACAGTGAAACCACTCAGGCGGTCGATTTATTTACGCGCTATGTCTGAGTACCACGAGTTATTCACTAACCATTTACCACTAAAAACTAATAATCAACAACCAATGACCTTTTAAGCTCTAAGCGGCATCTGTCTGTTGGTCGGTCGGTTGTAGCACAAAGTCGAACTCGGCTGTATAGAAAGGTTTGCTTTGATTGTATGCGTTGAGTTTGTCGAGTGTCTCATGTTTTTGCAGCTTAATGATGGCAGATCTGACCGCAAACGTTGTATCTGAATCGAGGTGCGGATCTCCATCAATATGAATTTGTGTAGTCAGGGGTATATAGCCTGTAGCACTCAACTTAAAATGGATATGGGCTGCTCGTTGGGTATGTCGTCCCAAAAGCTGCAACATTTCACCGCACGGTCCGCTTGATGGGATAGTGTACCCTACTGGCACAACCGTTTCAAATGCATAAGAGCCGTCCGAATTGGTTCTGAAACGACCTCGGAAGTTACCCTTTGGCTGGGATGCATCATGAAGGTCATAAAGTCCCTTTGAATTTGACTGCCAGACATCAAGAAGCGCATTGGCAATTGGTTTGTTGTTCAGGTCTAAGACGCGTCCTGATAGGAAGAGTGTATTGCCGTCGGGATCGATTCCTAGGCGATCGCCCATGTTGCGCTCTTTTGCATCCGCTACATAGACAGGACCCTCTAGATTACTTTCGGTAGCTGTGCTACTCTTGTTATGCAATAGAACCACTAGCTCTGAGATTCCCAGCAAGTCGAGCAGCATATGAATTTCCCCATTCGGTATCTCTTCTGTGTAGCGATCTGCCCGAATGAGAAAATCGCGCAAGAACGATAACTCCTGTTCCGTCAGATTTACCTCCTGCACGAAGGCGTGCAGATGTCGAATAAGACTGGTATAAATCTCATAAAGGCGTGCATGAGTCTTGCCTTTATCACCGTGTTCAATCACGGCTTGAGTGATATTTTCCAGAGTAATGTTTCTCATGTTTATCTGAAGAGTGAAACTTATCCATAGTTGACTACTTTAGTTAGAGTATAGTTTTCTAAGTACTTCTAGCTTGAATCAACTCATTTTACAGACTAGTTTGGTGTTTACTTCCTACTGCTGTATTTGAATGATAAGTCTTTTAGGTGCAAGATATGAGCGCCCCTACATCCCCAAGTCGTCCCCCAAGCCGTCTCCCTTGTCTCCCTTGTCTCCCTTGTCCCCCCATCTCCCCCTCCCCCCTCCCCCTGTAGGCTAGGATCTTAGTATTGCCAGAACTTTGATAACCTATGAATGGATTAAACCGATTAGCTGAAGAATCCTTGTCCATAACACCAGCAGAACATTCCCAAAACGATATAGACCACAGCCACACAGATCGTACTCATGGGCATGGACAGTCGGCTCATCCACACGTCCATAGCGAAGAGTCATTGCGACGAATTGTTAATCGGCTTTCGCGTATAGAAGGACACGTTCGCGGCATCAAAACAATGGTGCAACAAAATAGTCCTTGTCCTGATGTTTTATTGCAAATTGCCGCCGTTAGAGGTGCAATAGATAAAGTAGCGCGAATTGTTCTCGATGAACATTTAAATGAGTGTATTGGTAGAGCCTGCAAAGAAGGCAATATTGAAGTTGAAATTCAACAACTCAAAGCTGCTTTGGATCGGTTTTTACCTTAGAAAATCAAAAAGTAGGGTCCGGCTTATTGCAGTGTGGATATTCCTCCTGCAATAAAATCCGTTGTGTTATGGCTTGCTATAGCGCACCTTAGTGCGTGAAAGTTTAAGTATTGTTAAAAGCTTATGTACAACTACAGCTAATCATTGATGAACTATACAATGCTCATGATAAAGCGGTAGCAAATGACGATGATGAGGATGCTAGTTTATTAGTTAGCAGAGCAGATAGACTTTATGAAGAAGCTGAAAACTTGAACCTGGTAATTTCAGAACTGGAAGAAAAATGAAAACGATTGAAGATTTAAGAACTCGTATTAAAGAACTTAGTAAACAATCTGTTGAACTCAGACGAAAAGCATCTGAAGTGTATGAAGCAAACGCATTGCAAGCCAAGCAGTTTAGAGAACAGGCAAGAGAAGCTATGAAGCGATGTGAAGTCTTGAGACAAGAAATTAAGCGATCGCAAGTAAAAAGTCAATGACGATAGATAGCATGTTTCAATAAAGCCCGCCATAAAAGCGGGTTTTTCATTATCCCACTCTCTAATTTTATTCTTGCTGTTTATCTTCAATAGCTTTAAGTAGGATAGTAGCCGCAAGATTACTCAGAGTCCTGTTTTCAGCCCACAAGACACCGAAGCATTCCATATTTTAATGGATAGGTTAGACCAGCGACCAAAAGTCATCACTCGCACTGATGAGGAATTTGAAACCGAGTTACAACAGCGTATTAGTCAAGCTAGTTGACAGTAAATTAAGATTAGCGAAAAGCCACCAGTGTAAAAGCTGGTGGTTTAGTCATGAGTAAAACCCGCAATAAAATTAAACACAAAGAGCGATTGTTATAATTTTCGATTCCGAGTTCTGCTGGTTTGATAATTCTGGGATTTTCATACATACTTTACATATCTTGTAGTGTACATATAATATGTCCCTGGAAAATTACCAATTTCACTATTCTTTCACGGGCAATTACCAGAAAACGCTAATTCTTTTTTTACATGGATTCATGGGTAATTGTCATGAATTTGATAAAACAATAAAATTACTATCTGATGATTTTTATTGTTTGACAATTGACCTTCCCGGACATGGAAAAACTCAAGTTTTTGGTGGCGATGATTGTTATACAATGGCAAACACGGCACAAGCATTAATCAACTTACTAGATAAGCTAAAAATTTACCAATGCTTTTTAGTTGGTTATTCAATGGGTGGAAGATTGGCTTTATACCTCAATCTGCATTTTCCTCAACGTTTCCCTAAAGTTATCTTAGAATCAGCTTCTCCTGGTTTAATAACAGAAGTTGAACGATTAGAACGAGTTAAATCTGATGAACAAATAGCGAGAAAATTAACAAGATGTGTTGAAGAAAGTGATTTTAGAGCTTTTCTATTAAATTGGTACAATCAGCCGATTTTTGGTTATATAAAAAATCATCCTGAGTTTGAGGGGATGATAGAAAGTCGCTTGCAGAATAATCCTTTAGAATTGGCTAAATCATTGCGGTTTATGGGTACTGGATGTCAACCTTGTTTGTGGGAAAAACTCGAAGAGAATACAAACCCGTTGCTGTTATTAGCTGGCGAATATGATGAAAAGTTTATAGTTATTAATAAAAAGATAGCGGAAGTATGTAAATTTGCTGCATTACGGGTGATTAGTAATTCGGGGCATAATATACATTTTGAAAGTACTTTGGCGTTTGTAGAAGATATTAGGAATTTTTTGATTGAGGTTTGAAGTTAGATATAGCGGTTATGGTTGTTTGAGAAATATGTTGTGATTTTCCGGGTTGAATAAGCGTTGAAACGCTTACTACGAATCAATTTTTCGTTGCGTTTAGTTCTTCTTGCAAGTTTTTCTGATAAATAGTAGGTAGATATCGGCTGACGGAATTAGTTTCTATGCCATATCCGAGACTTGTCCAAGTAGGGGAAAGTCGGCGCAAAACTTCGTTTAACTTTCCTTGATGCAGCAGTTGAGAAATGTCAGTTCCCCAAACTTGGCGATCGCTTAACCAACTGTAAACTACTGCATCTTGATATTCTGCTGCAAAACTATAATTTGCCCAAAACATAAACCGCGTCGGATTGGGATGATAGCGAGGAGCAATTCTATACCAAGTAGTGTTGATAATTTGATATCTCCCAGCAGCGGTAGAACAATTGCCTTTGTTGGGACCATTAACAATGACGATGCATATCTGAGGATGATGGCTCAAATCGTTGACTTGCTGTCCACCATATAAGAGAGAATAAGGGCGATCGCTATTTGCTTCACTCGCTGATATAGTTCGCATTAAAGCACGAATGTAAGGATCGCCACCTTTCATCACCAAAGGTGGATTTTTTTGACCAAAGACAGGATCGTTATGCGATCGCAAATCCCCAAATACATACCACTGCAACAAATATACAAAGCCGAGAAGTGCGGCTATCGGTCCAATCAGTTTTTCAACACCTTTCGATTCCACGCTTTTCAGACTCGGACTCCTTAGAATTTACGTATAATCAACAATAATCGACGCACTTTGAAACGACAAAGTTCACTTAAGTAGTCAAAAGTCAAGAGTCCAGAGTTAAGAGTCCAAAGTCAACAGTCAACAGTCCAAAGTCCAAAGATTGACCCTTGACCATTGACCATTGACTGTTAACTCTTGACTTAGGCTACGTTAGCAAATAACTCCCCAAAGCTTTTCGAGGTAGCCTCTTCTTTAGCAACAATCTCGACAATTTTGTTGCGTGCGGCACTTTCAAACAGCGACTCTACACAAACTTTGGCGACTTTCTGCCGGGGAATGCTGCCATCGAACAGTGTATCAGCACTTTGCATCACGATTGGATTGGAATTATCCTCATTTTTTAACCCGCCAGGACGGACAATTGTATAAGTCAAACCGCTTTTCTGGATATATTCCTCAGCTTGCTTTTTCCAAACCAAAATCAGCCAGAACAAGTTCAAAGGATGAAATAACTTAGAAGTACACAACGAAGAAACGAAAACAAAATGCTCTATTCCCTTCGCTTTGGCAGTATCCACTAAATTTTTAGTGCCTTCAAAATCGACTTTATAAGGTCCTGTGGGGTCAAAACTAGGTTTGGCTCCGGTAGCGCAAAGCACTACTGTGCTATCTCCTAAAGCAGTCGTCAGACTTTCTGGTGTTAACACATCCCCTACAACTAACTCAACGTCAGGAGGCAAAATACCCTTCGCTTTTTCTGCGTCGCGTACCAAAGCACGGACGGGAATATTTTTCGCAATCAGTTCTTGCACTATCCTGCGACCTGTTTCACCTGTTGCCCCTGCTACAAATGCTTTCATAATAAACGCTATCCTGGGAAACTAATATTTGATTTCTTTGTTCCCTATTTTAGTGATTCTATGAAGTTGCTGGCAGATTTTTGAGGTTTCCGTCAAAATGTACTTTAGCGTGCGAATCGTCTGACCCGATATGGGAATTATTAATACAGGTAAACGCAAGATTATACAGGAATCTTTATATGCTTTCACAAAATCGTGAATATCAATCCTTTGAAATAAGCGAAGCAGTTGTACCTGTCCCATCAGTAGCGCATACTGAAGACACGCTACAAGCAATTGGTGGAACACCTGCAAAGTTTTACGGTCGTTATCACGACTCTATGGAAATGTATGCCCAAGCAAGCTTGGTTGCTGAATATCTCAATGCTCATTCTTCATGGTTTTCGCGCTGCGCTGAACCGATGAAGGTGCAACCGCTGGGGGAAAATGGTTATGCTTTAGGAATCGGTCGTTTTGGCTCTTTTGGTTATGAGGTGGAGCCAAAAATTGGTTTGGAATTGTTACCTCCAGAGGATGGTATTTACCGCATCCACACTATACCCATCCCCGGCTACTATCCGCCCGGTTATGACGTAGACTATAATGCATCGCTACGCATGATAGAAGATACAGCAAACGATGCACCCACAAGTATTAACCAGATAACACGAGTTGAATGGGAATTGGATTTAGTTGTTGATATTCACTTTCCCAAGTTTATTCAGCGTTTGCCTAAGTCTTTGGTGCAATCTACAGGCGATCGCTTACTCAACCAAATCGTCCGTCAAGTCTCAAAGCGCCTCACACGCAAAGTTCAGCAAGATTTTCATCAATCTATAGGTATAGATTTTCCTGTCAACCAGAAAAAGTGGTGAGTGGATAGTGGATAGTTGATGGTGGATAGTTGATGGTGGATAGTGGATAGTGGATGGTGGATAACTGTTAACCAACAACCAACAACTATCAACTATCGACCAACAACCAACCACTAACAACCAACCACTAACAACCAACTAACTATGCTTGAGTAAGAATTTTTTGGACTATTTGCACGCCGGTAATCGCCTGCCAAGTAAAAAGCCCTAAAAGTACAAAATTCAACAAAATGTGAGTCATCCGCGCCCAATTTGCGCCTTTTTGCATAAAAGGAGATAGGGACGCAGAAAATGCTATCAAACTCGTCATCCCAAGCCCTGCTAGCAGGTGAGAACCGAAAAATAACTTACCATTGTTGATGTAAGTGACAGCCATAGCAGCGATCGCACCTGCCACCATCAAACCTAAAAGTATCGATCCGATTTGATAGTGTTTGACGTTATATTTACCTTTAATCAGTTCTTTCTTCTGTTCACCTTGAGCATGTCTGGTACGCTGTACTTGTAATCCCAGGTAGGCAGCATAAATCGACAATAGCAATAGCGCCCACATAAGTACCGGGTGAATGAAGTTCAGCCAATATTTCACCGATGGAGAAAGTTCCATATTGATACGTGTTCCCGTCTAGTTATTAAATCTTTATAAAAGTTAGCATAATCGCAAAAGAAAAGATTGCAAAGCTATTTCTTATAGAAGAGGATCGAAAGTTTCAATACGGATACTATGAGACTTTCGGGCTGTTGAAAGAAAGTAAGAATGTTTCCGGTCTGGTTACAAGCAGGATTTTGGGGTTTATTTAGTGGTTCAGCGCTGATGGTTGGGGCTGCAATTGGCTATTTTTCGCGGGTTCCGCAACGGATAATCGCCGCAATTATGGCTTTTGGGGCTGGGGTGTTAATTTCGGCGCTGTCGTTTGAGTTGATGGATGAAGCTTATAAAGAAGGCGGTTTCGACTCGACGGCAATTGGCTTTGTTGCAGGTGCGATCGTCTATACTGCTGCTAACTGGTATTTAGCGACTCAGGGAGGCAAGCATCGCAAGCGATCTGGCGACCATCAACCATCAGAAGACGAAGATAGTGGTAGTGGTTTGGCGATCGCGATCGGCGCACTTTTAGATGGTATCCCAGAATCGATTGTCATCGGCGTTAGTATGATTGCCGGCGGATCTGTCAGCGCTGTTGCTGTCGCAGCAGTTTTCCTCTCTAATATTCCCGAAGGGCTATCTAGCGCTGCTGGAATGAAAAATGCAGGTAGATCGTTGCGCTACGTTTTCGGTGTTTGGGCTACTATTGCTGTTCTTTGCGGTGTGGCAGCACTTTTAGGTTATACCGTTTTCAGTCATTTATCAGCGGAAATCATCGCCGCGACAACCGCGATCGCCGCAGGCGCGATTTTAGCGATGATTGTTGATACGATGATTCCAGAGGCATTTGAAAAAGCGCATAATTTCGCAGGATTGATTACTGTTGTCGGCTTCCTCGCAGCGTTTGTTCTCAGCAAGCTGGGGGGATGAAGGAAGAGGGGGAAAGGGGAAAGGGGAAAGGGTAAAGGGGTAGAAATAAATAAAGAGTAATTTGAATAACTCATAATACTCTTCATACCTTTTCCTCTTTTATGCCGTATCGCTTCCCCTTTATCCCTCTTGGTAAGTCCTACATCTTTTTAAGAAACCGTAGATAAATACAGATAAACACAGATAATGTCTATTTGTGTATTCTGCCTTTTACTTAGGGGGTGGGGTGCATCTGTGGTTGTTTCTGATTCTCTTGTAGTGTGGAAGTAACCCAGGCATTTGTACTCGTTAAGCGATCGCACTTCGGAGGGTTATTTATGGTTTCTACTCAAGATATTCCGTTAATACGCGCAACTACTCGTGGGGATCTTAAGCTTGTGCGATCGCTACTAACTAATGGTACGCTTGCTGATACGTGCGATCGCACCGGAACTACGCCGTTAATGTTTGCTGCTAATTTAGGCTACACGGAAATTGCGCGATCGCTTCTCGATGCCGGCGCAAATATCAATTTACCCAGAAAACGCTATAAGTTGACTGCTTTAATGTTGGCAGCTAGCGCCAATCAAGTTGATATTGTCCAGCTTTTAATATCCAGAGGTGCTGATGTCAATGCGATTAATGAAGATGGCAGTACAGCTTTAATGGCAGCAGCTTTGAAAGGTTATGTCGATGTGGTCAAAGTCTTGCTTGCTGCAAATGCAGATGTGAATGTCACAGATAAAGATGATGACACTGCTTTGAAAGTGGCTGTTAAGCAGGGACATTCGCAGATTGTAAGGATAATACTAGAAACTGGCGCAGATGTCAATACCCAAGATGAAGAAGGTGAAACTTTGTTGATGGTAGCGGCAGACTTGGGACACTTAAAAGTTGTACAAGCATTGTTGGCAGCGGGGGCTGATGTAAAACAAAGAAATCAAGATGGGGGAACTGCACTATCTTCCTCTGCGGCAGCGGGACATGATGCGATCGCTTCACTTTTATTAGACAAAGGTGCTGATGTGAATGCCCAAGACCAAGATGGTGAAACTGCTTTACATCTTGCGGCTGTTGAAGGCTACGCTTCGGTGGTAGAAGTGTTACTCAGCCGTGGTGCGGATGTGCAAATAAAAAACCACCTGGGTGATACACCATTGCTTGTTGCGGCGTTGCAGGGACATAGTAAAATTGTAGAGGCGCTGTTGCGGCAAGGTGCAGATGTAAATGGAAAGTCGAGCGAAACGCCTTTGTTGCTTTCCGTATCGCAAGGACACGCCGAGACGGTGAAAGTATTGCTAGACTACGGTGCTGATGTTAATACTCAAGCAGATGATGGCAAAACTGTTTTGATAAAAGCAGCAGAACGCAATCAAATAAGCATAATGCAGCAATTGTTGGATAAAGGTGCAGATGTTAATTATATCGATTCAGCCGGGGCAACAGTTTTAATGTGGGCAGCATCACGAGGTTATAACGAAGCTGTGCAGATGTTGATTAAGGCTGGGGCAGATGTGAATTTGAAAAATAAAGGTGGTTATACAGCTTTGGCGATCGCTCAGTTTAATGGTTATGAAGACGTGGTGCAAAGTTTGCGGGCAGCCAGCGCAGAAGAATGAAAAAAAGACCCGATTAATCGCGTTTGCACTTGTAGAGACGCGATTTATCGCGTCTGTCAAGAATCACAATACCCCGTTAAACTTTAAAAGCGTCGATTTAATAAATTGTATAAACCTTGCACAAACTGACCTAACCCACGTTTCGGGGTAGCAGGGGGAGTTAACTGACGTTGCAAACTTGTCAGATTTTCTCGAATAGTTGCCGTAGTGGGATGATTAACTCCTAAAAGGCGATCGCACATTGCCAAAGCTTCAATTAACAGAGGTTCGGCTTCGCTGTACCGACCAAGGCTTTTGTAGAGAAAAGCTAAATTGTTCAAGCTAGTTGCCACATCCGGATGGTCGCTGAGAAATAAGCGCTTTGTCATTGCCAAAGCATCAATTAACAGAGGTTCGGCTTCGCTGTACCGACCAAGGCTTTTGTAGAGAAAAGCTAAATTGTTCAAGCTAGTTGCCACATCCGGATGGTCGCCGAGAAATAAGCGCTTTGTCATTGCCAAAGCATCAATTAATAAAGGTTCGGCTTCGCTGTACCGACCAAGGCTTTTGTAGAGTGCTGCTAAATTGTTCAAGCTAGTTGCTACATTGGGATCGTCGCCGACAAATAATGCTTGGCAGACATTTACGCATTCTTCACGCCAAGGTTCTGCTAATTTATATAATCCTTGTCCCTCATAAAATCTTCCCACCCCCACAAATACCGAGATTACTTCATCATTAGGGACTGATGCTGGGGAAATTGCCTCTCCCTCTTTTGCTTTGTTGACCTCTGCAATTAAACGGTTTCCCAGGTCTTCAATATGAGGAATAACATCCTTGATGTCTTCGATATCGTTAGAGGTGGGTGAATCGTCAAGGCTTTCGGCTTTGGCTATCATGGCAGTAGCGAAGGTTGTTTCTAAAACTGCTTGCATCTCGCCAGACTCGGCTAACTGCCCTTGCAAAAACCACCGCACTAAGGCATGAATTTTATAACATCTTTGATCTACTTGTTGCAACAAGTTGCGCTCGTAGAGGTGCTTTTTTGCCTCGTTTAATTCATCGGAACCCCACCCCGCCAAAGCTGCGCTTTTGCTTTCCTCCCCGCTAGCGGGGAGGGGTTGGGGGTGGGGTGCTTTGATTATAGGCAATTCATCGGATATGATATCAGCAGGCTGTGCTTGTGTAGCTGCTTCTGTTTGCTCAATGTTTTTACTTTCTATCGCTACCCAAACAACCAATTCCCAGAGAATTGACTGCGGAGAAAATAAACTCAATAATTTTCCTAGTTGTTGCGTCAGTGGGTCGAGTTCTTCCCAAGTTAAAGCAAACGCGGCTTTAACTCCGAGTTGAGTTGAGTTTATGGTTTCCCGGTCTTGTAGAGCTGCTTCTGCTAATTTACGTTCTTGCAACTGCCCAAACATTGTGTGTAGAGATAGCTGCAAGTCTCTGACTAAATAGCCTCCCACTAACTCTATCCCCAAGGGCAAATATTCTAAACATTCACAGATTGCTGTTGCGGCTTTCGGTTCGTTTTCGATTCGTTTGTCTCTGTCCCCCAACAATCGTTTTAACAGTTCTAAGGCTTTTTCTGGGGAGAGAACATCTAAAGGAATCTGTTGAATAAAATTGGGGTCTAAATGCCGTAGTCGAGTTGTAATTAAAACTCGAAAGCGGTTATGGGTGGGAACAACTTCGCGCAGGTTGGCTAAATCGGTCACGTCATCGAAGACAATTAAGATAGGCAAGGCAGAATCAGGATATTTAGACCAACACCACGCGACTTGTTGTTTGAGGCTTAAGAATCTTCCGCCTAATTCTTGGGGAATCTCGAAACCAAAGTTGATGAAAAACTCTAAAACTTCGGCAGCAAGATTGCTTTCCCTATCGTTAAACCAAGCAATTCCGCCGTAATGTTGTTGATATCGTCTCGCATATTGGGTGGCTAATTCAGTTTTGCCCACACCTCCCATTCCGGCGATCGCCACATAATCTCGGCGCTGCAACTCTTCATGCAGCATTGCCAATTCTTGTTCTCGTCCAACAAAATGGACAGAACCACGATAAGGAATATATTTTGTGGGATGTAGTTGTTTCTGCCCCTGAATAATTTGAGTCCCAATGTTAACTTGAGAACCAGGGGCAGCGAAAGCGCCAACTTTATCGGCAAACTTGCCAGAGTCTTTAGGCATAGAGAGTTAAGTTAAATGCCATTAAACTTCGCAGCATCCCAAATTTGCACAAACACTTTACCCGACACCCTTTTAGGGTGCGGCTATACAAACAAAGCCTGCCTCCGCAGGCTACAAGCATTTTAGCCCACGCAGGTGGGCTTAGTTCGTGTAGCCCCAGGCTTCGAGCCTGTGGGCGTTTTGCGTTCATTGAAATACTCCCTTAAACTTAGATATTGCATCAAGTGTAAGTTATTAGATTAAAAAGACATATTTTCAATGTTACCTGTTCCACCTGGCATGACTACCTGACCAATCTTGTCTGCCAATTTTTCCAGGTTAGGCATAGCCAGAATTTCCGCTAATTTGGGATTTGGTTCGGCTTTAGCAGCTGCGGCTAATTCCTGTGCAGCTTCAGCAACTTCCGGATTAGCTTTAGCCGCCGATTCTACTTCCACTACAGCCTTACCATAATCTAGTGGTTGTTCTGGTGCTTTCTCGATCGCTGTTACAGTATGGGGAGACTGTTTTTTCAGGGTGACGAGAAACTTACCAGTCTTATCCCATAAAGCTTCGCCTACCTTTTCGCCGGTTTTCTCCAATGCCTTGGTAGCAACCACAGTGCCAATAGCGATCGCCGCAGTAGTCAAAGGTTCCATATGCTACTTTATCTCTAAGTTTATCCTATTTCTTAACACACGGGTTTTGTTCTACATTTCCTAAATAAGTGAAAAGATTTATATAGATACAATCTGACCTCGCTTCCATTCCTCTCTCCTGCAAGGAGAGAGGCTTTGAGTCTTACTCCCCTTCCCTACAAGGGAAGGGGTTGGGGGTTAGGTCTACGCTTTTTGTGTTCAAACAAGCCGTAACGAACATCGCGCTTTTGGTTACGAACATCGCGCTTTTAGTTACGAACATCGCGCTTTTGGTTACGAACATCGCGCTTTTGGTTACGAACATCGCGCTTTTAGTTACGAACATCACGCTTTTAGTTACGAACATCACGCTTTTGGCTTTTACGCCAATGCTTAAACATCGCCAATATTACCCAAAGATATTGTTCTAATAAATACAAATATTTGTGGGTTATGCTGACCTCAAATCCAGCTTTAGTAAGGCAAGCTAGCTCTAGAACATCATTAGGGCTTACGCTAAAGAAGTAAGGAATATATTTATGTCCCGTCAAAAACGTACATACCGCGTTCTCGAAAAAGCTGAATTGAGATCCGCTGGACTCAAAGCAATAGACCCTAGCATGGATTTTGGGGATACTCGCAACTTGCAAAATCTAACACAAATAGTTGAGCAGTTACGCACCAAAATTGATGCTTATAACACTGCTTTATAAGGAATGAGGTTGAAAACCGTGGAGGGAGAGGAACGCAGTTCCGTATCCCGTGCTTTAGACCACGGATGAAAACCAGCAGTAGGATTTATCC
>NZ_JTCM02000101.1 GCF_000817785.2 Hassallia byssoidea VB512170 | reverse complement strand
CCAAAGTCAAAAGAACCCCACCCCTTAATCCCCTCCCCGCTTGCGGGGAGGGGAGACAAAGCATCGCTTTGGCGGGGTGGGGTTCTTTGGGTTTAGTAAGTGATCAAGCGGACATGATATTAGTAGAAGCGTGGAACAACCAACTACTAAGCATTAAAAAAACTCGGCAGATTAACTTGATTTCTGCCGAGTTTGTATTTTATGTACAAATTTTAAGTTTGTTTGAATTTGTCTACGCACCTGTATCAAAATTAAATTAATCAAGTAATTTTCAATTTCGTATTTTCAGTTATTTTCTCACGCTGATAAAAATTACCATTCCCTTCTGGGAGTTAAGGGTAGAAGGGAGGCAGATTGCAAGGATTTAGCACTCCTTGAGATTTTTGATTTGTATCACCGTGACGTTAACTAACATGAAAACTTCAAATCCTTAGTCATTCTCGGTGTTGTTAGTTTCAGTTCCCTGCAATGCCATTTCAAAGTTCATTCTTTGTTCGGCATTACGCAAGAAATAACCACTAATCATAGCAGAGGCAAGAAGCCTACCCAAACTTTCCCGGCTGGTAGTAATAGTCACATTAAAGTGTTCCGCAGGCAGGTTTCCCAACAGCCCGACAATATTGCGTTCCATTACTTGAAAGACTTCTGGAGAATTGGGCTTAGATAACTGGGTAATTGTCTCTGGACTCAAGGCTTTAACGTACTGCCACAGCACTTCGCTGGTTTCTGGCTCACTGTTAAAAAATTCTGATACTTGATTGGATGGGTTACTCACGTTTTGCCTCCTTTACTACCACAGCTATGTGCGGTGTTTGTAAATTAAATAGTAAAAGCTCGTATTATATTTGACTAAGCAGCCTGTTGTCTGTTCTTGTCAACTAATGTAACAAGTTACTCCTCATCTGGGAGTCGGTGTAACCGTACCAAAAGCAGCGTAGTTTCTCACCTCGTTGGTCAATAGTCCAAAGTCTAAAGTCAATAGTCAAAAGTCCACAGTCTATTGACCATTGACTAATGACTATTGACTATTGACTAACTCGCCAAATATTCACCCATGTTTGCTTTAGATTTGCGAAGTTTAGTTAGAGCTTCGCGTTCGATTTGCCGTACTCGTTCGCGGCTGATGTTCAAAAGTTCACCGATTCTGGCAAGAGTAAGCGCTTGTCCATCGCTTAATCCGAAGCGGAGGGTGAGAACTTCTCTCTGTTGTGGGGTAAGGTCTGCCATGAGACGATCTAAGTCAAAAGATAGAGAAGATTGCATGACGAACTCTTCTGGAGAAGCTCCTGGATCTTCTAACATTTCTCCGAGTTCGGTGTCGTAATTATCTCCTAGCCGCAAATCGAGTGATAGGGGTAGACGAGCTTTTTCTAGATACTCTCGTACTTGCTTGGGGGTTAATTCTAATTCTTGTGCTAGTTCAGCAGCGGATGGAGCGCGTCCTAGTCTTTGGGATAAATGCCGCTGTGCTTTTTTGATTTTATTCAGTTTTTCGGTAATGTGGATCGGTAGGCGGATGGTGCGAGCTTTTTCGGCGATCGCTCGCGTGATGGCTTGACGAATCCACCAATAAGCATAAGTCGAAAATCTATAACCTTTGGTGGGGTCAAATTTTTCTACACCCCGTTGCATCCCAATGCTACCTTCTTGGATTAAATCGAGTAAATCGACGTTGCGCTTGATGTACTTTTTGGCAACGGATACGACTAGTCGCAAATTGGCTTCTACCATTTTGCGCTTGGCTATTTCACCAATGGCGATCGCTTCGTTCAACTCTTCTGGTTCTAACTCTGTCGCTTTTGCCCACTCTTCTAAAGTCGGTTCATGACCTAACTTCATCAAAAGCGACTCCCTCACCTCGTACAAAGCAGTTGCACGTTGCACCTGTTTGCCATAACATATCTCCTCCTCGTGGCTTAAGAGTGGCACGCGGCCAATCTCACGCAGGTAAGTCCGCACTAGGTCTGTGGCTGTCTGAGCGGTCTTCATGGCGCTACTCTTTGGTAATGGTGGGTTTTACGGTAGGGTGAAATGATAAATGCATGTATTGCCGGCGTTACTCAGTATCTTTGAGAATCCCAGAAACTAATTTACAACTTATACGCCTGGAGCAACACTGGTAATAATATTCATATTTAGTTGTTAACTGCAACGAAGGTACAATTGTTTTTCCTTGGTTGCAAGTGTCTAGAGTTAGATAAAAGGTAGCCAATACAACATATTTACTATCTTTTGGGTATTAATAATTGTAACATTTATGAGAATATTTTGACTAGATGGCACGATAAAATTTCCTTATTCTTTCCTTCAGTGAAAGACTAATATTTCCCTAAAGCTTTCGTCGTTCTTCATTTAATAAATCTATCTAGGGTCAACACAAGTCCCTCAGATTGCTTAAAAAAAATTAACAATCGATTTTGGGGTGGGGAGTGGGGAGTGGGGAGTGGGGAGTGGGGAGTGGGGACTAACTAGGATAAATTTCACTTTCGAGGCAGGTTTATTACCGATTGAGGCAAGCAGAAAAAGAAGATAGGACATCTTTTAACTTAATAGCAGCAAAATGTTGCATCAAGTTGATTTTTTGAAGAAATCGACTTGATGACTAGGTATTTATCAACAAATATTATCACCTTGCGTTTAAGTAGAAAACCCGGTTTATTGTAATTGAGTGCGATCGCGCATCAAAAATTTCCGAAAACTACTTAAGGGCATTGGGGAGGCAGATACCGAAATGACTAAAAGTTGCAAATACTTACGAAGGGCGGTAATTTTAGCTTTGGGTGGGGCGATCGCCACTGCAAGTAGCGTATTAGCACAGAGTATCACTATAGATGGCACGCTGAGTCCGGCACAAACTTTAACTGGTCCGGTATACACAATTCCCCAGTCAGTCGGTCAAACAGTAGGAAGTAATTTGTTTCAGAGCTTTGGTAGGTTTAACCTGAATATGGGGGAGATAGCCAACTTTGAGAGTGCTGGAAATATCAGAAATATATTATCTCGTGTCACTGGTGGCTCTGGTTCATTGATTAATGGTTTAATTTTCACAAATAGTCCTAACGTCAACCTGTTTTTGATTAATCCCAGTGGAATTGTCTTTGGTCCTAATGCTTCGTTAAATGTTGGTGGGTCGTTTGTGGCAAGTACAGCAAATGCACTGCAATTTGGAAATCTGGGATTTTTTAGCGCTACTGATAAAAATATCCCTTCACCGTTGTTGACTATTAATCCTTCAGCGTTGTTGTTTAATCAGATTAATCAAAACGCAGCCATTCAAAATAACTCAGTTGCACCCGCAGGTATAGACCCAGCAGGCTTAAACGACGCAGTTGGTTTACGAGTACCAGATGGTAAGAGTTTACTGCTGGTGGGTGGTAATGTCAGCATGGATGGAGGACGATTAAATGCTAATGGTGGACGAGTTGAGTTAGGAGGATTGACCGAACCTGGTACTCTCTTGCTTGGTGTAGATGGCGATAATCTCAGCTTGAGATTTCCTGAGAATGTGACGCGAGGTTCGGTATCCCTTACTAATCAAGCTGCAATATATGTAGAAGGCGCTGGTGGCGGTAATATTGCAGTCAATGCCAGGAATCTAGAGATTTTAGAAGGAAGTTTTTTAAGTGCTGGTATTGGGCGAGGTTTGGGGACAGCTGAAACTGTTGCAGGAGATATTACGCTGAATGCTACCGGGGAAATCAAAGTTGCTGGCACTGGGAGTAGTGTTTTTAATCAGGTGCGTTTGGGGTCACAAGGTAATGGTGGTAATATTATTATCGATTCTGGTTCCTTCTCGTTACGAGACGGCGCTTCTCTTGATGCCTCAACATTTGTCCAAGGGAATGCAGGGAATGTGACAGTGCGGGCACGAGATTCTGTTGACCTTGCAGATGCTGCCATTTTCAGCGCGGTGGGAGCAGGGGGTGTAGGTAAGGGTGGCAATATCAACATCAATGCTGCAACATTATCACTAATTGATGGCGCTCTACTGCTAACCCTTACTAGTGAAGCATCTAATACCCAGCCAGCAGGACGGGGGGATGCGGGGAATGTCAATATTAATGTTACTGGCGCTGTTGATATTGCTGGGGAGAAAAATGGTTTTGTTAGTGCGATTTCCAGCAGTGTGGGAACGGGGACAGTTGGCAATGGGGGTAACATTACTATCGATTCTGGTTCATTCTCGTTACGCGATCGCGCTTTTCTTTCTGCCTCAACTAATGGGCAAGGGAATGCCGGAAATGTGACAGTGCGTGCAACAGATTCTGTTTACCTTGCAGATGCTAACATCTTCAGCACGGTGTCAGCAGGGGGTGTAGGTAACGGAGGCAATATCGACATCAACGCTGCTTCTTTATCACTAATTGATGGCGCTCAACTGCTAACCATTACTCGTCGTGCATCTGATACCCAGCCAGCAGGACGGGGGGATGCGGGGAATGTCAATGTTAATGTTACTGGGTCAGTTGATATTGCTGGAGAGAAAAACGGTTCTGTTAGTGCGATTTTCAGCTTGGTGCAAACGGGGACAGAAGGTAATGGGGGTAATATTACTATCGATTCTGGTTCATTCTCGTTACAAAATGGCGCTCTACTTACTGCCGAAACCCTTGGACAAGGAAATGCAGGCACAATTACAGTTAATGCTGCTGATTTTTTCACCATTTCTGGCAAAAGTTCTAACCTTAACAGTAGTGGCTTGTTCGTTAACTCCCAAAGTCCGACGGGTACTGCCGGAGATATTATCGTCACCTCACCTAGAGTTACCCTAGACAACGGTGGCAGTCTCAACGCCGAATCTGCATCGGGTAACGGTGGTGACATCAACTTACAAACTGATTTACTTCTTCTGCGTCGTGAGAGTCAAATCTCTACCACCGCAGGCACAGCACAAGCTGGTGGTAATGGTGGCAATATTAATATTGATGCAGGCTTTATTGTTGCTGTACCGCAAGAGAATAGCGACATTACGGCAAATGCTTTCTCAGGTAATGGAGGCAATGTCACAATCAACGCTCAAGGTATTTTTGGCATCCAGCCACGGCAACAACCCACCCCGCAAAGTGATATTACAGCATCTTCAACAGGTGGGGGAATTAATGGGATTGTCGATATAAATACACTCGATATTGACCCCAATCGTGGGTTTATTAATCTACCAACAAATGTAGTTGATACGTTTAGGTTAGTGGCTCAAAGCTGTTCGGCTTTTGGTAAAGAGGGTAGCGAGTTTACCGTTACCGGACGCGGTGGTTTGCCCCCCAGTCCTGATGACTACCTCAGTAGTGATGTGGTGTGGTCAGATACTCGGTTGACGGCGTTACCTGTTTTACCTAATTCTCGTGTTACGCCATCAGTTAGCAAAACTGCTGATGGTGTGGCAATTATACCTGCTACTGGCTGGGTATTTGATGAGAAAAAAGGGGAAGTTACGCTGATTGCTGCGAATGCAAGTTCTGAGGGTGTGGGTTCTAATCAGGGTGGGTGTATTGTGCCGTAAGAGAGTTTGATATCATGTCCAAAAATTAACATTAATAAAAACATCGCAACCGTCGTAGAGACGTTCCGGCGGGTAGAGACGTTCCGCCGGAACGTCTCTACATGTATGGATAATTTGCCAAAGATGAGGGAAGTAATTTGGCTTCCCCCTTCCCCTCAACCGTTAACTAACTGCGTTGTACTCTTGGATGACTTTCACATCTAAGGTTGTGTTTTGTAATGAACGGATGGCAGCGACGGTGGCTTTGGCGCCGGCGATGGTGGTGATGATGGGGATTTTGTAACCTAAGGCTGTGCGACGAATTAATCTGGCATCAGTTTGAGCCTCTTCCCCGGAAGGTGTGTTGATGATAAGCTGGATTTTCTGGTTTTTGATTGCGTCTACGACGTGAGGACGACCTTCATGGAGTTTCAAAACTAACTCAACATTTAGTTTATGCTCTTGCAGGACTTGACGTGTACCTTGGGTAGCCATGACGGTAAAGCCTAATTCGATAAATTCCCTGACGACATCAACTGCGGGGGTTTTATCGCGATCGCTCATCGAAACAAACACGGTTCCTGTTAATGGTAAACGTTCGCCAGCACCAATTTCTGCTTTGGCATAGGCGCGTCCAAAGTCGGTGTCAATTCCCATCACTTCACCGGTAGAACGCATTTCTGGTCCCAAAATTGTGTCTGTTCCAGCAAATTTATTAAACGGTAATACTGCTTCTTTCACGGCAATGTGTTTTGGTATCACTTCTTGAGTAAAACCTAATTCCTCTAAAGTTTTACCGGACATAATTAAGGATGCTAATTTAGCAAGTGGTATTCCAGTAGCTTTAGAAACAAATGGCACAGTACGCGAGGCGCGGGGGTTTGCCTCTAAAATGTAAACTTGCGGAGAATAACCTTGAGCGCCAACCACGGCAAATTGAATGTTCATCAGCCCGACTACTGATAAAGCCTGCGCTAACTGTACAGTCCAAGTGCGAATTTGCTCCAGAACCGCTGGTGGTAAGGATATCGACGGTAAAGAACAAGCGGAGTCTCCTGAGTGAATCCCTGCTTGTTCAATGTGTTCCATAATACCGCCAATTACTACCCTTCCGGTATGGTCGGCGATCGCATCCACATCAACTTCAATCGCATTTTCTAAAAATTTATCAATCAAAATCGGATGTTCCGGTTCCACCTGCACCGCAAATGTCATGTAGCGTTCTAATTCTGTATCAGAATAGACGATTTCCATCGCTCGTCCCCCCAACACGTAGCTAGGACGCACTACCACCGGATAACCAATTCGTTTGGCGACAATCAGCGCATCTTCGTAACTCCGCGCTATACCATTTGGCGGTTGAGAAATATTTAATTCGTTGAGAATCTTCTCAAACCGCTCTCGGTTTTCCGCCATGTCGATAGAATCTGGGGAAGTACCCCAAATTTTGGTAATTGGTAATGGGTAATTGGTATTGGGTAATTGGTTAGATTCCTCCCTATTACCGATTACCGATGACTCATTACCAACTTTGTTTAAATACTCTTGCAATGGGACGGCAAGTTTTAAGGGGGTTTGTCCGCCAAATTGGACAATTACCCCAACCGGGTTTTCCGCTTCGATGATGTTGAGGACATCTTCTTTGGTCAATGGCTCAAAGTAAAGGCGATCGCTTGTATCGTAATCTGTGGAAACTGTCTCCGGGTTGGAGTTAACCATAATTGTCTCATAACCTGCGCCCTTTAAAGCATAGGCGGCGTGACAACAACAATAGTCAAACTCAATTCCCTGTCCGATGCGGTTGGGACCACCACCCAAAATCATCACTTTGGGCTTGGTAGTTGGCGTTATCTCGCTTTCGTCTTCGTAGGTGGAATAATGGTAAGGAGTAAACGCTTCAAACTCGGCGGCGCAGGTGTCCACTGTTTTGTAAACTGGAATCACGCCTAGTTGTTGGCAATATGTCCGAACTTCATCTTCGCTTTTTTTCGTGGCATAGGCAATCTGGCGATCGCTAAATCCCTCTCGCTTGACTGCATACATTTGCTCTTTTGTCAACTGTTGCAATGGCGTGCGCTTGAGGAATTTTTCAGTTTCCAGCAGTTGCTGCATTTTATCCAGGAACCAAGGGTCAATCCCAGTTAATTCGTAGATTTCCTCAAGAGTTATTCCCAATAACATGGCATGACGCACTGAGAAAATGCGCTCCGGGTTCGGAGTCCGCAATTGAGCGCGAATTTGTTCGCCACTGGGTAATTTTTCTTTAATGTCGCAACCCCAACCGGCGCGACCGGTTTCAAGCGATCGCAGCGCTTTTTGGAAGGATTCGTTAAAGGTGCGTCCAATTGCCATTGCTTCCCCTACCGATTTCATCTGGGTAGTCAGCACAGGTTCGGAACCTGGGAATTTTTCAAAGGCAAAGCGGGGTATTTTTGTGACCACATAGTCGATTGTCGGCTCAAAGGAGGCGGGTGTTTTCTTGGTGATATCATTTTTGATTTCATCCAGAGTGTAGCCTACGGCAAGCTTTGCCGCCATTTTAGCGATGGGAAAGCCTGTAGCTTTAGAAGATAAAGCCGAACTGCGGGAAACACGGGGGTTCATCTCAATGACAACTACATCCCCATTTACCGGATTGACGGCAAACTGGATGTTAGAACCGCCAGTTTCTACCCCTATTTCGCGGATGATTTTGATTGCCATATCCCGCAGCCGCTGATATTCTTTATCAGTAAGGGTTTGTGCCGGAGCGACGGTAATCGAGTCGCCGGTGTGGATACCCATTGGGTCAATGTTTTCGATTGAGCAGATAATCACCACGTTATCTGCTAAATCGCGCATGACTTCGAGTTCGTATTCTTTCCAGCCGAGTAAGGATTGATCGATGAGAATTTGGGAAACGGGACTAGCATCGATACCCGTTTGTGCCATTTCTTCAAATTCTTCTTGATTATAGGCGATACCGCCACCGGTACCACCCATAGTAAAGGCAGGACGGATAATTAAAGGATAGGAGCCAATAGACTTTGCGATCGCTTTTGATTCTTCTAAGGTTTCGGCTGTACCACTGGGACAGACTTTCACCCCGATTTTATCCATCGCTTCGTTAAACAGCTTTCTGTCTTCAGCTTTTTCGATTGCCGGGAGTTTAGCGCCGATTAATTCGACATTGTACTTTTCTAGGGCACCATTTTTGGCTAAAGCTACAGCGATGTTGAGAGCAGTTTGTCCTCCCATCGTTGGTAATAAGGCGTCGGGACGTTCTTTAGCGATTACTTTTTCGACTAACTCTGGGGTTAGCGGTTCGATGTAGGTGCGATCGGCTGTTTCCGGATCGGTCATAATCGTCGCTGGGTTAGAATTTACCAGCACCACTTCATAACCTTCTTCTCGCAGCGCTTTACAAGCTTGCGTACCAGAGTAGTCAAACTCACAAGCTTGTCCAATCACGATAGGACCAGAGCCTAACAGTAGAATTTTCCTGAGATCATCACGGCGGGGCATAGTCGTTACTCTGCAATATGAGAATAGAAATCCTGATTATTTTAAGGTTCTTTACCCTAACTCATGTTGTTTATTATCAACTTCTCCAGGTTTCATGACATGAGGGGTGGGGGAGAGGGGGGAGAGGGGGGGACAAGGAGACAAGGAGACAAGGAGACAAGGGGGATGAGGTGGATTTCTTACCCTTTCCCCAATCATAGGCAGGTGCTACAACAGGACTCCACCCCACAGAAGTCGCCTCAACGGAACGGCAGTCGCAGATAGCGCGCTTAACCCGCAAGGGCGCGCTGCCTCGGGAACCTCCGCACAGCGCTGGCTCCGCAACGCACTGCCTCCCCTTTCCCCTTTTCCCCTCTTAAAAAAGCCCATTACCCATTACCCATTACCCATTCCCCTTTCCCCATTCCCCATCCCCCTTTTGTATGCCTAAATTTATTTAATTATGATGCTAAAATTTGTCAGTTTCTTGCAAATTATTTTTGTTGAAAGTAGTAATTTTTCTCAAGTTCAAGGAATTTTTTTATAAAAGATTTAATTTTCTATTTTAAAGTAATGCATCAGCTTAGATGAAAATATTTATTAATTAGTTCAAGAAAAACTTTTTTAAGTTAAATATTGTGTTTTAATATTTACTTAAATTAAAAATGGCAGAGAGTTATATATTTGGCTCTCTGCCATGTTTTATATTTTTTTAAGAAGAAGTGCTGACAACTTTTTGTTCAATCTAGGCTAGATGACTCTAGCTGATGAGCGTGTTAGTTATGAGCAGGTTGGACAAAGCCTAAAGTTAAGCTATCTTTGGCTAGGAAGTGAGCCAAATGATAAGCTCTTTCTTCAGTTTTTAACAGAATTGTTTCGTACAAATACCGTGTGGCACGGTCGCCTAAACTCTCTGCTTGAGCGGCTTGGCGGCGAATTAAGCTAATCATAGCTTGTTCTGCTGCTAAGTCATGTTCTACCATTTGGCGGCAAGAATATACGCCATCAGACTCAGGTTCAAAACAGCATAATTCTGCTAGTTTGCTGAAGGTAGCAACTGGCACGCCGCCCAATCCATCTAAGCGTTCTCCAACATCATGAACGTGTCCTTGAACTTGTTCGTAGCTTTCGCTAAAAAACTCATGTAGTGAGTAGAATTCTGCACCTTCTACTACAAAATGATGTTTTTGGTACTGCAAGTACAGTGCCTGGAAACTAGCTAAGACAACGTTAAATCCTTCGCAGACTGGTGCGGTTACACTGCGATCCAGTAATACGGGATTGTCATAAACCTGACCAAAATTTCGTAACAAAGTTTGCGTTTCCGACATTGTTCTCCTCGCTTTTGAGCAGTTATAGATGCTAGCTGCTTAGTCACTATATATTAACATCTAAAAAATAAAAGTAAACCGGCTCAATATAGTCTGAAATATGCACTATGAGCTAATTTTCAGCTGGAAGCGATCGCCAATCAATGAATATTACCAATTGCATATAGACAGGTGCAACAACATATGGTAATTAAATTCAAAAGATAAGTAGAGACGTTCCATTGTCACGTCTCTAGGAGAAGTTAGGGATTTGTGACCTTTATTAAGTTCCGCAACGCCAAAATTCGATAGCCTCAGTTGCTCAAACTGTTGCTGTACCTAGTTTAAGAAAAATTTTTAATTTTTTTTATAATTTTGATGAGAATTATTTGCACTTGGGGTATTCTTATTTAAGGAGCTTAACTTCTAAAATTTTCAATTAGAAAATAGTAGGACTTACGCACTTTACAAATCGATTATTGTGTGCGTTAACGATATAGTGCCAACTTACGTGCGCTTGGGCAATAGTCACATTTCGCAAAAACTTCCGATTTATATCTCCTAAATGCATAAGTTGATTTTGCTTGCATTTAATTAAACAAGGAAGAAAGCAAATAAGTCTGACTCATCCACATAATCACATTTTTGTCAATGCGTAAGTACTGAATAGTACAGTCGCATAGTTAGTGAAACTTTTGTAGCACTTTGAGGGCAATTGTTTTGAAATCATTCAGTTCAGAAGTCGAAGGACAGCACAGTGTTGAAGTGAATTGGGTAGACCGCTGGCAAGTTTATCAACGCTTGCAAGAGCTAGATATTCGTTGTTGGTGTGAGACTAATCAGCCATTGAAAGTTGAAATTAGCAATCCAAGCGCAGCTATTCAACTCTGGAGTGTCATCCGACAATTCACAATATCCCGCCAAGAGATGATTTACACTCTTGAGGATTGTTGGCAAAATAAAGCTTGATATTATATGTCAATTAAAAATAGGTTATGAAAATCATGAGTAAATTTGATAAAAACCAGGTATCAGAATTTTGCCTTGAAGGACGATTTCTCGATTTTGCAATCAAAGATGGCTATAAGCTCAAAGGCTTGTTGCTGGCGACTTCTGAGGGTGAATGTTATGTAAAATTAGCTAAAGATTTAAGGGCTGCTTTTAACTTGCAGTTACCAAAAGGTACTTGGCTGCAAGTCGTGGGTGAGAAAACCTTAGATTTGAAAACAGGCGAAGTTAAGTTAAAAGCCTCGCGAGTGATGGCTGCGGGGGGAGAGAAGGGGACAGGGGGACAGGGGGACAAGGGGAGAAGGGGGGAAAGTGTTGGTGTGTCTTCTTTGGCTGAGAGTAAAGGAAAGTCAGCGAAAGCTACTATATTAGTGTGTCAAAAGTCGGATTGTATGAAACGCGGTGGGACTGGGGTTTGTCGAGCGTTGGAATCAGCTTTAAGCGATCGCTCTTTATCAAACGAAGTTACCATCAAAGGCACTGGCTGTATGAAAAATTGTAAAGCCGGTCCAAATATAGTTATGCCAGATAAAACTCGTTACAGTCGGATTCAAGCTTCGCAAGTTCCGGCACTTATCGACAAGCATTTTGCTGACAAGATAGAAAATCAAAGGGAAGTGGTAATATCTACAATCACTATTCGCTAAAAGCATTCCCACGCTTTCTCTGTTTGGGAAAAAATGTATCATATCTGACAAATCACATACAATGCGCGATCGCCTTCTTCGGGTGCTACCGCACCCGAAGCGCATCGAATACCAAAAAAACACCCAACCCCTATTTGCAGATGGGTTGGGTGTTTAGTGCTTAACTTGATGTAATGAACTCTACGCTGCCAGTATAAAAATTTATCAAGATTATTTCATCGGACTTTTGTCACAACTTATGCATGACTAAAGTACTGCATTTTTCTATGTATGTTGCTAAAAAGACGACTGAAAGACATTAGACTTCTTGCACTTATTGGGGGAAAGGGGAAAGGGGAAAGGGGAAAGGGTAAGAAAAACCCTTCTGCTTTAACTTTTTTCTTTGCCTAAGATTGCACTCACTTACTTTTGCAATAGGTCTATTAAAAGCGATCGCTTACACCAAACATAAAAACTCCGCGAACCTTTGCGCTTACCATTGCGTTCCTCTGCGTTTAAATTTCCTCCTTAAAGCTGTGGAGCAAATTGTACCCTATACTTTGTCACAGCAAGTTCCAAAGCTTTTTCAAAGTCAGCGGCAATAGGGGGAACCAAAAGTTTCTGCTTTTCTTCTTCGCTCATCGGGAGGTTGACTTTTTGCCCGACTTCTGCAAAGAATTGCTCACCTCCTGGTGGTGTCGCAAAAGCTAAGATTTTGGCAGGTTGTGAAGTGACGTTCTTAAAAGCGTGAGCTTGTCCGATGGGAAACTGAAGGAAAGTTCCAGGAGTTGCGACGATAGTTTTGTCGTCAAGTTGATATTCAACTTCTCCCTCAAGAATATAGTGTGCTTCTTCATAGCTATCGTGAATGTGGGCTGGTGCAACGCTTTGCGGTTGTAGCATCATCTCGGTGAGAGAATATTTTCCATCGGTATCTTCCCCGGTAGCGAGAAAGGTGTAAAAGTCACCGAGCGCGAAATATGTGGGTTTGGAATTGACTGTCATTGCGATCGCTCCTTGTTAAACTTCAACAGCCGTCATCCTGATATAGGTGTAGTTTAAATCAACTGATGCAGTTGGCGGCTAAATTTTTAACAATATTATTTGTGAAGAGTGGAGTTGAGAAAGCGATCGCTTACTTCTGGAAATCAATTTATCCATACACATCACTGCGATGGGCTATCAGTAGGATCGTAATCATTTTCTCAGTTTCATCCACCTGATAAATAACTCGCAAGTCACCGACTCGATAACGAAAAAGACCGGCGAAATTACCCGTGAGGCGTTTTATGTTTGGATAGTCGTAAGGATTCTCTCGCAGTTGGTCAAAGCAACGATTTAGACGTTCTGCTAGGGATGCGTCTACTTCGTCATAAAACTTCTGAGCTTTGCGAGTCAATACCAATTCATACATCGCGACGAATGCTGTCAAATGGTACAACTTCCCCTGCTTCAGCTTGCATAATAGCTTCACGTAAAGACTTCTCAAAGCCAGGGATGTTCAAAAGTTCTGTTGTTGCTTCGTTTTCTTCTGTTTCTTCTAGTTCGGCGAGAAAATCACTCACCACCCGCAATTTATCAGGAGAAAGTCGCCGCAGACGCATTTCTGCTTCTTGAAGAATTTTAATGTCCTCTTGTGTTAACTCCATCTCATCTCCACAAAATCCCTTTATTTGCTTATTCTATAGCTCTAGCCCGATCAATTTTTCTACGGACTGCTTTAAGGATATTTGAAAAGCGATCGCTTTGCTGCCAAAAGAATATTCACTTCAGCGAAGAGTGCAAGAACTTTCGCATAGATTGAGCTTCGATATACTCAGGAAAGATGCTGGAAAAGTCCTCCAAGTCACGAATTGCTTCACGGATACGCTCTAAGGGTGCATGGCTGGATACAGCATATTGATACAAGCGCTGTGATAATTCAATATTTCCACCAATTAGATAATAAAGAGCGAGATTAAAGGTATTGCGCCAGTCTTTAGCATCTTTTTGGTAATTTTGTTGAGCAAGTTTGGTAGCTTTATTAAGATCAACCCGTGCTTTGTCTACTTGGTTGAGAGCTTGATAGGCTAAAGCTCGGCAATAAAGATACCAATCATAATCAGGTTTTAAGTTGATAGCACAGTTGAAGTTTTCCAGAGCCTCATTGTAGCGCTTCAGTATCAGATAAGTTTCTCCTCGACGTGCGATCGCCCAATCGTATTTAGGATTAAGTTCAATAGCAGAGTCAAAGTCCTTGAGAGCTTCTTCGTAACGCTTCATTAAGCGGTAAGTTTCACCTCGATGTGCGATCGCCCAATCGAGTTTGCGATTAAGTTCAATGGCACAGTCAAAGTCTTTGAGAGCTTCTTCGTGACGCTTCAGCATTAGATAAGTTTGACCTCGACGTGCGATCGCCCAATCGAGTTTGGGATTAAGTTCAATGGCTTGGTTATAGTCTTTGAGAGCTTCTTCGTAACGCTTTATCAAACGGTAAGTTTCACCCCGACGTGCGATTGCAAAATCAGATTTAGGATTAAGTTCAATGGCACAGTCAAAGTCTTTGAGAGCTTCTTCGTAGCGCTGCATAAAGCGGTAACTTTGACCCCGACGTGCGATCGCCCAATCGTATTCAGGCTTAAGTTTAATGGCTTGGTCAAAATCTTTGAGAGCTTCTTCATAACGCTTACTTAAGCGGTAAATATTACCCCGCCAACCTAAAGCAATTGCTCGCCACTGAGACTGAATCTCAGAATGCTCTAGCAGTGGTGTGACCATTTCCACAGCAACTTCGTAACGTTTTTCTTCATGAGCTTTTAACCCATTGGCTAACTGCTCACCCCAGCGTTGAACTTCAGCATTATCCCCGTTTTTACCCGCCTGCATTATTGTTTCCGCCCAACGCAGAGCAAAAGAGTATTGATTTTGCAGAGCCGCAAGGAATTCCTTGAGAGCTATGGGCAAACTTTTTTGCGGTGTTTGACATAAGTTGTGATACAAAACATTTAGAGCGTGACTTTGCCAAGTAGTATCGCGCTGTTTATTTTCTTCATTTAGTTGCAGATTATTTCGCAGCGTGTCGTGATATTCACCTAACTTGCCATGAAGGTCAGCCCAACTTTGCGGGGAAGAAAGACGCTTGTGGCGGAGCATTTGCGTTTTGACGACTTCATGATAAGCCCAGCCATCAGTACGTTCTTCAATAAACGGCATTTCTTTCAGCCAGTTAAACAAATCGTCAGCTTCATCTTCCCCTCGCAACTTCGCTAAGACATCTCGATTTAAACAACGCGGAATTGCAGCATCTAAAGCTAATTGTCGCCGTTTGGGATCGTCAATCCATTTTAAGAAGCGTTCTACAGCCGTACCGCTAGGATCGCCTACTTGACTGGGGTCATTGGGACTTTCAGCCGCCAAAGTTGCCACTAATAGCGGCAAGCGTCCAGAAAGACGTAAAATCACTTCAATAACCCGACTGTTAGTAATGCCTTTACGAGTCAAATACAGTTGAGCTTCCTCTTCCGTAAACGGTTCGAGAGGGAAACGAATCATTAAACCCTCGTAAGGTGCCCAATGATTTTTATCTAATTCTTGCCGTCCGGCGATAATAACTAATATATTTAGAGGTACTTCACCGTAACGACCTTCTAAAATTTCCCGCAACCAGTTATCAAGAAAATCCTCGGTGCATTCATAAGTATCGAAAAACAGCGCCACCCCAGACTTCTCCGCTAATTTGGAAATATCCTGCAAAAATAGCGGAGTCAGCACTTCTACAGGTTCTTGAATTAAGCGAACTTCGTCTTTGTTAGTTAATTTCTTCGCTACATAAGATGCCCATTCCCCAGCTTGCGAGGCTACAGCATCCTCATCTATAAAGTCAAATACAGCCCCCCCAACGGGAACTCGACGCGCTAAAAGCACACCTGTTTTTGCCACAGTTTTGCCCACAAAAGCCGAAAATCCTTGAGGTGCTTCCGGATCGCTTTCTAATTCTTGCCGCTTCTGACGATAAACTTTGTAGCGTTCGGTAAACTGCGTCAGTTTATAATTTTGCTGTTCCAACTGTTCAGCCAGACGCCCCATAGCTTCGGGGACAGATTTTTCACTATCATCTGTATGAGCGGCGATGATTTTCGCTGACTCCGCAATTTTGCGAAACTGGCGTAACAGTGTGCTTTTACCTACACCCCCTTGACCCCAAACGTTAAACAGAAAGTGCCTGCGCGAGTCTTCCAGAGACAAGTCCAGATTTTGACGAAACAGGCTAACTTGTTCTTCACGCCCGACAAAGCCTGATTGCTGCCGTTGCTGGAGGATATCTTGTAAGCTCTTGGGCTTTTTTTGTGGGTTATTCACTTCTGTTAGTGCCGGAGGTGGAATTACTTACACTGTAGCTACTAATTACGCACCCCGAATTTCGGATTGTGACAAATTTATTTGTAGTAGGGTGCGTTATGCCTCTGGCTAACGCACCGTCACAGACTAAACTTATCCACAAATTAAGGTCAAAGTCTAATAACTCAAGGTTTAAAACCTAATTTTCCGATATGTTTATTAGAGCAAGATGGTGCGTTACTTCGTTAACGCACCCTACTGCGTTTCAAAACTAGGCTCACGTAAAGCCGCAAAGACGCAAAGAGAAAAAATTATAGGTAATTTTAGACCGGGAAGGGAGTCATGTCAACGTTAATGATTTATTTTGAAGTGCGATCTTCGTAGCTTACCGTAGGTATCGCTCCTCAAAAGCTCAATGTTGACCTTCTGAAGCTCAATGTTGACCTTCTGAGGCTCAATGTTGACCTTCTGAGGCTCAATGTTGACCTTCTGAAGCTCAATGTTGACCTTCTGAAGCTCAATGTTGACCTTCTGAAGCTCAATGTTGACCTTCTGAGGCTCAATGTTGACCTTCGGAAGCTCAATGTTGACCTTCTGAAGCTCAATGTTGACCTTCTGAAGCTCAAACATTAGTATTTGACATATAGCGGTTATTGGTTGAGTCCAATACACTCGTAGGGGCACGGCAATGCCGTGCCCCTACACGCGACGATAGAACTTTGTATTGTATCCAACTAAGAACGGCTATATAAAATTAAAAGCCCTCACCCTAGAAGGGTGGGGCTATACGAACAAAGCCTGCGAAGGCAGGCTGAATATGATTGTAAATTGATAGTCCGCGCAGGCAAACTTGGTTTGTGTAGCCTCAGGCTTCAACCTGTAGGCTACTTCTTGGTTCGTGTACCCGCACTCTTGGTGGGTGTCGGCTACTTTGATTTCGGCAAACCGCTTATTTCCAGCTTTAGTTCATGGAAGTTTCAGGTTGCTTTTTCTTAGATCGACGGGTAAACCTGCGTCCCATTTCATCAATGACTGCATCTAAACCAGTCACATCACCGCTAGCCTTAGCATAATTGTAAACAGCCAGCGCTGCTGCATACGCTTCACTACCAATAGATATATAAGTGTCATCCACCAATTCTTGCAGTTGAGTTAAAGAAAGCAAAATTGGATACAACGCCTCATACAGCGCTAAATCTCGGCGCATTTCTTCGATATTAAAAGAACGAGGCAAAAATTCCGGGTTTTGTGTCGCTACTTCCAAAGCTTTGCTGACAAAAGCCCGACTTTTATCACCCATCTTCAGCATCGTTCGGCGGTCTTCGGTTGTCAAATCAACCAAAAACGGTAACTTTTCGCGGATAGTGGCGATCGCATCCATTACTGCCAGCCGATCTGTTGCAGAAAGATTTGCACTGATTTTATTGTCATTCATTTTTCTTACTCCCTTGAGTTTACTAAAGTAAGTATTCCCAAATTTGGAGAGCGATCGCACTTAATCAAACGTCCTAAAATAATATTTTCCCCAAACCTTGCCAAACAGTGTTTGACAAAACAGAAAACTTATGACACCAATCAAGATTATTGTCGAAAAGCATTCTGATGGTTACATAGCCTATCCCTTAGGTGTTAAAGGAGTTGTTGTTGGTGAAGGCAACACCTACGACGAAGCATTGGCTGATGTTAAATCTGCTATCCGCTGTCATCTTGAGACATTTGGCAATGATGTTTTAGAAGAATCACTAGTGCTAGAAGCCTTTGTTGCTGAAGCTGAGGTGTCTATTTAATGGCTAAATTTCCTGTAGATGCACCCAAAGCCAGAGTAATTAGAACATTGGAATTACTTGGATTCATTATCTTGAGGGAGCGCGAGCATATTGTCATGGTACGAAATAATGGGGATGGGACAACAACGCCCTTAACTATGCCCAATCACTGCCAAATTAAAGCTTCAACACTGAGATCCATCTGCACTCAATCAGGTATCTCGCGTGAGGAGTTTTTGTCAGCTTACGAGGAAAGTTAAAAGATTTTAGAATAAGCGATCGCTAACCCCCAATCACCGCAATACAATCAATCTCCACCAAAACATCCTTAGGTAAACGCGACACCTGCACGCACGCACGCGCCGGCGCAGTAGCTTCATCAAAATACTTCGCATAAACAGCATTCATCGCCGCAAAATCATTCATATCAGCTAAAAACACAGTCGTCTTCACCACATCATCAAACCCCGCCCCAGAAGCTTTCAGAATCGCCTCTAAATTCGCCATTACCTGCTGTGTTTGCTGCGTCACATCCCCCGCCCCAACAATCTCCCCCGAACCCGCATCAAGGGGAATTTGCCCCGCTACAAACACCAACTCACCAGAAACAGCGATCGCTTGATTATAAGGTCCGACCGGCGCCGGTGCCTTCTCTGTCCGAATCACCCTCTTACTCATCTCTCCTCCTCTGCGCCCTCTGCGCCTCTGCGGTTCGTACTCTACCCTAACCTCGGACGTATACCATAATGCCGATATTGCCAATAATCCCGCAAAATGCGATCGTGGTCAAAACATAAATTACCAGGCACACGCCAAGACTCAAACATCCCTACACTTTTCGCATCATCCCCCGCTTTTGGTTCACCCGTCGCCGTCGCCAAAAACACAATACTCAGCGTATGTTGACGCTTATCGCGACTAGGGTCAGAATACACCAGAAATTGTTCTATTAATTCTACTTGCAAACCTGTTTCCTCCTGCGCTTCACGCCGCGCTGCCACTTCCACAGATTCCCCATAATCGACAAAACCACCAGGAATCGCCCAACCCAAAGGAGGATTATGTCTTTCGATTAACACTATTGGTCGATGAGGGCGATCGACCAATTCGATGATGATATCAACTGTCGGAGCCGGATTGCGGTAAGACATGGTTAGGAGGAGCGTGGTTAGTGGATAGTGGTTAGTGGATAGTAGTTAGTAGTTAGGAGTTGGGAGGCACAAAGTTAGGAGTTAGGAGTTTTTTGTCAACTAACCACCAACAACGCTCCAACGCTCCAACGCTCCAACGCTCCTACTAACAACTTACAACTAACTACTATTACGTGATAAATTCTATGCGATCGCGAGCGTGTGTCTTCAGACAATCGCATCTTCCCATAATTTAGGAAAAGCAATGCCTTTTTTCAGATCCAGCGGTATTTTACTTCATCCCACATCGTTTCCCAGTCGATTCGGCATTGGTGACTTAGGCATAGAGGCTTACGCCTTTATTGATTTCTTGAGAGAAAGTCAGCAACAATATTGGCAAGTTCTGCCATTAGGTCCGACTGGTTACGGTAATTCTCCTTATGCTTCTTATTCAGCAGTAGCAGGAAACCCTCTACTCATCAGCCCCCAAAAGCTGTTAGAGCAAGGTTTGCTATCAGAAGAAGATTTTGCTAATTTACCAGGATTTGAGCCGAATAAAGTCAACTACGAGCAGGTTGTACCATTTAAGATTGGGCTGTTAAAGAAAGCTTGTGAGAACTTTAAAACCCAAGCAGGACCGACACAACAAAAAGAATTTGCTGGTTTTTGTGACATCAAAGCTTATTGGCTGGATGATTACGCTTTATTTATGGCGTTGAAAGATGCTAATGGCGGTGCAAGCTGGCATACTTGGGAACCAGAAGTGCGATCGCGCCAACCAGAAGCAATGGATCGAGTGCGGCAAGAAATGGATGCGGAGATTTTTTATTACAAATACACGCAATATGAATTTTTCCGCCAGTGGTCTGAGTTGAAGAACTACGCCAACATAGCTGGTATCGAAATTATTGGTGATATCCCTATCTACGTAGCTCACGACAGCGCTGATGTCTGGTCTAATCCTGATATTTTTTGCTTAGATGAAAACACAGGAGAAGCCTCACTAATGGCAGGAGTTCCACCAGATTACTTTAGCGCCACCGGTCAATTGTGGGGCAACCCAGTTTACAAGTGGGAGGAATTAGAAAAACAAAACTTTAAATGGTGGGTGAAGCGCTTTGAAGCAATGCTCGATTACATAGACGTAATTCGCATTGACCACTTTCGCGGCTTTGAAGCTTACTGGGCTGTGAAACAAGGCGAACAAACAGCCATGAACGGAGAGTGGATCAAAGCCCCAGGAGACAAATTATTTGAGGAAATCAAACAGAAATTGGGCAAGCTGCCGGTTTTGGCGGAGGATTTAGGAGTAATCACCCCGGAGGTAGAAGCGCTGCGCGACAAATTTGAGTTTCCCGGCATGAAAGTTTTACAATTCGCCTTTGGTTCCGATCCCGGTAATGGCTTTTTACCATTCAATTACCCGCGCAACGCCGTAGTTTACACCGGCACTCACGACAACGACACAACCGTAGGCTGGTTCAATCAAGCGTCGGACTGGGAAAAGCAAAACTTGTTGCTTTATTTAGGTTCTGTCAGTCCTGAAGGCATTCACTGGGATTTAATTCGACTTGCGTTGAGTTCTGTAGCAAATCAGGCAATTATCCCCTTACAAGATGTTTTAGGATTAGATAGCCAAGGGCGAATGAATACGCCTAGTGTTGCCGAAGGTAACTGGGAATGGCGATATCAATCAGAAGCTTTAACCCATGAATTAAGATCAAAGCTGAAAAATCTCACCACCCTTTACGGTCGCGCCCCGCAAGTGAAGTGAGATAGAGGGAGTGGGGAGTGGGGAGTGGGGGAGTGGGGAGACAAAATCCCCCAGCCCCCTGCCCCCTGTGCTCCCTGCCCCCTGCTCCCATCCCCCTCCCCCTCTCTCCTCAAGTCCCTGCCTTGGCAGCAACTATGACTTCTTTGACTTTCCCAGAATCTCCCATTGGCTTGGCTTCTTCTTTATTGACACTCACCAACACACCCCCTGCGTTGCCGGCTTTGACTGTCAGTTGATCTTGAGCTTTCCAAGTGCGTTGAGTTCCTTCTGGCAATTCCCCCTCAAATTCAGTTTTGCCATCAGCGACTACGCGAATCCAAGATTTCTCCTTTAAAGTGACACCAATCTGCACTGCCTGTCCGTTACTGCTGATATTGCTAACAGGTTGAATTTGCACAGTAGGTGTTTGTTTCGGCTTAATTTGTGCTTTTTCGGTGCTTTGGCTATTGTTCGCTTCGATAGCAGCATTATTCAATAATTGAGACAAACCGCTAACAGAACAGACAATCAAAGCGATGTAAAGCACATAAAGATGAAAAGGACGCAGCAGTTGACCAAAGGGTGTAGGTTTCCAACCAGGTGTAAGGTTAACGCGATTTGAGCCTACGGGGAAACTCTTAGCAAATTCTGCTCCATCCAACCCCAGTGCATCAGCAAATTGCCTAATTAAACCGCGAATATAAATTGGTTCTGGCAAATCATCTAAATTACCTTCTTCGATCGCTTGCAACAACCGACGGGGAATCATGGTTAATACGACCATTTCATCCAAGGATAAATTTTGTTCAGTACGCTTTACCCAAAGTTGACCACCTAATTCTGCCAACTTTTCGGCTCGTAATTGATCCGCAGAAACTATTGGTTGATTATCATCTTTGCTTTTTTGCCATTTCATGATTGTTTGATACTCCTAAACCCAGCTGAATCATTAATAGGTATGTGCTTAATTTGCTCTTGCAAAAAGCGAATCTCATCATCTTTTAGGGAACGATATGAACCTTCAGCTAATAAAGGTTCTCCGGGCTTTTCTAATTGAATTGGACCTATGGCTGTGCGGTGCAGCTTAATCACTGGATATCCCAGCAGTTGGGCTACACGGCGAATCTGACGATTTCTTCCCTCCTTTAAAATAATTTCTAGGCAGCTTTCATCTGCCAAACTTTCTCTTAGACGCACTTGCGCCGATCGCGTTTTTTTACCCTCCAACATCACACCCTGACGCCATTTTTGTAACACTGATTCTGGAGGATGACCTTTTACCAAAACACGATAAGTCTTAGGAATACTGTGGCTGGGATGAGTTAACCCAAATGTTAAGTTTCCGTCATTTGTAAGTATTAATGCCCCTGTAGAGTATGCATCTAAACGACCAACTGGATGAATGCCTTGATTTTCTCTTAATTCTTTCGGTAATAGATGCAGCACTGTTGGTCGTCCTTGGGGATCGTCGCAAGTGGAAACTATTCCGGCTGGTTTGTGTAATAACAGATAAATTAAAGCTGGACGCACTAGATCAGATATCGGTTTGCCATCTACTGTGATGGTATCTGTTTCGGGGTCAGCTTTTTGACCTAAGTGCGCCAATGCGCCATTGATCCGCACTCGCTTAAGCACAATCATTTCTTCGGCTTCGCGTCTTGAGGCTATACCCCATTTAGATAGAATCTTTTGTAACCTTTCCTCCATGTTGAAATTACTTATTATTTTTGAAAGTATTAAATTAACTATAATAATTGCACTTTGTTGGCGATAGCCACAAATGTTACAGTTGAATTTTGTTTGAGCGCCCTCCTTGCTTGTCATATAGATACTTATCAAAAAGTTGATTAGATGCATAAAGAAAATTCATCACCCAAAAATCCTCAGAAGATACGCATTATCACTAATGTACTAAAAACAGCACTCTTGCTGTGGTTGCGATCGCAAGTCAGCCAGATATCGCAACTAAAAGTGGAAATTCAAGCAAGCGATCGCCAACTTCTTTCCGGTCGCATTCCTGGAGTATCTATTTTTGCTACTCATGCAATTTACCAAGGTCTCCATCTCACAGAAATTTTACTAAACGCAGAAAATATAAGGATAAACATCGGCGCAGTACTCAAGGGACAACCACTGCGACTGTTAGAAACAGTACCAGTAGTTGGCGAGGTAATCCTGAACGAGGAGGATCTTAATGCCTCTCTCTCATCGGAATTATTATCGACTGCTTTAAATGATGTACTGCTAAAACTATTACCAGAACACAGTCCAAATGCCAAGCCAATAACTTGGCAGAAAATTTCTCTTGCAAATAATAATTTGATAGTTTGCGGAATTCAAGCACCTGAAACCAATCCCACCACGATTGAGATGAGTGTAAGCATAGAATTACTCAGCACTCATTCTTTGCAACTATCACAAATCCAAATAAAACACGACACCGCAGTGCTTACAGAGGGTAATCAAGGACACTATCTGGATCTTGGTTCAGATGTGGATATCCAAGAATTAACGCTGATCCCAGGCAAACTAGTCTGTCGCGGACGGATTAACGTTAATCCCTAATGATTAAGAATTAAAAACTTAAAATAATTATTGTTGATTTTTTATTATGTCTATGGGCAATGGGCAATGGGCAATGGGCATGGGGCATTGGGCATTGGGCATTGGGCATTGGGCATTGGTAAAATTTCTCTCCCCCTGCCTCCCCTGCCTCCCCTGCCTCCCCTGCCCCCCCTGCCCCCTTGTCCTCCTTGTCCCCATGCCCCGTGCCCTATGCGCCATGCCCTAGCAATGGCAATACAAGTGTGACGAAGTAGTAAACTAAAGGAGCGGTAAAAATATAACTATCAGTACGATCTAAGATGCCGCCGTGACCTGGGATTAATTGCCCTGAATCTTTTACCCCAGCATCACGCTTGAGCATAGATTCGGTGAGGTCGCCCAAAAGACTAGCGATCCCAATCAGCAAACCCAGCGCCATACCAGTCAAAGGAGGTTTTGACCAGTTGAGAAAGTAAGCTCCTACCACGGCTACGAGAACGCTGGCGCTAATGCCAAATACTGCTCCTTCAACGGTTTTTTTCGGGCTGATATCAGATAGGGGAGTTTTACCGAAGAATTTGCCGAAAGTGTAAGCGCCGATGTCAGCTGACCAAATGCAGAGGAAGGTCAGCGCTGTTGCTGTTAAACCTTGCGGTAGGAAAGCAAAATTTCCTTTTTGAATAATATCTAGCCAATCTGGGGGTAAGTACCCACCTAAAGGTAGATTTTTGATACTCGAACTATCAATTGCGCGTAACCTTACCCAGTAACTCGGCAAATAACCAGTGTAAAATAACCCCATGATCGAAGCAGAAATATCGGCGATCGTTGCCATCTTCGGCTGAAACAATAAGTAAAAACAAATAAATGTCCCGGCTAATGGTGTGACAGCATCAGCTAAAGAGCCATTAAGAGTACAAATCACTAACAAGGCTTGGCTGACAACAAGAGTAGTTTTAGCGGCAGGAGCGATACCTTTGCTTCGCACCAAATCAAAATATTCCTGTTGACCCAAAAAGATAATCGCCGCAAACATAATAGTAAAGTACCAACCCCCTAAAAGGGTCGCACTTAAAGCAACGGCGATCGCCACAATTCCACTAATAATTCGAGACCAAGGCATAGCAGTATTTTGGATTTTGGATTTTGGATTTTGGATTAGAAATTAGCAATGGGGAATTAGATATTAAATAAATTTCTCAGTACCCACACACAAGTCTGAGTCACTAGTCCCCTTGGACTGAACCCGGACAAAAATGGACAGGCTTCTCCTTCACCAGACGCGAAGCGCGAACATCCTTTGTGACTCGCTATCGTGTTGAGGATCT
>NZ_JTCM02000100.1 GCF_000817785.2 Hassallia byssoidea VB512170 | reverse complement strand
TGGACAAAAATGGACAGCCTTCATCCGAAAATGTCGTGGGGGATCGAGGATCTAGTAAACAAGGCTGTCCATTTTTGTCTATTGTTTGTGAAACCCACTGCAACGCCTACCCCAGCGCCCACGGCAGCGTCGAAACCATCGATGGTTTTGTGAAGTACACTCACCACCTAAAAAATCTCGAAATATTTAAGAACATAGACTTGACTGGACTAATTGACCAAATGAAAGCAATTAAAACTCAAATTCTTGATCATAAGCAGCCAAAGCCCGCACTTGACTCCGAAACTAAACACTTTTTTGAAACATGGCTTCATGCTTTCAACCTCACCCTAGAAATGGTTAAATTATCTGAACAAGAAATCAAAGCACTAAAAAATTACCTTTATGCCAATCGCCTCATCATAGAGTGTAAAAAAGCAGCAGTGTCGGTGGCGCCATCAACTTGGCAACAAATTGAAGATAGGATGTTGAAAATTGATTCGTAATAGCGAGAAGTACCCCTAGCTATACTAATAATCAATATTGATAGTAAATAACGTGTAAATGCTGCTCTTTATGGTATAAATAGAGGCATTAGCGTTGATTCAGAAAAATGGTGGTAAAGTTACGGAATCTGTGAGTAAGAAAACTGATTATTTAGTTGTGGGAGAAGATGCGGGTTCTAAGTTGGAAAAAGCAGAAAGTTTGGGAATTACGCAGTTGAGTGAAGCGCAATTGTTGGAGATGGTGGAGGAGTAACGAACCGCTAAGAAAAAGAAGCGTACATTTATAAAATTCAAATCCCAGGTTTATTTAGGTACTGTATCCTTTAAGTATAGAATTGAGAAAAACTGGAATTTATGAAACTAAAGGTGACAGAACAAGGCGTGGTTATTCCTAAGGAGTTTTTAGAGGGAGTTGAAGAAGTGGAAATTCGCAAGGAAAATAATCTGATTGTAGTGATAACAACTATAAAAAGCGATCCAATTTTGTCAATGGGGATGCATCCAGTCTCTTGTGGTGTAACGGATGCTTCTGAACAAGCAGATACTTATATTTACGGTTTTAATGAATGACTACTGTTTTTTTAGATACGAGTTATATTATAGCGTTGGAAACAGCAGATGATATAAATCATGATTTGACATTAAAGCATTGGCAAAGTTTTATTCAGAAATTACCTCGAATGGTAACTACATCTTATGTTTTTGATGAGATAATTACTTTTTTTAACAGTCGAAATCCTCATGCGAAAGCTGTTGAAACTGGCGAACGCTTACTAAGTAGTCCATCAGTTCAATTTATCCATGTTGATGAAATACTGTTTTTTGAGGGATGGAGGTTATTTCAGCAGTTTGATGATAAGTCTTATTCGCTGACTGATTGCATTTCTTTTGTGGTAATGACACAATTGGGAATCCGCACGGCTTTAAGTTTTGACAAGCATTTTGTTCAAGCAGGTTTTGAAAAGTTACCTTACAAGAAGGAATAAGCCAAAGTATGAATAACAAAAATAAAGATAATTCAACTGAGAAGACAACGGACATTGAGTTATCTAATCGCGAAGCGAATCTTACTAAGAAACCCGGTTTTTTTGAAAAACCGGGTTTCTGTTATGCCGCAAGTCGATTAAGATTTAGAGTCCGGCTTTTGTGCGCTAATTAGCGCTACTCTAAGAAATTTGGGGTCGGGGTGCCACCGTTACGACCAACAGCAGGAATTTCCAACAGATTATCCGTGGCTTTTCCGGTGCCGTCGTTGGTAACAGATGATGTGTTACCCGGATGTCCGTTAGGGACGAACAGTTGCGGATGGTCGAAGGGTGCTTTATCATAGCGGACTCGCTCATCCGTGAGTGCTGTCATGAAAGCTACCAAGTCATCTTTTTCCGCTTCGGTTAACGTTGGTGAAATTGGGGCGAGGGCGCTTCCCTGGCGGAAGTCTCCACCACGATTGTAGAATTCTACCACTTGCCGCAGAGTCAACTGTCCACCGTTGTGAAAGTAAGGAGCGGTAAGTTCCACGTTGCGGAGTCCGGGGGTTTTGAAGTTTGCGTCCGCAGCTATTATCGCATTTGAGGGAACTGTGAGATTCGGATCGCCAAGAAGCTGCTGGGATTTACCTTGTTGAGCCACTCGCGTCTCAGAAAGCGGGTTTCCGAACGGGTCGTTATCACCCACACCAAGGTCATCTTGGGTAGGTCTGACACCAATATTAAAGAAACCTTGGTCAAAGAAGATTGTTGGACCATTAGGTACGCTGAAGGATGCAATTCTTCCTTGTTGGTTCACGCTGCTAACCGAAGCGCTAGTAAATTCTACTCCACTATGGCAACCGACGCATCCAGCTCTTCTCAAATCATTAAACAACGCTTTACCCCGTTGCTGCTGCTGGGTTAGGGCGTTGCGGTCAAACGGTGTATCATCGGAGACGAGCGTAGACTCGTACATCTGAATCGACAGTCCGAAGAACAGCGGGAAGTTGTACTCCATCAGCGTGTACTCGTTTGTCGCCAAAGAGCGATCGGGTTTTTTGACAATAGTTCGTTGACCATTGGCATCAATTTGGATCATCCGGTTAGACTTCCACCACTCTGATTTGAAAGCATCCTCAATCAACTTTTCGTAGGTAGCCGTTTTTAGACCGGGTTTAGACCCTCTGCTTTCGGCACCTAAAACGCTGTCTTCTGGGTGTACTAACTGCCTGCCTAAGGGACGAAGCGGAACTAGCTTCTTAGCCAGTTTTCTCGGCAGCTTTTTGCCTTTAGAAGCGCTCCTGGATTTTTTGTCGATATCTCCGAACTTATCGCCAATTTCCGCAAAGGTTCGACCGTCAGCCGACTGCTCAAAGGAACTGAGTGGCGGACCGACCGCTTGAGAAGCTAAAGACGAATTGTTAAGCCTAAGATTCGGATCTTGGGCGATGTTGACCAGCTCTAGCTTACTTGGGTTGTCTGCTCTTCCAACAAGGGCATTGGGATCTCTTAAGCCGAAGGGACTGACGCCGTTGAAGATGTCCTGCGCTCTTCCATCCCAGAAGTTGCGGAAGTTGAACACCGCGTTAATCGTAGTTGGGGTGTTGCGCGGCTCGACTCGGCGTACATTTGTCCCTCCCACGTTAAAGACCGGATCGGGCTTGGGGTTTACTGTGTCCTCTGCCTGACCGGGAACGACATCAACGAACTCTGCATTGAAAACTCCTTGGGAGGAGGTAACATCGTTAGCGTCAGACAAAACGGTACTGCCGGCGTTATTCGGGTCTGACAGCTTGTGAAATGGATAATCTTCCGGCTTTAGCTGGTAGTTCGGTGCCCCGCCAACTTGAAAAGTTGTATCCGGGTTCAAAGTAACTAAAAGCCCAGGATTTATCTGATTTTTCGATCTGTTGTCCGCTCCGGCATGAAAGTGACAACTGGCACAGGACAGCAAACCGTCGCTACCGACCTGCATATCCCAGAAAAGGGATTTTCCTAGCTTGATCGCAGCAGCTTCGTTTTTAACAAAGACTGCGAGATTGTTAGGCTTTGGAACTTGCACATCCTTGAGCGAAGTCGGAGGTGTAATCTGCGCGGACACAGTATGTCCACTTATAACCGCTGCGACAACTATTACCGCAATTGTTATAGGTTTTGAATTCTTTGATACCAGTCCGGTAAGGTTGAAAAACTTAAATTTCTTACCTGAGGCTAGCAGTAAGTATAGTATACTTATAAAAAGTAATACTATGATCGAAGTTAGTAGTATAACCATGATGGCAACTCCTCTTCCGATGTTGTGAATACACAATAAAACTTACGCATTTACTTGCTTTGATTGTGTGCCTAAAGCCTTACTTGATTTGCCCAACAGAAGTTAAGCATAAATGAGCTTTCCTTCTATATTTTTTATGGGTGCAAGGAAAATCAATTTATGCAGTTTTGGCATTATGTGGAAACAATTACCACTATTCTGGTCAGTTCAACCAAGAAGACTGAGTTCTGTGCCGTGAATACACGTAAAGGTCTCAAAGTCAAGTGCGTAAGTCCTAAATTTTTATTTACTTGAGAAAATCTTTGAGCATCGCCCAAAAGCAGTCTAATTATGGATTAAAAAACTCTTGGGTAATGCTATTAGTAAGTGAACAACCACAATTAAAAACAAGACGAAGTATGAATAACAAAAAGAAAGATAATTCAACTGAGAATACAACAGATATTCAGTTATCTAATCAAGAATCGAAAGAAACTCCTAAAACACTTGACGTAGACGGTCATCGTCCAATTGACCCAAGTAATATTGAGGTTGAGGATACTTATGACATAGATGGTCAGCGTCCAATTGGCAAGAGTAATTTTCGCTCTTGTGAGAGTTATGAAATAGATGGTCAGCGACCAATTGGTAAAAGTGATTTTGAAGATCATGATACCCTAGACGTAGACGGCAAGCGTCCAATTGACCCAAGCGATCTAGTGGTTGGGGATACTTTCGATATCGATGGTGAACGTCCGATCGCTAAAAGTACTTTTCAGGTTTCTGACACGATTGACATCGATGGTCAACGTCCAATCACCTCAAATGATAATAAAAAACCTGAATTTATAAAGGATTATGTAGATTAGTTCCCACGCTTGTTTAGGCGATCGCCGTTGGCGATCGCAATACCACTTTATGTAGTATGCTTGTAATTGCATGTTACTAGGCGGTAAATTGTATGACGCCTCAATTTGAATACAGTCAGAATGTCAATCCGGAAGATGTTAAGCGGCTGGGTAATATTCTTGACCAGTGTTTTCTCGAACTAGATGAAAGCGAAAGCTACTTTAACCGCATTGGTGTAGAAAACCTCCGCGTCATCCATCAAAATGAGCAAATTGCTGGGGGACTGGCAATTATTCCGATGAGTCAATGGTGGGGTGGTGTTAATGTACCGATGACGGGAATTGCCGCAGTTGGCATTGCTTGTGAATATCGCGGAACAGGAGCTGCGATCGCTTTAATGCAGCACACCGTCAAAGAACTTTATGCCAATGGTGTACCCATCTCCGTACTCTATCCAGCTACTCAACGCTTGTATCGCAAAGCAGGGTATGAACAAGCTGGTAGTGCTTGCATTTGGGAAATTCTCGCTCAGAGTATCCAAGTTCGAGAGCAACCGTTACCTATCAAACCTGTAGTTCCGATCAATCTTGAACTATTTCATGATTTATATCAAAAGCAGGCAAGACTTAACAATGGGCATTTAGACCGCAATCAATTCATCTGGCAAGATGTTAGCCGACCATTAGAAAAACAAACGCCATACGCTTATATTATTGGGGAAGCAAACCAACCTCAAGGCTACATTATCTTCAGCCAACACCCAGACAAGGATGGTGCTATTCTGCGAATTCGGGATAGGGTAGTCCTGACAACTGCTGCTGCACAAACTTTTTGGTCTTTTATAGCCAATCATCGATCGCAAATTGACAAGATACGCTGGAGGAGTTCTGCGGTTGACTCTCTAAGTTTGATGCTACCAGAGCAAACTGCCAAGATAAAGCATATCAGCCGCTGGATGCTGCGCGTGATAGATGTAGTCAAAGCGTTAGAAAAGCGGGGTTATCCAACGAAAATTCAAACTGAACTTCACCTAAAAGTTGAAGATGACTTAATAGCCCAAAACAATGGTAAATTTATCTTATCTGTTGCCAACGGACGCGGTGAAGTCACAAAAGGTGGAAAAGGTGAGTTCAAGTTAGACATCAAAGGATTAGCACCGCTTTACACAGGTTTATTTACACCGCAGCAATTGCAAATAACCGGAAAACTTCAAGCTACAGAAACATCTCTAGATACAGCTACACAAATCTTTGCAGGTTCCTCCCCTTGGATGATAGATTTCTTCTAAGGGGATGCTTGTAGTAAGGGCTTCAGCCCTTAAAGCCTCTGTTATGAGGGCTGAAGCCCTCACTACGAATCAAAACAATATGATGCATCAAAGTTCAGGTCGCTGGCGTTTAGGACTCTTGCTATCGCTTTTGACCGTTTTTTTATGGGGAATTCTACCTATTGCTTTGGCGGTAACATTGCAAACACTCGATGTTTACACTGTTACTTGGTTTCGCTTTATCGTTTCGTTTGCATTGCTTGCCGTTTATTTGGGGGTGCGAGGGAAGTTACCAACGCTAACACAACTGCGTTCTGCTTCTGGGAAACTGTTAGCGATCGCTATTATCTTTTTGGCTAGCAATTACGTTCTTTTTTTGCAAGGTTTAGCGTTAACGTCACCCGCTAACGCAGAAGTTATCATTCAATTAGCGCCGGTGTTATTAGGTTTCGGTGGTTTAGTTCTTTTTCGCGAACGTTATACATTGCGTCAGTGGCTGGGTGTGAGTGTGCTGATTGTTGGTTTTTTATTGTTCTTTCACGAACAATTAAATAATTTAATTACAGCGCGTGGTACATATCTTTTAGGTACTGGTTTAACTGTGTTGGCAGCGATCGTATGGGCAATTTATGCTTTAGCACAAAAACAGTTATTACAATCTTTATCTTCTGCCAGCATTATGCTGATTATTTATGGAGGATGTGCTTTATTATTCACTCCTTTTGCTCATCCAAATACAATTTTTACACTCGATTTTTTGCATGGCGGAATATTGTTTTCTTGTGCTTTAAATACTTTAATTGCTTACGGTGCTTTTGCAGAAGCATTAGAGCATTGGGAAGCATCGCGAGTAAGTGCAGTATTGGCTACCGCTCCGATTGTGACTTTAATATCAGTTGAAGTTGTATCCGTAGTGGCAAGTAATCTGATTGCGCCAGAACGCTTGACTTTGACAGGTATACTCGGCGCGGTTTTGGTTGTATCTGGTTGTGTAGCGATCGCTTTAGGAAAATCCAAATAATCTAAATTTTTATGCCGGTAAATTTACGGGATTTTTTTGTCAAACGATCGCTTTTTTCTTGTTGCATTTGTCATACTGAAGCGGGTGAATTTATTATTTGTTATGATGTTATAGCTACCTAAGAATTGTTAATTCATATCTGGGTAGTTAGGTAGTTTGACCTATGTTAATAACTCTCAAGAAATTTTATTTTGAATTTCTTAATTAGAGAAAAAAACAAAAATCAATACTTCACCAGGCGAATCGAATTTCAAACAACCAGGGTGTCCGTAACTACCATAGCTAACGCCTCGCGCTCACAACATAACCTACAACATCGTTGATCGATGAACAGCTTGTTTGGTATTTGGACCAGCACCCTGAGAAAAAATTTTCTATGGCTGGTTCTCTCAACGCTGCTGCCTACACTTGGGATAAGTAATTCAGCACGGGCAGCAGAGCGAATTTATGCATCTTACTCGGCTTTAGAGCGTTCTATTTCCATCAATGCTTTGGAAAATTACGCGAAAAAGAATGTAATTGACGACGACTTGGCAGTTTATCAGCAATATGTGCAACCACAACAGCTTCAGGAGTTACGCCGTGCTTTAGTCACACCAATCAAAGTTAACTCGGTAGCGGTTTCGCAATTTCTCTACACACCCCAAGGAGAATTTCTCTTAGGACGTTTGGGAGAAGTGATTAAAACCGAATCTCGTCAACCCAAACCCGGATTTCATGCCTTACGTTCAGCGCTGATTTTAGCTTCTGCGGAACCAGAAGGCTTAACGTTATTAAATTTGTTAAGAAAGTATCCCAGTCGCAGCATTCACATTGATTTAGCGCGTAGCCTGGGGATAGCAGGAGAACTGGAAAAACTCGTTAGTGAAACTAATCGAGCGATCGCCGCAGTTTCCCAAAAGTCTAATACAGAAGCAGCGATCGTTCAACCGTGGCTAAATCTCTCGCAATTGCCAGATTTACGTCGCAAAGGAAAGTTTGCACTCAAAGATAAAGAGACACTAAAGATTTTTGACTTAGCACGCAATCGGCTTTTACTGACAGATGTTTACCTTCCCAATGTTTCCACACCCGCAGCAGTAATAGTCATTTCTCATGGTGTCGGTTCAGACAGCGGCAACTTTGAATATTTAGCGAATCACTTAGCATCCTACGGGTTTGCTGTCATCGTTCCCAATCATCCGGGTAGCGATGCGAAACAACTGCAATCCCTTTTGAATGGACGCGCTAGTGAAGCTGCAAATCCGCAGGAATTTGTTGACCGTCCTTTAGATGTCAAACATATACTTGATGAATTGGAGATGCGGAACAAATCCGATTCCCGATTTAAAGGACGGCTAAATCTGCAACAAGTTGGTGTAATTGGTCAATCGTTTGGTGGTTACACAGCTTTAGCCTTGGCTGGTGCTAAAATTAACTTTCAGGAATTAAGAAAAGACTGTAGCAAACAGGCATTAAAAGATACTTGGAATCTGTCTTTATTGCTTCAGTGTCGCGCTTTGCAATTGCCAAACAATCAGTATAACTTGCGGGATGAGAGAGTTAAAGCAGCGATCGCCCTTAATCCAATCACTAGCAGCGTCTTCGGAGAAGCTGGCTTAAAAGAAATTCAAACTCCCGTAATGATTGTTAGCAGCAGTGATGATACCATTGCACCAGCTTTATACGAACAAATTCTGCCCTTTTCCTGGATTGCCAATACCCAAAAGTACCTAGTTGTGCTTGAAGGTGGAACCCACTTTTCTGCGATTGGCGAAAGCAAGAATACCACTGAACAAGTAGGATTACCTTCAGAGATAGTTGGCAACAATCCAGCACAAGCGCGTCAGTACTTGTTACGTATGAGTTTACCTTTTTTTGAAACTTACGTAGCCGGAACCTCAAAATATATACCTTACCTCAACGCTGCTTACGTCAAAACCATTTCTAGCCAACCTGTAGGTTTAAGTCTTGTCCAGTCCTTAACAACAACCGAATTAGCGCAAGCGCTGAGTGGTGAGGTGAAAGAAGTTAAGCCGTAAAATGGGAATTGGGAATTGGTAATTGGTAATTGGTAATTGGTAATTGGGCATTGGGCATTGGTAATAATTCTTTCCCCATTCCCCATTCCCCATTCCCCATTCCCCATTCCCCATTCCCCATTCCCCATTCCCCATTCCCAAAATCCGTGCAAGGCTTTCTAAATCTCAACAAACCATTTGACTGGACATCTCACGACTGCGTAGCGAAAACGCGCAAACTGTTGCGTCTCAAGCGCGTGGGACACGCAGGAACATTAGATCCAGCCGCAACCGGGGTGTTACCAATCGCACTTGGTAAAGCCACAAGATTATTGCAATATCTACCAGGAAACAAAGCTTACAAAGCGACAATTCGCTTAGGTGTGCAGACTACAACCGATGATTTGCAAGGTGAAATTATCGCTTCTCAAATCTGTGCAGTCAGTTTAGCAGATGTGGAAACTGCACTTAAACAATTTCAGGGAAAAATTCAGCAAATTCCCCCAAGTTACAGTGCAATTCAAGTTGAGGGGAAACGCTTGTATGATTTGGCACGTAAAGGCGAAGTCATAGAAGCGCCGGCGCGAACAGTTGAGATTTTTCAGATTGAAATTTTGGATTGGCGATCTGGAGATTTTCCGGAATTGGATGTAGCGATCGCCTGCGGATCTGGTACATATATAAGAGCGATCGCTCGCGATTTAGGTATCATTTTACAAACTGGCGGTACTCTCGCTGCCTTAACACGCACTGAAAGCAGCGGTTTTCACCTAGCAGACAGTCTCACTTTTAGCGACTTAGAAGCAGGAACCTTTCAACCAACTCCCCCGGATGCAGCCTTACAGCATCTACCATCTATCACCTTACCAGCAACATCTGCTCAAAAATGGTGTCAAGGACAGCGCATTCCTTTCATGGATATTACCGGCACAGCGCGAGTTTACCATGAAGACAAGCGTTTTTTAGGAATAGCCCAAGCCGAAGCCGATATGTTAATTCCCACAATGGTATTTGAACCAATTTCTTAAATATAACAATCCTAAATCGATTGTCAGACTCTCTACCTTCTCCTCCTCTGCTTCCTCAGCTTCCTCTGCGGTTCGTCTGCCAATACCCTAAAGTATGACAGCCTGTCTTTTGACAGTTTTTTCCGCTAACAGCAAAAATAACACCTGATTGGTATTTTTACTTAGTGTGAGGAAACAGGGTGAGAAGGTATCTTCTTTTGCTTTCAGTTAGTGTAACAAGTTTAGCTTACGCATTTCCTACCGTAGCAGCGGATAAATCGTCTCAGGTAATATCAGACATTCCTAATTTAAGCGAAATCAAACTACCATCAAAGGATGCTCAATTATTAAAGCAAACTGAATTAGATAAACTTAGCCAGTCACCACCAACAACTGAACCAGAACCACAAACCAGCGATGATGCAGATATTAACTTAGAAGTAACTGGCGAAGAAGATACTCAGCCTCAATCTACTCCAGTTTATGTAATAGATAAAGATGAAATTCAAAAACAAGGTGCTAATAGTGCCGCAGAAGTATTAAGAGGTTTACCCGGATTTGCTATTAACGATGTCGGTTTTGGTGCAGATATTCACACCGGAACCTTCTACCGAGGACAGTCAATTAATCAGTCTGTATTTTTGTTAAATGGCAGACCGATTAACAGCAACATTAACATTTATCATGGCAATACTGACCTCAATAGCATTCCCGTAGAATCGATTGAACGAGTAGAATTATCAAGTGGTACAGCCTCCACATTATACGGTTCAGAAGCCGTTGGCGGAGTAGTTAATATTATCACCAAACAAGGTGAAGGTCCGCCTAGATTCAGTGGTTTAGTGCAATATGGTTCTTTTGATGAATCTAACTATCGTACTAGCTATGGTGGCGCTCTTGGTTCCGTCAAATTTAATATAGGCTACGAAAAGTACGACGCAGAAAATAATTACAAAGTACCTGTCGGTGCTGTTAATCGTGATGCAAATGGACGTTTCTTTAATGGAGATACCGCGACTAGCAACTACTTTGGTAATGTTACTTTAGATGTAAATTCCAAAAATACTATCAGTTTTGATACTAATATAATTAGCAGTCGCCGAGGTTTAACTTATTTTGGTTTCCCTCTTCAAAGAGACAGACTTGACCACGATGTATTCAGTACTGGCTTATCTTGGAAAAGCCAGCTTGGTAATGCTAAAGATTCTACTCTTAACGCCACAATCGGCTATGCTCAAGATTATTTCAGCACTTATGGTCCAAGTGGCACTAGTTTTTATCGTCGAGGTACATTAGATTCCCAAGCTTTAACTGCGAGAGTAGAACATCAGTGGCAATTCAATCAAAATAACCTTCTACGTTGGGGATTAGATTTAAAAAATAACAACCTTGAAGGAGATGTTCTCAGTAATTTACCTAATCGAATTCGTTTTAATGGCAGTGAAAATAGAGATAGATTTCAAACAGCAATATTCGCTTTAAATACTTGGAATCTAACAAAGAATTTTCAAGCAGATTTAGGATTGAGACAAAACTTTAATAGCGAATTTGGTAGTTATCTTAATCCTAGCGTCGGGTTAAAATATGCACCTAGCGACAATATTGCAGTGCGTGGAAGTTGGGCATCAGTGCAACGCAACCCTGGTATAGACCAATTGTATGTTTATGATACCGTTCATGGCTGGTCGCCCAACCCCGACCTCAAACCGGAAACAGGTTCTTCTTGGACAGCAGGACTTGATGTCAAATTATCTAATAATTTAACCGGGCAATTTACTTACTTTGGCAGTAGTTTAGATAACCGTTTGGCAGTAAGTTCAGCAGGTCAGTGGACTAATATTGGCTTAGTAAATACCAACGGTTTAGAAGCTGCTTTACGCTTGCGAATTGCGCGTGAATGGTCAACTTTTATCAACTATACTTATACTGATGCCCGCATCGAATCAGGTTTAGACAAAGGATTGCAATTAGGCTTCGTTCCCTACTCAGTAGCACAAATGGGTCTAGGTTATGAATCCAACGGTTGGCAGGTTAATCTGATTGCTAGTTACAACAGTGGTTCGCGAAGAGCCTTTTATACGTTACCTGGTCAGTCTACCACAGATTTCTCACCCTCTTGGTTGAACTTGGATCTTGGTGCTAGGATTCCTATAACGAGAACCTTGGGGTTAAATCTTTTTGTCGAAAACTTGGCTGATGTTCAGTATGAAAAAGCTAATCGTGTTTATCAACCCGGACGCGCTTTTAGAATTGGTGTATCGTCAAGTTTTTAACTAAGCAACTCGATGAGAGCTAGAATTGAAAACAGCGTACTTTTTTTACACCACGAGGACTTACCAGAATTTAAAAAAGGTGGTTCCGTGGTGAGGAATTCATACTTTTGGGCATTGCGTTCAATCGCCGGTCGTGCTACACGTTATCGTGATTGGGAATATGAATCAGAAGTTTGGATAGCGCTATCGCGAATGCTTTTATCCTTTACCGAATCGGGTTATTTAGGCTTAAAAGAAACCACCCTCGAATTTCCTTTATCTCAAGGTGAAATTCCCGACGTACTGCGGTCTATTTCCACCTGGGAATAGTTTTTTACATCATACTGTAGGGTGTGTTAGGCGTAAGCCGTAACGCACCGAAAATATCAGATGGTGCGTTAGCGTAACGCACCCTACAGCGCTACAAAATATATATCAAACCATGAGCAAAATTGAAGAAGCACAAGCTGCGTATCAAAATTTCACAGATGAATTTCAAAGTGTTATCCTCAGCACCGTTAGCGAAGAAAATCAACCTAACGCTAGTTATGCACCTTTTGTGATGGATGAGGCAAAAAACGTTTATATATTTGTTAGCGGTCTTTCACCTCACACCCGTAACTTGTATGCTAATTCTCAAGCTTGCATTCTGTTTATTGACGATGAATCGAAATCCGAGCAAATCTTTGCCCGTCGTCGTCTAACTTTTGATTGTTCTGCAAGTTTAATTGAAAGAGAAACTTCAGAGTGGAATCAAATTGCCGATCGCTTTGAAGAACGTTTTGGAGACATGATTCAAGTTTTTCGTGGCTTGGCTGACTTCCGCATTTTTAAGCTTACACCTCATGAAGGGCGCTTTGTGATTGGTTTTGGTGCGGCTTATCAAATAACTGCTGATGATTTTAATAGTTTAAAGCATATTAAAGGTTAGTTTGTAGTTAAAGTTACGTTATTGTATAGGCGATCGCGCTTATTGCTTCACACAATCTCAAGTCTGACGAAATCTTGCCAACAACTCCTCACGAGATGATTGCAGCAACAAACCAGTAAACTCTTCTGGTGGTAATACAAGCATTGGCTCTATAATTGCTACTAACTCCTCATCCAATGTCCCAAAGCGGACACGCAGCAAGTTTTCTATTGTAATGCGACGTTCCCTCTGAATACCTTGCTGCATACCTTGCTGTTGTCCTTCTTGTCTAGCCTCTGCTAACCGTTGTTCATAAATCTGGATACCCTGCTGGATACCTTCTTGTCTTGCCTCTGCTAGCCGTTGCTCATAAATCGGTGATAAGCGCATAATTAAATTCCTATCCTCTTGATCTACATTTTGACCGATTTCTAAGGTAGTCTTCAAATTAACTAACAAATCTATAGCTTTGGAACGTAAAGGATTATTTTCTGGAAGTGCTTCTAGTTCATCTATTGCCTGTTGCTGAACTCTTCCTTTACCTAGAATTCTCAACCAGAGAGTTTCTTCGGTACGCGGTAGCTGGTGAATTGCGACAATAGCTGTTTTGAAAAAGTCTGCTAAAAAATAGACTCCAGCACCCCAGTTATCTTCATCAAGTCTAGCTCCAAATCCATCTAAAAGCGACACAGAAGCGGTAGGCGATAAAATCCACAAACGCGGTAATTCGATTTCATAAACGCGAGTATTATTACGTTTAGCCTGACGTTCTAAATCAGTAAAAACATCAAACAATTTGTGTAGACAACCGCGAATTTCACTTTTAGTTGCCGCATTTCTAAACGGTTCAAACAGTGCTGCTGTAGCAGCAAATCGCCCTAATAATCCTAGCGGTATCGTGTTGTTTGAAGGTTGAGGTGAGGGTGCAAAATAAACATCAATCTCTCGCACTTCTGCCGCAACCTGACGGCTTGTTTCTACTTTTCCTAATGGCAATAACAACTCTTGGAGATAATCTTTGGCAAACTGGTCGTAGGGAAATCTGGTCATTTATTCTTTGACTCACATAAGCGCTAACAATAGCCACCAGATAATTTAGTAGTGCGTCAAGGACTAATTGACGGATAATTTTTCTGTAGAGACGGCGATTTATCGCGTTTCTCTAACCGTCCAAATGAGTTTGACAAACTATTAGTATGTGAACATTGTAATCTTGTACATTAAACTTTTTGCACTTATTCGCCTAATTAAGGAGTGTTTTTTCAAATATACTTCAACCTGAAGCCAAAACACTTCAACCTGAAGCCAAAACACTTCAACCTGAAGCCAAAACACTTCAACCTGAAGCCAAAACACTTCAACCTTAAGCCAAAACGCTTCAACATTAAGCCAAAACACTTTAACCTTAAGCCAAAACGCTTCAACATTAAGCCAAAACACTTTAACCTTAAGCCAAAACACTTCAACCTTAAGCCAAAACATCCCCCTGCATTTAAAAACGCTACGCTTTTACGCTCATGCTGTACTAAGACAAACCAGAGTTTTTAGCCTGGGTCGGCAGGCTTTGTACGCACAACGCCCTAGGCTTCTAGCCTAAGGGGTTTTGGGGTTTAAAAACACCCCCTAGCCCTATTTTCAAGGCAAATCTATTCTGCCCCAACGACCTACAGTTTTTTCTCATTTTGGCGTGAACTGTTACAAAAACCGAAACACAAGTAGATTTTTCCCAGCAATACCCGTAAAATAACAATGAAACTTCAGAGAAATCACTGAAGTCAACTAAATATATTTACTAACAAGCAGGATTCGTGCCGGCGGGATTCTTGCTGCAACTAATAACTTGTTGAGGCTTGAGGATGAAGAAAAGTGCAAGGTCTCAGCGGACTTTCTGGTGCTTGCTGCCCAGTTTTACCCGCTACAGTTTAATTTTGTTACTCAGTGGCGTTTTGTTATCTGAGTCAGTGGGGGCAACACCTGAGAGAAGGTTGCAAATAGCACAGCAGGCGAAACGAGGGTATTCAGATTCATTTGCAGAAAATATACCTGGGAAAGTTCCGGCTAGTGTCAACATTACAAGCTTACAACTGCAAATAGCCCAGTCGCCAGCTACGAAACCACAAAACGCAAAACCTGCGCTAAGTCCGGAAGAAGCGAAAATAAAGCCACTGACGGATAAAGCATCTCAACTCTTCAAAGAAGCAATAGAACTGGCTCGGCAACCATCAGCAGCATCACAGCGACAGGCAATTACAAAATTAGAAGAAGCGCTAAAAATCTGGAGATTACCAGAAATACGTGCCGTAATACCTCAAAAAGCTCGCTACTTTGAAGCCACAACACTTGATCTGAGCGCCACTATCTACAGTGAACTGAATGAAAACACCAAAGCTCTGGGATATGTGGAGCAAGCATTAGCTATTTGGCGAGAACTAAAGGATAGACTTCAAGAAGCTCGTACACTTATGACGTTCAGCATGATCTACGGCTTCAACCTGACTGAATACACAAAAGCTGTGGGATATGTGGAACAAGCATTAGCTATCTTGCGGGAATCTAAAGAACCAGAGGCTCGCTCCCTGCAAGGTTTAACGCTCTCAGGACTTGGTGAATTTTACCGACAATTAGGGGAAAAGCAAAAAGCGATTGATGCTTACAACCAAGCCCAGTCATTGTATCATGCTGACAATCAACCAAAAGAAGAGGCTGAAGCACTATCTGGACTTGCTGGGGTATATGGTAGATTCGGCGAACCGAAAAAGCAGCGTGAGTATTTAGATCAAGCCTTAGCGATTCACAAGGCAAATAACGATTTACCAGAACAAGCCAGTACACTGACATTTATCGCATTAAACTACCAAAAATTGGGCGAAACAGAGAAAGCCCTTGATTATCACCAACAAGCACTAAAAATCTATCGCCAAACAAAAGATTTATTTGAACAAGCAAGGACACTCAATAGCATAGGCTTAGTCTACAGTTCAAGGGGCGATCGCCCTTCAGCAGAAAAATATATCCAGCAGGGTTTAGAGTTACAAAAGACAGTCCAAAGACAATTAGGACAGGACGTAAAATCTCAAAGAAATCAAATCATTATTCTCAAGAGTATTGCCATCAGCTATTTAGCGTTGGGTGATACACAGCAAACAATCGTCTATTTAAAACAAGCACAAATTATTGCCCATGAGTTAGGTCGAACCCAGGATGAAGCAGAGTTGATTTCCAGTATTGGTCAGGCGTACTATAGTCTAGGCGAGACTCAAAAAGCCAATGAGAATTTTACTCAAGCTTTAAAGCTACAAACTGAAATTAAAGATTTTCAAGGAAAAGCTAAAACGCTAGTAAATATTGCTTCTATCCATACAAAATCAGGAGAATTTCAGGAAGCCCTAAATAGACTCAACGAAGCACTGGAGATTTCTAAGCAAAAACAAAACTCCGATCTAGAAGGAGGGATTATCTTTGAGATGAGCAATGTTTACAGAAATTTAGGGGCTTATGAATTAAGTATCGAAAAAAGCAAAGAAGTTTTGGCAATATATCAGCAAAGCAATCCGAGCTTAGTAAGAGTTACTCTCTCTTCCATAGGTGTTGCTTATCTAGCAAGCTGCTTTTATCAAAAAAAACCAGAAGATTGTCATCAAGCATTGGATTATTCTAAGCAGGCGTTAATATCTGCCCGCGAACAAGGTTCTGTTTCTGACGAAATTACCAATCTTGGAAATATGACCAAGGCTTATGAATTATTGCAGGATTATCCCCAAGCGATAGAAAATGGCGAAAAAGCTTTGGAATTATCTCGCAAATATAACCTTAAGGATCATGAAAATAGTGCTCTCACTTTTTTAACTGCCGCTTATGAACGCGCAGGAGATCATCAAAAGGCTCTTGATGCCAGCAAACAATCTTTGTTGCTATCACAGCAACTAGGAGATTTAACATCACTTGCCACCGTCTACAAAGCTCAAGGTATAATTTACACCTCTATGAAACAGCCGCAGCTGGCTATAGAGGCTTACAATCAACAACTAAAGCTAGCAAAGCAAATAGGCGACATATCCTATCAAACTTTTCCACTGTATAAAATAGCCATCATTGAGCGCGATAGAGGCAATTTCAACCAAGCCAAGACGCACATAGAAACAGTTATCGGCATTGTTGAGAATACACGCAGCAAAGTTACAAGCCAAGACTTACGTTCTTCCTACTTTGCGACAGTGCAGGATTATTACCAATTCTACATTGATTTGTTGATGCAACTGCACAAAAAAGACCCATCAAAAGGATATAACGCTCAAGCACTGCACATTAGCGAACGCTCCCGCGCCCGTGGTTTAATTGAACTATTAACCGAAGCTAGAGCAAATATTCGTAAAGGCGTTGACCCCAAACTTTTGGCAGAAGAAAAGCGTTTACAACAGTTAATTGATGCTAGAGGAAAACTCCGGTTTGATATAGTTAATAGTGACAAAATTAAAGACCCCATTGCGAAAGTCAGCGCCGAGAAGCTTCAAAAAGAAGTCGAAACCCTCCTCACTCAACAAAAAGAACTACAAACCAAAATCCGCACTTCAAGCCCAAAATACGGGAATCTGATATATCCCGAACCCCTAAAATTATCGCAAATTCAGCAACAACTCGATAAAGATACTCTGTTATTAGAGTATTCCTTGGGTGAAGAACGTAGCTATCTTTGGGCTGTTACTCCCAACTCCATCGACAGCTACGAACTTCCCCCACGCAAGCAAATAGAAGAAGCCGCAACAAAATTTAAAAATGACTTGCAACAACCGAGAGGAGGGGACTTAACAGCTTTATCTGCAACTAAACTTAGTAAACTCATCCTTGCACCTGTGGCTGACAAGTTGGGGCAAAAGCGTTTGGTGATTGTGGCTGATGGTGCTTTGCAAACAATTCCCTTTGCGGCATTAAATGACCTAACCCCCCAACCCCTTAAGGTGCAAGGGAAGGGGGAGCAAGATAAACTCCCCTCCCCTATGAGGGGAGGGGTTGGGGGAGAGGTCAATTATCAACCTTTGATAGTCAACCATGAAATAGTTAATTTGCCTTCGGTTACAGCGATCGCTACCCAAAGAGTTGACCTCAAAGGACGTAAAAGCGCACCAAAAACTCTCGCAGTGCTTGCCGATCCGGTATTTGAAGCGAATGATGAGCGAATCACTGGCAAACCTGCAATTCCCGTTCCTAACTCGGATTTTCGCGGTCAAATAGAACAATCTGACCTGAAACGAGGCGCAAAAAATCTCAATCGCAATGTCTGGGAAAGAATCGAAGGTACAAGCACTGAAGCAAAGGCGATTTTAGACCTCATACCATCTTCTAATAATCTGCAAGCTTTTGGCTTTGATGCTAACTACAACTGGGTAACAAATAAGCAACTTTCTCAATATCGCTTTTTACATTTTGCTACCCACGGCTTTGCAGACCCCAATAACCCGGAATTATCAGGAATCGTTCTTTCTTTGTTTCTAGACAAACAAGCTAAACCTGCGGATAGAGGTTATTTACGATTAGGTGACATTTTTAATCTTGACTTTACAGCCGATTTAGTAGTACTAAGTGCTTGTGACACTGGTTTGGGTAAAAATGTCAATGGTGAAGGATTAGTAGGCTTGACAAGAGGATTGATGTATGCAGGGGCAGAACGAGTAGCTGTGTCTCTTTGGCAAGTTAACGACGATGGGACAGCAAAATTGATGCAAGAATTTTATACAGAAATGTTGAAACAAGGCAAGTCGCCTACAGTTGCTTTGCGTGCTGCACAAATGAAATTATGGCAAGACCAGAAGTGGCAAAATCCTTATTATTGGTCTGCCTTCACTTTACAGGGTGAGTGGCGATGAAGAAACCTAACCCCCCAGCCCCCTTCCCTCGTAGGGAAGGGGGAGTAAGAAGGGGAGGGATTGGGGGAGAGGTTCGACTTCCAGTTAATCTTGCTCCCCTCCCCTCATAGGGGAGGGGCTGGGGGAGAGGTCTGAGTCTGTGACACACATTATGATTTCAAAAACTTCAATTTTCCACAAAGGAGTAATAATCTTATGACTAAACAATCTTTTGCACTATTTCTATCAGCAATTCTCAGTGTCGCAACTTTGGGCTATTGGGCATCAATGCAAGCACAAGCACAGACACAAAGGCAACAAACTACCCCACCGAAGTTTACCAGCTTTAAAGATGCAGGTAAGTTACGCATACAAGGCAATAATAAACCTTTTATGCCATCTAATCTTGGTCAGTCGGCAAAACCTAATGAAGGTGGTACGCGGGGAATTCCTGACCAGATAGACGATCGCATCCCGATGTTGAGTAGAAAATATCCTTGGTCAACTATTGGACGAGTGCAAGGTACTACAGCGGATGCTAATAGTTATCATTGCACGGGAGCGTTAATTGCCGAAGATATTATTTTGACCAATGCCCACTGCGTCATCGACCCGGAAACTGGTAAGTTAAGCCAAAGAATTCAATTTCTGCCAAACGTGATTGATGGTCAAGTACAAGATACGCGGGATGTGGCAGAAGTGGTGGATGTTGTCTATGGCACAAATTTCAAAGATGGTGCGAAACTCGATGCAAATGACTGGGCTGTGATGAAAATTAATAAGCCCCTAGGTCGCAAGTACGGCTATTTAGGTGTAAAATCTGTTGCTTCCTCAACTTTGATTCGCAATCAGAAAAAATACTTTTTTGTCGGCTATTCTCGCGATTTTCCCAGCAGCAAATATCAACAATTTTTTACCGCTGGTGCTGGATGGACGGCAAGTTTTCAAGCTGGTTGCAGCATTTTGAAAGAAGAAGCGAATTTTCTTTTACATGATTGCGATACTGCGGGGGGTTCTTCTGGTGGACCGATTATCGCGCTAGTTGATGGTGAACCTTATGTTGTTGCTTTGAATGAGGGTGAGGTTAAAAACTCAAGCACCAAGCAGGATTTATTCAATGTGGCGGTGAAAATTGATTTTTTAGATAAGTAGAGTGCGAAAAATTAGTCTACATTTTGTACTACTCTCAATTAGCTTTCAATCCCGCCTAGGACTGCAAGTCCTAGGCTAATAGCCCAAGTCCATTAAAATAGACTGAAATCCATACGGTAGCTACTATTTAGTCCTATTTATAGGAATGAGCGCTGTTAGCCATAGGTTTATAACCTATGGCGGATTGTGTTATGTCAAATCCACAATCAAGCTAAATTCACGTTAGCTTAAAAGCATGTAAATAAAATTTATCAAGCAAGCTTGTATAGCTGGACAAAAATCGCGTCTTGTGAATCAAGACTAAAAGATAAATCTATAAAATTATGAACCAGGTAGATTACCTCCGGATAAGTTTAATCGATCGCTGTAATTTTCGCTGTCAATACTGTATGCCGGAAGGGGCAGAATTAGACTATATCCTCAAGCAACAGCTTTTGACTGATGCGGAACTACTCACCCTAATTCAAGAGGTGTTTATCCCCGTTGGTTTTACTCGCTTTCGCTTGACTGGGGGAGAACCGCTGTTACGTCCCGGTGTGGTGGATTTGGTTCATGCGATCGCATCTTTCCCCCAAACTCAAGACCTCTCGATGACAACCAACGCCTTTTTACTCGCGTCAATGGCGCAAAACCTTTACGATGCAGGTCTGCGACGCATTAACATTAGCTTAGATTCTCTCGACCCAGATATATTTGACCAAATTATCGGCAATCGCGGTCGTTCTCGATGGCAAAATGTATGGGAAGGAATTCAACAAGCATACCATGTGGGATTCAACCCACTGAAACTCAATGTAGTGATAATTCCGGGTGTTAATGACCACGAAGTTCTCGATCTCGCTGCCTTGAGTATTGACAAACAGTGGCACGTTCGATTTATTGAATTTATGCCGATTGGCAATTCGCAGTTATTTGGCGATCGCGGTTGGGTTTCTTCAGAACAGTTGCGCCAACAAATCCGCGAACGTTGGGGTTTGACAGAATCGCAAGTTTGTGGTAGTGGACCTGCTGATGTATTTCAAATTCCGGGAGCGAAGGGGACATTGGGATTTATCAGTCAGATGTCAGAATGTTTTTGCGATCGCTGTAACCGGATGCGCTTGAGTGCAGATGGCTGGCTGCGTCCTTGTTTATTAAATGAAAGCGAGCAACTTGATTTGAAAACTGCTCTGCGCGCAGGTGTCAGCACCGCCAAATTGCGAGAGCAGGTTAGACATTTATTGGCAATGAAGCCAGAAATCAACTTTAAAGGACGCGACACGGGAACAATCGGTGTTTATTCTCGCACCATGTCGCAAATTGGCGGATGAAACAATTTTGGATTTTGCGAAAAGTTTGAGCGGAGGTTTCCTCCGTTCGCCCTTGGCGTTGCCGTTGGCGTTCGCGAAGCGTCTCGAAGAGAAGCCTCTCCGACAGGAGAAGGCATCAAAGCTTTTCAAGACGGATTTTGGATTATTTAGGTTACTTGCATCTTGTCCAAAATCTTTGGTTGTGACGAGTAATCCGCAATTTACAATCCAAAATCTAAAATCTAAAATCTAAAATCCTTAAGCTTGACGTGAGTAATACTCAACCACGAGCAGTTCGTTAATTTGTAGCGCTACCCATTCACGCTCAATCACACCGTTAACTTTGCCTTGCATCTTGTTTTTATCAAACTCTAGATGATTGGGAAGGTTAGCTAAACCGGGATATTGCAAATTAGCTTCTACCAACTTGCGTGAATTTTCGCGGTTTCTCACCGCAATTTCTTCTCCGGGACGGCACTGATAGCTGGCAATATTCACGGGACGACCGTTAACAGTTACGTGACCGTGATTTACCAACTGACGAGCCGCTGGAATGGTGGGAGCCATACCCATGCGAAAAACAGTGTTATCCAAGCGCATTTCGAGCAATTGCAGCAGCACTTGTCCGGTAGAACCGGTAACACGTCTAGCTTTGCGTACATAACGTAGCAACTGCTTTTCGGTCAGACCGTAGTTGAAGCGGAGCTTTTGCTTTTCCTCTAGACGGATGGCATACTCAGAGCGCTTCTTGCGGTTCTGACCATGCTGACCAGGGGGATAAGCGCGTCTAGCGCTTTTACGACTTAATCCTGGTAAGTCACCTAAGCGGCGAGTAACTCTGAGGCGTGGTCCTCTATATCGGGACATGTGTTTCCTTAATCTAAATCCTGTTTAATTTTACCCAGACATTCCATTATAAATAGGTAGAAAACATTATTTCCATAAATTATTAATTTTTATATCAAATTGGGCAAGGGGGAATGGGTAATTGGTAATTGGTAATTGGGCATTGGGCATTGCAAATTGGTAATGAGAGATTCTTTCCATTCTCCATTCTCCACAAAGAATAGGGAGTAGGGAGTAGGGAGTAGGGAGTAGGAAATTTTTCTTTCCCCATTCCCCATTCCCCATTCCCCATTCCCCATTCCCGAATTTGAGATAGCATATGCTTGGGTGTTTGGAGAATGGCAATGTTAGCGATCGCAAAAAAAATGAGCAAAAGTCCGAATAAACACGTAAGTTATGCCTTAGGTAAGTTAAAAAATAAAACAATTCGCTTGTTCGCACCAGCTTTGGCTGTAGCTGGATGGATGGCAATGCCTTTACCTGGTATGGCTGTCACTGCCTCTTATGCGAATGATTACCGTGTTTGTGCCGGTCGCCTTTTAAGTGTCGGCGTAACTCCTGATGCAGCTTCTGTTGGTTGTGCAAACGCACTGCGTCCGAAAGAGTTGTCTTTGTGCGTGTCGAGAATTCAGAAACAAACGCAAATTGCAGCGACGGATGCACTCGCATCTTGTAACCAAGCAAGGCGTCCGGAAGATTTAGCCACTTGTGTGGTAGGTATTAGTGCAAATGTTAAAGAGGCTGTTAACCCGGCTGCTTTAAATTACTGTAGTCGCAGTTTGTTGCCAGTGCGTTTCGCTCAGTGTGTTGTGGGTTTGCGTGCGGAAACTGACTCTGCTCCTGTGCAAGCGATGGATAATTGTATTGATGCCAGTGACCGAGCGGTTAGCGGTTATTTACCTTCGTTTATACCGGCAACGCGATCGCAGCAAAATATCCAACCAGTTTTTGAGAGTACCCCAATTCCCACGAATCCCCCCAGAAATTAAAGCGATTAGCGCTTCATTTGCTAATCGCTGTTGATTATCAGTCTTCTTTGTTACCGAAGACCATCTGTAAAATCATGGGAACTCCTCCCTCTTGGTGATATTTATCCGCCCAAGCGCGGATAACTTCATCCAATTCTGACAGAGCCTGTTCTAATCGCTCTGGTGGCACATCCATAGTTTCCAAGACTCGCATCGAATTTGGTCGTCGTTCTGCCCAATCTTTCATCAAGCGAAAATACCGAGCGGTATCTTCGACCATGATGTATGTACGCTCTTGATCGTCAGCAGGAGCGTAAAAAGAACGGGTCAGAGCGTAGAAAGGCATTCCCCAAGGAGAATCAATCCTTGTCACCGTGCCTGAGTATAGCAGACGGCGCTTGATATGCTCCGCTAAAGCTTCACTCAAACCCATACGGTGTTCTTCGGGCAAGTCTTCCTGCGATCGCTTATGCAAAAATTCAATCAGTTCTAAAAACTCAAAAGAACTGACTAATTGGGCGTCAGGCAGGTTCTGCGGCAGTTTTTGTTCAATTTGCCTTTTTTCGTCAGAAGTCAGACTTGTACCCGGAATGCGCGATCGCCCCGGTCGCCAAGGAAACTTTTCCATCCACACATAAGGCAACTGAATTAGATAGCGCGGTTCTTGCGAACCAAGCATCTTCAACAGCTTGCCCTCTGTCAGCGCAAGTCTTACTTCTTCAACAATGATTTTCACCCGCTTCGGCTCAAGGTGGTGCAAATGTCCTGTCATTCGCAGGTTTTGTCCCTGCTCCAGATAGGTCATGTAAATCGCACACTTTGCTGCCGTTGCTGCCGCATCTAAAAACGCCCCATGCCGATGCCCACTAGTCCGCATGGCACTAAAAGCAAGATAAAGCATGATCTGATCCATCGCACTCGGACCAAGACGTTTGATCAGATCTATGTCGTTACTCATATTACAGACAGATGAATAGCACGTTTACACAGTTATCAGCTAAAGGAAAGTAAGTAGTATACACCCGACTGAAGGCAATATCTTCACTTCAGATTATTTAATTATGCGTTATTTATGAGTCTTCTTGGTAGTATGACGGAAAATTACCCGTACTTTATAACACACAGACACAGATATTAATGTTAGTATAGTTAAAAAATGCATCTTACTTGAACCTCAAGAACATCTGCAAATCTCAATACGGTCGATTTGATCCCCACAAAAAATTTATGGGGCGCTAAAGAGGAATATATGCAGTTTTTGAGGTTGTTTCACTTATGCGGCACTACCATTAATTGCATTTTCGCATGAGGACGAATGGTCTAGCGAGGAGCTTCTTACTTTAAAAGTAACTACAGATGCTTGCAGCATTTAGGATACAGCAGTTTGTCAATTAGCTGTGTAGTGAATGAAGTATAGCTTTGTCAAAAAAAGCTGATTTTTGTTAAGTTATGAAAACTGCGTAGGGGATGGGGCATTGGGCATGGGGCAATGGGCATAGGTTTGGCTGTGCGGTCTTGGTGTCGGACCAAGTGGAGCACCTGCCGTCATTGGGCATTGGGCATTGGGCATTGGGTAAAATTCCTCTCCCCCTGCCTCCCCTGCCACGCCAGATGCTCCACTTGGGGAAACCCCAAGACCGCACTGGCTCCCCTGCCACGCCAGATGCTCCACTTGGGGAAACCCCAAGACC
>NZ_JTCM02000219.1 GCF_000817785.2 Hassallia byssoidea VB512170 | reverse complement strand
ACAAAAATGGACAGCCTTGTTTACTAGATCCTCGATCCCCCACGACATTTTCGGATGAAGGCTGTCCATTTTTGTCCAGGTTCAGCCCAAGGGCGATCGCTGCTTGGGAACTATTGTTAAAAATCCCATTTTCGGGTCGATTTGCAAAAAAGTTATCGGCGATGTAACTTAAATGTACTTGCAGGCGATCGCTAAATTTGTATGTTAAAGCTGCACCTGCACCATCAAAGCCAGGACGGTACACAGTCGGGTTAAACTGTCCAAATCGAGAGAAACCACCTTGTAAGGGATTACCATTCAAAGCGTTCAGTGTCGGTACCCAAATAGGAAAGTTTAGGGTTCTAGTACCAATAAAAACATTAGCATTATTGCCTACAGGGAAACGATAGTATAAGTTGGCAAGAAACAAATTCCCTTCTGGATAATTAGTAGACCTATCCAAAGCAAAACGGGTCATTTGCGTTCCCGTACTGCTTCCCAAAATAGGGATATTGTCTGCTTGTAAAGCTGTTGTTAGTTGGTCTTTACCCGTAAAGCTAGTTTGAAGCACAAGTCTAGCGCGGTAAGAAAGAAAAGTATTTGTATCATCTTTGGTATCGTTAGCAGGTCTATTATTTGCCCTGTCACCAAAAGTATCAGCTGCCACAAATATGGCATCACCCAGCAATTTAGTTGTAGTTGAAAACTGATTTGCTTCGACTTGTGCCGATCGCGCTTCTAAAGTATCTAATCTTCCCCGGAATTGAGCAAGTTCTGGGCGAAATTCCTCTGATAACCGTTGTAAAGTTACTAAATCTTCTTTTGTTGCCAGATTTGCCGTTGATGATGCAATCAATTTCGTTACTTGGTCTAAGCAAGCATTTAATCCTGCTGCAAATTCGTACCGCGTTAAAGCTCGATTTCCGCGATATTTCCTGTCAGGATAGCCTGCTATACATCCATACCGCTCAACTAAAGATTGAAGTGCTTGAAATGCCCAGTCTGTCGGTTGTATATCGGAAAGTTCCGATACCGATGTCACTGGTGACTCGTTGACGGGTTCAACGGGTGTTGTTTCCGGTGGCTTTTGAGCAATTATCTCAGGTAGGGGCGCTAATTTGACATCCGCGAAAGTAGAATTTGCTGTACCTCCTGCCTCAAGCACAGTTTCATCTAAAGGTAATAATGTCGGTGATGAAGTTTCTGCCTTTATCTGTGTTTCTTCTTGAGCAAGAGTTTTCGCGCTAGCTGCTAAGAAAAACAGCATCAAAAACATTGGTAAAGTAAACAGAAAATTCCCAAATTCTTTTTTCATTTTCATAGAACACACAATTCGGTCTGGTACAAATCCTCTGTGCTTCTACACGCACGTCTTCGGATAACATTAGATAAAAAAGAAAACTCTTATTAGCAATGAGGTAAAAGCTTCAATTTTGCGCTTTATCGCTACTCTGATTCGGTGCTTTGTATCTGGATCGTCATCAAAACTATCCCCTGCTAATCACAAAATTAGGCAAGATAAAATCATTTTATGGCAATGACCAAATCGCCTCATTAATAAATATACGGTAAATTGGTCGATTTAGTACAGATTTATATTACTAGATAGCAGTATTTCATACAGTTTGTATGAAATGAGTATTTCTAGCTACATACTATACATAATTTAAAATTAGGGCGATCGGCTTGTCTTTAGGAATCATATCTGGTAATATACCTTTTAGAAAAATTAACTCCGGTAAGTCGGTAGACTTAGTGTATTTTTAGTCAAATCGCCGTTGTATTACTTTTTTTGCTAAAAGTAATCAAGAGAATTAATTCAAGAATATGAAATACAATCAACTTGGCGAAAGTGACCTTAAGGTTTCGGAAATTTGTTTGGGAACCATGACTTATGGACAGCAGAATACCATTGAAGAAGCGCATCAACAGTTAGATTATGCTGTTGCTCAAGGGATAAATTTTATTGATACTGCGGAGATGTACCCAGTACCCCCGCGTGGTGAAACTCAAGGAAAAACGGAAGCTTACATTGGTGAATGGTTGAAAAAACAACAGCGTTCGCGCCTGATTATTGCCACAAAAATTGCCGGTCCCGGTCGTCCGTTTAAATGGCTGCGGGGAGGAAACATCAAAATTGACCGCGATAACATTAAGCAAGCGGTAGATGATAGCCTGAAGCGATTGCAAACAGATTATATAGATTTATACCAAATTCACTGGCCCGAACGCTATGTTCCCACTTTTGGACAAACAGAGTACAAACCGGATTTGGAACGTGAAACTATCAGTATTACCGAACAATTAGAAGCATTTGCTTCGGTCATCAAAGCCGGGAAAATTCGTTATCTGGGTTTGAGTAATGAGACACCTTGGGGAGTTAGCGAGTTTGTTCATATCGCCAAACAGCAAGGATTACCCAAAGTTATCTCGATTCAAAATGCTTATAACTTGCTAAATCGCGTATTTGATTCAGCTTTAGCAGAAGTTTCTCGTTACACAAATGTTGGTTTACTCGCTTATAGCCCTTTAGGATTTGGTTTGTTATCTGGAAAGTACACAGACGAGAAAAAACCAGAAAATACACGCATAACTTTATTTCAAGGTTTCGGACAACGCTATCTTATACCAATTCTCCATGAAGATGCACTAAATTATTAGAAGCAGAAACTTTCTTTGCTTTCTTCATGGGAAATAACTTTCGAGCCGAGGTATGTGAA
>NZ_JTCM02000099.1 GCF_000817785.2 Hassallia byssoidea VB512170 | reverse complement strand
TCCCGTTAGCGCGAATTAATCCATCAATGTTGGAAATTGAATTACCCGTTACCCTGCTGATAATGTTACTAATGTCAAGAGCATTATTAAAAAAAGCAGTTCCACCTGTGGGAACGGAGAATTGTTGAAAACTGTGAAAAAGGTTGCTTCCCGCTCGTGTTCCTCCGGTGATGTTCAGTATCTGCGCCTGCGGTGTAACAATAGAATTATTCGGTAAAGTGCTATCTGGAGTAATTTGAGCTACAGCACTATTTGCCCAAGAAATACTTTGAGCGATCGCTATCCCCAACAACCAGCCCCAACGGTTAATCATTGCGTATATATACTACTTTTACGGCAGTAACTGAACAAAAGTTACCTGCGCTAGTAATAAATAAACCATATAACCAGAGATAATTCTAGTGGTCTGTTAAGAATAAACCCCTAAATCTTGCGTTTAAAAATCACCATTTCAGTACCGACAACGGGGTTACGCGCTACTAACTCATCTTGAGAGTCGGTAATTTCCAAATGGCTGAAATCGAGTTCCTTCGAGCGTTGGAGAATATCGGCGGCTAGTTTGTCCTGTTGCGATTCTTTCAGGGTGTACCAATCGTCAGTAATTTTGACAGTGAGATTGCTGGTGCTAAAGTTGGCTTGTATAGATTTTATTAAACCGGAGGCAAAGCGATCGCTAATTTCTCCTACTTGATTTTGAATCGCTGCAATCAATTGTTGTTCTGGTGTCAATTCTAATATTGGTGTCGGTTCTGGTGTCGGTGTTGGTTCAGGTGTCGGTTCCGGTGTCGGTTCTGGTGTCGGTTCCGATGTTGGTGTTGGTTCCGGTTCTGGTGGGGGAATTTCGGCTGATGGCTGCGGTTCTGGTATGATTTCTGCTGGTGGTGTAGTTATAGTTGGGGATGGTGTTTCTTCCACCTGGGGAACAGTTGCCACTTCAGCAGGTTTATTTGTTAGCAGCGTCGAAGTTGTCCAAATCAAAATTACCGAAATTGCGGCAATAATTCCTGTCAAAGCTGTATCTGACAGCTTTGCTGACAAATTCTCTGGTAACAAAGAGCGAATTTTTCCTAAAATTCCACCCCAAAAACCAGGGGTTTGTTTACTACCGGGTGCGGGTTCTGTCTCCAGTTTTTCCACCGCACCTTCTAAAGCACCAATTGTTCCGCGCAGAAGTTTGATAGTTTGCGCTTTCCAAAATGGCTGTATTTGAGTTCTTTGCTGTCTGGGTGACGTCGGTTGACGTTCTGGTTTGTTGCGTGGTGGTTGTGGATTCGGGTTGTCTTGTGACATGAAAATTTCCTGACGTTACAGCGCGGTGCGGCTCAAACGGGATAAATTCTTAGAGGTAGCGCGTCTTCAGCCTTAATGTATCACTTGATGAGTTCTAATATTGCTTCATTTTAAATTGAGTCAACTATGAGCCTAAAACGCCGACAATTTTTATTATTCTCTAGTTTGAGTGCCTTGGCAGCAGTCGTTCATGCTGGCAAAAGCTTCAGTCGTCAGATTAACCCCAAGTTTGCGAAAAAAGACTTGCTATTACGTTTTGTTTCTGTAGCAGATACAGGAACCGGCGCAAAAGGACAGTATAATGTTGCTCAAGCGATGACAAATTATCACAGCAAAAATCTTTACGATTTAATCGTTTTGGCTGGAGATAACATCTACAATAATGGTGAGATGGAAAAAATCGGCGAAGTGTTTGAGCGTCCCTACGCATCTTTGCTCAAACAAAACGTAAAATTTCAAGCTTGTTTAGGCAATCACGATATTCGCACGGCAAACGGCGAAAAACAAGTTAAATATCCCGGCTTTAACATGAAAGGACGCTATTACACATTTAGCCGTGGACTTGTGCAGTTTTTTGCGTTGGATACCAACGACAATGCAGACTGGAAAAACCAGCTTTCTTGGTTAGAACAAGAATTAAGTCGCTCTCAAGCAACTTGGAAGGTAGTTTTTGGTCATCATCCAGTGTATGCGTCAGGTGTTTACGGAAGCAATCCAGCTTTTATTCAAACCTTCACTCCCCTGTTTCAAAAATACAGCGTTCAGCTTTATATCAACGGTCACGAACACCATTATGAACGCACTCGTGCGATTAATGGAACGACTTATATAATTTGTGGTGCAGGTGCGGGTAATCGTCCTGTAGGCAAAAATGAATGGACTGAATATTCTACCAGCAACTTGAGTTTTGCGGCATATGAAGTGTATGCAGATAAAATAGAAGTTAGCGCGATCGGCATTGATAACCGCGTTTTTGATCGAGGGGTTATTCCCCTCAAATCAACGTAACTATTTATCTCTCAAGAAAAATTAAATTCACAGAAACTGGGTTTGTTTGAGAATTGCACTCATCAACCCGGTTTTTGCATTATTCACATTATTTTTTTGAGCGCTTCAATATTTCATCTATTTAAATATATGTAAATATAATTTGTCTTAACTACAATTTTGTTGTATGCGTTTCCCAAAAATCGCGGCTAATTAATAGTCAGTGCGATTATTTGTAATCCTGAAAGCTTTGAATAACAAGCATTTGAGTAATTTGGAAAATATAAATATCTGATTGGTGCATAATCTGAATTTGCGATGCCTATTAAGTATAAGAAGGGAAACAAAAAACTCAACCTTCTACATCAACGATTTCTTTACTACCAAATAGAGTGTAAATTATGGCTACCAACCAACCGAATGCTAACTATTGCGAATGCGAATTCACAATTCCCATCAAGTTGAATGTTCCCATTACCATCAGTCCCCAAGTTTACATAACTTCAGTACCTTCTATCAAGCAGAGATTACCTATTTTCCTTGAACCAGACTTGTTACTGGAACCAGAAGTTCGAGCAAATGCACCTGTGTGTTATCCCCAAAATGACTGCGAACCCAAGCAGTTACCCGCTCAACAAACATTGCCTTCAGCGTAATTTCTGCATAATTTCGTAGCATTTTTAAACGCAGAGTGACGCAGAGTTTTCACAAATTGAATTCATGACTTTCTATGTGCAATGTTGTACTTAGATAGTCAACTCAAACAACTTGTAAATCAACAGGAATGCAACTTATGGCTGCCTACCAACCAAATAATAACAACTGCGAATGTGAATTCACAGTTCCCATCAAACTGAATGTTCCCATCACCATCAATCCCCAAGTGTATGTAACTTCAGTACCTTCTATCAAGCAGAGATTGCCCATTTTCCTAGAACCAGACCTGTTAATTGAACCAGAAGTTCGGGCAAATGCACCTGTGTGTTACCCCCAAAATGGCTGCAATTAACAACAGTCAAGCAAGCAAAGTATTCAACTCAAACAACTTGTAAATCAACAGGAGTGCAACTTATGGCTACCTACCAACAAAATCCTGCTAACAACTGCGAATGTGAATTCACAGTTCCTATCAAACTGAATGTTCCCATCACTATTAGTCCCCAAGTGTACATAACTTCAGTACGTTCGATTAAGCAGAAATTACCTATTTTCCTGGAGCCAGATTTGTTACTGGAACCAGAAGTTCGGGCAAATGCACCTGTGTGTTATCCTCAAAATGAATGTGAACCAAAACAGATAGCTGCACAAGATGTATTACAATCAACAGAGATGAGTTAATCGTTCGATCGCTAATTGTTTGTTATGGGAAACATTATCACCACCCTTTTTTAGGGTGGTGTACCTCGTTGTAAATAGCTTTTTTGTTGAGCCTACAAATTCAAATATAACAACTCTAGAATTTGTTAAAACTTATGTCTGCTTTAAATGAATCTAACTCACGTTTAGAAGGTAACAAGCTTCATATCTCTTTAATGTTAAAAGTGCCTATTGACATTGAAGTAGAATTAGGAATCTCACCTACAATTCACCAAAACAAGCAAGACTTAGTTAGCCAAACAGAAAATTTAAAGTCTGCGGTGGTAATGAGTGAGGTGAACCAAGTTGAGTTTGAAGAACAAATTCGGGCTTTATCTAATCAAATAGTGACTCAACTTTTTCAAGAAGGCAAAGCGTTTTCTACCCTTCCAGAAACTCAAATTCTGGAGAATTTACCAAAGCAAATCAGTACATCTCTACCAGATTCTTCGACTGGAGATATCTTATTATCAGAAAAAGATAATGTATATATCGAAGAAGTTACGCAACTACCAGAAAGACAAAACAGACGCTTTGTTGACTCGTTAAATGATGGTTTAACTTTAGCCGTTAACGTAGTAGGAACAGCTTTGTTTTTGGGTAAACTTGCTAACTATAGCTGGGAGTAATGCAACGTCTAACCCCAGAACTGCTTCGCAACAAGATATGTAAGGTGTGTTAGGTGACAAAATACGCACCTTACTTGCGTTCTTAGAATGTATTCAGAAAAAACAGTTGCACAGAGGCTTGACAACAAGTTCTCAAAATGAGAACATAATATTCCACCCCAAGGGGGTTGATATGACTAGCACATTAAATAGAGAAGAATACATTAAGCTGCTTGCAGAAACTCTCCCACGAGTCATTGATAGCGCACAAGAGTATAAGCGTCTATTAAATGAGGTAGAAAAACTCATGGATTTGGGTGAAAACCTGACAGCAGAACAAGTTGAAGTGTTGCAGTTGTTAGTAACAGTAATTGAGCAGTATGAAAAGAAACACTATCAATTGAAAGCTGCAACTCCTCATGATGTATTGCATGAATTAATGTTGGCACGAGGGCTAAAACAAAAAGACTTACTAGAAATTTTTGGTTCGTCGGGATTTACTTCAGAAGTGATAAATGGAAAAAGAGGTATTAGCAAAAGTCAATCCAAAGCACTAGGAGCCTTTTTTCATGTATCACCTGCGCTATTTTTGTAAGCTAAAAAATAGGGGGCAACTTTTTAATAAATTTGCCCCGATAAATTAAAACTATCTACTCGACTCGTTGTAATTGTGCTACTCTGGGGTCGATTATTTTTTGACCGAGAGTGGTGAATTTAATCGCTACAGAGACTTTATTACCTGAACCGAAAACGTGGGTGATTTGTCCAATACCAAAAGTTTTATGCAAGACACGATCGCCTACTTGCCAATTTTGTATATTTTGTTGCTTTCCAGTTGACGCAGAAGCAGCTACAGAAGGACTTTTGGTGAAGCTTTGGCTAGTCTGACGCGGAGTTGTTAATAATTCTTCTGGTAATTCGTTGAGAAACTGCGATCGCACTGCTGGTTCTCGATTTCCATACAAACGACGTTCGCGAGCATGTGATAAATATAACCGCTCTTGTGCGCGAGTAATACCCACATAACACAAGCGACGTTCTTCTTCTAAAGCTGTTGGATTATCTAAAGAACGATAGTTAGGGAATAATCCCTGTTCCAACCCCACCAAAAAGACAACCGGAAACTCTAATCCTTTAGAAGAGTGTAAAGTCATCAGAGAAACCGCTTTTTGTCCTTCTTTTAAGTTATCCAAATCCGAACTGAGAGAAGTACTTTCCAAAAAAGCACCTAATGAAACATCTTCGTTTTCTTCTTCAAATTGCAACACTGCGTTATAAAGTTCTTTGACGTTTAGCAAGCGGTTGTCAGCTTCTTCTGTACCTTGATTTTGCAAATCTTGAACGTAACCAGAAGCTTCTAGCAATTTTTCTACAATTTCGGAAACGGGAACTGTGCTGACTTGTTCTTGCAATTTGCTAATCATTTGAGCAAAGTTATTTACAGCTTTCGCAGAACGTCCAGCCAATGTATTAACTGATGTCTCATCAATCAATATTTCCCACAATGTTGTCCCTAATTGTTGGGCAGCGTTAACCAAAGCGTCGATGGTGGCTTTACCAATACCGCGTCTAGGAGTGTTAATAACTCGTAATAAACTTAGAGTATCCGATGGGTTTGCGATCGCCTTCAAATAACTTAATACATCTTTAATTTCTTTGCGATCGTAAAATTTCAATCCTCCGACAATTGTATAAGGTATTCCCGCTCTTACTAAAGCTTCTTCAAAAGGACGAGATTGAGCATTAGTGCGATAAAGTATGGCAAAGTTACCCCAATTAACTTCGGGATTTTGCCTTTCTAAAGTACGAATTTGATTAATGACAAATGCGGCTTCAGCGATTTCATCATCTGCTTTGTGACAATAAATTTCTTCACCCGCTGCCCGCGTCGGTTTGAGGATTTTATCAATTCGTTGAGTATTATTTTCTATTAGTTGGTTAGCCGCTTCGAGAATATTTTCGCAAGAGCGATAATTTTCTTCTAACTTTACCATTGTGCGGGTATCTTCATCTGGCAAATTATCACCAAAGTCTTGCTGAAACTCAAGTAATATGGTAAAATCAGCCATTCTAAACGAATAGATTGATTGATCTGCATCACCGACCACAAAAACCGAGCGATCGCGCCAATCCCATTCACTCTTATTATTTTCGCCGTTCGTTACCAACAAGCGAATCAGGTCGTACTGAGTGCGGTTAGTATCTTGATATTCATCTACAAGGATATGGCGGAATTTCCGATGCCAATAACCTAATACTTGTTCGTTTTGCTGAAAAAGTTTGACAGGAATTAAAATCAAATCATCAAAATCAAGAGCGTTGTTTTGTGCTAGCCTATCTTGATAGCAACTATAAACTTCCGCAACGACTCTTCCCCAATATTTAGGGTTCTCTCGTTCAAATTCTTGAGGTGATAAACCTTGATTTTTCGCATTACTAATCGCGTAACGTACCGAACGCGGTTCAAATTTCTTATCGTCTAAATTTAACTGCTTGGTGACGATTTCTTTGACAATGCTTTGAGAGTCAGAATCATCAAAAATCGAGAAATTGCGATTCCAACGCCGTCCTTTTTCGTCTTGATATTTTTCGATATCAAAGCGGAGAATTCGAGAAAATAAACTGTGGAAAGTTCCACACCACAAGTCTTTGATATAAATGCGATAAACTTTTGACTTCAGTTGAACTTGTTGGTATTCTGTCAACAAATCAAAACGCTCACCGTGTTCTGACATCGCCAACTGTTCGGCAAAAAGCTTCTGAATCCGCTCTTTCATTTCCCGTGCGGCTTTGTTAGTAAAAGTAACCGCGAGAATATTTTCTGGATCGACACGGTGTTTGAGAATCAGATTAGCAATGCGATAAGTCAGCGCTCGTGTTTTACCCGAACCGGCGCCAGCAACAACTAGCAGCGGACCGCAAAAGTGTTCTACGGCTTGACGTTGGGATGGGTTGAGGTGGCTGAGGAAATCAATTGTTGTCGTCATGGGTGTGAGGAGTGCGTATGACTAAGATACAAGCCGCAGCATCTCCTACTTGAGAATCGCTGCTATACACTTGGTATTTTAGCAGCGTCTTCCCTCAGCTTTTTGCCCCTGCCGCATAAGGATGGCGATCGCCACTTAAAATAACTTATGGGGTAGCTTCATAATAAATGCACTAAAATCAAAACTATGAAACAATTAACTAGAATCACCCTCAATCCAGAAGTGATGGGTGGAAAACCCTGTATTAGAGGGTTGCGAGTTACTGTTGGTACTATAGTCGGGCTGATGGCATCGGGGCATTCTCCAGCAGAAATTTTGCAGGCTTATCCCTACCTAGAAGAAGCAGACTTGTATGAAGCTCTTGCCTATGCAGCATGGCGAGTTGAAGAAGTAGAAATGCCTCTGAGTCCAGCGTGAAAATCCTGATTGACATGAATCTTTCGCCGCAATGGACTCAAGTGTTTGCCAAATATGAAATAGAGTCCGTTCATTGGTCTGCGGTTGGCGATCCACGCGCTACAGATAACGTGATTATGGAATGGGCAAAAGTAAATGATTATATAGTCTTTACTAACGATCTAGATTTTGGTGCTATGCTGGCAGCTACCCAAGCCGAAACACCTAGCGTAATCCAAGTGCGTACTCAAGACGTGCTACCTGTTAATTTAGAAAGCTTGATAATACAGGTGTTGCGTCAATTTGAGTTACAGCTTGAGTCTGGTGCATTAATTACTGTAGATGAAAACCGTTCGCGGGTAAGAATTTTGCCGATCGCACCGCAATAAATGTCAATATTTTGATTGTAGGAGCGATCGCTTACCTTACAACTAGACACACGTCGATAAATTCCACGTTATATCATGTCCGGGAAATTATATATATTGTAGAGACGTTCCGCCGGAACGTCTCTACGGCGGTTGCAATGTTTTTATTAATGTTAATTGTCAAATATCCCGCCAATATGCAACATCGGTGCAACTAACAATCATTGCATAGTTTCTCTTAGCAAATTCAGTAAGTTGTGTTCTGCGTATGCGATCGCTTCGTTAGAATATCCGCGTAGTTTTGAAAGTAAATTTTTCAAATGCATCTCTACCCTGCTTGCGTCTTTGAATTTTAGGTGCAGACGTTCTTTAACCCGTGTCAGGATAAAATGTACTTGAATCGCTTTGATGTTGTCAGCCTCATCTTCCTTGACTAGTGGATAAATTCTTAGCAAACCTAGCTTTTCGATAGAGTTAGCTTGCATCGCTTCAATTATATCTTGAACAATTTGTTCGATGAATTGATTGATGACATAGCTCATCACTACAGGTTCAAGGGTGAATAAAGTTTCATGGTTACAGCAAGACGTTTGTTTTTCAATCAGCGCAGACGTAGTTTTATCAATTAAACATCGCCTTCCTAGAGATTCTAGCGCTGCCAGTAATTCCGAACAAGACACCTTAACCCCTAAATTACTTTTTAATTGAGCCAGGGAAATCGGCTGATATTCAATTGCCAACCAGTACAAAATTGTCTTTTCTAAATCAGACAAGCGCTCAAAATGTTGGTTCAGAATGTGAGAAAAAATATCACCTATTACTAAAGAGCTTTGTCCGATAAAGTCAGTAATATTACCATTAAATAAATCTTGAATTGTGGTAGCAATAGTTTTTAACGCGCTGGGATGACCTCGGTATATTTCAATTAACTCGTCTAACTTTTTCTCTGTACCATAAAGACCTTTGGTAGCCAAAAGTTGTTTAGCATCTTTTGGCTTTAAACCTTTAACTTCTAAAACACGTACAGGTGAAGTTTCACCAGCTTGAAAAACAACTTCTATAGGTTTTTCCCGACTAGCTAATACTAATGTGCTTTGGTGGCGTTCTCTTCCTACTCGTTTGAGAAATTCACCGTAATCTTCATAGCCTTGTCGATAGTATCCAGCGATATCTCCACCGCGCAAAATTGTCTCCCAATCATCTAGGATTAGCAAACAGCGGTGAGTTCGCAATTTTTTTAACAAAAGCGATATTTGAAGCTCGATTGTTGCTGGTAGTGTTTCTAATTCGCTGCCAAAAAATTGATTTAAATCTGTCAAAATTGCCAATAACGAAGGTGCATAGTGAAGACTTCGCCAAATCACATATTCAAACTCACCTTGAATCTGTTCTGCCAATTTAACAGCAAGAGATGTTTTGCCAATTCCCCCCATACCCAACAGCGTCACTAAACGGCAACGATCTTGTACTATCCATTTATTGAGGGTAGCAAGTTCATCAATGCGACCAAAGAAAACAGAAACATCAATTGCCTCACCCCAATCACAGTGATGAGTTTTGAATTCTGAGTTAGGAGTTATTATTCTCTCCATCACATCAGGTGTTAATTGCCGTTCCAAGGCTACCTGAAAATTCGTTTTACTAACCTTTTCTCCCAGTACTTCTGAAAGGAGTTGCCATAATTTGGGACCAATATCTTGTTTTAAGTAGTCAGCAGTATATCCGTAAGCTTCTGCAATTTCGTGATACTTATGACCTTTCCACGAACCGCGAAGTATTGCCACTTCAATATCTTTCAGATGTCTTTTTCTCTTGGCAAAAACTGCTGTATCGACAACTTTGAATGCTTCTTCAAAGTCCATTGTTCCGACGTACATCTCACTACAGGGATACATATTAAATTTGCAACTTTCCGGATTTGTTCCTTGTGTTGCGTAAATAGCGAATAATTCAAGACAAATCCCTATTTTCATAATTTTATTTGTAAACAGGGAAATTGCCTAAGTACTATTCAGCACTTACACATTGACAAAAATTTGATTATGTTAATCAGACTGATTAAATTCCTTTTTTAATTAGATGCACTTCAAATCAACTTATGCAGTGCCTGAGATATAAATGAAAAGTTTTTGCGCTCATCTGACTATTGCCCAAGCGCACGTAAGTTAACACTGGCTCTTACGCATACAAGAATCGATTTGTCAAGTTGTAAGCCTTACTATTGTAAAAAAGTTGCTGATACTTTCGCAGTACCCTCAAGGGTAATATTGAGTTGGAGTGTTGCAGAAAAGACTTCAATTTACAGCACCTGAATTTTTCTGACTTTTTCTGAACTAACCTGCGTTTTGCAAATGAAATCAGCGAGATAAAAGTCCTTAACTTATCCATATCGACGGTTGAGAGTTTCTAAGCGAACCTGTTAGTAACGGTTCAGAAACAAGCTTTATTTAGCCGCTGAACCACCAAAAAAGTCACAAACAAACAGGAGTTCAAATTTATGAAAACTATGACATCCACAAAGCAAGAACTGAAACCGATGAAGAAATTCGTCATCCGCGAAGCCGAAACGCTCAAAACCACCGCAGCAGCTATGTATGGTCCTAGTTGTAACTAATTGCGTATTGGTTTAAGTTAAGTGCTTATGATTGGAACCGCCATCCCTAGGTGGCAGTTCCAATTACTCTCGAAGGAAAGTATCAATGGGGCAGTATACAGGCGACATGCTTGTTGCGGTTTATCCGTTTACTCGGCAATCTGAGGGGGAGGAGGTTGTCATCGGGCGTACGGATACCGCTGTTTTTTTGGTGTTGCCGTCTGATGCTGTAGAACTGCTGGACTATCTGGCGGACGGCAAGACGGTAGCCCAAGTTCAGTCACTTTATCAGGAAAAATATGACGAGGTTCCTGATATCGAGGAGTTACTAGAATTTTTGGAGCGTAAAGGATTTGTCCATGCGCTAAAGAAGGATGAGGTTGCTCAAACAGATGTCGCGATGAATGCGGCATTTATCTCAAGCTTTGAAAAACCAACTCAATTACGCTTTCACTTCGCTAACTTCCCACGATCGCTAGCCCAAAGATTATTCAGCCGTCCGGTGCTGATTAGCTGTGGTGTTTTAATCGGTCTAGCCTTGTTAGCGATCGCCCTCCAGCCTTCTATTGTACCGGGATGGGGGGCGCACTTTTTCCAGAAAAACTTGACGCTGATGCGTTTGGTTTTAATCGCCATGAGCTACTTCGTACTATTTTTACACGAAATGGCTCATTTAATTGCTGCGCGAGCCGTTGGTGTCTCCTCCCGCATGGGTATCAGCAATCGTCTTTGGATATTGGTAGCAGAAACGGATATGACCGGGGTCTGGGCAGTGCCTAGAAATCAGCGTTATTTGCCATTCATCGCTGGTCCACTGTTGGATGCAGTTTCTGCTTCCGTCCTGACTTTACTGTTGTTTGCCCACAGTCACGCATGGCTGGTGCTGCCTCCGGTTGTTTTCCTACTGAGTCGAGCGATGTTGCTGACTTATCTGCTTGGTCTGCTTTGGCAATGCTACTTTTTTGTCCGCACCGACTTTTATTATGTCATTGCCAATTTCTTCAGATGCAAAAGTCTGATGAAAGACACCGAAGTATACCTGCGTAACCAATTAGCTCGATTCATTCGCTCGGTAGGCAAGGTAAATCAGTCTCACATCCCGGCATTTGAGAGACGTGTGATTCGCATTTATGCAATTCTCTGGCTCGTCGGTCGCATTGCCGCTTTCGGAATCTTAATCTTTATTAGCATTCCGTTGATGTGGCATTACTATTTGGCTGTTTTCGGTGTTTTAAGTGCTGGATATTATGCCAGTCCTTACGCCTTTATTGATGCATTGTTAATGCTATTGCTGGTTTTTACTCCCAGAGGTATCGGCTTCTGGCTTTGGATTCGTAGTTTTCGTATAGCAAAGAGGTAATTATTTATGGAGTGGCAGCATAACATGCCGACACAACCCTTAAACTGGGCTGGTCAGGTGATTTTGTTAGAAGCAGAACCCGGTCAATCTCGTCGCGATCGCCTACAGCAATGTCTCCACCAAGCTCAAGATTGTGGGGCATCTACTTGGCTGTTATCATGCGATCGCGATCTTGGTGGTCCTTGGGCTGGTTTAAAGGATTTGTTAAACGATTTAATCCCCAAAATCCAGGCTGAAGCACCGGATTTGCTGATAAAGCACGATTATGAGCTAGCCAGTGTTTTACCTGGCTTAGGGCAAACAATATCGGTTCGCAACCCGACTTTGACGGACACCGCTCCCAAGAACGAGCGCGTGCGTAACTACCCGGCAGACCGAGCTTTTCGCATCGTGCATGGACTTATCGACCTTTTGGCTGCTTGGCACCAACGTTTTGATAGTTCTCCTTGGGTGATTGCTTGCGATCGCTTTGACCATGCCGGCGCTTTGGCACGCCGTTTTTTTGTTGAATTGATGCGGCGTCGCGGTCAGCAATTGCATTTAACTTTGCTCGTCGCTACTGACCCAATCAACAGTGAGGCTGTAGTTGGTCAATTTGACCCTAAATACCTGGGACAGTGTGTCCGATTAAACTTGCATCCCGATCCACCCACCAGCGTCAACCAACAGGAAATAACTCGACTGGCTGAAGAACTTGAACATAAGGTAGGGGAAGATGCGATTGAGCTAGAGATACATTTGCCAGAGTTAATCCGTTATTACCAGCTTAGTAACCAGCCAGAAAAGGCTTTGAAATATCAACTTCATGCCTGCTCAATCTATCCAAAACGCGGTTTTTACGAGGATGGCTTAGTTTATTGTGAGGCTGCCTTGCCAAAGTTAGAGCGTTACTGCCCAGATGACATAGAAAAGCACTGGATTATCTATTTCAAGGCATACAACTGTTATGCAGCCTTGGGCAAGCCTTTGCAAGCCCTTGAAGTGATGGAAACAGCTATAACCAAGTTAGATGCACCCGAATACCTCTATCATTGCTGCTACATGATGGCGATGCTGTACGCCCGCTTTCTTCCAGAACGTGATTTATCTAAGGCTGAAGCATATCTGGATCGAGGCTTAGAAGAATTAGCACGAGCTGACATACCGCAGCACACAAAACTTTTTCAGACTGCTTTTAACCGCAATGGGTTGGCGTTAGTCCGGCAACGCCAAGGGCGATCGCATGAGGCTATGGAAATATGTCAGTCCTGCTTTGAGCAACTCAACGCTCATCTGAAACCGGATGAACATCTTCTCCATCGGTCGGTCTTGCTGTATAATATTGCTCAAGTTTATGCTGCCATTGGTTCTCATGAAGAGGCTATTTCTTACCTCACGGCAGCGATGGCAATGGACCCCAATTATTCCGAATACTACAACGATCGCGGCAACTTATACTTTAAGCTCGGTCGCTTCCAGGATGCCCTGCGAGACTATTTGAAAGCGATCGAGTTAAGTCCCCCTTATTGGGAGGTTTGGTCAAATTTAGGACAGTGCTATCGCTCCTTAAGTAAAATTACTGGAGCTGTAAATGCTTTTTCCACCGCTATTGATTTAGATCCAAATCAATTTTCAGCTCTGCTAGCACGCGCTGAAGTATTTGAGATGTTAGAGCAGCCGGACGCAGCCTTGGCAGATTATAATGCAGCATTAGCTTTGGATGCCAACCAGCCTCTAGCACTAGCAAATCGTGCTATTTTACATTACGATGCCGGATGCTATGAAGAAGCTTTGGCAGATTTAGAAAGGGCGATCGCTCTCTCACCAGAAACTGCCGATTTATACCAAAATCGGGCTGTAGCATTAACTTCTTTGGGACGTTTTCCAGAAGCAGCACGGGATTTAAAGACTTACCTACAGCTGTGTCCTTTTGCCGAAGATCGTCCGGAAGTGGAAAGCCAGCTATTAGTTCTGCTTTCCTAGCTGTTGTGTGAAAATAAACCGCGCACAAACTCGATATATAGCGCAATTTATACCAAGAGCGAAAAAAGAATGCGACACATGGATAAAACCCCTCCCCAACCCTCCCCGCAAGCGGGGAGGGTGCCCGATAGGGCGGGTGGGGTTATCTGTCGCAACTATTTTTTGAATCGGTATTACTCATCGTCCATATCTGCAAATATAGATTCCAAATCCCGATAACCACTAACTACCCGCACAATCACAACACTATCTTCAAAAACTCGATAAAAAATAATGTAGCCATCCAACGGGATTCCTCTGGTCTTGGGGTCCAACTTGGCGTAACTTCGCCCTATATTCGGGAATTGAGCTATATTTTGGGATTTTTTATTAAATTCTCGAATAAATCTTTCCCCTGCGTTGACATTGCGAACTAAAAAATAATCCAAAATTTCATCTAAATCTTGGCTTGCTTCCTTGGCAATAAAGTATTTCATCATCCTTGAGTGTGACGGGCTTTGCGTAATTTCTCCTCCAGTCGTGCCATCACCACTTCACCATCTATTACGTCTCCACGTTCGATAGAAACTAGCCCAGCAGCTAGTTTTTTCTTAGTTTCTTCTTCCCATTCCTGATAACCCTTCTCCCATTCTTCCAGCAGTTTCAATGCTTTAACAATCACATCTTCAGCATTTTCATATCTACCTGTAGCAATTCGGGTTTGTATAAATTGCTCATATTCCGCTTTCAGTTGGATGTTCATAGTTTTTACCACACTTGATTTTTTCTGACTTTTGTACAGACGTTCCACACCGAATTGTACAGACGTTCCACACCGAATTGTACAGACGTTCCACTGGAACGTCTCTACCGTATTCTTTTTTATTCTTTCTCTGTAAGTGGCAGACGGACAACAAAAACAGTACCAACTCCCGGCTCACTTTTCACAGTAATTTCACCACCCATCATCAAGCAAAAATGGCGACTAATTGCTAATCCCAATCCAGTACCGCCATACTTTTTCGTAGTTGAAGTATCGCCTTGAGTAAAAGGCTGAAATAATTGCCGCTGTTGAGTTTCCGTCATGCCGATGCCTGTATCGGCAACGGTGAAAGTAATCATGCCCAAAGGTGCGTATGGTAATAAATGTTCCTTATCTCTTTTAATTGCCAGCGTCACCTTGCCGTTAGTGGTAAACTTTGCGGCATTACTCAGCAAATTTAACAGCACTTGCCGCAGCCTAGTTTGATCGGCATACATCGTGCCAAGTTCGCGATCGTAATCGAGTTCTAAAGTATTGCCATTTTTTTCTACCGCAGGTTTGACTGTTGAGATGACGTTATTAATCAGCATGGCAATTTCAAACGTCTCCGGATAAAGAGTCATTTTCTCGGCTTCTATTTTCGACAAGTCGAGGATATCGTTAATTAGTTCGAGTAAATGCCTACCTGCGGAGTTGATTGTTTCCAAATCTGTGATAAAATCTCCCGTCACACCTAAATCAACCGCATCATCTTGCAAAAGTTGGCTCAAACCGATAACAGCATTTAATGGTGTGCGTAACTCGTGACTTACATTTGCCAAAAATCGGCTTTTTGCCTTGTTAGCAGCTTCCGCTTGTTCTTTAGCTTGTTGTAGTTCTTTAGTGCGCTGAGATACGCGCTCAATCAGATGATTGAGAGATTTAGCTAACAAGCCAATTTCATCTTCAGTGGTGATGGGAGCTCGCAAATCGAAATTAGATTTTCTTGCTACCTGTTCGGCAACTTGAGTGACAACGATTACAGGTTCAGCGATCGCTCTGGAAGTTCGCCATGCGATAATAGCGGCGATCGCTACTGACACTAACATGCTGAGGATAACGATAAATCTCTCAACTTTTTTCGTCTCCTCTACATCTTCTGTGCTTTTATCCTCTTTCTCTTGGGCACTTTGCAAGATGTTAGCCAATCTTTGAGAAAGCTGATCTAGCCGTGCGGCTTTTTCACCACGCATAACTGCCAACAATTTTTCTTGGGCTATAGAAAGTTCGGTTTGTTGCACTTGCGGCTTGTCAATTTGCTGCAAAATTGACTCTATTTCCCCAACATATGCATCTAAGCTAGTCGCGTAATCCTGCAATAAAGCCTGCAAACTTGCCTGACTAGAAGCTAACTTCTTCGGTTTGCTTTCTATAAAGCTGACAATTTCTGGTGTCAATTTCTTTGCTCTGTCAACACTCTGGAGAAATTCGGCGTTTGTGGCAGCTAATCGTTCTTTTTCTTGGACTAGAGCAACCAAATTTGAGCTATGCAATTGCGCTCCTACTACCGCATTTTGATAATCAGACAGTAGTTGTCCTTGGTGGTGAGCTTGATTTAATTGAATAATTCCTTGTCCCCGGTAGGAATTAGCGATTATCAATCCGGTAAGCGAACCGAAAAAGCCAATCCCAATTGCCAGAAAGTACCCATAGCCAATTTTTTGATGGATGCGCCATGAGCTTGCTTTAAGTTTCCCTCTTGAGGGAAATTCTATAGTAGGGAGTTCATCCATCGATGGCTCTTCGGCTGACACTGTTTTACTTTATAAATTACTGTCAATAGCTGATTGCAGCAAGATAAACGACAGTATACTGCATCTCTAGCCTAATATAGCCTAAAGCCAGTTCTACGCCTGCACTCATAAAGCAGCAAATTGCGTTCAGCTTCGCCGATTAATCTGCGACGTGAAAAAACATAAAGCCGCGCATCAAGTCAATATAATAAGGGCACGGGCAAGTATACAACTTACCCATACCCTTAATAGCACTTACTTCGTAGTAAGCGTTTCAACGCTTTGTTCCCACTCTTTAGGTGAGTGCCTTCGACATCGCTTGAGAAAGTGAACTATTTGCGGCTTGCTTCAACAATTCTGCCTTGTCAGTACGTTCCCAAGGCAAATCTAAATCAGTCCGTCCCAAATGACCGTAAGCCGCGACGTCCTGATAAAAACGTCCGCCTCTTTCACTTGGTTGGTTGCGTAAGTTGAAGCTATGAATAATCCCCAAAGGGCGCAGTTCAAAGTGCTGTTTGACTAATTCCAGCAAAATTTCGTCATCGACTTTGCCAGTACCAAAGGTATCCACATAAATGCTTGTCGGTCTAGCTACGCCGATCGCATAACTCAACTGGACTTCACATTTTTCTGCCAATTCTGCGGCGACAATATTTTTCGCCACATAGCGACAAGCATAAGCAGCACTGCGGTCTACTTTCGTGGGGTCTTTGCCAGAGAAAGCACCACCACCATGACGCGAATAACCACCGTAGGTATCTACGATGATTTTCCGTCCAGTCAAGCCGGAGTCACCTTGAGGACCACCAACAACAAATTTACCGGTCGGGTTGACTAAAAAGCGTGTCTCTTCATCCGGCTTAATCTTGATGTCGGCAAAAACAGGTTCGACTACTGCTGTCCAGAGGTCTTGTTTAATTTTGGCTTGTACTGCGGCTTCATCGGTGATTTCCCCAATAGTGGCTGTATGTTGGGTGGAAATCAAAATAGTGTCAATACCTACCGGGCGTCCGTCTTCGTAGACGATGGTGACTTGAGTTTTGCCATCAGGACGCAGGTAAGGTAAATCGCCTGTTTTGCGGACTGCTGCCAATCGGCGGGCAATGCGGTGTGCCAAACAAATAGGCAGAGGCATCAGTTCTGGTGTTTCGTTGCAAGCGAAGCCGAACATGATACCTTGGTCGCCAGCACCAGTTTTATCGAATAGTTCATCACTATCCTCTTCGCGGGTTTCTTGGGCGGTATTTACGCCTTGGGCAATGTCAGGCGATTGTTCGTCCAATGCGATCAAAATGCTGGCGCTATTTGCCGAAAAGCCGTTATCGGCATCAGTATAGCCAATTTCAGCAATTTTCTTTCTGGCGAGATTGACGTAATTAACGTTGGCTTTGGTGGTTATTTCACCAGTGATTAACACCAAGCCAGTGTTAACCACAACCTCAGCAGCAACACGGCTGCTGGGGTCTTGTGCTAGTAAAGCATCCAGAATCGTATCAGAAATCTGATCGCAGATTTTATCTGGATGACCTTCGGTAACAGACTCGGAGGTAAATAAATAGCGACGAGACAAAGGCAATTCCTCCTGTGATTGTGCTAATGAACTAAGTGCAAGCATTTAGTTCAACTACTAATTTATGAAATCATAACAAGATTTTTACAATTAACTCTTAGTGTTTCTTTTATCTTCATGAAAACACTAAATCTCTGACAATCTCTTTAATATAAATAAAAATTACGCTACCTGTATTCAAGTTAAAATACTGATTTTTAGACAAAAAAATAGGGGCTGCACTCATGCACCCCCAAAAGCTTTGACACAAAGACTGCTGCTTTTATACCCGAGCTGTTGCTAGCTTTGCCTCTGTAGCTGTCAATCGCTCATAAGCGGCACGCATTTTCAAACCCGTAAGCACTTGGAATAAACCAGTACCATTATTGGAACCAGGATACTCACGGTGTTGGAGTAGCAGGTGAGTCATCTCACCCTCGTATTTGGTAGATGTTTTGCTTAGGTGAGTTTCGATGTAAATGACTTCTTCTAAGTTGTCAAATTGACCATCTACTTCGAGTACGGAGACATAACGACCGTAGTAAACATCGGAGCCGTAGTATAGTTGCATACCTGGGTATGAACAAGTCAGCTTACGTCCGCAAGGAGTCCACTGGATGGTCGATCCTTCATCGAATAGGTAAGTTGGCTCAAAGCCTTGCTTATCTTCGCGTTGAAGCATACGTACCCGCAGTACTTTGCGTTCTTTGTCTTCTTTAATTAGGTTGGTGGGCAATACCTGGAGAACTACATCAGCAAATTCTCTTTGGGGTTCGATAAACTTATCAAAGTCAGGTTTGCGGGAATTGATTTGCGCTAATACATCTTCGTAGCGATGACCGCGTTCTGCCATGTCACGCTGGATTTTCCAGGCGATTTTTACTTCATCGCTGATATCGAAGTATACGCTAAAGTCGATTAGCGATCGCACTCGCTCATCATACAAAGGATGCAACCCTTCAATCACTAGAATGTGATTCGGCTCTATCCTTTCTGGGGGATCGAGCAAACCGGTTTCGTGGTTGTAAATCGGCTTATCAATTGCTTTACCTTCTTTGAGCGCTTTGATTTGCTCATACATCAGGTCAAAATTGTTTGCCCTTGGGTCAAGTGCTGTTATCCCTGTTTCTTTGCGCTGTTTGCGATCCAAGCAATGATAGTCATCCAAGCAGATAACTGTCATTAATTCTTCACCAAACAAATCTATTAAACGACGCAAAAATGTCGATTTACCGCATCCTGAGTCTCCAGCTACTCCAATCAATACCACGCGTTCCGGCTTACTTGTCATAAATTTCCTCTAAATGCTAAAGATGTGTCAATGCAATAATTTTTTCACACAGCAGATTTTATGCTAGGAGTTTTCATGGTTAATTTCTCCTGCGTTATTTCTATCCTGCGATCGCATGAAGCATCTAACGGGTATACAGCAAACTACTCGTTACCCGTCGTATAATTCTGCTTTTTCGCAGGTAAGTATTTAATCCTAGTGATTATTTAGATTTTAACAGAAGGGGTTATTCTATACAATACTTGATGTCAATAAGAATCTTTGACTCAATCGACCATGCCAATAATAGATGAGCAGATTTTGAAATCACCTTGACAAACGCACTCTTCTTGGCGTGGCAAGGGGGGATCGTCGGTTGTGACTTAATGGTTTAAGTTCGTTAAGTATAATCTTATAGCCTTGATAATGTTTGGAGAAATTTTTTTTGAGAAGGTGAGTTTAAGTAACAGCGATCGCTCTTTAGCATAGATATTTCAAGCCGCGAATATATCCAAAGAAAGAGCTAGCAACTTAAATAAGGTAGAAATTTTCGGTAACAGTGTTTGTATATCCTGACACTAATAGAGGTTGACAGAAGTTTCACATCAGGGTGAAACTTAATTGTAGTTGTCTAAACAAAGGCAGCCAGATAGAGCGATCGCCTATTTTTATCAATCTTTGGATGAAAATATAGGAGTGCGGTAGCAACCGTAGATAATTCTTGGCAAAAAAGCTCAACAAAACATCATCTTGTGGGAAACTACATTATGTAAGAGTACAAATTCTGCCCTGGAATTTCTGCCATAGGTAGACACTATCAAATTACGTCTCCCGAAATCTGAATGTTTGTAGCCGCGTTTTACTCGTGGAAATAGGCATGACAGACGAATAAATGCATTTATCTTATATTTTGATTGAATGCAGGAGACTGCCAAAGTCGGAGATATAAAACTAATCATCAGAACACCTTCCGTGATTGGTATTCACCGATATAAACTAACTTTATGGGGGCAACTTACCCAAAGAGTAGGTATAAGTTATCTTTCTTTTGGGGGAAGAAGTTTGAGAAGAAAACATTAAATTGACTCATTATTAACATTCTCCAAAAGACATATCCTTTACTTTAGAAGGTGAACAGGTGTGCTTTTTTCCATGCCTGCATGTCTTTGGCGAGTGTACCTAGCAAGGCATTTGTTTATAATGCCACTTTTCCCAATTACAGCGCCCGTGTGAAACCGAAATTCGGTAAACTAAGACAGGCTTGTGGTGGGAAGGGTTTTTTCAGTAACGGTTAAGTAAATATCGGAGTGGTAGAACGAATGTACAATCTAGGTGCCCTTGAGGCTACAGCCAATGAAGAATCAGGTAGCCGTATCTTTCTCTACGAAGTGGTGGGTCTGCGTCAGAGTGAAGAAACCGATCAAACGAACTACCCAATTCGTAAAAGTGGCAGTGTCTTCATCAGAGTGCCTTACAACCGCATGAATCAAGAAATGCGACGGCTCACTCGCTTAGGCGGCAAAATTGTTAGTATCCAGCCAGTAAATGCTATTGATCTGAATGGTAAATCTCCATCTGAAAGTGTAGACGAAGTAGTTAACAACGCCACTTCTGAAAGTGTAGACGAAGTAGTTAACAAAGCCACTGCTGATGAGACTGCTAACATTAAAGGAAATGGTCAAGCCACACCTGTAAAAGCTAACAGTGAAGTGAAAGGCTTCGGCAAATCACTAAACTCTGAGCAAGAACAGCCCAAAAAGGACAAAAAAGGCAACACCATGACTCAAGCGAAAGCCAAGCACGCTGATGTTCCCGTGAACACTTACCGTCCCAATGCTCCTTTTGTTGGGAAATGTATTTCTAACGAACCGTTAGTCAAAGAAAACGGGATTGGTATTGTTCAGCACATCAAATTTGACCTCTCTGAAAGTAATTTGAAGTACATAGAAGGTCAAAGTATTGGTATTATCCCACCAGGAGTAGATAAGAACGGTAAGCCAGAAAAACTCAGACTATATTCGATCGCCTCGACCCGTCACGGCGATGATGTAGATGATAAAACAGTATCGCTGTGCGTCCGTCAGTTGGAGTACAAACACCCAGAAACTAACGAAACAGTTTACGGTGTATGCTCAACTCATCTGTGTTTCCTCAAGCCAGGGGACGAAGTGAAAATCACAGGTCCTGTGGGTAAAGAAATGTTATTACCCGATGACACAGATGCCAAAGTGATCATGATGGCGACAGGAACCGGTATCGCACCAATGCGGGCTTATTTGTGGCGGATGTTTAAGGATGCAGAAAAAGCCGCTAACCAAGATTACCAGTTTAACGGATTCGCTTGGTTAATATTTGGCGTTCCCACAACTCCAAACCTTCTGTACAAAGAAGAATTGGAAGAAATGGAACAAAAGTATCCAGAAAATTTCCGTCTAACTTGCGCTATCAGCCGCGAACAGAAAAACCCCCAAGGTGGAAGAATGTACATCCAAGACAGGGTGGCAGAACACGCGGATGAATTGTGGAAGTTGATTAAAGAAGAGAAAACTCATACATACATCTGCGGTTTGCGGGGTATGGAAGAAGGTATCGATGCGGCACTGACTGCTGCTGCTGCTAAGGAAGGTGTAACCTGGAGTGATTACCAAAAGCAAATCAAGAAAGCTGGTCGCTGGCACGTAGAAACCTATTAATGGAGTTAGGAGTTAGGAGTTAGAAGTTAAGAGTTAAAGCTCATAACAGATAACGATAACTTACGACTCATAAAAAGATAAAAGATAGTAGGTGGGGCATATGCCTCACCTACAATTGTTATTGGTGGAATTTGGTATAAAGTTTGTGGGTGTGAAGCTGGGAATACTTGGATTAGGCACGGTGGGAACGGGTACGGTGCAGTTGTTGCAAGATTTGAACGGACGTCACCCGTTGTTGCGAGAGATAGAAATACATCGGGTAGGAGTACGATCGCCCCAATTACCCCGCGCTGTAGAATTAGCAAAAAATGTTTTGAGTACAGATTTAGAGGCAATTGTCAATGACCCGGCGGTAGATATTGTTGTGGAATTGATTGGAGGATTAGAGCCGGCGCGATCGCTTATCTTGAAAGCGATTGAAAATGGTAAGCACATTGTCACCGCTAACAAAGCAGCGATCGCTCGTTTTGGTGATGAAATTTTCACTGCCGCCAATAAAGCCGGAGTATATGTAATGCTAGAAGCCGCTGTTGGTGGCGGTATTCCAGTAATTCAACCTTTGAAGCAATCTTTAAGTGTGAATCGCATTCACACCGTCACAGGTATCGTAAACGGTACAACTAACTACATCCTCACGCGGATGCAAACCGAAGGCAGCAACTTTAGCGATGTTTTAGCTGATGCTCAAAAGTTGGGTTACGCTGAAGCTGACCCCACAGCTGATGTGGATGGCTTAGACGCGGCAGATAAAATAGCCATCCTCGCATCATTAGCCTTTGGTGGACGCATCAAGTTACAAGACGTTTATAGTGAGGGAATTCGGCAAGTTAGTAAAACAGATATTGCCTACGCCGAGAAATTGGGATTTGTGATTAAATTGTTAGCGATCGCCAAAACACTCACCCCTTCCCCCTCCTCCCCCTCCTCCACTCCTCCCCTCTCCCTGAGAGTTCATCCCACCTTATTACCCAAAGAACATCCATTAGCCAGCATTAACGGCGTTTATAACGCCATTCTCGTCGAAGGCGAACCTCTAAAACAGGTGATGTTTTTTGGTCCTGGTGCTGGTGCTGGAGCAACAGCCAGTGCAGTATCCTCAGATATATTAAATTTAGTTGCGGCTCTAAAAACCAGTACAGCCAACCCAAATCCCCTGTTAAGTTGCGCTCATCAAGATTACTGCCAAATTGTCCCAATGGCAGAACTAATTACCCGATTTTACGCTCGTTTCCTCACGAAAGACCAACCCGGAGTAATCGGTAAATTGGGCACTTGTTTTGGCACGTATGGCGTCAGCTTAGAGTCAATTGTGCAAACAGGTTTTCAAGGAGAACTAGCAGAAATTGTTGTTGTCACCCACGATGTGCGCGAAGGCAATTTTCGGCAAGCGTTGGCAGAAATTCACACCCTAGAAGCGATAGACAGCATTCCTAGTTTGCTGCGAGTGCTGTGAAGCGTGTTTTTGGTTCTCGCCGGCACCCACCGAAGGATACAGAAGAGCGAATGGGTAGGTTGACCCCTCATTTTACCAAAAAACCATCGTAGAGACGTTCGGTTCGGAACGTCTCTACAATTGTGTGGAATGACGAAAAATCTTTCTGTGAGGGGCTATACCCCTAATTTGCTCTTCTGTTTTCAGTTTACTTAGCTTTAAAAGCTAAAGTCTAGTTATTTGCTTCCTGGGACGCAAAGTAATTTTTTCTGAAGCAGAGGTGCAGGTTGAAATATTTTTAGTTTGAAGCATTTTATAGTTAATAATTCCTGTGAAAAGTTAGGCAGTTGGTTCCTGGTATTTGACTCCTCGTTTTTCGTGACGGTTATCAGCAACGATATGATAAACAATGCTGCGTAACCGATTGATTGCACCGACCGGACGATGCACTGCTAAACCATTCGCAGGAGAAAAACTGAGATTTTCCCCAAAGTCACTTTCTTTAGGAGAATTAACCTTCTGATGCTTAACTGTCAAGCGACCAACTGTAAAGAAAGGTGATTCCTTTTCATTCCAAACAATGGTGGTATCATCAATCGACATTTCTGGGCTAGTTTGAAATTGGATTTGAAAGTCCCAACAATATTCAGCATCAGGCTTTGCTAAAGCTTGAATGATATCCTCTCGGTAGTAATTGTCCTCTTTCCCTTCCTCTTTAGCACGCTGAAGCTCACTTTCTGGTCTAGACTCTAAAGGAAGTTGTTGATGAGGTGGTTGACTGGAAACTGGAGTAAATCCATATTTAATCACAACTGGATATTCCACAGGAACTCGACCTGGTTGTGATGGGTCAAAATCAGATTTGAGTCCCAAAGAATACGCTGAAGCACTCCAATAGCGTTCTATAAGCAAAGTCTTGGGAAAGCGTTTAAAACCGGTTTCTAGAAGTGTGGCTTCGTAGGGATGCAACTTTAGCCATAAAAGCACCAACAGCTTAAAAAGCGGAAACAACCCTGCTCGATAAACCGCCAAGAAAAAGCTGTGGAAGTCTTTGATAGTTCTAATAAAAAAGAGTTCGGTATTGTGGGTAATAATATCTTGGGTTTTTAACTCGTGACTTTGCGGTAGTCGTTCTCCTTCTACCCCAATCACTTTTACGGACATCGAGCGCGTATCTCCTTCATAATCATTCTTTACTGAAAACTTACCATTTGCAAATCGTATCCACACTGGATATTGTTTCGGTTTGGCAAATAAACCTTGTTTTAAGGAAATGGCAGAAAGTTGAGCTTCAGTTAATGAGGCGCGTTTGCTCAATTCTTGCTTAATTGCTGCTTCATCAAAGTCAAAAATTTCTAGAGTTCCTTGAACAGCAGCGTTGGTTTTAGAATGGGTATCTCTCTTTGCAGTTTTTTTCTTCTCACCTCCGTAAAGATTGTCCATGTTCTTTTTGACTAGCTCACTCATGCGATCGCAATATTTGGCTTCGT
>NZ_JTCM02000098.1 GCF_000817785.2 Hassallia byssoidea VB512170 | reverse complement strand
GAAAATGTTGAAATATTTTCACTTCTCTTCGACTGATTTTATATGACTCCATCCCCCTTTCCCCTTTTTTCCTTTACCCTTTGACCCAAATTAAAAATGCCCCATGCCCTATGCCCTATTCGCTGTCTGTTGAATTGTCAGAACTATCTCTTGCGCTACTTGCACGCTATCAAGATAGCTGTCGTGAGCCTGACCGCCGTACAATAACATCGGTAAGGCTGTGTGACTGAAAGGTTGCATTAAGGATTCGACAAAAGTTAACTTGCTGATGATATCTTTAATTTCAATGTCTTGCTTTAATCCATCGACTAAACTGTAGATTAAAGGATCGAGGGGCCAAGCTACAGGATCTGCTGGGTGAAGGTAGTTTCGCCAAGGTAGTTTGTTGCTATCTTCTTTTTGACTGAGATTGGCTACTAGTTGTTTTAACTTTGGTGTAATATCGTGACTGGCGCGTTGTTCTGCTTGGTTTTCTGTTAATTCTGGCATCAAAGCTTGATTTTCGCCTTTGACTATATCCAGTAAACTGAAGATAGCGATCGGTGATGCCATTGTGTGAATGCTGACGAGGCGAATACCTTCTTCTGGGTTCGGTTCTAATCCATCAAAGCAGCGGCGAATTGCCATCGCGCTTTCATGACCGGGGATAGTGGTGTCATTCCAACGGGCTGCGAATAGTATATCAAAAAGGATGAATGTTCCCCAACTGTGGGTAACTAGATGTAAGCGATCGCCTTTACTCGCGCTTTCCAATCCTTGTTCTATCTGTATCCTCAGCGCTTCCACAATTTTAGATCCGACACTGCGGCTGATATACAATGCCGCATCACCCATAAAGTGAAGAATTGCATTTTGGCGTGTATTTTTAAACCATAGTTGATGCCAACAACCGTCAGCATGTGCGACCTTGGACATTAGGTCTTGTTCTGATTGAATGTTCACATCACCCCAATACAAAGGTATTGGTTTGAGGTTGTAAGAGTCGCCAATTAACCTGTTGATGTGTCCAATTAATTGCTTGGCGTAGGTAGGTTCCTCTCGGCGATCGCGAGTATTCACTCCATGAATAAATAAAATGTAGTCAGTAGCCATCTGAAAACCTCTTAAAATTACGATACAAAGAATTTTTGATGGTTATGACTTCAACCAGTTACAATAATTTTCCCAAAAGTTGATTGCTTGTTTTCATAATCGCGTTTAACTGACGGCGTTATTCACCCATTATGAATAAAACAAACACTGTCTAATCTTTTGCTATTCTAGAGACGTTCCGCGCTTTACGTCTCTACAATCCCTTTGTAGGGACAATTCATGAATTGTCCCTACGCCAAAAGCACTTCCCTTGTCTAATGGACACAAAACAAAGCGTCACAAAGTTAGGGCAAAATTTAGCACATGTCAGACAAACTACTATAAGTGCTTAACTGTCCTCTGCCCTACTAACTTATGAGGTTGTGGGGCAATTTTATATTTTACAGCTTATTTCCCATCTTGATGATGGATAAGAAAAAAATTATCAAATTAATTAACGATCGCTGGCTAGTAGTAAATGTTTAGGCATTTATTACTAGCCAATTTGTGCTAAAAAACCCGGAAAATGAAGGGATAACGAAACGGTTTATCAGGATCGCTTAAAACAGTGGCAAGTGCCCAAATTGTTAGTCCCCAATGTAGGAGATACCCTAACCATGCTAATGGAAGTAGCAACCCCAAGGTGACAACAATCAACACTGTAATAATTGCACCATAAAGCCAGACATTAAAGTGAAAATTAATGGCTTCTTTGGCATTTTCTTTCACAACGGGGTCATCGCTGACGAATAGCATGGCAATAGGTACACCAACAGATACAAATGCCGTACTAAAAAAGATCGCTCCATGACACAGTGCTGATAGAAGCTTTCGCTTATCCGTGTCGTACATTCGGTATCTCCGATTAAATCAAGTTTTAACTTACCCTATCGACCCTATCACGAGCTTCGTTGTCTTAAGATTAAAAGACTCGCTAAAGTTGGAAAAAATTAAGTTAAGTTAAGTTACAAGGTAATCGCATATCAATTATGTCTACTGAACTTCAATCCGAACTGAATCAAGCTGTTAAACAACGTCGCAATTTTGCAATTATTTCTCACCCTGACGCAGGTAAAACTACGCTGACAGAAAAGCTACTTTTGTACGGAGGTGCAATTCACGAAGCTGGAGCGGTCAAAGCACGCAGGGCACAGCGCAAAGCGACTTCTGACTGGATGGCAATGGAACAACAAAGAGGTATTTCGATTACTTCTACGGTGTTGCAGTTTGAATATCAGCATTGCCAAATTAATTTATTAGATACTCCTGGACACCAAGATTTCAGTGAAGATACTTACAGGACTTTAGCTGCGGCTGATAACGCGGTGATGTTGATTGACGCGGCGAAAGGTTTGGAACCGCAAACACGAAAGTTGTTTGAAGTATGTAAAATGCGGGGTATTCCGATTTTTACATTTGTGAATAAACTGGATCGCCCAGGAAGAGAACCTCTAGAATTGTTGGATGAAATTGAGCAAGAATTAGGCTTGCAAACTTATGCGGTAAACTGGCCCATTGGGATGGGCGATCGCTTTAAAGGTGTATTCGACCGAGATAAACAGCAAATCCATTTGTTTGAACGCAGTGCCCACGGTAGTCGCGAAGCGCGGAATACAATAGTTGATTTAGGCGATGCGAAAATAGAAGAACTTCTAGAACAAGACCTTTACTTTCAACTGAAAAACGATTTAGAACTTCTTGATGGAGTCGGACCGGAACTTGATTTAGAGTTGGTGCATCAAGGAAAAATGACACCCGTGTTTTTCGGTAGCGCTATGACCAACTTTGGGGTAGAGTTATTCCTCAAATACTTCCTCGACTACGCCCTCAAGCCAGGTGTCCATAATAGCAGCGTTGGCGAAGTTCCGCCTACTTATCCGGAGTTTTCTGGATTTGTTTTCAAACTTCAGGCTAACATGGACCCGAAACATCGCGATCGCGTGGCATTTATCCGCGTCTGTACGGGCAAATTTGAAAAAGACATGACGGTGAATCACGCCCGCACTGGTAAAATTATCCGTCTATCTCGTCCGCAAAAATTATTCGCTCAAGAACGGGAATCGATTGATGTAGCTTATGCAGGCGATGTTATTGGTTTAAATAATCCTGGTGTTTTTGCGATCGGCGATACAATTTACGTTGGGCAGAAGTTGGAGTATGAAGGTATCCCCTATTTCTCGCCAGAATTATTCGCGATTCTCAGAAATCCCAACCCCTCCAAATTCAAGCAATTTCAAAAAGGTATTTCCGAATTGCGCGAAGAAGGTGCAGTACAAATTATGTACTCAACTGATGAAGCCAAACGCGATCCAATTTTGGCGGCAGTAGGTCAGTTGCAATTCGAGGTGGTACAGTTTCGCTTGCAAAATGAATATGGCGTGGAAACCCAGCTAGAATTATTACCCTACAGCGTCGCTCGTTGGGTTGAGGGTGGTTGGGAACCTTTGAATAAGGTGGGACGTTTATTCAACACCACTACAGTCAAAGACAGCATGGATCGCCCTGTGTTGCTGTTCCGCAATGAATGGAATTGTCAGCAATTAGAACAAGACCATCCAGAATTGAAATTGAGCGCAGTAGCCCCGGTGTTTTCCAGTCAACCAGTGGAAGGATAATTCACTGGTTGCGGATGATTGCGGACGCGGATGATTTATGAGGTATAAGTTCACAATTGGAGTCCAGGAATTTGTATGCCTTCACATGCCGAATCGTCTTTGGAGGCTGGTTTAGTTGCCCTAAAACAAGGGGATTATAAAAATGCGATCGCTCAACTTGAACCGATTGCTAGCAATACTGATGCTCGAAAGGTTGCTGTATTGCAAGCTAAAGTAGGGTTGGTGATGGCTTATGCACGCAGCGGCGATAACTCGAAAGCGATCGCCCTGTGTCAAACTCTTACAGAGATTAACAATCCTCAAGTTAAGCAGTGGGCAGACCGCGCCCTCAAAGAATTGACAAAACCGAAAAAATCTGATAAAGAATCAAAAAAATCTGAATCTGGATTTGTCCCCTTGAAAAATTCTGGCGATAATTATCGCCCAGAACCTCCCGCAGTCAATCCCTTAAATTCGTCGGTAACACAAGTAGTAGTCAAAATTAATAATCCCAGCAACGAATCAGATAACTTTTTACCACCAGCGAATCGACTCGCCAAAAATACACAAATGTATTGGCGACACGCTGGACGCGCAAAAGTATGGCAACCCAGGCACAAGTCAAATTTACTACCTTTACGGCTGCTGAGTGCAGGTACATTCGTTGCTCTATTTTGGGTGATGCGGGCAATTCTCAAGCTGCTGATGAATTGGAGCAATAATATTTTATACAATATCCGCTTGCAGCCATTACAGCTTTTTTATCGAGATCCAACTCAATTTCTGCTGATAGTCTTGGGGATTCTGATTGTAGCATCGCCTTGGTTGTTAGATTGGCTGCTGGCTAACTTTTATGGTCGGCGAGAGTTGCCAAAAGAAAGCTTAAATGTTCACAGTCGCGAAGCGGTGCGACTGCTGCAACGCTACTGTCAACAGCGACGCTGGCGATCGCCCAAATTAAGTATTTTACCGATCGCTGCACCAATTGCCCTGAGTTACGGTCATTTACCCCGCACTGCTCGAATTGTAGTAAGTCTTGGGTTATTAGAGCAACTAGCAGATGATGAAATCGCCACAATCTACGCTTGTGAGTTGGCGCATATTACTCACGGGGATTGTGCGGTGATGTCTTTGGTGTTGCTGGTGACGCTGCCGATTTATCAAGTATATCAACAAGTTTCCCAGTGGACAGATAATATACCAAACAAAATTTTGCATCTACCGGGAGTAGTAATATCTAGTCTGGCTTATGGAATTTGGTGTTTGCTGACTGGCACGGCTTTATGGTTATCTAAGTTGCGGCTTTATTATAGCGATCGCCTAGCTGCGGAAATCACCGGTAATCCAAATGCTTTGGTTCGCGCTTTCCTAAAAATTTCTATTGGCATTGCAACAGATATCGAAAAACAAGAACACACTTCTTGGCAAATCGAAAGTCTGAATATCTTAGCACCAGTCAGTTACCAACAGAGTGTTTGTTTAGGTAGTATTGCTGGTCAAATTCCTTTTGAATCATTTTTAATGTGGGATAGTCTCAATCCTTATCGGCGATGGTTTACAATTAACAATAGTCACCCCATAATTGGCGATCGCATCCAACGCCTTTGTGAAATAGCTCGCCATTGGCATTTAGACCTAGAACTATATCTCACCAATCAACAACCCTTAAAAATCAAGCGTCATTCTTTTATTTTACAAATCGCGCCTTTTTTAGGAATTCCTTTTGGTTTGATGTTTGCTGGTCTTTTATGCCTAATCTGGCAAATAACATTCGCATTCAAGTTGTTGAATTTGAAGTGGATATACGACGATTGGTCATTCGTTACAGGTTGTGTACTTATTGGCATTAGCATCGGTACTGTCATGCGGATTCTTTATTTCTTTCCCGATGCAGATATGAAACCTTCGATACTGCAAAGTTTTCTACCTGATGCTAGCACCACCGTACATGCGGGCGATCGCCTGCCCAATTTGTTAGCCAATCCATCAGCCCTTCCTATCGATAGTATCAGAGTGCGTCTTGTCGGTAAGTTATTAGGTCGTCGCGGCACTAGCAACTCCCTAGAACAAGACTTAATTTTACAAACCAACACTGGTTTAGTGAAATTACATCATATTTCTGGGCTGGTACAGTTAGTCAATCCCCAAGACTGGATTGGTCGCCAAATTACTGTCACAGGTTGGTTTCGTCGAGGTGCAACTCCTTGGATCGACATCCAAAGCTTACAAACTCAAAACGGTCAAACTATTAATAGTCTTCATCTTCTTTGGTCTATGGTTTTGGCAGTTGCAACACTAGCTTGGGGTGGGTACATCCTTTTAAAGGGGTAGTTGTTATTAGTTAGGGGATAGTTGAGAGTTAAGAGTTGAGAGTTGATAGTTGAAAGTTGAGAGTTGGAGCGTTGGAGCGTTGACGGTTAACAGTCAAAAGTCAAAAGTCAACAGTTATCGACGCTCCCACCATCCACGCTCCAACCATCCATCATCCACGCTCCAACCATCCATCATCCACTAACCACTATCCACCATCCACAGTCAACAGAATGTAAACAAAAGTTGCAGATTCTTTTCATAAATGTTACATTTCTTTACAAAAATGGCAACTGACATAACTGAGCTTGCAAGCTTAAGGTTTAGTTTTGTCTGCTTGAACCAATCTATCTTGTTGTATGCTGACAACACAGCAACAAATCAACCAGCCAATGTTCGTGGTTTTTATTTCTCAAACACAAACAAAAGCGAGAAAATGTGTATTTTATGCTACGATGCAATCATGCTACTGTCGGAAATGTTAGCGTGGAACTGGCTACGTAGAAAATACCGTGGTAATGTAAAGAATGGCGTTTGATTATCCCGAACAAGGGCATAGAAAAAGTTTTTTGTGGTAGGCAGTGTGCCGTTAAATTTACAAATCTTAGAATTAAGGTGTAAAAGAGCGTTGTCGCGCTTGACTATTAAACAATTTGATCCTGACGAAAAACTGTATTGTATAGGTTGACAGTTTAGAGTAAAAAATTGGTTTATGGCAGTTTTGATCAAAAGCATCTATATAAAAGCCAAAACCAAGGGATTGTTTTCTTGCCCAATCGATAGTTCATTTAACTCCGGAGGTATAGTTCATGTCCGTTCGCCTATACATAGGTAATTTGCCGAAAGAAGAAATAGACCGTCAAGAACTGCAAGCAGTTTTTGCTGAAGAAGGTGAGGCTGTCACCACTAAATTAATCAAAGACCGGAAAACAGGCAAATGCCGTGGCTTCGGTTTTCTGACAGTAAACGACGACGAACACGCAGACCAAATTATTGAAAAATATAATGGTCGGACGTTCAAAGACACTGCGATTAAGTTAGAGAAGGCATTACCTCGCACTAAAGGTGAGGAAAATGAAGACCAGCAGCAGCCACAGCAAGCAGTTCCCAAACCAGTTACTACTAGCAACGCTGGAAACCCTGTTCCTAACACCGAAGGAAAAAGCAGCCGTCGCGATAAAAGCTCTAAAAAGCCTCGTCGCGGTGGTGGTGGTTCTCGCGAAACCAGCAGCAGCAACACCAATGACTCTGATGCGGTTCGTCCAGATCCGCGTTGGGCATCTGAACTAGAAAAGCTCAAGGAAATGCTAGCTGCACAAGCGACAAATTAATTCATGTCGCAGATAAATTAAAAATTAAAAATCAATTTAAATTGATTTTTAATTTTTAATTGTCAATTATTGTTTAACTTAGCTAAGGGGTAGTTGCAGCGATTGTTGTAAATGCGATCGCAACTGTTGAGCAAACTGCTCTCTCTGGCTAAAATTATCTGTGCGAATTGGCTTGCGTTGTGCGTCTAACATCCAGCCATAATCGCTAGCTAGACGTAGCTTGTCTTGGTAGTCAGAAATTGAGACGATAAGCATCGGTGAAGGACTGTTGTCTACGTCTAGGACGCGAAATACATAATTAAAAGTATTCTGTTTGCCAGAAGCGACGGTCGAGGGTTGACCGTATTGAGTCTGAAAATGCGATCGCACTTGCGCGACTAAACCAGGTTTTTCTAAATCATCCAGAGTCCGAACCGCCAGAGTAAGGGCGAAGTAAAACTCTTCAACAGGAATAAATTCTAATTGCATAGGCATATTTTACCGCTTCATGTTGCCATAAAGCGCGGCGATCGCCAACAGAAAACACCGAAAATCGATGAATGTTTTCAATCTGCGCTTCGTGTGCGCTGTTTGTAAAAGCGATGATCCAAAGTCTTCTGTACCAAAGGGATTACTTTTTGCTCAGGCATAACTACATAGAAGTAGATGCTCTTAACTTAATATTTGAGCAGAGTACTAACATACTCGTAGAAAAAACGAAAAAAATGTATATAAAAATACAATAGTTCAACTGGAGATAGATTTTTTAAGCGATCGCACGAGAGTGAGTTTTCAACATTGATTCATCCTCGGTAACACCAACTATTACTACTTTAGGTAGAATTTATTTTTCTTTTTTAGAAAGTATCAGAGAACACAAACTTGTTCTTAGTGTCAATATAGTATATTTTCAAACTTGAACTTCAACCACAGAGTTATCCACAAAAAACCTGTATTAAGGGCATTGTTTGACTCATAGAGAAATTAGCCCTTAACTTACACTTTTTATGAACGTGAATAATTCGGTGTAAATGACTTATTTGGAAGTATTTAGACATATAAGTAATTGGCATCTTTTCATTGGGAAAAGTTGCCGAAAGCTGTATGAATTAATGATTTATATAAGTTAATTTGCGTAATATTTTGGAAGTAATTAAGGTTATTTTATGAATGTTCTTAGATAAAAATATTGCAACTTACATATAAATAAATTAAATATAAATACCTAACCGAAAAGAATATTTCTACGAGTAGATGTGTAAAAATATGTGACAGATTAAATTAAGATAACAACACGTAAAGTTTATTGACGAACTGCGAACAAAGAGCTAGGCGCAAGCTTGGAACTACCTAAACCTTTTTTAAATCAGCAACACAACACACAAATCATGAACTCTACTACTCAACGACGCATCGCCTTAATTTCAGTCCACGGAGACCCTGCGATTGAAATTGGAAAAGAAGAAGCTGGAGGACAGAATGTTTACGTGCGGAATGTGGGTGAAGCACTCGGTCAGCTAGGATGGCAAGTTGATATGTTTACCCGCAAGGTAAGTGCGAAGCAAGAAACGATTGTGCAACATAGCGAAAATTGTCGAACAATTCGTTTACAAGCAGGTGAACTTGAGTTTGTACCGCGTGATGATCTTTTTGAATATTTGCCAGAATTTATAGATAATTTTCTTCAGTTCCAAGCAGAAAACGGCTTTAAATATGACTTAATTCACACAAACTACTGGCTGTCTAGCTGGGTAGGAATGCAGTTGAAAAAAATTCAAGGAAGCAAGCAAGTTCATACCTACCACTCTTTGGGAGCAGTTAAATATAACACGATAGAAAATATTCCTCTGATTGCTAGTCAGCGGTTAATAGTAGAAAAACAAGTTTTAGAAACAGCCGAAAGAATTGTCGCGACGAGTCCGCAAGAAAAAGAACACATGCGCGAATTCGTTTCTTTGGAAGGTAATATCGATATTATTCCCTGCGGTACAGACATTCGTCAATTTGGTCGCATTGATAGAGAAGCAGCTAGAGCCGAGTTGGGAATAGCAAGTGACGCTAAAGTTGTAATGTATGTGGGACGTTTTGACCCCCGCAAAGGTATAGAAACCTTAGTGCGTGCAGTCGCACAGTCAAAGTTGAAAGGACAGGAAAACTTGCAACTAATTATCGGTGGTGGTAGCGTACCCGGTCAAAGCGACGGCATCGAACGCGATCGCATCGAAAGCATTGTCAAAGAATTGGGAATTAGCGATATTACCACTTTCCCCGGTCGCCTCAGTCAAGAAATTCTGCCAACTTACTACGCAGCTGCTGATGTTTCTGTAGTTCCCAGTCACTACGAACCGTTTGGACTGGTAGCGATTGAAGCGATGGCTTGCAGTACACCAGTAGTCGCTAGTGATGTCGGTGGATTGCAATATACTGTGGTTCCTGAAGAAACTGGTTTATTAGCACCACCACAAGACGTAGATGCTTTTGCAGCTGCAATTGACCGAATTCTACTCAATCCAGAATGGGCACGAAAATTAGGCAAAGGTGGTAGAAAGCGCGTTGAAAGCAAGTTTAGTTGGGATGGTGTCGCAACTCAGCTAAGTGAACTTTACACCGAACTGTTGCAGCCACAGCCAGTAGCGGCAACAGCAATGGAACTAGTGCAGTCAACAGCCGAATTAGTGCAGTCAACAGCAAAAGAATTAGTGAATTCAACAGCCGAATTAGTGCAGTCAAAAGCAAAACAACCAGTTAAAGAATTAGTGCAGTCAACAGCTGAATTAGTGCAGTCAAAAGCAAAAAAACCAGTTTTGGTTGCTAAATAATTCTGTTGGGTAACAGATAATGGTGAGTGGGGAACTCGGAACTAAGCAATAATTTTCTTTTCCTAGTCCTCAGTCACCATTAAGGAAATCATCTATTTTAAATATTTCAAAGCAGGTGAGTAATTTCCACGATTCGTTTAATTAGTGGAAATTACTTACCTGCTTTATTTATATATAAGGTAGTAACGGCTGAAGCTGTTAAAACTGAAGTTATGAGGGCTGAAGCCCTTACTACGAAATAAGTATTAAAAATCAATCAGTTATCAGTATTTTTTCGAGGAAATAAAAAGAGTTTATCTACGATTGAAATTTTCGTAAAATCAAATACTTTTTGTAGCGAATCTTGATGCCTGGGGTTTAACTTGTAATAACAGACAAAGAGACTAACTTCGGCATGAAAATTAATGCGTGCATTTTCCAAAGTTATCAGAATCCGCAAATAGCAAATAAAAAATTGAAACTAGAAATGAAAAATATAAAAAAGCCTTTGTTAATGCTATCAGCTACAGTTGCAGGGCTATTAATGTTGCCTTCTACTGCTAGCGCTTTTACTTTAAGCCATTTGTCGTCAGATCAGGATTACAATAAAATTCTCAAAGACGATGCGTTTGTTGCTGAAGGCAGATTTGGCAATAATAAAAGTAATGGTGACTACGAACTTGATATCCACACTATTGAGGATAATACTGGGTTTACAGTTCACTCTCAAAAGGACTTTCAATGGGTAAATGGCAAAGCAGAGTCTTTCACCCTCGCCTATAATGCTCTTTCAAAGCTGGTAAGCTACACTGTTGGTGCTAATACATTAACTTATACAGCAAAAAATCCCTTCACAGACCTCTTCCTTCGGACTAGATCTGCTACGGTTGGTAGTAGCATTAAGCTTGATAACCTACTGCTTAATGGTAAGTCTATTAATGGTTCTTCGTTTGCTGAGAAGTCATCACAAGATTTGGATTATCTCAGAATTGCTGGTGTCAAGGGTTCTTTCACGCTAACCGGAGACTCGATAATGAACTGGGGCACTACAGTACCTAAAAACTCCAATCTTGCTTATCAAATTAAAGCAGTTACCACTACTGATAGTACTAGCGTTCCCGAACCAAGTGCGACTTTAGGTTTAACTTTAGGAGCGATCGCTTTAGCTTTGAAAACTAAGCGTCAAAAACAAACTGTATAAAACAACCAATTTGTCAATAATTTCACGCATGAATCTATCTTATGGTAGATTTATGCGTTTTTTTATCGCAGTTCTTAGCCCCAAGGTTTTAGAGCTGCGATCGCTATTTTAGCTGCTTCAGTTTTTTGGCGATGCCTGCGGTATTTGCTAGCCAACGCATTAATTGATGTGTTATGCACTATTCAATCATTTGCAGTTTATCAGAGATGCGATCGCGCCTAGCAATTCGCGCTAAAGAGCCAATTAATATCTCTGAACAAGTTCACCCGCTCCTCTAAACACTAAAGCATCAAGTGGATCAGTATTTGCATTGCCCTGTTATTTAAATGCATCGACTTGCATTGTGAATGCAAGTCGATGCATTCACAAATCATTTGTATCAGGAATGAGCAAATAGTATATTTTTAAATTTCATACTCAAATTCAAGCGTTGCTGAATTAGGATATGAAATTCAAAAATTAAGTATTCTCAACTCTTACTCTCTGCGACTCTGCGTGAGGCAAATTCATATTCGTATAGCAGCAACGCTGTAACTCTTATTAGATAGATCGAGAGCAGCTTATCTCTTCAATTGCGGGAAATACACAGACATTCTACGCCCGTTCATGTACTTGACACCACTCTGCGCGGCGCTAAAATACCAAGGACAATTGCCACCAAGAACAATGCTGGAACATCACCAAACAGGTGTCCATGTTCAAGAGGGTCAATTACTGCATGTACCGCCATGATCAGCCCGTGGACTACACTTGATGTGACGGTGAACCAGATTAAACTGAGGTGAGCTTCTGGTTGCCTTGAAGCTAACAGCAAAAAGACACCAAGCGTCGCATAAACACCAATGATCATCTGTTCGTATTCGTGCTGACCTGGTTGCCATAACCAGCCTGATGCCCAGACCTTAGTCAGCGGATAGATAAGTAGAAAAGCTATCCCAGTAATAACCAGAGCGATTCGTAAGTAGCGATCGCGCTCATCCATTGTTTTAACCTCCACTATTTTCTAGTGCAGTCTCTACTAACAAAATTGCATAATTTTATGATTGTATTCCCAATAATGACACTTCAGCTTTGGAGTGTTAGAAATTTTAATGCTCGTTGTGGTTTAAAACTGGTTCAACTGTGAGTGCAAGTCGATGCATTAACAATGCAAGCCGATGCATTAACAATGCAAGCCGATGCATTAACAATGCAAGTCGATGCATTAACAATGCAAGTCGATGCATTAACAATGCAAGTCGATGCATTAACAATGCAAGCCGATGCATTAACAATGCAAGTCGATGCATTAACAATGCAAGCCGATGCATTAACAATGCAAGTCGATGCATTGCAAAAGCTTGCCCGATTTAAAAACTTTACCTTACTGATAGTTTTTTAGTGGCAATGGGTACATTAAATGTATACTATACCACTGTATACATCTATGACTATCCAAGATATTACACGCCGTTTGCGCCCTCAAACCATTAGTCAAGATATTGACTCATTACACGGTTTGCAAACGGTTAGCACGTACAACACAACTCGTGCTAATGCCTCTACTGCAAACTTACAGCAAGTTTATCAGGCGATGTTGATTTCTCAACAAGCCGAAACCGAGAAACTAGCTTTATATCGTGCTGCTGGTGATGCTGCCCGATTAGCAGAATGGGAATTTCATAATGCTGTATTAGCTATGAAAGAAGTCGTGCGCGGGCAATATGGGTCAGATAGCGATCAAGCTCAAGCGGTGGGACTGAAGAAAAAATCAGAGCGCAAGCGTCCTTCTCGCAAAAAGCCGATTGCGATCGCATCTTTATCAACTTAACTATTACTTATTAAACCCGAAGAACCCCACCCCTTAATCCCCTCCCCGCAAGCGGGGAGGGGAGACGAAGCGTAGCTTTGGCGGGGTGGGGTGCAATAAGTGTGGGAATCATAATTAATTATCCGAACTTGATATAAGGCGATCGCACTCCTTTTCTTCAAGCGCGATCGCTTTATTGACACTTTGTATCCGCACTTCCATTGGCAGTAGTGCTGAGTTGGTTAACCTTTTTTGAATTTTGAATTTTGAATTTTGAATTCCCCGCAGGGGTTGACTGTTATTTAAGCGATCGCACTCACTTATATCTATTGGACGATGTTTTAAACAGTAAATAAAATCACTATCAATATGGACGCTGAGACACCGCTGCTGTGGCTGCTGACTTAGTTTGTTGCATCAATCAGGAAATTTATCATGGCGCTGAACATCAAAGATCTGCGGATTGTCAGCTCTGCATTTACTCCCCTCGAACGTATCCCCAAACGCTACACTAGTGACGGTGAAAACATCTCACCCCCATTAGAATGGAGCGGACTGCCGTCGGGAACGCAACAACTGGCATTAATTTGCCATGACCCAGATGCACCGCTACCTCAGGGGTTTACTCATTGGATAATTTACGGCATTCCACCAACCGTTAGTCAGCTTGCTGAAGCAGGTGGTAGCAAATTCACTGAAGGCATAAACAGTTCTGACAAGCCTGGGTATACTGGACCTGCTCCACCACCAGGACATGGAATCCATCATTACTATTTCTGGCTGTACGCATTAGACAAAGAACTTGACCTCAAACCAAGCTTAAACCGCGAGCAACTTCTTAATGCGATCGCCGATCATATCATTGAGCAGGCACGGGTAGTTGGAATTTATGAGCGCTGATTAGGAGAAAAAATGTCAGGAAATACGTCAAATTCAGAAATGCTATACCGAGTTCTTGGTAGTACAGGACAGCAGGTTTCTGCGATCGGGTTGGGTGGTTGGCACATTGCCTTAAAGCACGTTGATGAAGAACTAGGTATCCGGATTATTCGCACAGCGATTGATCGTGGCATCACCTTTATGGATAACTGTTGGGATTACAACGGTGGTGAGAGCGAGATTCGCATGGGGAAAGCGCTGCGGGATGGCTACCGAGACAAAGTATTCCTGATGACGAAAATCGACGGTCGCTCCAAGAAAGAAGCCGCAAGACAGATAGACGAATCTCTCCAACGCTTGCAAGTTGATTGCATTGATCTGGTTCAGCACCACGAAATTATCCGCTACGAAGATCCGCATCGAGTTTTCGACGAAGAAGGGGCGAATGTTGCCTTTATTGAAGCGCAAAAAGCTGGTAAACTCCGATACATTGGCTTTACCGGACACAAAGACCCTCATATTCATTTGCATATGCTGGAAGTTGCAGCCAGTTACGGATTTAAATTTGATACGGCTCAGATGCCGCTCAATGTGATGGATGCACATTACCGGAGCTTTGCCAAGCTGGTTCTGCCAGAACTGGTGAAACAAAACATCGGGGTTCTGGGGATGAAAAGCATGGCAAACGGTATTCTTTTACGCTCAAATACTGTAACGCCAATCGAGTGTCTACACTATGCGCTGAATCTACCTACATCGGTTGTAATTGCGGGAATTGACAGCATGGATATTCTCGATCAAGCGTTTGAAGCCGTGCGGACATTTCAGCCAATGAACGATGAGCAAGTGCGTATTCTTTTAGCAAAAACGGCAGAAGCAGCATCAAGCGGTGAGTTTGAGCCTTTCAAAACCTCATCAGTTTTCGACGGTACTGCCCAAAATCCAGATTGGCTGGGAGAGGAGCCAGAGCGCATCCAGCAATTGATGTCGGCGTAACCGCTATGATAGTTGAGGTCTGCTATGCTTTCACTATATAAAAATAGAAGCATAGCGATCGCCAACATTTGAATGTCAATAATTAATCGCTTTGCAACCAGTTGACTTTACCACTCTCACAGCTGCAAGTAGCGAAATCCGCGCTAACTGGCTACCATCAAGGCTAGAGCAAGTTCATCAGCGCGATCGCTATACTATTGCTGTGGCATTACGCACTTTAAAACAGCGGGGTTGGCTAGAGATTTCTTGGCATCCTCAAGCGGCTCATATTTGTATCGGCGATCCGCCACCAAGAAAACCTGATACATTTACATTTAGCCAACAATTAGTACATCAATTGGGTGGTTTAGCGCTGGTAGCAATTGAAGCGATCGCACCTTGGGAACGGGTGATTAATTTACAATTTGCTCGTCGTCCAGGTGAAACCGCTTTATATCACCTGTACGCGGAAATCATGGGCAAATACAGCAACGTCATCCTTACCGATGCTAACAATGAAATTATCACCGCTGCCCATCAAGTTAGTCAGCAACAATCTACCGTCCGTCCGATTCAAACCGGACAAACTTACGAAACTCCACCCAAACTTACTAATACTATCCCCAGTTTGAGCGAATCTCAACAACGCTGGCAAGAACGAGTAAGCTTAGTACCAGGAGCGATCAAGCGTCAGTTACTCAAAAGTTATAGCGGTTTGAGTGCAGCACTGTTAGATACTATGTTACAGGCAGCTTCGTTAGATCCAGAAGCAGCAACCGATACCCTGCAACCCGACGATTGGCAAAGATTATTTCAACGCTGGCAAGAATGGCTGCAAGCTTTGGAGTCACAAAAGTTTCACCCAGCTTGGAGAAATAATGGATACACTGTAATCGGTTGGGGTGGAGTTACACCAGCTAAAGATATCCAAGAATTACTTTACCGCTATTATACAGACGAGTTAAATAAACAGGTATTTTCTCAACTGCGGCATCAGTTGACCCAAAAGCTAAATAATATTTTGGCAAAATTACGCCTGAAGGCTGATACATTTAAAAAACGCTTGCAACAATCAGAACAAGCTGACGAATATCGTCAAAAAGCTGATTTGTTGATGGCGCATCTGCAAGAATGGGAACCGGGGATGAAGGAAATTACCCTGGCAGACTTTGAGAATGGTAAACCTGTAGCGATCGCACTTCAACCCGATAAAAATGCAGTGCAAAATGCCCAAAGCCTTTACAAACAGCATCAAAAACTCAAGCGCGTCAAAAGTGCTGTAGAACCGTTGCTGGCAGAAGTGAATGGTGAAATTGAATATTTAGAACAAGTAGAAGATGCGATCGCGCAAATAGACAAGTACCAAACGGCAGAAGATTTAGAAGCTTTAGACGAAATCCGCGACGAACTGATTGGACAAAAGTATCTAGAAGATCCAGAATACCGCAACCGCACTTCTAATGAAACGGCTAGCACTAACTTTCATCGTTACCGCACTCCCAGCGGCTTTGAAGTCTTAATCGGTCGCAACAATCGCCAAAATGATTATTTAACCTTTCGTGTAGCCGGCGATTATGATTTGTGGTTTCATGCTCAAGAAATTCCCGGTAGCCATGTTCTACTGCGTTTAGAACCCGGTGCGGTGCCAGAAGAAGCAGATTTGCAATTTACCGCCAATCTTGCTGTATATTATAGTCGCGCTCGTCAAACAGATCAAGCGCCAGTAGTGTACACTGAGCCAAAGTATGTTTACAAACCGAAAGGAGCCAAACCAGGAATTGCCATTTACAAACAAGAGCGCATCCTTTGGGGACAACCGCAATTAGTCAATGGGTAATCGGTAATCGGTAATCGGTAATCGGTAATCGGTAAGAATTATCTTTTTGTCCCCCTTGTCCACGGACACGTTCCTCACTCCTCCACCCCCGCACTCGCGGTGTCCTCCCCCTGTCCCCCTTGTCTCCTTGTCTCCTTGTCTCCTTGTCTCCAACGAGTCCCCCACTCCCCCTATATCCATTGAACTATTCTTAAAGACAGAGGCTGATTGTATTTTTTCTTATCTTTTTTTATTAAATCGCAATAAAAAAAGTGTGTTGACTGCTACAATATTGTAAAGAAAGATTGCTCGTGAAGTTTTGGGAACGCGCAATTGGGATTAACTCTTTTGAGAAGACAACGTTAAAACATTTTCAAGACCGGCTGTGGGAGGCTGGTCTTTTTTTTTCAACGACTGCGTTTTGAAGTTGCTATCTCATGCGCTTTGGAAATTCCGCCTTATTGCAGCTTAAACTGAACTGAATTTAGTGCAAATGTACTATATAATGCTTAAAGCCTTGCTGTACAATGAATTAATAATTATCTAATGTTCACTTAAAAGAACAAGCCTTTTAAGATGAATAATTAGGGATTTAAAAGTGATTCCAAAATATTATTTATTTCTTCACTTATAACACTTGAGTTGTTTCTAAAAAAATCCTCAAGCGAGTAATTTAAAATTTTCTCGCAAAAGGCATAAGTACTGATTGTTGGGTCGTCATTTAAAATTCCAACTAAAACTAATAATTGAGCTGTTTGATATCGTTTTAAGACTACGGCATTAATCTGAGAAGATAATACCATCATCACTGGAAGAAGATTTTTATTATAAGCTCTAATGGCATTAAGAAGATCTCCATTTTGCCTCTTTGAATCTGCGCTTTTGTATCCTTGACGTATTTCAAATACAGCACCAACTAGATTTTGGGAACGCTTTGTCTCAAGCCCCAGTTTGATAGATGATAGTCTCAACCATTCGTTTATCGTATCCCGATGATAGCTATTTTTTAAATCATCTACAGAAATTTTTGCATCGAGTGTTAGTTTGGCAGTTGAACCATCATCTTTTTGAATTTCGTATCCCCAAATTACTTGTTTTTTATTTAGATCTAACTGATCTGAGATAATAGTAACGAATAAGCCTTTCACAACCAATGCCTAACTGTCTATAAACAGAAGTTATTCCTCCAGCTGCTTTATGTGCAGCGTACATTAAATCAGAATCAAATCCTATCCAACGATATAAAGGATCTAAAGCATATAAATTCTTAAATTCTAATAATGTAGTTCCATCTTTATTGGATGTGCCAAACTTAGGTTTATACTGTGAGCATAGTTTAATAGGCTCTAAAAGTATATCTAAATATCTATTATTGTTATCATTAGATAGCATGTTCTTTCATCAAACTTAGATTTATATTGATAAATTCATAAATCTGTTTGGCTATTAAATGTCCAATTATTGGTGGTACAGCATTTCCGATTTCAATTAGATTTTGACTTGCCGAATGAGGGAAGATAAACTCATCAGGAAATGATTGAAGCCTTGCACATTCTCTAACTGTTAATCGGCGGTCTAAGGAATAATGAAAGTGAACTCTTGCTTTTGTATTTGCCCTTACCGTGTAAGCAATTTCTCCTTGTTTAGATTTATGATCGCCTTGACCCGCTCCTTTTGTAGCTTTTGTAGCTACAAAGTATTGGGTTTGATTAGTTATGCTTTCATCAGTAATTTCTACAATATCTCCTATGGCTTTATCAATTGAAACATACTGAAAAAATAATTCTGGAGTTGGAGGTTTTGGAAATGATTTAATATCGGAACGAACACCAATTAAAAATAATCTGGTTCGACTTTGAGGTAATCCAAAATCCGGACAATAAATATTCCAAACTTTAAACATATACCCAACAGATTCAAATTCCTTTATGATATGCCTTAAAAACATTCCATTTTCAAGTTTCTCTAAAAAAGGTACATTTTCTCCTACTACAATTTCCGGTTTATGTATATTCATATAATCTTTCATCACAGTATATAATTCACCTCTAGTCCCTTGAAATCCTTTTTTGTGACCGCATGACGAAAAATCTTGGCAGGGAAATCCACCAAGAAGAATATTTGCAGGAGACAACGAGCGTATATCTATATTAGTAAGGTCTACTGTAGTTACATCATTTGAGAGATTTAATGCATAAGTTTGAGTAGCCTTTTCGTCAATATCGTAGGCACGCACAATTCTATATGGGAGAGCTTGATATTTTTTGTTGAGAAAAGTAAAACCTCCTAAAAAACCCAAATCAAGACCACCACATCCAGAAAATAATGAAATAACCTTTATATAACCTTCAGTTTTATCTGATTGAATCAGTGTAGGATTTACATACATCTTTATATTTGGATTGTCTTTGAATCCATACTCAAAAATAGGTTTTCTTTTTAAAGCTTTTCTTTTTGGTAATCCTGATTTTGGGCGCATATAGTTATAAGTATTGCTTTGTAGTTTTCTTGTCAAAAGGGCGTGCGAAGCTTTCCTTAAGGCGTTGACCCCCAATTTTTCGCTTACATGGGCGAGGTCTTCCCTAGACAAATGTGGACAGCCTTCATAAAAAAATATTCGTGGGGACCTGTGGATCTACAAAACAAGGCTGTCCACATAAGGCGAAGGGTTATTGCAGGGGTACAGTATTTTAGGTATGAACGGCTATATTCATTGTAAAGCAAGGCTTAAAGCCTTGCTTACTACATTTGCGCTGGGGGAAGTTCAGTTTAGAAGCTGAAGGTAGTTCTCAAGGCACCAATTACAACATCATCGTTATTGTTGTTATGATCTGGCGCTGTTAACCAAATTACTCCTGGAGTGATCGAGATATTATCGCTGACTTGATATTGGTAGAAAGCTTCAATGTGATAGGAAGTATCTCTGTCTCTAGAGATTTCATTAATGCTAGAACTTGTTACTTTTGGTTCCATCCCAAAGATGATGCCAGCTAAGTTGCCTTTTTTACCCAGGTCTGGGAATCCCAAAGTTACAGCCCAGTTCCAAATATCAAGTTCTCCCCGGTCAACTAATCCTCCTTCTGTGGATAGGTTACGTGCGTTAGTGTAGCCTACCCAACCACCTAAAACAAATTTATCGCTCAGACCTAAGGATGCTTCTATACCGTAGGAATTACTAGCAAATGGCACATTCACTTCGCCCGGTTCTCCAGTAACAGAAGGAGGAGGGACAAGTTGAGATCCAAGGAAGGATATCGGATTTGCCCGATTGCTACCAGTACCCAATTCTTCATTGTAGGAATTAATGTAAGTAAAACCAATAGTAAAGCGATCGCTTGGTTTAAATGTAAGCTGTGCCAAAGCCCCATAAGGTCCATTGAACAAGCCATTATCTGAGGTGGGGTCATTAGCTGTAGTCCCCAAATATCCTAACGAAAGTGATAATTTATCACCGAACTCTTGATTTATTCCCAACCCCGCACCATCCAGATGGTAATAAATTGGGTTACGCACACCAAAGCTGGATAAAGCACCAGATCCACCATCCCCATCAAAGATATTAATGGTATTAGTAATATCATCTGCCGCACCCGCATTGGCAAGAACAATCACCTGTGTCTTTTCGCCAAGGGGGAATTTGTAATACAATGCATCAATTAAAGCATCATTGCTAGCATCTTCACTAGTCTCACCAAAAAACAGGCTACCCTCTGGTGTGCGAAGGTTAGGGCTGACAATATTATTAGTCTGGATTCTGGTGAAAAGTTCATCTTTGCCTGTAAAGCTGGTGGTAAATTCTACACGCGCTCGCGCCCCTAGTGTTGTATTTTCCTCTACAATGTCTTCATCATTAACTCTTCTTCCACCCAAGACATCGCTGACTACAGCGACAACTTCGCCAGTCAGTTTAGTTGTAGTAGAAAATTGATTCGCTTCCAACTCAGCAGCTTTTACTTCCACTGCATCCACACGACCGCGCAGCGTAGCCAATTCCGCACTAAATTGTTCTCGCAGCCTTTGCAATGTGGCTAAATCTTCTTTTGTTACCAAATCAGTTGTAGCTGTAGCGATTAGTTCGTTAACTCGATCTAAACAAGCATTCAAACCTGCGGCAAACTCATATCTTGTCATCGCCCGATTACCGCGATATGTGCCATTCGGGTATCCGGCAATACAGCCATATCGTTCTACCAACGATTGTAATGCTTGGAATGCCCAGTCTGTAGGTTTCACGTCCGATAGTTGAGAAACTGAGTTCACTTGCGACATTTTTTGGTCTTCGGTGTTACTTTCAGTCACTAGCGGTTCAGTTATTTCCCAAGTGGTTAAAGTTTCTCCAGCAAAAGCCCCAGAACCAACAAATAGCATCGTTCCGAACACTGCTGGACTAGCCAACAAAGACTTCCATACTGTTTTCATTTTTCTCCTCACACCTACTACTGCCTTTCTATGACAGCTTATTTTATTAACAAGTCTTCTCAATTAATTTATCAGGAATTAGCAGATTTTTTAAGAAGAAAAATCTAGAACTTATGACTAATTAAGTAAAGCTAGAGGAAAAACGGCATCATACTATTGCAAAAATATAGCATATTCTGGTGCGTTAGCCGTACCCTGCACCGAAGCGCTAGCGCTTCGGTGCGTCTCCAAGAGTTGGCTTTGGCGGAGCGATCGCTCTTCTAAATATATTGCAAACATACCGATAATGAGAATTATTATTCTCATTTTGAGATAGAATAAGTCTCATTGTCAATACGCAAGCATCTTAAGGGGAGAAAATAGTGCTCCAGACTCGTGTAGTAAATAAAACAAAAAGATTAGTTGCTTTATTACTGTTAACAGTTGTCGGATGTAGCCAAGCGAACACGAATCAGGCAACAAATCCGGAACAGTCACCGAAAGTACAAGAGGCTGCATCTAGACCAGCATCTTCGAGAACAGGCAAAACTAAGGTAGTGACAACGTTTCTACCGATGTATATATTTACCAAAGCGGTGACTGGAGATGTAGCAGATGTAGAAATATTAGTGCCTCCGGGTACAGAGGTGCATGAATACCAGGCTACACCGAATAACGTGAAAGCGATCGCGACTGCAAATGTATTGGTAAAAAACGGCTTGGGTTTAGAAGAATTTCTCGAAAATACAGTAAAAAATGCCCAAAATGCTAAATTAACTCAAATTGATGCCAGCATTAATATTAAACCCTTAAATGAAATTTCTCCCGTAGAAAAAACCGCGAAAGAAGAACACGAACACGCTGAGGGAAACCCCCACGTCTGGTTAGATCCAGTTTTAGCTAAACAGCAAGTTGTCAATATTCGAGATGGTTTAATTGCTGCTGACCCCGCAAATAAGGCTACTTATGAAGCGAATGCAGCTAATTATATCAAACAATTAGAAAGTTTAAATAACGAATTTGAACAGACTTTACAAAAGACTCCTAACTGTACCTTTGTCACCTTTCATGATGCATATCCATATCTAGCAGAACGCTATAAATTGAAGCAGCTTGCTGTGGTAGAAATTCCTGAAGATCAACTTGCACCAGCAGATGTGCAAAATGCAGTTAATGCAGTAAAAAAGTATAAAGTTAAAGCTTTGTTTAGCGAACCGGGAGTAGATAACAAATTGCTAACTAGCCTTTCCAAAGATTTGAATTTGACTTTACGTCCGCTAGATTCTTTGGAGACGGGTAAAACAGATCCGCAATATTATTTTGAAGCAATGAAAGCTAACTTGCAAACTTTAGAAACTGCTTGCAAATAAATTGGATGTTTAAATTAATGATTTATTCTTTGTTTGTTCTTACTCAATTACCAATTACCAATTCGCAATGACCAGTGACCAAGAAGTGACATTCCCCATTTTAAAAGTAGAGGGATTAACTGTATACCAAGGCAAAACAACTGCCGTGAGAGATGTTTCTTTTGAATTATTACCACAAACAAATACAGCCATAGTTGGTCCCAATGGTGCGGGTAAAAGTACTTTAGTACAAGCGGTTTTAGATTTGATTCCGCGCAGTAGTGGGACAATTGAAATATTTGGTCGCCCAATTACAAGACTAGGGCATTTACGTCATCAGTTGGGTTATATGCCGCAAAATTTCATATTTGATCGCAGTTTTCCGATTTCTGTTAGTGAATTGGTAGGTTTGGGATGGGTGAAGAAAGGGGACAAGGGGGACAGGGGGGACAGGGGGAGGACACTTCCGTGCGGGGGTGGAGGAGTGAGGAACGTGTCCGTGGACAGGGGAGAAAAGTCATTTTTTTATAGGCTGAGGAGACAAAATCAGGAAAAATCAGTAGCAGTAATAGAAGCTTTGCGACGAACTGATGCTTACCATGTGCGGAATCAAGCTATTGGGACTCTTAGCGGTGGTCAATTAAAGCGAGTGTTGCTAGCTTATTGCTTGGTGATACCAAGGAGACTGTTGGTATTAGATGAAGCTTTTGCTGGGGTTGATGTGCAAGGTGCGGCGGATTTTTATGCTTTGTTGAATGAATTAAAGCAGGAAGAGGGTTGGACGGTGTTACAGATTTCTCATGATATTGATATGGTAAGCCGACATTGCGATCGCGTTCTTTGTCTCAATCAAACTATTGTTTGTACTGGAAAGCCAGAAATTGCTTTATCACCAGAAAATCTGTTAGCAACATACAGTCCTCTTTTCAGTCGCTACCACCATCACCACAACTAAAGGATGAAATATCAAGGATGAAGTATGAAGTGTGATTTATCCTTCATCCTTCTCGTCAAGGTGTTCTGCAACAGCTTGGTAAAGATGGAAAACATGGCTGTCGTGAAGTTGATAGAAGACATTGCGACCTTGTTTGCGATAACTGACTAAGCGCATTGCCCGTAAGTTTCGCAATTGATGAGAAACAGCAGATTCACTCATTTCTAATAATGCGGCTAAATCGCTGACACAAAGTTCTTCTTTGGCTAAAACAGAGAGAATTCGCAAGCGATTAGCATCCCCTAAAAAGCTAAAAAATTCTGCCATGCGTTGGGCTTTATCGCTACTGAGAAGCCATTCTTGTAGGGGTTGCACATTATTATCACCATCTATCTCGTCTTTTGGGTCGTTGTGTATATCTTCTGTATTTGAAAGAGAATTAGTGACAGTATAAGCAACAGTATTTTTGGCTGACATAGCATGAAAAATTAAAGTGCAATTACTTTATGAGTCGAAAAATTATATACTTCCAGTATAACTATTAAAAAGTATCAGAAATTACTAATGTATTTTAGCGATGATTGTCTGTTAAGTTGGCTAGCTGTCACTAATGGTAATGACTTGGTGACGTTGTTAGAATTTCCCTTTATGCAACGTGCGATCGCTGGTGCTGTTTTAATGGGAATACTTGGCGGTGTTTTAGGTAGTTTTGTCACCTTGCGTTCCTTATCTTTTTTCAGCCATGCTGTTGGTCATGCTGCTTTGGTAGGAGTAGCGTTAGGTGTGTTGTTACAGTTAAACCCCACTTGGATGCTACTACCGTTTACTTTAGTTTTTGGGGTTGTTGTCCTCTACTTGATTGACAAAACCGATTTAGGTAGCGATAGCGTTCTTAGTATTGTCTTGTCTGGAGCATTAGCAATCGGCGTAATTCTCACTAGCCTGATTCAAGGATATCGCGGCAACTTAATGAGTGTGCTGTTCGGCGATATTCTCGCCATCAATACCACAGATTTAATTTTGACACTGTTAGTGCTTGTCTTAAGTAGCATATTCTTACTTTCAAGCCTGCGGCAGCAAATTTTGTTGACCCTTAACCCCGCCGTGGCACAAATTCAAGGCATTCCAGTACAATTGTATCGCTACGCATTTGTAGTATTGCTGTCATTAGCGGTTGCTGTGGCGATTAAAGCCGTCGGCGTTTTACTGGTAAATGCCTTTTTAGTAATTCCCGCCTCGATTGCGAAACTAATAAGTCATAACTTTAGCCGCTTTCTGGTAATGTCAGTTATTTTCGGCTCCACCACCAGCATCGCGGGCATAATCATATCGGGTCTTTTCAACTTTGCTTCTGGTCCAAGTATTGTTCTTGTGCAGTTTATCGTATTCGTAGCTGTTTTTAGCTGGGTGAAGTTGACTATGAAAGCGGCATAAATTTTTCTTTGCTTCAGGTAGTTGACGAACCCTTATTAGTTTGCTAATATTAATAATCGTGGCAAGCAAACGCCGCGCCGGGATAGCTCAGTTGGTAGAGCAGAGGACTGAAAATCCTCGTGTCACCAGTTCAAGTCTGGTTCCTGGCATAAATCTCAACGTGATATCTCAGTATCTGGCTGCGCGATCGCATCTTTTTCT
>NZ_JTCM02000010.1 GCF_000817785.2 Hassallia byssoidea VB512170 | reverse complement strand
AACGGAGGAGACCTCCGCAACGCGCTGGCTCCCCTTGTCCACGCCAGTCGCTACAACGGAGGAGACCTCCGCAACGCGCTGGCTCCCCTTGTCCCCCAAGTCCCCCTTATCCCCCTTATCCCCCTTATCCAGTTCTATTTGAGTGTACATTTGCAACGCAGAACGCCAGACAAGATAGCCTTGGGGACTTAGGTGTAAGCCATCGGTAGAGAATTCGGGACGAAGATTACCTTGCTTGTTGGTAAACAAAGGATGCAAGTTGAGATATTTGACATTTGCTTTTGTGGCTATATCTTGCAGTTGCTGATTCAGCTTGCGAATGCGACTGTTAGGAATAGCCAAGAGTTTCTCTCGTCTTTCCCAAGTTGCTGATTCTCCTCCATGCGGCAAAATCGATTCAACAACAATTTGCGCTTTTGGATGCACCTTTCTCAGGTAACTGATAATTTGTTGCTGATTCTCTAAAATTGTCTCATCGCTTGCACCTCGAATCAGGTCATTAATGCCAATCATCACAAAAATCGTATGAGGCTGGGTGCGGTCAAATAAATTTAATCTTTTTAATAGTCCCTCGCTAGTTTCTCCAGAAATTCCCTGATTTAGCCAATTTCTGTCTTCAGGTAATAACTCTGTAGGAAACCACAATGAGAGAGAATCTCCCGCGAGGATATTTAAATTTTGGGGAGGTTTCTCAGCTTTGGCTTTGGCTTCTTTTTTGAGGACATCTACCCACTGGCGATAATCAAGTTTATGGCGAGGTCCTAGTTCAGGTGTAATTTTGGCAGGTGTGACTTGGGGTTGACTGTTGTGCTTGACTGGTGTCGCAGAATGTGCAGACCAAAAAAAAGCGGTCAAACCCTGCTGTCGTAAAAGTAGCAAGGCGATCGCTAACATCAGTATCCCGTTGGTTACTACGGAGAAAAATGCCCAGGTAGGAAAAATTTTTGCTGGAGTAGACACAAGGCGCGATATTTACTAATTCTTTGAATCAGATTTTAGATGATTTAAATCGAATTAGAGCAATACGAGCGCAGATTTATGAAAATATCGAGCTTCATATCCCCGACTTCGTAAAACTTGTCAGGGATATTGTATGAACACGCTCTTCTAAACGGACTGCTCAAGATATCGTCAGCAGTCAGAAATCGCATTACCTATTAGTAACACTAATGCGCTCTCCGAATTCTTCGTTGTATCCTTCTTCGCCATGTTCGTTGATATCCATGCCTTGCAGTTCGGCTTCTTCTTTGATTCGCAACCCGACTGTGACATCTAGAATCTTCAAAATAATCCAGGTGCCGACAGCAGCAATGATATAGGCAACGACAATGGCGATAATTTGCGTTACCAGTTGACCGGGATTGCCAAACAACAAGCCATTTTTTCCTGCTGAGTTGACTGCGGTGGTGGCAAAGATTCCTGTGAGAATCGCTCCGATTGTCCCACCGACACCATGCACGGGAAAGGTATCTAAAGCATCGTCAATATTGACTTTGTGCTTGAAGCTGACGGCATAAAAGCAAACAAACGAGGTGATACCGCCAATTAATATCGCAGCTAGAGGTGTGACAAATCCGGCGGCTGGGGTGATACCAACTAATCCGGCAACTGCACCTGTGGCTGCACCAACTGCTGTTGGTTTACCGCGCAAGACTTTTTCCAGGATTAGCCACATTAAAGCTGCCGCTGCCGCACCTGTGTTGGTGGCGACAAATGCGGTTGTTGCCAAACCGCCAGAAGCCAAGGCACTACCTGCGTTGAAGCCGAACCAGCCAAACCACAGCAAGCCAGCACCCAACAAGATGAAGGGAACGTTGTGCGGAGGGCTAAGACGGTCGGGATAGGTTTTCCGGGGTCCGAGGTACATGGCGGCGACGAGGGCAGAAACACCGGAACTAATATGCACGACTGTGCCCCCTGCAAAGTCTAGGGCGCCCAATCCACCAGCCAAGCCCAAAAATCCGCCTTTAGCCCATACCATGTGCGCTAGGGGAGAGTAAATAAAGGTAGACCATAGCAGCACAAATAATGAGTAAGCGGTGAAGTTCATCCGCTCGGCGATCGCACCACTAATCAACGCTGGGGTGATAATGGCAAACATGGCTTGATAAATCATGAATGCCTGGTGGGGAATTGTCGGCGCATAGGAAACTATTTCCGCCGGGTTTGTTCCTTTGAGATAATCGGTTGTTTCTAAGCCGACATTGTTTAACCCAAACCACTCTAAGCCACCGATGAACGGATTACCTGGTGCAAAAGCAAGGCTGTAACCCCACAAAATCCAGGTGACTCCAACAATCGCCATCAGCACGAAGCTCATCATCAATGTATTCAGGATATTGCGCGATCGCACAAATCCACCATAGAAAAATGCTAATCCAGGTGTCATCAACAATACGAGTGCTGCACAAATCAGCATAAATGCTGTATCCGCAGATTCTTGAGCATTAGTGATTGCTGCGTTTACATCTGTGGGTGCTGCGAAGGCATTACCCGTCAGTACACCTAGAAGCAATGAGGCGATCGCCCCTATTATCACAACTTTTTTCAACACTTCTTTTTTGTTCATGAGTACCAACAATTTTCTGTTTTTACCTGAATCTGAGTACTTTTTGATACTCATTTTTATCTTGGAAGTTACTCAAATTTCGTTCTTGGGAATCTACCTGAAATATACTCCTTTTTCTAGTTGCAAAATTTTAAATCAATGTGCATTTTAGGAGTTTTTTGCATACTTTTTTTCCAGCAATAGCATTTTCTTTGAAATCAGCAATATTTAACCCGACAATTTTTAAAGTTTATTTGCATTTTCTTGAGATAATGTGAATTTTTGTGTTGATTCCGGTTTACAATCAACTGTTTTTGAAGGAAAGGACAAAGAGCTTATTCCTTAGTTATGAAGCAGTTTATATAAACATTGTTGAAGTTAATAACTAAGCTGCTACCTCTGTATATATTACGGATTTCATAATAAATCATTATTATGTATTTTCTATAACAGTCAAGTCTCCTTCATTGACTCTTTAAAAATTATTCTTTAAAGAGATAATTTTTTCAAGGGTAACTGAGCATAAACAATGAATCGATTTCGGAAGAATTACCTTTTTTAATATCAACACCTGAAATTGTGCAACAATGCACAAACGCCTCTAAACAGAATTCATGAGCATGATTTCTGTAGAAAACTTTTGGTGAATCCACGAATAAAGTAGATTGATTTTCTATTACGCCAATCAGGAATTCTGTAGCCTTAAATACTATTTTTTGGTTTTTGCCTTTACCTCCACGTACCCAAAACCGTAAATAAAGTAACTGTATCCGTTACAGTGTCAGCATTTCCAGACATCGGGATATAAAAGTCAAGATATTATTAAATTTAGCTAAAAAAGTTTAATAAATTTTTACATACAGATAAGAGGTTGGTAAATTTTTTCCGGGACAACAAGTTTACTTGTAATTTTAGTTACCCCTAGTATCAAGATTAAGTATAGATATTAACAAATAATTAAAAATTAAGTAAGTAACCACAACTCACGCATGACAGCTGCTTACATCTGGGACAAATATTGCTGATAGCCTAGTTGTTCTAACTTGGCTTGCTTTGCCATTACCGATTCGCAGAGATTTTGGCGATATTTTTGCACTTTTTCCAACAATTCAGGTTGTTGGGTAGCAAGAATTTGTACTGCCAAAAGACCCGCATTTGTCGCATTACCTATTGCCACGGTTGCAACTGGGATACCCGCAGGCATCTGTAAAATAGAATACAACGAATCAAGTCCTTGTAAGTGACGACTGGGAACGGGAACACCGATAACCGGAAGTGGAGTTAAAGATGCAACCATTCCGGGAAGATGAGCAGCACCGCCAGCACCGGCGATAATCACTTTTATGCCGCGTTGGTGTGCAAGTTGTGCGTATTCAACCATGCGTTCTGGGGTACGATGGGCGCTAACAATGGCAACTTCGGTTTGAATGCCAAATTCTTCACAAATAGCGATCGCACCCTGCATGATGGGTAAATCCGAATCGCTGCCCATAATAATACTGATCATAAGAGTGGGGAGTGGGGAGTGGGGAATGGGGAATGGGTAATGGAGAATGGGGCAGGGGGACAAGGGGGACAAGGGGGACAAGGGGGACAAGGAAGAATTACCCATTACCCATTACCCATTACCAATTACCCATTACCCATTACCAATTACCAATTACCAAACTATCGTGATGAGCAAAGCAACGCCCATAGATATTATCAATGCTAGAGTGCCGGGATACAAAGATTTGCAGATGCTCTTTGTTCGTGAGGGTATAATTGAGCGAATTTTACCAATGACTACAGTTTTCAAGCGCGTTGCACCTCAGGAAGTGGAATTGCTCGATCTTCGTGGTGATTGGGTTTCTTTGGGTGGTGTCGATTTGCAGATTAACGGTGCTTTGGGGTTGGCATTTCCGGAATTAAAAGCGGAAAATTTGGACTTTCTCCAGAAAATCTGTGAATATCTTTGGGATGTGGGGGTAGATGGATTTTTACCGACGCTGGTGACAACTTCGGTGGATAATATTCAGCGATCGCTTGCTGTTTGTGCTGATTTTATTTCTCATCAAAAAGTCGGTTCGCAAATTCTTGGTGTACATCTAGAGGGACCATTTTTAAATTACCAAAAGCGCGGCGCACATCCAGCAGAATATCTGTTACCTTTGACAATTGAACAAGTAAAGCGAGTTTTAGGCGATTATACCCAGATTGTCAAAGTCATTACTCTCGCACCAGAGTTAGATCCTACTGGTGAAGTCATTCCCTACTTACGCTCCAAGGGCATTATCGTTAGTTTAGGACATTCTCAAGCCACCGCATTGCAAGCCGAAGATGCCTTTAAACTGGGTGCAACGATGGTGACTCATGCTTTTAACGCCATGCCATTATTACATCATCGCGAACCGGGATTATTAGGCGCAGCAATTCTTAATCCTGATGTCATGTGTGGTTTTATTGCCGACGGTGAACATGTTTCCCCGATTATGCTACAAATTCTCTTACGCGCCAGTTCTCAAAAAGGACTTTTTTTAGTAAGTGATGCTTTATCGCCTTTGGGACTTGCTGATGGGGTGTATCCTTGGGATACTCGACAAATTGAAGTAAAAAACGGCACTGCAAGATTGCCAGATGGAACTTTATCCGGGACGACTTTACCTTTATTGGTAGGAGTGCAGAATTTGGTAAAGTGGGGTTGTGATGTGGAAACTGCAATAATTCTCGCAACCGAAGCACCAAGAAAGGCGATGCCGAGTACGGCAACCTTGCGGAACGCTTTAACCGGAATCTCCCCAAATCAACCTGCAAACTTATTACGCTGGCATTTCGACGAAACAACCAAACAACTAACCTGGCAGCGATTACCTTTGCGTCTTAGCGACTTTGCGTGAGAAAAAATCCATATTTTCTGCCTTCTTAGAAGTTCCCATCAATGATAACTTTAACTTTTGGGAACCCTTAAAAATTCAACATGAACGCAACCGACGATAAAACAATTGTTAAAAATTATTTCAATTCCACAGGCTTCGACCGCTGGAGACGTATTTATGGTGATGGCGAAGTCAACAAAGTTCAGCTAGACATCCGCAACGGACATCAGCAAACCGTCGATACAGTCCTTAGCTGGTTAAAAGCCGATCGCAATTTAGCAGAAATATCAATCTGCGATGCTGGATGTGGTGTGGGTAGTCTTAGCATCCCCCTAGCGGCAGATAATGCGAAAGTTTATGCCAGCGATATTTCTGACAAAATGGTGCAGGAAGCCAAGGATAGAGCTTTAGAAACCTTAGGACAAGCAGAAAATCCCACTTTCGCCGTCCAAGATTTAGAAGCGTTGAGTGGTAGTTATCATACCGTCATTTGCCTGGATGTTCTCATCCACTATCCCCAAGAAAAAGCAGACGAGATGATTTCTCATCTATCTTCTTTAGCACAGTCGCGGGTAATTCTCAGCTTTGCGCCGAAAACCTTCGCTCTGAGTATACTGAAAAAAATCGGCAGTTTTTTCCCAGGACCGAGTAAAGCAACTCGCGCTTATTTGCATCGTGAAGCTGATGTGGTGAAAATATTGGAAAAAAACGGTTTTAGCGTGGAAAGACAGTCAATGACTCGGACTCGCTTTTACTTTTCGCGAATACTGGAAGCTACACGTAAGTGAGGTTAAGATCGCGGCAATATAGCTTTTATATTTTGCCGCAATTATGAAATTCCTCACCAAAATAACTGCTGGGTTCTTGCTTTCCTTCGGATTTATATGTTTGATGATGAGTGCTTGTGCCTTATCGCAGTTAGCAGATAAAGACCAGACTACCATAGAACAGCAAGAGGCGACAGATACTTTTTTTGCAGGAATAGCCTTCGGTCTGCCATTAGCAGCAGGGGGAGGATACATGCTTTGGGGATTGCGTAGAAGACATCAAAAATTGTTACGCGATCGCCTAGATTCTACTTTTTATCAAATGCTCAAAGCCGATAATGGTAGAATTACCGTCTTGCAGTTAGCGATGGAGACACAGCTATCTGGGGAACAAGCTAAACAATATCTAGATCAAAAAGCTAAAGAGTTCAACGCTACTTTTGAACCTAGTGATAAAGGCAACATTAGTTATCTGTTTCATCTTTAACCTGAATGTCGCGGAATTCCCCATCCGTCGAGGGCGTGGGGATGGATAGCGACCAACAAACAAACCAAGGAGTGCGAAGCGTGCCCGATAGCAAGCGACATTATTTCTTTGGAGCGTGATATACTGTTATCAGTAATAAATAATTCCGATAATGTATAGAGCCTACAAGTTTAGATTGTATCCAACTCCAGAGCAGCAAGTAGCCTTAGCAAAAAGCTTCGGTTGCTGTCGTTGGTTTTGGAACCACTCTCTCAACTTGTGCCAGGAGACATACAAGTCTACTGGAAAGGGCTTATCAAGAGGTGCTATTCAGGGGCTGCTACCAGCTCTCAAGAAAGAATATCCTTGGCTAACTGACGCTTATTCTCAATGCCTGCAATATGTAGCACTAAATCTATCGACTGCTTACAAAAACTTCTTTGAGAAACGAGCAGGTTTTCCAAAATTCAAATCTAAGCATGGCAGGCAATCGATTAGTTATCCAGCTAATGTAAAACTAGATGGTGACTATCTCAAACTACCTGGGAAAGTAGGAAGTATTTATTGTCGGCAAGATAGAGAAGTGGCTGGAAAATTTGTAACTACCACTATTTCTCAGAATACTGATGGTAAATATTATGTCGCTATCATAGTTGATGACGGCAAAGCTATCCCAGAAGCATCTACTGATGGTAAAGCAGTTGGAATTGACTTGGGTCTAACTCATTTTTGCATAACCAGTAATGGCAGTAAGTTTGATAATCCTAGACATACAAAAAGACATGCTAAGAATCTCAAAAAGAAGCAACAGAGTTTAGCTCGTAAGCAAAAAGGTAGTCTTGCTAGAGCTAAGGCTAAAAGGCTAGTAGCTAAAGTTCACTCTAGGGTTTCACGAGTACGAGAAGATTTTCTGCACAAGCTATCCCGCAAGATAGTTAACGAAAACCAAGTAATTGCTGTAGAAAATCTTTGTGTAAAAGGCATGGTACGCAGCCACAATTTTGCCTTAGCTATTAGTGATTGTGGTTGGGGGCAGTTCTGCACTATGCTCAAGTACAAAGCTGAATGGGAAGGAAAAACCTATACAGAAATTGACAGGTTCTTTCCTTCTTCCAAACTGTGCAGTGTGTGCCTCAATAAGGTTGATAGTTTGCCATTAGATATCAGGGCTTGGACTTGTGATAAGTGCCAAACCCACCACGATAGAGATATCAATGCTGCTATCAATATTAGAAATGAGGCTTTGCGGATATTGGACTTAGGAACTAGGTCTACAGCCAATGGAGGGAATGTAAGTCAACCTGGTAAAACTTCGGTTTTGCTAGATGCAGTTCCCATTGAAGTTGGAAACCCCATCCGCCTTGCGGTGGGGTAGTTCATCATGACAAAAGTCGAAGCAACTCAGGCACAAGAAAAGTTTTCAGAACTTCTCGCTCTTGTGGAAGAAGGACAGGAACGTATTGTCATTGAATCAGAAGGACAGGTTGTTGCAGCAGTTATCAGCTATGCGGACTTAAAGCGCTTGGAAGCATTGGAAGATGCAATAGATGTGGCAGATTTTCGACGTGCAGTAACTGAAAGTAACGCTGAGTCTTATTCAGTAGAAGAAGTGATTGCTGACTACAACAAACTTCATAACACTGATTTTACAGTAGAAAATATTTTAAATGACTGAATCCAGTCCGCTTGCTTTACGTATTACCAAATCTGCTCGTAAAGATTTAATAGATTTGCTTTTCAAATTTTTTAAGCAGGTGATGACTAAAATTTTGCTGCTACCAGAAGATCCTAGACCTCAAGATTATAAGCAACTCAAAGGATATTCAGGTGTTTATCGAGTCGATAGTGGTGAGTATCGCATTCAAAACACAATTTCAGAGGATACAATCGAAGTTTTTCGAGTAGGCAAGCGCAACGATGACGAGGTGTATGAAAATCTCTAACGTCATACGGTAGTACAAAGACTTAGTGGAAGCTTTTGGCAAGTGAGGCTAGAATCACAAACAAAGCTCATTCTTTGAAGTGGAACTATGAAGACAGCTGGAAAATTAGCTTCTGGATGGCTGCTTACACTGGGATTTATGTTTATGACGCTATCAGTTTCAGCAGCACTTAACAAAATCTCCATGCAGAATGCATCTCGGCGATTACCCGTAGATTGGGATGAAGAATTTGTGGATACAAATGCTACCTATCCTGATGATAATACTATTGTAGGCGGTTTAGTTTTTGGCGTTCCTACTTTAATACTGGGGGGATGGCTAGCATTTGGATTGTACCGTGACACTCAGCAAGAGAAAAAAATGATTAATCAACAGGTGAGCGATCGCTTGCAATCTCTTTTTTATCAAATGCTGACTGAAAACAATGGACGTGTCACCGTTTTAAGCTTTGCAATGCAGTCACAGCTACCAGCTGCCGTCGCTAGAGAATATTTAGATGAAAAAGCGCAAGAATTTCATGCTAACTTTAAAGTAAGCGAAGATGGGGCAATCTCTTATCATTTTGATGTCTAAACCCTAAGAGAGCGAAAATGGGATAACTCCATGACGCAAATTTTTTTGAGTATAGGTGCTATTTTCGGCGGTTTGTCGGTTGCGGGTGGTGCGTTTGCTTCCCATGCATTGCGGGAGAAAATTAGCGAGCGATCGCTGGAAATATTTGAAACCGCTGCCCGTTATCAAATGTACCACGCTCTGGCATTATTGTTAGTAGCACTACTATTGAGCATCTACCAACAATCTCCGCCACCGACTTTATTAGCAAGTGGGTGGCTGTTCATCATTGGGATTGCTTTGTTCTCAGGTAGCTTGTATGCTCTCTCGTTAACAAATGTAAAAATATTGGGAGCGATCGCACCACTCGGAGGTGCTGCTTTTATTGCCGGTTGGGGTGCTTTGGCTTTTGCCGCTTGGAGTTTAAAGTAAAGTTAGGAGTTAAGAATGAGGAGTTAGGAGTTAAGAATGAGGAGTTAGGAGTTAAAAGTGAGGGGTTAGGAATTAAGAACTGATAATTCTTAACTCTTAATTCCTAACTCCTAACTCTTAACTTATCACTCATAACTCCTAACTCCTAACTATCATAACTCCTAACTCTCAAACGTATGAGTAAATCATCCAAAGCTGCTTTACCCGAAGGTGCTTCAGGTAGTGTACTTGCTTGAGATGCAACTTCCAATTGCTCTCGCAAGCGATTATATTCTTGTTGATAAAAAGAAAAATCAGCATCTGGCAAAACTGATTTTTCTACATTTGTCAGCTTCGCTGCGATTAAATCAGGAATGTAAGATAAATTGAAAACCTCATTAAGCTTAACTAAATTTGCTTCTACAATTCCAGTTTGCATCAAATAAATACCAGTCAACAGCACTCGATAAACATAAAGCAACGGTTTAACTCGACGCGGTTGTTCTTTCTCAAACAATTTCCATTGCGTTGCGGCAAAACCAAAATAATGGTAGCAGTGGTAACGAGTCACGCAACCGTTAGCAATAATCTTTAATTCCTCATATTCTGGCGTACTTTTCAATATTAAAGGTGAATATAATTGCTCTAGCACATAACCATTCTTTTTCAGTAGCAATAAAAATAATTTTTTCACATCATGAGTAACCAAATCAATCTCTAAAGATTCGTTGATTTGCGATAATTCAATAGTTTCCTCTCCAGTATTTAGTCCGACAACTTCGCGCACTGGTAAAATGTGGACACCGCGCAAATCATAATCAGAATCGGGTGAGGGAAAACCATATAAATGGGAACCGCTAATAGTAGCGAATAACAGCGGGTAAGGCTGTTGATAAATAATTGTGTTTAAATCGGGAATATTCATATTTAGTTCTTATTTGTAGTCAGCGCTGAAGCGCTGAACCGCTGACGTGCGAAACTCATAAAATTTACTTAAGAAATACTTTCTGCTTTACAATATATCTTCTTGGGCGCTTCAATAAAGTATTTAAACAATGCCGGACATAGCCATCCTTGCATATTTGTTTGAGTCCAACAATACCAATGTCCATTATATTCTTCTTTTAACCAAATTAATTCTGCTTGATAACCTGGGAAAGGATTTGCAGAAAATAAAAGTTTAAAACCTTCATCAACATTGGGAATGTCTTGCACCAAAATGTCAATCATTTCCGGTACACCACTGACAAAGGGTTCGTGAACTAATCCGACTCGTTCATCGTCAAACACCCATGTCGAATTATGTCGATAGGGGAAAATCACCATCATTGAGTTCGTCATACCTCACCATTACAGACAATAATTAATTTCCAAAAATGTTAACTTATGCAAAGGGTTAGTAAGTAATTTTAGGAGAGCGATCGCATAGCACAAAAAAATCAAATTCGCATAGCACAAATAAATCAAATATTCCTTTAACTCTCAATTCCCTAGCTCAATTAAAGCAAATACTTCAATTATGTGTCGATTACTTGGCTACCTTGGTTCACCAGTTTCTTTAGACCATCTATTATACAAACCAGAACACTCGCTGATAGTCCAGAGTTACCAACCCCGCGAAATGATTTCAGGGGTAGTCAACGCTGATGGCTTTGGTGTTGGCTGGTATCATCCGGAAAAAGATACCGAACCTTTCACCTACAAAAATACACTGCCGATTTGGAATGATATTAATTTACCAAATCTGTGCCGTTACGTTGAGTCTAAATGTGTAGTGGCTTACGATCGCAGTGCTACACCAGGTCAAGCAATGGATTTTGCTAATTGTCAACCGTTCAACTATCAAAATTTACTATTCATTCACAATGGCAGAATAGAGAATTTCCGCAAAACATTATACAGAAAAATTCGCAGCATTTTATCTGATGAATTTTACGAACTAATCAATGGAAGCACTGATTCTGAGCATATTTTTGCGTTACTGCTTTCTCTGTGGCAAGAAAATCAACATCTAACTTTAGAATCTGCTTTACGCAAGACATTATTAACGCTTTGCGATTTAGCCCAACGTCATGAAGTAGATGTTTCCGCAAATGTGATAATTAGCGATGGACATCGATTAATTGCTTCACGCTTTGCTGCAAATTCACCTGCTCCGTCTCTTTACTGGTTGCGGGACGATCCCATTTTCCCTAACTCGGTAATTATTGCATCTGAACCGCTATTCGCTAGTAATTGGACTGCTTTCCCGGAAAATAGCATTATGACTGTGGAAGAAGACTGTGATATCCAAATTGAGAAAATCTAATTTACAACAAGCAATTTCGCTCGCTTTCTATCAATGTCGCGCTAACACTGTGGCTTTGTTCCTTGATATGGACGATGCCACATTTCGCTGTCAGGTTCATCCCGATTTTAGCCCTGTAGGGTGGCACTTGGGACATATTGCCTACACCGAGTCTTTATGGCTACTAGAACGCAGTGCAGGTAATGCTTGTTTATTTCCGCAATACCGCAAATTTTTTGCAGCTGATGGTTTACCCAAATCACAACGAGTCCAATTACCAAACCTGGAAGAAATTTATTATTACTTAGACACAGTTAGAAAAAAAGTCCTAGATTACCTAGAAGTAGCTGATTTGAATCAGCAAGAACGTCTTTTGCGCTTTTTACTTCAACACGAAAGCCAACACTGCGAAACGATCGCCTTTTTGTTGGAATTAGCCAAGAGGAATGAGAGACAGGGGGGACAAGGGGACAAGGAGACAAGGGGACAAGGGGGACTCCTTGGAGACAAGGAGACAAGGAGACAAGGAGACAAGGAGAATAATTCTTCTTTCCCCCCCTCCCCCCCTCTCCCCCTCTCCCCCTCTCCTCCTCCGATCAAAATCCCAGCGGGTGAATTTGAGATGGGTAGCAACTCGATTGATGCTCTTGATAACGAGCGCCCAGCACATCAGGTATATTTAAACACTTATTATATTGAGCGCTACCCTGTGACTTGCGGGCAGTATCGCGTATTTATGGAAGCGGGAGGCTATCAAAATCCGCGTTGGTGGTCGAAGGCTGGCTGGGAATGGTTGCAAATAGAGCAGGTAGGGGAACCGCTTTATTGGCACGATGTTTTATCTGCGGATAATCACCCAGTTTGTGGTGTTAGTTGGTACGAAGCAGACGCATATTGCCGATTTGTCGGTAAGAGATTACCCACAGAAGCCGAGTGGGAAAAAGCAGTTAGTTGGGATGCAGACATGAATCGTCGCCGCATCTATCCTTGGGGTGATGAAGAACCGACATCGCAACATTGTAATTGCGTTGATCTAACATCTCCACAGAAGAATCGCTTAATTATCAACACAACCCCAGTAGATGCTTACCCAAATGGACAAAGTGCCTATGGTTTGTATGATACTTTGGGTAACGTTTGGGAATGGACTGCATCCTGGTTTGATGGCTACGATAATTTCGAGATGTATCCTTATATAGGTTACTCGCAAGTTTATTTTGACCAACAACACCGAGTTTTAAAAGGTGGTAGTTGGGCAACTAGTCCTTTCGCACTGCGTTCTAGTTTTCGCAACTGGTATCATCCCGGTGTGCGTCAGATTTTTGCGGGGTTTCGATGCGTCCTTTAGGGAGTGGGGAGTAGGGAGTTGGGAGTAGGGAGTGGGGAGTAGGGGGACAGGGGGGCAGGGGGACAAGGAGGAATTATTAATACCCTATGCCCTATGCCCTATGACGGCAGGTGCTTTATGCCGGGGAACCCGTCCACCGCACTGCCTCCCCAATGCCCATTGCCCATTCCCCAATGCCCAATCCTGGCAAATTTAATGTAAAAGCCGCAAAACATAGCCTTCATGCTTGTGTAATCTAGCTCAAGCGTGATTTACTTTGATGTCGCTTCGTGTTTCACTAGCTTTGGTTGGAGGTTTGCACAAAAGACAATGCAACTCATCACACCAAGTCATCGGAGGTTTAATGTCAATATCTAAAGCGATCGCAAGTCAGGTTACTTCCCAAAATACTATTGAAAAACGCTTAGAAATACAGCGTTTGCTAGAACCAACTTTGGTTGTTTCCTCTAGTGCTGGGAGTGATGTAGTTAAGGGGTTAACTCAAACACCCAAATCCCTACCCCCTCGTTACTTCTACGACGATCGCGGATCTGAGTTATTTGAGCAAATCTGCGAGTTACCAGAATATTACGTTACGCGAACAGAAACGGCAATCTTACAAAAGTGTGCTAAGGAAATTGCCAAAATTACAGGGGATTGCGAACTGGTGGAACTTGGCAGCGGTAGCTCAACCAAAACCCGTATTATCTTAGATGCATACAAGCAGTTAGGCTATCCTTTGCGTTATCTGCCGATTGACGTGAGTGCAGGTATGTTAGAAACTAGTGCCAAGCAGCTATTAACAGATTATCCCTCATTGCAAGTTCACGCGATCGCCGGAACTTATGAGATGGCACTAGCGCAACTTTTACCGAAGCAATTACCCAGCAGAATGATTTGTTTTATCGGTAGCACCTTGGGTAATCTCAATCCTCAAGAGTGTGATGTGTTTTTATCGGAAATTAAAGACGCTTTGCAAGTGGGAGAGTATTTTTTATTGGGGGTAGACTTGCAAAAACCGAAACACATCTTAGAAGCAGCTTATGATGATAGCCAAGGTGTAACGGCAGCGTTTAACCTGAATATGTTGGATCATTTAAATCGACGGTTTGAAGGGAATTTTGACACAACGCAGTTTGAACATTTAGCGTTTTATAATGAAACTGAAAATCAGATTGAGATGCATTTGAAAAGTATGCAGAAGCAAACTGTGGAATTACGCGCTCTCAATCTCAATGTTCATTTTCAGCAAAATGAAACAATCCTCACGGAAATTTCCCGTAAATTCGACATCAATATTATTAAGCAGCAACTTGCCGCAAAAGGTTTGATACCGCTTGATGTGTGGAAAGATGCAAATCAGTGGTTTGGTTTGTTACTTTGCCAATTGCAAGCATAGATAATAGCTGAGGACAGTAGAGACGTTATATGTAACGTCTCTTTGTAATAGCATGAAATTAAGTGCAAATTTCATGCATAATAACTTCTATGCTAAACATTAGTCGAGATATCCATTCATATCATGTCCGTTTGATTACTTACTAAACCCAAAGAACCCCACCCCGCCAAAGCTAGGCTTTGTCTCCCCTCCCCGCTTGCGGGGAGGGGATTAAGGGGAGGGGTGCTTCTGTGTTAGTGACAAAAATCGCGATTTGGATAATGAATATCGCGATTTGGATAATGAATATCGCGATTTGGATAATGAATATCGCGATTTGGATAATGAATATCGCGATTTGGATAATGAATATCGCGATTTCGATTATGAATATCGCGATTTCGATTATGAATATCGCGATTTCGATTATGAATATCGCGATTTGGATAATGAATATCGCGATTTCGATTATGAATATCGCGATTTGGATAACTAATTTCGGTAATTGAAAATAATCTATTGATTCAGCAGGACTGAATTCTGACTTCTGACTTCTTCTTCAAGGTTACACTGAATCAAGGTTTGAACCATCATGTGGCGGCTGGTGATACCTTCGCTACTTTCCCGGCTACACAGTTTTAGTGAATAACAGGTGAAGTTAACGATAAATTTTATTAAAGATTGTGTAAAGAATCGCAAGGGAGTGTTGCTATTTAAAGACTAGAGATATGAGTATGGTTGTGGTTTTGTAAGTAGTTATTAACAGCTTAACAACTAGAACTTGCTTGTTAATAAGAGGATAATAAACCTATATCAACATTGCAAATTATGAAAAAGCTTTGTTCATTTGTTCTAGCAGCACTTTTGATTGGTGGTTCGACAAAATTGACACAAGCATCCGCCAACAACAAAAAATGGCATACCAATCGGGTTGGCATTGAGCATAAGGAAGATTTGTCGCCGATTGACACTAAGGCTCCCACCATTCCTGGCAGAATTGTCGGCTATGATTCCCGTATTAACAGTATTGTTCCCGCTGATGCCAAATTAGAAAAATTGGCGGATGGATTTCTCTGGGTGGAAGGTCCGGTCTGGAATCGAAAAGAGAAATATCTGCTGTTTTCGGATGTGAAAGCCAATAAAATCTACAAATGGGAACCGGGGAAAGGGATCTCGACTTATTTGAGTCCCAGTGGATATACGGGGGACACTCCCTTTAACGGAATAGAACCCGGTTCTAATGGGTTAATCTTTGATAGCCAGGGCAGACTGGTGATGTGTCAGCATGGCAATCGTCGCGTCGCTCGGTTAGAGAACAGAGAGAACAACACCCAAATTGCTCTGGCAGATCGGTATGACAACAAACGGTTGAACAGTCCCAATGACCTGGTTTACAAATCTAATGGTGACCTGTACTTCACCGATCCTCCCTATGGTTTGCCAACTCAAAGACATGATGACCCAGAGAAGGAACTCCCGTTCAGTGGCGTTTACCGCCTATCGCCCGATGGCAAATTAACGCTATTGACTGATGAGATTCGTTCTCCCAATGGCATTGCATTTTCTCCAGATGAAAAGATTCTCTATATCTCCGATTCAACCACCAAACAATCGAGATGGCTGGCATACGATGTAGCACCGGACGGCACACTTCAAAATGGTCGCACGTTTGCGGATGGCTGGACATGGGAACGCAACCGCCAGGGTAATCCCGATGGGATCAAGGTTGATCGGGCAGGTAATATGTACGCTGCTGCACCCGAGGCAGTTTTCATCTTTGCTCCCGATGGGACGCTTCTAGGGAGTATTGAAACGGGTGTACGAACAAGCAATGTAGCCTGGGGAGAAGATGGTAACAGCCTCTTTATTACAGCCAACACAGCCATCTATCGCATTCGCTTGACTGCCACAGGCGACGGATATTAACGGAATGGTACTAGTTACAGCAGATTGCAACAAGGTTCGGTACAGATTATTGTAAGGGCACAACATTGTTGTGCCCCTACCTGTGTACCTCATTTACCTGAAAAACGCTGTATTTTCGCCGTGCCGTACTAGGGGTGTGTAGGTCACTACCAATCTTTGTGCGCTTATAGATTGAACCTTCCACTGACAACTGTTTCAAAATATTTAACAATGCTCGGTAGTAGTGTTGGGTCAAAGCTAAACCCAAACTCTAAAATATGTTCACACCTTAACACCACTTCCCATCGGGATATTCGCCCAAACAAAGCCATATGCCCAAGACTGTCTATTGAACAAATCTTCAGCCAAACCTGAAGGGGCATTGATGAAAGTTCTACTTTACCCTGCCTTTGATTTTCCAATTTTTGCAACTGTTCATAGAAACTTTTTAAGCTTAAATCATCGACATACATCGAACCTTGACCTGTAAATCCGAATGATTGTACTTTAATCTCAAAAGACACTCCAGTGTCATATTGTGGGTTTCCTGGTGCTGCAATCATTTCAAGAAAATTATCACCTTCACGAATTAACATTGCTACGCCTTTACCTTCTGTACTAATTACTCTATTCTTCTGCTTAAAAGTCGGTGAAACTAATAAATGCGTCGTTAGAGAAATATTTATTCAGCGACTCGTTATAATGTTGTAAGTGCCGAGGGCTGAGTCAGCAAGAATTATATGGGCTACTTTTTTTTAATCAAAGAAATTGATGCTGGGGGATAATCAGACAGAAGAAACCTTTTGTCTCAGGACTTACGCAACTGGCACAGCGATCGCCTACGGAACTCTTGCCGAGTAGCCAAAAACTAAACAAGAAACATGGGAATATCTGGACGTTTTAGTTGTTGAATTAAATAATTTGACAACAATCCATGCTTTATTTGATAAATTGTTTGACAACTTCTATAAGCTAAATTTTTCAGCCTAAGCCAGACTCAAATAGCGCAGGCAATATGGTTTCTTTGAATCCGACCTTTGCGACACTGGCATGATTCAATCCCGGTCAATTGTTTTAATTCAAGGGTGTAACTCCTCAACCTTCCAACGCACCTTACACACTTTTTGTACAACGGACGTTGAGTCTTGAGATAAATCGTTGGCAGCGACAAAATCCGTTCTGTCGGTAGAGACAGCATTTATTCTCCCACGATTCTGGTCTATTTATTTCTGCCGAACTGTACTAGACATGATATTAATGCTTCACTTTCGCTGTTCGCTTTTTACTTTGTCGATTCTCAGCTTGACTTGCTCTTGATTCAAGCTTAAATTCTGGAATGTCGTACAGTTGATCGTCTTCGAGGTTGTATTGTTCGCAAACTAAACTCAAGCGATCGCTCTCACTATTAACACAGTTGACAGAATGCGTCAAATCTCCTTGGAAAAATAGCAAAGTGTTTGATTTCGGAAGAATTTGCCCAATTTGACGTTTGTGCGATCGCAACACGAGTTCTCCTCCCGCTATATCCGCAGGTACGACGACATATAAAACACTAACGACTGCCGGCGGTTCGATAGTTTTACAATAAGAACGCAAAGAGCGATCGATGTGCGGATCTACACGAGAGCCTGATTTTAACAAGAGGGGATTGAGGTAAAAAGCATTACACTCAGGTTGCAGTGCTAAGTCTAAGTAAGATTTGAAGTAGGGAAAGCGTTGCTCAACTGTTGTAAGATGCGATCGCCTAAAAACTACGGAAAATCCTTTTGTCCCCACAAAGTCACGATTGAGGTTGTTGACTGTAAAATAAGGACACCCGAAAATTTGTCCTTGCAATTCACTCAGGTATTGTTGAGAAAAAGCGTTTTGCCGTTGGTGATAGTAAGTCAAGGTATCGGGAAGCTAAAGAATAAAGGCGATCGCTTTAATTTTAAGCGGAAAATCGACTAAAATATCTTCAACTCCAGAAACTTATCAAAGACTTTCAAGAATTAATAGGTTTGTAGTAGTTAGCATTCCGCGCATACCAAAAGCGAGTATATTTATGTCAGTCTGAGTATATCAGGGGAGAATCACTATTCCTACTTCGGCACAACTATTGACTTGCTTTATCTTAAGTTACTGGGCAACAAAAATGTATTTGCCTGTTTATATCATTCGTATAGATGAACGAACTGGTGAAGTATTTTTCCTGGCTGGAGAAGAGACAGCAATCTTGATAAATCGTAATGGACTTTGGAGGCTATTATGACAAAGCCAAATTTTCAGGTAATGACTAAAAAACAGCTACTTGCTTATATGCTTGAACATCGAGAAGATAATGAAGCATTTTATGCATACATGGACAAAGTAAATGCTGAACCGGCTTCGGAGTTTTATCCAGCACCACAATCAATTGAGGATCTAAAACATTTTCCTCAATTGTTAGAAAAATTCCGTCAAGAGCGAGAAAAAGAAGCATAATTAATAGCTACTTTTTTCATGCTAAAAGAATACTTAAGTTTGTTTGACGAACCGCTGCTTTAAAAGTGCGGTTCGTCTTTTTCAAAAATCAGATAAAATTGCTATATGACAATTATTTTGCACATCACGCGACGCGAAGAATGGGAAAAAGCGAAACTTGCAGGATTTTATCGCGGTGATACTCTGGATTCGGAGGGTTTTATTCACTGTTCGACACCTACGCAAGTTATCAAGGTGGCAAATTTCCGTTTTAGAAGTCAAGGGGATTTGGTACTTCTTTGCATTGATTCGCAGAAGGTTGAACCGGAAATTCGTTATGAGGGGGTGGAGGATTTGTTTCCTCACGTTTATGGTGCTTTGAATGTTGATGCTGTGTTGGGGGTGGTTGAGTTTGTGTGTGGGGAGGATGGGTTTTTTGAGTTGCCGCGTCATGGTGTAGATTTAGTATAACGAACCGCCAAGACGCCAAGGACGCCAAGAAGGAGGAGGGATGGAGAGGGAGTTTGATGTGGGTGAGTATGTGGATTTGATGGGGTTGTTGGTGGATTTGCGGTTGAGGGATGAGTATCGGGTGGTGGTGGTGGCAAATTTTGAGAGAATTATGGCGATCGCTCAAATCGTCAATTCGTTTGAGTTACCGGATGATGTTGAAGCTGCACCAATTTTTGAACCATGAATGATGCTTTATCGATAGCAGCTGCTGTGCGTGATGGTAAAGTTAGTGCGGTGGATGTTACTGAAGCTGCTTTAAAACGAATTGCGGCGCGGGATAATGAGTTAAATTGTTTTACGAGTGTGACTGCTGAATCTGCAATGCATTCTGCTGCACGCATAGATGGGGAAATAGCGCAAGGTAATTATCCTGGTTTGTTTGCCGGGGTTCCGTTTGCGGTGAAAAATCTTTTTGATGTTGCTGGTTTAACAACTTTGGCAGGATCGAAAATTAATGCGGAAAATCCGCCGGCTATTCAAGATGCAACAGCGGTTGCAAGGTTGAAGCAAGCGGGTGCGGTTCTTGTTGGTGTTTTGAATATGGATGAGTACGCTTATGGTTTTGTGACGGAAAATTCTCATTATGGTGCTACTCGCAATCCTCATGATTTAAGTCGGGTAGCTGGTGGTTCTTCTGGTGGATCTGCTGCTGCGGTTGCTGCGGGGTTGGTTCCGCTGACGCTGGGTTCTGATACTAATGGTTCTATTCGCGTTCCGGCGGCTTTTTGTGGTATTTTTGGTTTGAAGCCGACTTATGGTAGGTTGTCTCGCGCTGGTGTAGCTTTATTTTCTAGCAGTTTTGACCATATTGGACCTTTTGCTACTTCGGTGCGCGATATTGCAACGGTGTTTGATGTGCTTCAAGGTGAAGACGATCGCGATCCGATTTGCACAAAGCGTCCCTGTGTAGAAACGCGCAATTTCATACAAAATATTGATAATTTGCGAATTGCGATCGCTGATGATTATTTTCTCAAAGGAGCAAATCCAGAAGCGTTAGCAGCAGTTGAAAAAGTTGCTCGTGCTTTGGATGTCAGAGATTATATCACAATACCAGAAGCACATCGCGCTCGTGCAGCGGCGTTTGTAATTACCGCGAGTGAAGGTGCAAATCTGCATTTAGAAAAATTGCGATCGCGTCCCCAAGATTTCGATCCTGCAACACGCGATCGCTTTCTTGCAGGTGCTTTAATTCCTAGTAGTTGGTACATCCAAGCGCAACGCTTTAGAAAATGGTATCGCGATCGCGTCCGCGAAATCTTTCTGCATGTAGATGTAATTATCGCTCCAACTACTCCCTGTCCAGCACCATTAATCGGTCAACAAACGATGATTTTGGATGGTGAAGAAATTCTTGTCCGTCCCCATTTAGGATTATACACGCAACCATTATCTTTCATCGGCTTACCCGTTTTATCAGTACCAATTCAACAGCAAAATAACTTACCATTAGGAGTGCAATTAATAGCCGCACCCTACAACGAAGCTTTAATTTTACAAGTTGCATCTGTGTTAGAAGCAAAGGGTATTGTCGGTGCAAAAATAGTTGATTTTTAAACGCACCAGTTAGCGGAGGTTAACGCAAAGGTACGCAGAGTTGGAATTGTTATTTGTTATGAATTTAAACAGCCGAAAAAGCTGGAGGATAAACAACTTTACCCTGATATTTTTGGTGATAGTTTTGCAGTGGTTTAACCATGAAGACATCCTCTGGAACCGGAAAAGGAGAGGTAATTTTATAATTAACTGAAGCCTCAAAACCAAAGCGCGTATAAAAGTGCGGATGACCCAGTACAATAACTAAAGCTTCATTAATAGCATTTGCTTTTTCCAACCCAGCTTCTACAAGTGCGCTACCAATTCCTCGTCTTTGAAACTGTGGAAGAACTGCTAGAGGTGCTAAACTCAGTACCTGTAAACTTTCCTCACCAATTAAATCAATATAACTAAAAAGGATATGACCAACTATAACCCCATCTATCTCTGCCACCAAAGAAAGTTCCGGAATATAACCTTGAGAACAACGAATTTCCTCAACCAGCCTTGCCTCATTCTCTTGCCCAAAAGCTAATATATTAACCTCAGCTATTGCAGCATAATCCAATAAACCTTCACAACGAATATCCATTACTTCTTCTTTGCGCCTTTGCGCCTCTGCGTGAGATTATTGATATGAAAACCTACGACTGGATTGTAATTGGTGGTGGAATAACTGGTGCTGCACTTTCCTACGAACTAAGAAAAAAAGGCTTCTCAGTACTATTATTAGAACAAAACGCGATCGCCAACAACGCCACTCGCTATAGTTATGGTGGTTTAGCTTATTGGTCTGCTACTACACCATTAACCCGGCAATTATCAACCGAAGCGATCGCCCGTTACCACATTCTCTCACAAGAGCTAGACGCTGACATCGAATTTCGCGAATTAAATTTATTATTAACAATTCCCAACAATAGCGATCCCCAAGCAATTGCTGCATTATACACGCATGTTGCTACGCCTCCTAAATTACTTACTATAAAAGAAGCGTGTGAATTAGAACCACTATTGAATCCTCAAGCGATCGCTGGTGCTTTAACAGTCAAACTGGGACATATCAACCCAGAAAAAACAGTACAAGCATACATCCAAGCTTTTCTACGTGCTGGCGGTGAAATTCAATTTGAGCAAGTCTTACAAATCTTACCACACGGCGTACAAACAACAACCACAACTTATCACAGTGCTAACGTCGTCATCTGCGCTGGGGGACTCAGCCGACAGCTATTAAAATCAGCGGGTATTTCCATTAAACTGTATTTTACCCATGAAGAAATGATTGAAACTCCACCCGTTGATGTGCAGTTACAAACCTTAATCATCCCAGCAAATCTGCAAAGGTTTAAATTAGAAATGAAATCAACTTCAGTTGATGAATTATGGGATGAACCGGGTAATCAAATAGTACCACCTATTTTAAATGCGGGTGCAGTTCAATTTGTCGATGGTAGTGTGCGTTTTGGGCAAATTAGCCGCACTCTCACCGATGTAAACGCCAAAATAGATGCTAAAGAAAGTGAAGAATGGTTAAGAAAAAGTATCGGCAACGTTTTACCAGCCTTGGAAAATGTAGCAGGTACTTGGCATCATTGCTTAGTCGCTTTTAGCAACAATAGTTTACCTTTGATTGGTGCTATTCCCGCATTTACAAATGTTCATATATTCTCTGGTTTTAGGAGTCCTTTAGTTATTGTACCACCGCTAGCAGAGCGTTTTGCTAATTTTATCGCTGGAGCGAAAGACGATATCATTAGTCAGATGTCTCCCCAAAGGTAAAGTTTAGTTGCAAATAATTTTCTTCTTTTTTAAAGGTGATAATCTAATAGTAGAAGCTAAAAAGCTTCCTGGCAGATACAACAGCTAAAACGAAAGAAAAGAAGAGGTAAAAACGCTGCTTGATTTACATCTGTCTCCTAAAAACACAACAACACCCAACGCGAACGCCGAGATTTCCTCAGATATAGAAGTTTAGGGGGCGCTGTCACTGATTTTCATTACTTGTTTGATGTGATGAAAGTAAGTGCATCCCTGGCTAGAAGAAACAAAAAGAGGAAATAACGCAGCTAGTAGAAGCTTGGGTGTTGTTGTTATTTTTGCCCCGCCTGGGTGTAAGCTTGTACGAGGTTGAATATTAAGAGACATTTAAAATAGCGCCTTATGTCAATTATTGCGCTCAGAGCATGGTATCTTGAAGATTACGAGCCGATTCGGGAACTGGAAAAACGTCCGCCAGATATTCGCTTAAGTAAAAAAAGCCTGTTGAAATCGGGATTAAGAGCGGACTTTTTAGAAGAAAGTGACGAAGTTAAGCAATCAACTTGGTTTGTCCGCTATCTGGAAGGAGAAAATATTGAGTTTTATATTGAAGGTAGCGGTGGTTATTGCGTAGCCAACATTGACTTAATTAGTCATGAAATTTATTTCACCAAACAAGCGGTTTTAGCGCAGTTAGAGCCAACAATTTTTTTATGCTATCAAACAGAGTATGCCTTTTCGAGTGACGCTTTGCGACAAGGGCTGCAAAATAGTTTAGAAATATTGAATATGCGATCGCGCTTACCTTTAACCTTAGTTGAATCCTACCGCCCTGGCGATGGTTCTCTACGACTAAACCGGACAATGATGCGAAAAATCCGCAAAAGTTTGTTGTTTATCGCTGACACTACACCCATTGCTAGCATCGACGGTAAACAAAGCGCTCAACTAATACCCAGTCCCAACGTCTGCATTGAAATTGGCTATGCAATTCAGAGTAAGCGCTCTGAACAAATTTTACTAGCAAAAATGCAACGTCCAGATTTAGCGGGACAATTTCCCTTTGACTTACCGCGATCGCAAATTCTCGAATGGACAGATGACATCGACCTGGATAAAATACTTTCTCAAACGATTGAAACTCAATTAGCGCGATTTAAATTGTTTTCCTAAATTGCGATGAAAATAGGGTGGGGAGTAGGGAGTAGGGAGTAGGGAGTAGGGAGTAGGGAGTAGGGAGTAGGGAGTAGGGAGTATTAACAACTAACAACTAACAACTAACAATTCCCCATTCCCCATTCCCCATTCCCCATTCCCCATTCCCCATTCCCCATTCCCCATTCCCCATTCCCCATTCCCCATTCCCCACTCCCCATTCCCCATTCCCCATTCCCCATTCCCCATTCCCCATTCCCCATTCCCCATTCCCCACTCCCCATTCCCTATCTTTTTCCACCATTTACAAACGGTGTTAATTGCTCTGGCGTTAAAGACTGTAAAAAACTAAGATTGAGGGGAGCTTTACTGATATATTTGGCGTAAGCTGGCTGCAAATAAACTTGATATTCGGGGCGATTCAAAAGATAAGTTTGAAAAAAAGCGACACTCAAAGCATTAAGATAAGAATGAGCATCTTTACTAGGTGGACCGAGGAAAGCTGGGGGTATAGGTAATACACCATTATCCTCGGTTGATTCGGCTAAAGCAGTAAAGTGTGTAGCATTTTCAATCACTGCTAAGTATTTATTTTTGCTACCAAGCCAAGTAAAAGGACGAATTTGCTCTGGTACAGTAGGAGTGACAATATCTTGACTCCCTGACACAACCATAAACGGAAGTTTAATTTGACGCACTTGACTTTCACCAAAAATGCTGCTGACGAAAGGATTAACCGTAAAAGCAGCTTTAATGCGATCGTCTTTTAAAGGATAATTTGCTGATGTTAACTCATTTGCCCGACACTGTAAAAACACCGACAAATTCAAGGATTTATTCGGATTGCAATCCTGACGGATTTGCCCAAAGTTAATTTTTGCACCAGCCAGGGTGAAAACAGTATAACCGCCATAAGAATGACCAAATGCTCCGACTTGCTGAAAATTCAGTTTACCCTGCATTCGCGGATCGGACTTTTCCAAGCGCTGAAGTTCATTCAGCACAAATTTGACATCTAAAGGTCGGTTAATTAATTCCGTCGGTTCTGGTGGACCAGCCAAACCCGCAAAGTACCGCTGAAAGCGTTGTGCATTACTACCAGGGTGTTCCAAAGCGGCAACAGCAAAACCGTAAGATGCTAAATGTTGCGCTAGGTAAACAAAAGCAAAGCGGTCTGAAGCGACACCGTGAGAAATGACAATCAGAGGAGATAAATTTCCCCCTTGTCCCCCTTGTCCCCCTTGTCCCCCTTGTCCCCCTTGTCCCCCCTGTGGTAAATATAAATCGACGGGTAAACGCCGATCGCGTGTTTGGTCTTTCAATTCCAGGGTTATTTTTGAAAAACGAAAATTTCCAGGCGATCGCAAATCTGGCTGTTTGGAAAAGTCAATCTTTGCAGCTTGCGCTTCTGCGTTTGCTTCTTTTTGAATAAAAGCAACGATCGCATCTCTTCTTTTCAGCAAGTCTGTCAAGTTTGATACTACCTGCAACCCCTCTGTGAAGTTTATCCGCACGCTATTGCTGGGAAATCGCCGCAGCACATTGACAACAGTTAAGCCTTGGGGGTCAGTAGCAGCTAAAATCAAAGCGCCGCGTATTGCATAAAAGCCGTTTTGTTGCTTATCAGTTTGAATTAATTCTCCCAAACGTTGCACTACCTTTTCCCCTAAAGGTGAGTAGCTAAACTGAGATACTAAAGTAGGAGTGACTTTAAACTTCTGCTGGAGTAATTCCCGCAGTTGAGCAAGTTGTTGGGGAGTAGCGCGTTCAGCATAAAAGGCAAAGTCTTTAGTAATTTTACCTTCTTTAGCAAAAGTTTCTAGAGAATCAGTGGATAAAGTAAATTCCCCAAAGGGAGGATAATAAAAAGCGATTTGGTCAGCTGCAATTGAAGGAGTTGCAGTTAAAACTGTGGATATAAAAGCGAAACTCAGGTATCTGAATATTTTTTTCATCAAGTGTGCCCTAGAGTAATTTCAAAGTTTAAGTTACTTAAACATTAAGCAAATTTTTCTGCCAATGATCCCCAGCAGAGCGATAATTAATATAGAAGCTCAGAATACCTCATATGTCATCCGCCTTATGCGCTCCTTGTGTCGTTGTCCTTAAGCAACAAAGGGAGCAAAATATCCAATCTCAAAAAGAAGGCACAGGTGTGGCAGACAACCAATGCCAAAAGCCGAAAAATTGTACTGTGGTTGAAAATGGTCGGGTTGTTGTCAAACCATTACAACCACCGCTTAACGAGTAAACTGAAGCACTCTTCCCTTCTTAATCTAAAGGCGATACATCGTGGAAGAAGTTGTAATCGATGTAGCGATGCCCTTCGGCAGTGCGGTAAATAACATCTACAAACCGATAATTCCAGAGAATTTCCCGCCCAGTATAATCATGACGGGCATGGACTGACTGGGCAATTGTATCATCAATGCCAGTTAATAAGACTGTAATCGTGGTATTTGTCTCAATTAAAGACTCGGCTGATATCCCATAAAGTGGACTCGACTCATCGATTACGTGCATCCCCAGCCAAGTTAAAGTAAAGCTCGGAGAGTGATTCCTAATCAGTTGCAAATCGTAGATTCTGCGGATAAACTCTTGTTCTTTAGTAACTTCGTCCCGGATTAAGTATACCTGCATCTGCGCTTCTAAAATCTGGTTGCCGCGCTGGTTTGCCGTCCTAAATATTAAAGTTGGCATTCCCTCATGAGGTGTAATAATGGCGACACGGCTAAACATTACACGGGCAGTCGGTCGAGAAAAACGAGCGAAAGCTAATCCAGTCATCACAGCAATTGCCACCGGACCTGCCATTGCTTCAATTGTGACAATAATATTGCAGTAAGTCGTTTTTGGATACATCGCACCGTAGCCGATAGATGCTAAAGTTTGAACACTGAAGAAAAACATATCCAAAAAAGAACCCGGTCGGGCATTCTCGACGCAATCTCCTCCTGCTAAGTAGAAGAGTGCAAATATACCATTGGTTGCCAAATACGTGACAGCAATCAACAGCAAAAAGCCAGACCAAGGAATAGTAAGTAGTAGATGATACGGTTCGCGCCAGTATGAATACCAAGTATTCATGCCCATAATCTGGAACCTTCCATCCCGGATCTTGATGTTAACTCGTGGAAGCCGACGCTGCCGTTGATTCCTTGAGGGTTTCTGCGGTCGAAATTTCATTTTCTTGTAGCCAGAAAAACTGTTTGGACGCAAGTCTTTACTGATTATTACTTTAATCGGAACAGGAGAGTGCTAATTTTATCGCTGGAACGGCTACAACTGCATTTTTTTTGGACTTTATATTATCCGCCGTGACGGGAACATTTAGATTTTAATATACGTATTTTTCCGAATATGTTTTTGATATTTAAAGTATAAAATCGTCTATAATCTTTCATCATTACAGACGATTTATGCAATCAAGTTTAAAAAAATCTGAGTTTTGGTTTAAAGCGATGGGTGTAGCAAGCTTTGCGAATATGACTTGTTCGGCAATAGCACTCGCAGACATGCTTCAACCCAATCAAAAACCGTTCATTCTCCCAAATAATCTTAAATCTCTAGCACCTCTGAAGAAAATGCAGATATTCAAAGTTGAAAGAAACGATTTTGCTAAAAATACCTGTTCTATCGAGCGAGACTCGGTTTGTGAGTTTTAATTAGCGCTTTTCCCCACAAATAAAAAGAGACGTTCCGGCGGAACGTCTCTACGATGTATACTATTTTTCTGCGTTTGGATCTTGACCTTGGGAACAGCGATCGAACCATTCTTGATATTTATTTTGAGTTGACTCATCTTCAACAACGATTGTCACTCGCACCTGCTTGCATTTATGATTGCGCTCAAGAGCGATCGCATTTAAAAGTAAACTAGCTATTTTCGGCGAACTAAAATCACCACTCACTGTTAAACTACCGTCAAGACTTGCAAATTCAGCAGGTTTTTGGTTTTCAGCCAAATCAATACCAGAGATTTCTGTCAATCCTAAATCAATTTCTGCAAGTTGTTTGTGTTCTGGGCTGATTTGTTCAACAATAAGTTTCTCTCTGCGGACTGGTACTTGTACCATCCTGGTTTCAATTTCTTTGCGAACAATAACTTCACCTATTTTTCGCTTGGTGCTGTCAACAATTAATCTTTCACCTAGCAAACGAATAATATCTTCTTCTACCACCTTTTCTAAATTAGATTTTTGCTCTACTGTACTATTTAAAGTTGAGTTATTGACTGGTGTAATATGGGAATTATCTAATATTTTTTCGTTTGATGGTATTTCTTGTCCTAAATATTCCTGATTAGATATTGCTAATTTATCTATTTCCATATATACAGACCTTGTTGAGGTGTCAATTTTTTTGATCAGCTTACTTGGTAGTAAGAAAAAGCGATTATTGTTAAGCGGATTAGGATCTTCCGATACAACTAAGTTTAGCTGACGATTGGCATCTAAAACTAGATTATTCACCTCACCTACTCGCTGACCTTGCATATCTAGGACAGCGAAGTTTTGTACTTTTTGCCGTAAGGTTTCTAACAGAGACATAATACGAGTTGCGTTGTCAGTATTTTCTGCGTTTTGTACCACAGTTTGACTATTCATATGCAAAAATTTGTTAATTATTTTTTGTAAAAATCTAAATGAAATTTGTTTATCCAATTGATTACAAGTACAGGCAAAGCTAATTAAAAAGCTTCACCTGTACTGTATTTAATTAGTTAGACCGCAGGACAGACTGTGTTCGTGTCTGAAGTCTGCATTGTGTGATATTAGCGTTCTTCGATGGGAAGATTAGGAGCGTTTACATCCAATTCTTCACGACGGATAGTTTCTTTCGCTTCTACTGTGTCGCGGTCAACAACTTTTTTGATATTGACTTCTTCGCGGACAAATGCTTCTTTATTAATGTCAGCAGTTTCTTCGTAAATTTCCATGCGTGCTACTTCACCTTCGCGGAAAGCAGTTGCATCAGGAGTAACAGTTCTACCAGCATCAGCGGGTGTTACTCGCTCGACTATTACGCGCTCTTTTTCTACTGGAACTGAAACTCGTGCTGTTTCAGTTTCAACGTGCTTACCGATCGCTACTTCACCGGTTTTACGACGTTGTTTGTTAGCTACTAAGCGTTCTTCGTACAATCGCAGGGTTTGATGATCCTGCTCGTTTAGGTCGTACAAAGAAGAATCTAGCTTGTAATTGTAGGTGTCGCGGTTGTAAGTGGGACGATCGACAATTGCATCTGCCCCTGGTGCTGGCTGATACGCTGCTGCACCCAAACCAGTTGCTGCACCTAAACTGGTTGCACCCAAACCGGTTGTTGCATCTAATGGTGTAGGTGTATCTAAGGATCGTTCAGCTGTAACTCCAGCAGATGGACGATATACACCGCGTACTTTTTCTTCGTAGTCGTAATCAACTGCAAGGCGATCGCTAAACTCAGGTAAATCTTCTGCTTGCTGTCTGGTCATTCCTAATGCATATACGCGATCGGCACCATGATCGACGCGAGAACGACCAACTGGTAACAATACTTTCTTACCAAAAATCCAAAAGCCTAAGTCAACAACAAAATAGCGGAAATGTCCATCTTCATCCACTAAAACGTCGCTGACAGTACCAATTTTTTCGTCGCTTCCTTCGGTATATACACTCTTACCTTTGATGTCATCACCGTCAAAACTGTTGCGATAGTCTGAGTCAAAATCTTCTAGTTTGTGAAGAGGCATATTATTTTTACTCCAACTTTATTTATCCTACATTAATATGGTAATTTTTTATCAGTTTATCTACCTCTTTCTAACGACTGACTTCAATTAGTTATCTCTGCATTCTAATGGTAGATATTTAAATTTATCTAATCTCTTTGCTTTCTTTACAAAACTTATTTATATTTTTATCAAAAAAATAACAGGCAGAAATATAAATTTTCTACCTGTTTGCATCATGAAATGCACTCAACAAATTTGTTAATCAGCTCTTAAATACTTTTGTTAACATTAGAACCGCTTTCATTCACACGCAAATCACCTTGAGTGTCAATATCTAACTCTTCGCGACGAATTGTTTCTTGTGCTTCAACCGTTTCTTGATCTACAACCTTGCGGACTCTAACTTCTTCACGGACAAACGCTTCTTTATGGATATCCGGGGTTTCTTCGTACAGTTCTATGCGTGCAACTTCACCTTCTTGGAACTGAAGTTCACGAGAATCTACTACAGCTTCGCTTGTTGTGGGAGTAACTCGCTCAATCACAACTCGCTCTTTTTCAATTGGTACTGAAACTCGTGCAGTTTCAGTTTCAATATGCTTGCCGACTGCGACTTCTCCAGTTTTGACACGAGTTTTATTAGCAACTAATCTTTCTTCATACAGTTTCAAAGTTTGATGAGATTGCTCGTTCAAATTATAGAAAGAAGGTTCTTGCTGATAATTGTAAGTGTCGCGATTTAAATTAACCTCTCTACCTTCTGGACGATAAACGTTGCGTACCTGTTCTTCGTAGTCGTAATCAACGGTTATGCTGTCTTTGTATTCTGGTAAACGTTCTACTTGTGATTTGCTGAGTCCATCAACGTAGACGCGCTTTTGATTATAGTCAATGTGGGATAGACCAATCGGAAGCAATATTTGTTTACCTAAAGATGCAATACCTGTATTAATGACTAAATAACGAAAACGACCTTCTGGATCGACTAATGCATCAGCTACTGAGCCAATTTTTTCTCCTCCTTCGGTATAGAGATCCAAAGCTTTAATGTCATCACCAGCAAAGGTATCTCTATAGTTCGGGTCAAAGTCTTCGAGTTTGTAAAGAGGCATACTGCTGTTCCTAAGATGTTTAAAATATCTATCTAGGAATAGCCTAAACATTACTTTGTTTGTTTACCTCCCGCTGGCGACAGAATTTAATTGATGTTGATGAAGATTAATGTCTCATGATTTTATCTTAAACCCCAAAAGCTATGATTCACCCGGAATTACAGATTTAAATACCACTTAAGATAGAAAAAAAATACTTATGAATGGAAAAAAAGTATTACTTAAGTTAGGCGATCGCTTGTTATTTTATCGCACTATAGATGTATATCTGCTTATTAAAAAGATATCCGCCAAATGTCAATTGGGAAATTAGACAAAGCAGCTTCACCACCATGACCAATAATCAGAATTTTGCCATCCGGACTAAAAGCGATACTACTAGGGGTAAGACGATCAAAATTTTGATTGTTGCTGGGAGGTTGCACCAGCGTTTTTAGTAGCGTTCCGGTAGACAAATTCCACAACTTAACCGAAGTATCTAAAGCACCACTAACCAGCGTCTGTCCATCCGGACTGATGGCGATCGCACTGATGCCCCCAATTGAAGATAAATTAAGAGTACGCTGCAATTCTCCGGTGTTTGCGTTCCATATCTTCACAGAAGGATCTGCACCGCTGACAAGCGTTTCTCCATCCGGACTAAAGGCAAGAAAACTAATTGCCCCAGAATGTGCAGTCAGGGTACGCAGTAATTTACTTGTTTTCAGGTTCCATAAGTTGATGATATTATTTGTAGTATCCACTTCACCACTTCCGCTAGCGAGCTGCTGTCCATCCGGACTGATGGCAATAGAACTAACTCGGCTAGAATGTCCCTGTAGAGTGGCAAGCAGTTTTTTTGTATTCAGGTTCCATAATTTGATGGTCTTGTCGTAACTAGCACTGACGAGAGTTTGCCCGTCTGGTGCGATCGCAAGCGAAGTTATGCCTTGAGAATGACCTTGTAGAGTACCAAGCAATTTTCTTGTATTTAGGTTCCATAATTTGATACTATTGTCTGTATTAGCTTGCGCCGTTCCCCCAGCAGTAACTAGAATTTGCCCATCCGGACTAATCGCAACCGCATTAACTCCATCTTGATGTCCATCTAAGGTAGCCAGCTGTTTTTTTGTATTTAGGTTCCACACCTTAATTGTTTGGTCGAAACTACCACTAACCAGGATTTGCCCATCTTGCGATAAAGCAAGAGAGGCAACATCCCATATATGTCCGCGCAATTGGTAAACTGGTTGAAAGCTTTGCCTAGATTTCTCCGCTGGTGTTAGTTGCGATTGTGCCAAGGATGGAAATAAGTTTGCACCACTAGCAAGCGTTGCTGCGATTATCAACGCCATAACTGATGAAGATGATAATTGATGAAGGTTCATTTGTGTACAAAATAAAGGTGTTTGTGAAATTGTAAATTATATATGTAGCAATCTTATTTGAGTTGTGTTCACGTAGTGTGCGCGCAAGCGCTCAAATTCCCGGTGTCCAGATCCCCAACTTCGCATAAGTTGTCGGGGATCTAACTTTTCACGCTCTTATGCGCCGATTACTATATGCAAGCAAAGAAAAATATGATAGCCTGTAACGTTTGCCAAAACAACTGTTAGCGCTGTTGAATTTTAGATGTTCAATCAAATTTGGTTATCACAACTGCAAAAACATCGAGCGATCGCCGTGATTCGCGCTCTTGAATTTGAATTGGGACGTAAAATGGCATTGGCGATCGCTTCAGGAGGAATGCGGTTAATCGAAATTACCTGGAATAGCGATCGCGCTGCGGAATTAATCGCTCAACTGCGCTTAGAATTACCAGAATGCATCATTGGTACTGGTACGCTGTTAAATCTTAATCATATGGAAGAAGCGATCGCATCTGGAGCGCAATTTCTCTTCACACCCCACGTTGACTCAACTCTGATTCAAACCGCAATTGCAAAACATGTACCAATTATACCAGGGGCGCTGACTCCTACAGAAATCGTTAGCGCATATACACAAGGTGCAAGTTGTGTCAAGGTGTTTCCCGTGCAAGCGGTGGGAGGAGCTAATTATATTAAAAGTTTACAAGGACCATTGGGACAAATTCCCTTGATTCCTACAGGTGGGGTTACTTTAGAAAATGCCCCAGAATTTTTAGCCGCAGGTGCTGTTGCAGTTGGTTTGAGTAGTGAATTATTTCCTCCTAAGCTGGTAAATAGTGGAGATTGGGAAGCGATCGCTCAATTGGCAAAAACTTTAATGCAAAAATGTAGTCAGGACTCTTGTCCTTAATTTAAGCGTTAAAACGCTTACTACATTTATATAATCAACAGAGCGGTTTAAGGAAATTAAACGGTAGGCGATCGCTTAATTGAAAGACTTTTGAATTAGATAAAATCAAACAAAGACAATAAGCCAGACGATAACCATTATGAGCCAAACTATTGAGGGAGTACGCTGGACAATTTACGATTTAGAGGGTCTACCGCAGAATGAATGGACGCGCTATGAAATTATTGATGGAGAACTTTTCATGACTCGCTCACCTCATCGCCGCCATCAACAGGTTTGTGTTAAAATTGCTCGACAACTTGATGCTTGGTCAGAGTCGAGTGGTTTAGGGGAAACAATTATTACTCCGGGTGTAATTTTTTCGGAAGCAGATAGCGTCATACCGGATGTAGTTTGGGTAAGTCGAGAACGACTAGCTCAAATTGAAGATGAAGCGGGACATTTGACAAGCGCACGAGAGTTAGTTGTAGAGGTTTTATCTCCTGGTAAACAAAACGAATTTCGAGATAAAGAAGCAAAACTCAAACTTTATTCAGTTCAAGGTGTGCGGGAGTATTGGATTGTCGATCGGTTAACTAAACAGGTTGAAGTTTATCGACGAGAAAAAGCGCGATTAATTTTAGTTGCTACTTTGTTAGGCGATGATGAAATAACCTCGCCACTTTTACCGGGATTTTGTTGTTCTATCCGTTGCTTTTTTCCTGAATAGTGACACATAGCGATCACCGGAGGCAACCCTAATTTTTAGTTATGAAATGGCGAGGTTGACCACAATGTACACACTGCATCCGCGAGTCAAGAGACATCGTTTCGTAATATCCCACCACTGCCGATCAAGTACAAAATTCAATGGGGGACGAGGGCGTGAAAAAGTTAAATTTTAACTTTGACTCACAGCAATCCACAGACTGCGGAAATATTTTTGAGGATAGTTCCGATCTTTAATGCAAAAATGTAGTAAGGACAAGAGTCCTTTATTTAAGCGTTAAAACGCTTACTACACCCTCCGCACGACTGTCGGCAGGTAGACGAACAATTGTGTCTCATCATCTAAAATGACTACAGGTGTCTTCTGGGTTTAAAAATAGATCCATGAAGCGTCCTCAATGATAGACAGAATATAGTGTCAATCTATCTACAAGCAATGCAAATGACTGAGCAACATGATGCTAACTTGCCATCAACTGATTCTCAGCAGTCGAATGAATCGATTGATGATGTAAAAACTTCGGGCAATAATTTCAGTAAAAAGCGCATCGCAGAAGTCTGGAATAATGCCACAAGTCGCTTCATGCAACTTTTACCCCTAGAGCAAGTAGCACAAAGGCTTGTCAAACAGTTGAGCGTCAGCGAAGCTCAAGTAGCAGAGATTTTGCAGACAGTTCGCGCCGAACTACCAACTACTGAAGCGCTACTGATTGGTAAACCACAAGCCGGAAAAAGTTCGATTGTCCGGGGACTGACGGGAGTTTCTGCCGAGATTGTCGGTCAAGGATATCGTCCGCATACGCAACATACTGAACGCTACGCTTATCCTTCAAATGACCTGCCTTTACTGATTTTTACGGATACGGTCGGTTTGGGAGATGTGTATCAAGAGCAAAAGGCAATCATTCAGGAATTAATTAACGATTTGCAAAAAGAAAGTCGCGGTGCGAGAATTTTGATTCTCACGGTGAAAATCAATGACTTTGCTGTTGACTCGCTACGACAAATTGCCAAAGAATTACGTCATAAATATCCAGATATTCCCTGTTTGCTAGCGGTTACTTGCTTGCATGAAGTTTATCCTCCCGCTACGGCAGATCATCCAACTTATCCACCAGATTATCAGGAAGTCAAGCGAGCATTCGCCGCAATTGAGCAAGCTTTTAGTGGAGTGTGCGATCGCTCTATCATGATCGATTTTACTTTAGAAGAAGACGGCTACACACCAGTATTTTATGGTTTAGAGGCGTTAAGAGATACTTTAGCAGATTTACTTCCCGAAGCTGAATCCCAAGCAATTTATCAGTTATTGGATCGCTCTGCTGGTGAGCAAATTGGCAACCTCTACCGCGATGTAGGGCGTCGTTACATGTTAGCATTTGCAATTATGGCGGCTACCCTGGCAGCGGTACCGTTGCCACTAGCGACAATGCCAGTATTAACCGCATTGCAAGTATCGATGGTGGGGTTGTTGGGTAAATTGTATGGACAGACGCTGACACCATCGCAAGCGGGGGGTTTGGTAAGTGCGATCGCAGGTGGTTTTCTAGCAAAGGCGATCGCCCGCGAGTTAATTAAATTTATACCTGGTTTTGGTAGCGTAATTGCTGCATCTTGGGCAGCAGCTTATACTTGGTCGTTGGGGGAAGGTGCTTGTGTTTACTTTGGTGATTTGATGGGAGGTAAAAAACCCGATCCGAAGAAGATTCAGTCAGTGATGCAAGTTGCTTTTGAAAGTGCGAAAGAACGGTTTAAGGGAATTAAACGGTAGGCGATCGCATATGTAACTTTATTTTTGGTTGTCAAATGGCAATGTTATCAAGTGCGTAGACACTGCATCGTTTTCCTAAACTAAAGGTATACGATGCTTACCCCGTAATTAATCGAGTTAAGACTTACGCAAAAATTTACGAGTGCGATAATTTATGAATTATCGCTATTTAGGATATCTTTTGCGCTCATTCGCGATCGATAATCTCTAATTTTTATTAAGACTTTGGCTGCTATTCAAAGAAGGCGATCGCCTGGTTCAAGTCAGATATTGACCTTTGGAAGTATGAAGTATTCAGGATGAAGGATGAAAAAAAAGGTGCAAAAATCATTATTTATTTATGGAAAATAAATAATGTATTTCAATCGAGTAGGCGCGGCGATCAAACGGCATCATTTTCTCTGTTAGATTATTTTTGTTTGCTGGTTCTTACTTTATCCTTCATCCTTTAGATGACACATCAATCATATTTATCATTTTCAGTGTATACACATAAAATATACATTGTCAAGCTATTTTAGGTGCATTTGCCTGGGGGTAAATTCGCTCAAATATCGGGAGCCGTGTGCCATGAAAGTGGCACGCACGGTTCGCGCCACAAAGGTGCGGAGGATAATACCTCCCATCGACTCTACGCAATCCTCCCTACGATGGAGGGCTTTTTATGTAGAAATATTTAGTTCTATATGGCTTTACTTTAGTCTCGTCGTAAAGTATATATGTAATTACCCTTAGGGTTTGCGAAATCAATATCTAAGTACCATTATCACTCGGCTATTACTTTTGATACTTACTTCTAAGTAGAGGATACAAATCCAATATGGAATTCGCGATCTTCAGCTTGTCTTACTCAATCTTGAATAAGGCGGAAAAACATAATGCGAAGACTTAAACTTCTCAGTGTCTTGATGATAGTGGGTTTATCTTTGAGCATTTCAGTGTTGATTGCTTATGTTAACCCACTCAAAGTGTTCGGTCAGATTCCTCTTCCTGACGAAGATACTTTAATGGCCCGCCGCCAAGCCGAGGTTGCAACCAACTTTGTGGTTCAACCTCCCGATCGCCCCCTGCGTCCAGCGGAGCGTGTGCGTCGGGACACCTATGGCGATGTCGGACTTACCCCCGTAAAAACTTTGCCGCAGTTGGATAGATTACTTTATCCTTCTATACCAACCTCAATTCGTGAAAGAGTGATAGAAGGGTCTGAGTTCTTTACTACCCCACAAAAAGTTGAGGACGGTTTCGGGTCGGTAGGCATGCAAACTCGATGTACGGGTTGTCACCTGAATAACATTGAGTCAGTTCCCAATGAAGGACTACTCACAGGTTCTTCTCTCGTCAGTCGAGCTGGCAGGACAACTACCACAAACTTCAGTATTGTATCAGGCAATACCACAGATGGCGGTCAAGCTCCCGGTAGACGCTTAGATCCGGTCAATCCCGATGGTTCTGTTGACTTAAGTCGTCTGAGTCTAAACACCAGTGGAGAATTAGATGCGGTTAATAATACAGGGCGAACCGCAGCCTTTACAGTCTTTGGAGACTTTTCACCCAGTCAAGAAGAGGTCAATTTTCTGACATCTTTTGACCCGTTGACTAATACGCCAAATTTCCTCGGTGTAACTCAGAATTTTGGTGGTTTCTTGCAACACGTGCGCCCTCCTTCTGAAGAACTGAAAGCTTTATACGGTCTAGATTGCAGACCAGAGGCTATCCCCAGCATTGCAGAAGATAAAAACCTCGGAACCGTCGATCCAATTACGGGACTGAGTCCACTTGGATTTAGACGTGCTATTACTGAACTTGCTGGTCCCCCATATATTGCTCGTGGGTTGGTAGAGGCTATTCCAAACGTCGATATTTCCAGTGTGCCTGACCCCAACGATGTCAGAGGTGACAATTCCTCCCTCAACACTTCTTTGTTTAAGTGTACCGGTGATTGCATCACAGGTGGGAACAATACAGTTCCTCCGAATGTGCCTCGTGGCCGAGAGGATCAACTCGCCGAAGGACTAGGGCGTTTTGGTTTACGTGCCAATGGTACAGAGATGATGCAGTTTATTGTGGGAGGGACGTTTGGTACTCTGAGCATGACCAACCGGATCTCTCCTTTTGAGCAAGTGATTGCTGACGGCAACATTGCCCCCTATAATCGCAACTGCCGCAGTTTAATCGATGATCCAGAGATTTCTGTCAGCATCCCATTTAGTGCGCGCAATTTCATCCGCGGGACGGCTCCCCCAGAATTTGGCAACAATCTCTTGGCGGTGCTAAATTCCCGAAATCCCTCCAGGCCTATCAGAGGCAACAGCCCTGCTGGTAGAGTACAACGAGGGGCGCAGCTTTTTGGTATTGACCTGGTTGCCTTTGCTAACCGGACGATTCCCGATAAGATGCCTAAACGCGGCGATGGTCGAGATCGCAATGCGATTAACCAGAGCGATCGCATGGTTGGTTGCGTCAGCTGTCATACTCCAATTCAAAGAACTGGTTTGTCTCCGGCTCTTGGCGACCCATCCTTGGGTCCTGATGCACAAGCACTTGTAGATGCTCTCAGCTACCGTTGGGCCCCTCTGTTCTCAGATTTTAATATCCATAGAGGCCCAACCATAGATGCTGAACGGTTTGCGCCAACTCCCCGCGACCCCATCCTGATCAGCCGCTCTGAAAGAATTGTTCGTCGTGACAAATCCGGCAAAGATTCCGATGACGATGATCGATATGAGGAGCGCAAAGGTAAATTCCGCAAGACCTTCACGACCTATGATCTCCCCCGCAACCTGAGTAGTGATGCCTTCTCAAACCAGAAAGGTAGTGCTGACGGCGATCAGTTCCGGACACCACCTCTGACAGGAATTGGGAGAGTCGGTCCCCCATTCCTGCATGATGCTCGTGTTTTCTTAAGTACGTTAAACCGTGACACCACGCCTGCGGGTACTGTAACGACCAATAGCGAAGTGACCAATGCACCTTTAGTTGTTCGCTCAGTAGACGATGCGATTCTGGCAGCAATTGAGTTACATGACCTACCTGCACCCGATGACTTTAAGACTTCTAAGGTGCGGGGTGGTGGATGCCCTGTTCCCAGAGGTGGCAAAGTCACCAATATAATCGGCAATGTTATCGACTACAGCTTATACGGCACATCACCTGAGAATGTCATTTGCCCACCTTATGACAGTGAGCTTTCGACTACTCATCGAAGTGAAGCACGCGAATCTATCGCTCGTTTCCGTTCTCTGACACCTTCCGATCAACAAGCGATGATTGATTTCTTGAGGGAGTTGTAGAGGCTCTCCAATATCTCTAATATCGATTGAAAGTGAATTTCACTACGGGGACGTTTTTAGGAACGTCCCTTCTTTTTATATCTTCGCAACCATAATTTCTTTAAAATTCGGCGTGCTTCTTGAGGGTGAGGGTCAAAATAAGCGAAAAAACAAGCGAAAGAATTGACAAATATCGCCGAATGGGATGGACTAATTTAGAACTTACCCATTGACAAGATACACAATCAGTGCATTAAAGTTAACAATGTAAAAAATACGCGATCGGTGATTATCGATCGCTTTGTCAGTCCGATAATTCTTACTTATCTGTTTTGAGGATTCGGACGATTAGTGACAAGTTAAGGAAAAGCAGGATTTGTCAAGGGGTATCCTTATAAAATCAAGATAATAACTTTTAGCCGCGATTGACGAAGCAGTAATTTTAGGAGGCAATAATTTGAAGTATCGCGTTTTTTTGATTTGATATCATAGCCTTATATGGTAATTCTTCATCGGCTTTCAGATTTCATCGACAATTATACAGTCACCAACTCATCTCCAAGCTATTATTATCAAGGGCGTTGTCCTGATGGCGTTCTGAAACTACCCCGCACTTCATTGGTAGAAGCGATCGCACATAAATTAATGCAACATCTTGCCCAAAATGACTTATACTGTCGTGAAGGCAAGATGTATGGAATATTATTAGTTGAACTACCTACGGGCGAACAACGAATAATCAAAGCCTTCTCCGGTCTTCTCAATGGTAACAGCATAGTTGAGGGCTGGGTTCCGCCAATTCTGGGACGAGATGAAGTAGCATTAGAAGAAGCTCGCACATTAGCGCAATTAGAAGCTATCAAGCAAGAAATTATCACTTTAAAGCAACTTCCCCAAAGGCAGGAATACGAAACGCTTAAAAGCGAGTTTGATATTAAGTTGCACTTTCTGAGCGATCGCCATCAAAATTATAAACAGCAACGACACGAAAAACGTCAGATACTCTGCCAAACGCTGACTGGAGAAGCTTTGATTATTGCCCTTGAACAACTCGATGAAGAAAGTCGTCAGCAGAAAATTGAGCAACGACGATTTAAACGTTTACGAGATGAAACTTTGCAACCGCTTCAGCAGATAATTGAAACCGCAGATATACAGATTCGCGAACTGAAACAACAGCGCAAACAACTTTCCCGGCAATTACAAACGCAGATGCACGCAGCTTACACCCTAGTGAATTTTCTAGGGCAATCGCAATCTTTGCAGCAATTAATACCCGGAGGTTTGCCGACTGGAGCGGGAGATTGTTGTGCCCCAAAACTGCTGCATTATGCGGCAACACACAACCTCAAACCTCTAGCAATGGCTGAGTTTTGGTGGGGTGCATCCTCTGCACAAGACAAAATTCAGGGAGAGTTTTACGGTGCTTGTGTGGAACGCTGTCAGCCATTGATGGGGTTTTTGCTGTCAGGATTAAGACCTAACCCCCCCGCCCCCTTCCCTATGAGGGAAGGGGGAGAAAGCCCCTCCCCTGCAAGGGGAGGGGGAGTAATTTATCCCCTCTCCTTGCAGGAGAGGGGTAGGGGAGAGGTCTTACCGATTATTTATGAAGACGAATGGCTAATTGCAGTGAATAAACCTCCAGGACTGCTTTCTGTGCCTGGTCGATATCGCGATCGCCAAGATAGTGTCTTGACTCGCTTGCATCAAAAGTTACCTGATGGCATGGCGATCGCATCTGTGCATCGTTTGGATCAAGAAACCTCTGGTATACTTTTGCTAGCACGCGATCGCTCTTCTCATCGTCAACTCAGCCAACAGTTTCAGCAACGCCAAATTTACAAAGTTTATGAAGCGGTACTTTCCGGTTTGCTGACAATTGATCGAGGTACGATTAAATTACCATTATCGGCAGATTTACAAAATCGCCCTTATCAGCAAGTCGATGAACGCGGTAAATTCAGCTTAACTCACTTCCGGGTAATTGCGAGAGAAAAAGACTACACTCGTATAGAATTTATACCAATAACCGGACGCACCCATCAATTGAGAGTTCACGCTGCCGATGTTAGAGGACTTGGGGTAAGTATATTAGGCGATCGCCTTTATGGATGCGTAAACAACGCAAATCGCTTATATCTGCACGCCAGAGAACTTCGCTTTCAGCATCCGCAAACTGGAGAAATTGTGCATTTACAAGCAAATACACCATTTTGAAGATATAACGTATATTTCGTAGTGAGGGCTGAAGCCCTCAAAAAGCGATCGCTTCTAAACCCTATCCTTTGCAGGTGGTACAATACCACTCTTATTCAAACCTGCGTCAATTGTCTTCAGTAATGTAAAGTCCTCCTCTGGCAGAAGATAACTACTACACTGCTTTTCTAAAAACGAGAATGCTTGTCTAAACTGATACGGCTGTGCTTGAATCGGTGCGTCAAAGTGACAGGGAATAATTTGCTGAAAGTCCCAACTAGCAATCTTATCAGCCCAATCGATAGTTTCTTGGGGTGCGCGATTGAGAATGAGAGTCTGTAAAATTGGTGCCACAAACAAACGACCGTCTCCGCGCAGTGCATCAAATGACTGTTTCCAATTTTGTTTCCATTGAAAGGGAAACAACCCGAAATAAGCTTTTTTTGAACGTTCCGGTGCTTTGAAAGCGTTGCGAAACACTTCACTCCATGCGGGTACTTCTAATACGCTCGGTTGAAAGTATAAAGCAAATAAAGAGATACGCTGCCATCCTTTACGACGGTTTAGCTGATTGTCGGCAACGATATCAGTCGCTTTGTCTTTTGCATGAAATAGTAAAGGATATGGATCTAATTGTACGATCGCCGGCGGATCTTCTGGTACAGAAACAACAGAATCGGTGACAAGCAGAGTATGCGATCGCTTGTGGAAAAATGCAACTTCGGCAAACTTACCCGGTCCCAAATGAATCGGACCGAGTATCGCATAATCAAAATCCTTTGCAAAAGGTGCTGTACTGCTGTCTTCTGGAAGAACCCGAGTGCGTTTAGAAGGCAAACCGAGCCAACTTAAAGGCAAATTTACCGGGAAACTCCACTGTTCTGGAGCTACAAATACCTCTGCATTCGCAAAGCATCTCGCAAACGGACCGACAAAAACTTTGTGTTCCAATCCAGAAATAGTTGGCAGAATGATATACTTAACATCGCCGTGGTGTGTCACCAACTCTTTGACCAGCCGGATACATTCTGGAGTGGGTGCGATCGGTGCATAAACGAGCAAACCACCTTCATCCAGCTTAACAACAGTCATGCGAATCGGCACAACAACGTAGAAAATCCCCTGAAGCTGGTCAAAAGTCCAAATTGTGTCTTTAACCACTTCTTTGCGAATTGTCTGGCGTCTACCATACGGGTAAAGTGGCAAAGTGAACCAGAAAGACCATGAAAAGTCTCTCGGATGAATCTTTTGTGCGTTTACATCATCAGTCACTTTGCGACCCCTTGCAAATGCCCAACACTTAGACTATTATATAGGGTTGAGGACTTATGGCGATATAAATGAACGTACTAACCGATAGCAAGTAGTCTTAAACCAAGCGCATCGACGATAACTTCTGCGGACAGCATCGAGGACAAAGTAGGGTATCCGCAGCTTTATTGGAGAGATGAAAGGACGGTACAGCCAGTAATATGCCTTCTTCAGGTTATTCCACTTTGAGCAAGTCTCGCGATGGAGGAAGTCCGAAACATCTACAACTAGTCCTCTACCTTCGTGCATCATTACATTGCGTCCGTGGATATCATGGGGGTGAAGACCGCGCCCACGAGCATAGTCTAGCGCAGAGTCGATGTCTTGTATAACCTTTTTAGGGATACGCTGACCACGGTGGATGCAGTCATAGAGGGTTACACCATACAACCGCTTCAGCACTAAGAAGTTGTCTACGGCATACAAACACTGAGAAAAAGCTGGATGTGAACCCAAGCGGCGGTATACCTCCACTTCCTCCTCAAAGCCCGGTCGTCCTGGGGCGTAAATTTTCACCACCAGGTTTGGGTAATCCGGGTGATAAAGCACTGCGGCGTAGTTTCCCTTTCCCAAAAGCCGCCAAGGGTCAGGTAGATAATGGACTTTCACCGGGTCGTGGGGATCGACACTCTCGATCTGCAATCCTGGTAGTAGTTGGTGGATACTCTCGATCAGCCGATTAATGTGTGTATCCATACAGGATAAGTATACGTTTGCCCTGGAGATAACTTCAATAAATTATCCCACCCAGCTTAACTGTCGTTAATTTTAAGGTTAAGCATTTTACATTACTTAAAAACAGTAAGCCGCGATCGCCCATATGCCTAACCTATGTTTGTATATTCAATTATCGTATGAACGCAAATAGCCAAGTGCAGAGGTTGCTTGGCGCACAAATGCATCTGTGCAATGTTTCTCAAGTGCAGATATTGGATATAAAATTATATAAATTCTGGCGTTGCACCAATCAAGGTATGAATGAGCGTAGAAGCAATTCATGAATTGCTTCTACAAGCCTAGATCCAAATGTTGACATCACCAAATTCAAACACGTTACACCAACGCCGAAATTCTTAGTGGGTTAGGAGACTCCTACTCCTACTCCTAACTCCTAACTCCTAACTCCTAACTCCTAACTCTTAACTTCTGCCGAGTTGCTGCTAAACTCGTTTGCCCGTGCGCTATGTACTACAGTCCAGCCTGCTTTCAAAAGCTTTTGGTAAGTTGCCCAACCCAGAGAACCGCCTTCTATTTTGTAATCCGCTACTGCATATTGTGGAAAAGCTGTGTAAGGACGCCACGGTTGATTAGGTGCAGTCTGCAAATGTAAAATTTTCTCTCCATCGCCGCCAAACTTAGATAACCAGCACATTTGTCGATGCATGGCAAACTCCTCGTATTTCCTTTAAATGCATAATGACAGACTTTTGTCAAGTCTAGCCTCACCCTTGTGGGGTAATTTTTCTTTGCCTAGTTTTCGCTGTTAGCATGTCGAATTAAATACTTTGACGAATCTGTGCTACTAACCATAGATACAGGGCATCCCAAAGCTGCGAAGAAAACAGCGATAAAAAAAATCTTTCCCTAGAATTTTTCCAAGGGTAAGATTTCTCTAATGTTATCTGCGGTTTTCCTCAGTGTATGTATTATGAGCTACTATTTCGTCACAAAATTTAACCTGCAAACAAGATTGCAAGAAAATATTTCTTTCCTTTCCTCTCAAAATGATGGAGCATACAACTTGTCACCGACAATGCCGCGAATTTCTGTTACTAGCTGGCTGTAGGCAAAGTCAGATAATGCAGGTTCAGCTGGTTGCAAGTTAATCGTCTCTGCCAAATCAATCCATGATTTACAGCCTGAGTATTCTCGACGATAGGCAATTTCTTGCACTTTGGGTAATTTGTAAGTCCGCAGCAGCAGAATGTAAAGTGGTTGACGCGCTTTCCATATGAGGCGATCGCTAATAAAATACTCATTCCATATATGAAATGGCAGTAACGCTTTGACAATTGACTCGTCACTAACTGGTAAAATATCAGTAATTTCTGCCCAACTGCCGATCGCTACTGTTTCTGGATGCCAACCAGATGTCACCGGCTGTACATCTTTGCCATACTCAGCTTTCAGCATAAAAGACTGTTGATGTTCATAAGTTGGGTAGAGCAAAATCTCCTCATGGGCAACTCGGAAACGTCCACCTTGTTCGTGAATGCCGCCTTTGCGTAGTAGCATTATCGTTTCACCCTGTTCTAAGGCTTTGATGGCAACTGCCCATTCTTTGAGAGCGTGGATTGTAGTTTTTAGCATAAATACTTAGTAGTGTTTTAATCGAAAGACTAACATCAAGTACGTTTACTCTCGTTTGCCTAGACTTGCAGCCGCTTCTTCCAGAAACATCGCACTATAACAATAGAAAATCAACTCAGTCGCTGCTTGATAGAGAACTTAATCAATAATTCTGCCAAAGCTCCATTTATTTCTGTTGTCTATGGAAAAATTAGCAGATTAACATAATAACATTTTTTTCAAAATATATATCTAAAGAAGTACTACAAGTATCAACAAAGTAAAAAATAATTGTGTTAACAAGTACAAATTAATTTTACTTTCGCTTTGCTTTAATTTCAAATGCAACTCAGGCAAAATTCACGTATCAACAAATAATTCCAACATCTAAATATATTTAGAGATATTATTCACCCCAAACTGCAAAATAAAATTCGCTCTTGAGAAACTGACGTAGTTAATTAAATCTGATAAATGCTACACCGCTTTATCTAAGTCTATAGAAATAATTTAGCAGATAGAATCGCTTTTTTACTTTCATATTAGGAGATAAAATGAGAACACATGCATAAAATCAAAAAAGCCTTATCAGTCAGGAATTAAACATGGAAAAGCGACGCTTGGGAACATCGGACGTGCAAATCACACCCATCTTGATGGGGACTTCGCAAGCGGGGAAAAAAATGTGGGTAGGAATTGAGGATGCTGACTCAATTAAAGCGATAAAAGCAGCGTTTGAAGCGGGTATTACCACATTTGACACTGCTGAGGTATATGGTGAAGGACATTCAGAACAAATTGTGGCTGAAGCTTTATCAGATGTACGCGATCGCGTTGAATATGCCACAAAAGTTTTTGCCAACCATCTCAAGTATGATTTAGTAATTGAAGCTTGCGATCGCTCTCTGAAAAATCTGAAAACAGATTATATTGACCTTTACCAAATTCATTGGCCCTCTGGCTCTTTTAATAGCGAAAAAGTGCCGATTGAGGAAACAATGAAAGCACTCAATCATCTGAAAGAACTAGGTAAAATTCGCGCCATTGGTGTTTCTAACTTCTCCCGCACTCAATTGCAAGAAGCAGCCAATTATGGACGTATTGATAGTTTACAACCGCCTTATTCTTTGTTCTGGCGACAAGTAGAAAAAGACGCAGTGCCATATTGTGTAGAAAACAATATATCTATCGTTGCTTATTCACCTTTAGCGCAAGGATTATTAACAGGGAAATTTGCAGCGGATCATAAATTTGACCCGCAAGATAATCGTGCGAAAAATAAACTATTTCAAGGCGAAAATTACCAACGTGCCCAACAAGCTTTAGATAAATTGCGTCCAATCGCCGATCGCCACAATTGTACTTTAGCTCAGTTAGCATTAGCTTGGTTAATTGCCCAACCCCAAGCTAATGCGATCGCCGGTGCGCGACACTCATCACAAGCGATCGCTAACGCCAAAGCTGCTGACGTCAAACTGTCTGAAGATGAACTTCAAGAAATCGATGGAATTGGACGCATTGTCACCGACCATTTAGACTCAAGCTCAATTATGTGGAATTGGTAAAACCGTAGTAAGCGCTTCAGCGCTTTCTTTCAAGCACTGAAGTGCTTACTACATAATTAAAAGTTAAAACCAACTCCAAACAGCAATCCGACATCGGTTTGATCGAGAAAAGCTGCATTCACTGCACCTGTTGCGGTAAATCGAGAACCTAAAGGAATATCTATACCACCAGTTAACAGTAAACCAAAATCTGCATCGTCACTAGCTTCAATCGCAACCCCAGCACCTACGTAAGGAGATATCCCAAAAGTTTGCCCTGCCGCATCTGCTGTTCTGCGTGTCAGGTCTAAAGTGATAGGAACCAGAATCGTAGTATCATCGCCAAACACCGCAGAAGGTCGCACTGAGAAGTTACGTGTCAGTCCGAGTTTGCTAATTACCGCAAAGTTAGGTTCGCTCAAAGCTGAATCACCCCCAAGACCAATGTTACCAGCAACTCCAACGTAGCTGGAACCACCACGAGTAGCTCTACCTGGGGAAATTTCATTGTTTAGCTGACTTATATTAACATCGGGTGGGATAAGAACTTCGTTAATCGCGTAAATCACACCGTTGCTAGTTTGAATCGGCTGGATCACCCTAGTATTGTTCACTGTAATTTGATTGCTAGCGCTATCGAGTTGAACATTTACAGGTTTGTTTGCAAGAGTTGTTGCTTCTCCCGCCGAAGTTACTTGACCGCTGACGACGTGGTATGTCAAAATTCGTCTTAGCGTTTCTTTATTGCGCGGTTCTAGCAATCTTTGCAGAGTCTCTTGAGGTAAAGCTGCAAATGCCTCATCAGTAGGTGCGAAGACTGTATAGGGACCTTTTCCTTGCAAAGTTTCTGTTAAACCTGCTGCTTTGAGTGCAGTAGTCAAAGTTGAAAACGAACTAGTAGACCCAGCAAAAGCTACGATGTTGCTAGATGTTGTGGTCGCAGTGCTTGTTGTATTTCCTGTTGTGGTTGTCGTTGTACTTGTACTTGTTTGAGTGCCGGTGGCGCTTCCGGCTACAATATAGTTAGCTGCCGGCAAATTGCTGGCAATAGGTTGTAATTGTCCCTGTCTAACTAAAGCTTGATATAAAAGTGCTGCTGCTTCCGCACGAGTTAGAGACACCTGGGGATTCAATACTTTCAGTTCTGGATAGTTAACAACTAAGTTAGCTTGAGTCGCGGCACCGACATTATTGACAGCGTAAGCTGGAATATCTGCGGCATCTGAGTAGTAGGTACTCAAAACACTTGTTGTCGTGTCCCCAGCATTCAAACCCAAACCACTTGTCAATGCAACCAGTGCCTGAACTTTGGGAATTTGCTGATTTGGCAAAAACCGATTATTCGGATATCCTGACATAAATCCGGTTTCGTAAGCTTCTTGAATTGCCGAAGCTGCCCAGTAGCTAGCGGGAACATCTCTGAATCCACCTTGGCTTAACTGTCGCGTGGGAGTTTGATTGAAAGCCTTTTGAATCATCGCGGCAAATTGAGCGCGAGTAACAGGTTGATCCGGTTTAAATGTACCATCAGTAAAGCCGCTGATGACGTTTCTTTGAGCTAAAGCTTGAATAAATGGACTCGCCCAGTAATTAGATGATACATCACTAAAGCTTGTAGTTGTTTGAGTTTGGGCTGGGGTTTGGGCTGGAGTTTCCGATGGAGTATCGGTTGGAGTTTGCGTTGGAGTTTCGGTTGGAGTTTGCGTAGGAGTTTCGGATGGAGTAGTCTGAGCTGATGCGATCGCGCTTATTGTTATCGGCGTAATTGTAGCAGTTATCATGCTGATAGCGAAAAAAGCCGATGCCGCTGATGACCTACGAAATAAACTAAACATTATAATCTCCTCAAAGATAATTTCTATACTGAGTCAAAATGAAAAACCCTGATTTTGAGACTAAGCAAGCTAAAATCTACACCTTAAAAAATCAGTAAAGCTAAGGTCAGGCAATACCAGATTGAGACTTTACAGGTTAGAGCAGCGATCGACTCGTTGTCATCAACCTAGAGAATCATCAAAACTAAGACTTTTTACCGATTAACAATCAGTATTTATGTAATATCTTTTTTTTCAACTAGAAAACATCTATCGCAAGCTAGTGTTTTGATACGGCAAAAACAATAATATAGATGTTATTATTGGCTATTTTCGGCGCTGTTAAAGATTTTTTGCCTCACGCACTCGTTGCATCGCTCCAGAAAGAGTGTAGAACTGTTCGCGAATGAAGACCACTCTTTGCTACGAGTGCGTGATTAACTAATCGTTGAGTCGGCGAAAGAACAATTATTGACACAGCTTAGTAGTAAATACCCTTACATTCGCTCATCAGAATAGCTTTATATCTTGAACGTTGTAAGCGATCGCCCAATCGTAAATGGGGAATGGGGAATTGGTAATTGGGCATTGGGTAATGGGTAATTGGGAATTGGGCATTGGGCATTGGGCAAAATTTCTCTCCCCCTGCTCCCCCTGCTCCCCCTGCTCCCCCTGCTCCCCCTGCTCCCCCTGCTCCCCCCACTCCCCCACTCCCCACTCCCCACTCCCCACTCCCCACTCCACCACTCAAGAACACTCCTGACTTCTACCCACAGAAGGACGATAAAACCTGAACCTTAGATAAATGCATAAAAAGTCTGACTTATTGTAAGGTAAACGTAATTTAACAAAATTTATTATATTTGCTCGTAGTGTCGCACAATGTACGTTACTCGCTCCCAAATAAAATTTTATGGGATTGCTATTCTGGCTGTAGTCTTGGCATTAGTGGTGATACTGATGTTAGATCCTTGGTTGGGGATGACTCACAGCCATCTTTTGCTATTTTTTGGGGCAGTGATGGTCAGCGCTTGGTATGGTGGTATAATGCCAGGATTGCTAGCGACTTGCTTGTGTGTAGTTGTTAGCGCTTATTTCTTTATTTTTGTTACCGAGTCACTCGACCTTGATTTGCCGAATATTACACGCTTGAGCTTATTTTCCTTGCAAGGGACACTCATCAGTGTATTATGCGGGGCGCTACATAAGTATAAGACAGAAGCTCAGGCGAGTATGCGATCGCTCGCTAGCAGCGAAGAACGTTGTCATCGCATTTTAGATACTGCAACTGAGGGAATTTGGATCATCGACGCAGAAGCGCGAACAGAATATGTAAATCAGAGTTTAGCCAAGATGCTTGGCTACACTCGTGAGGAAATGTTACAGCGTTCCATTTTTGATTTTATCGATGAGTCGCTTCATGCTGAAGCAAGAATACACATCGAACAGCGTCAACCAGGAATTAAACAGCAATTTGATTTTCGCTTTTTACGTCAAGATAAATCAGATTTGTGGGCGATCGCCTCAATCAATCCTATCTTAAATCAGCAGAATGAGTTTCTCGGCTCATTAATCATGCTGACTGATATTAGCGATCGCAAGCAAACCGAATCAGCTTTGATTGAAGCGGAAATGCGATTTGCCAATTTAGCGGAGAATGTACCGGGAGTAATTTGTCAATATCGTCAAGATCCTCAAGGCATAGGTGAGTTTCTTTATATTAGTTCGGGTTGCAGCGAGCTTTATGAAATTGACTCGGAAAGAATTAGACAAAATCCTCACTTAGCATGGCAACTAATTCATCCTCACGATTTGAAAGACTTTAGACAATCTTTGATCGATTATGCTGCCACAGGAGAACAATGGCGGCATGAGTGGCGAATTATCACACCTTCCGGCAAAATAAAATGGTTGCAAGGAACAGCTCGTTCGCGACAACAACCAGATAAAACTGTTTTCTGGAATGGAGTACTGCTAGATATTACGGATCGCAAGCGTACTGAAGCCAACTTTAGACGCATCTTTGAGTCTAACATGATTGGGATGAAATTCTGCACAAGCGATCGCGAAATTACATTAGCGAATCAGGCATATCTTAATATTATTGGTTACACCCAAGAAGATTTACAAGCAGGTCGCCTGAAGTTGTCAGAAATAACACCACCAGAATATCAATCGCTAGAAGAGCAAGCTAGAGCGGAAATTCGTCAGCAAGGTACTTGTACTCCTTACGAAAAAGAGTATATACGTAAAGATGGTTCGCGAGTTCCGGTGCTAATTGGTGGAGCCGGGTTAGATGATGGTACTGATGGTGAGATTTGCTTTGTTGTCGATATAAGCGATGCCTATCGGCAAGCTACGCAACGCAAATTATTAGAAAATCAACTTCGGCAACAAGCAGCGGAACTAGACAGCGCAAATCGTGCCAAAGACCAATTTTTAGCTGTTCTTTCCCACGAACTGCGTACCCCACTCACCTCTATTTTAGGCTGGACGCAGATATTTCTAACCCGCAATTTGAATGAAAAAACTAAAGCTGTAGGGTTGGAAACAATCGAGCGCAACGCTCGCTTGCAAAAACAACTAATAGAAGATTTACTGGATATATCGCGGATTTTGCAAGGTAAACTGCGTTTGAATGTTTGCCCGATGAATTTGGTGAACGCGATTGAAGGTGCAATTAGAAGCGTGCGATCGTCTGCTGAGGAAAAGTCAATTGATTTAGAGTTTGCGTATTCTCCCAATCACTCTTCTGAAAATACAGATTATCAGTTTGAGCCAGTCAATGAAAGTGCAGACTCATTACAAAATGATGGCAAGCTTACCCAGGCAAATTATGATTCTCATCAGCCAGAATATCTACCCACTTTAAAATTACCAGAAACACAAGCCGCAACGCCGATTTCCCCAGACAATCTGCATTTATGTGATACCAAGCTGACATCTCAAATTCATCCCAAATTCTGGGTTTCCGGTGACTCCAACCGTTTGCAGCAAGTTGTGTATAACCTCCTCTCGAATGCTATCAGGTTCACACCAAAAAAAGGACGCATACAAATTACACTCTCAGTAATGGGGAATGGGGAATGGGGAATGGGGAATGGGGGACAAGAGGGACAGGGGGGACTCCTTGGAGACAAGGAGACAAGGGGACAAGGTGGACTCCTTGGAGACAAGGAGACAAGGGGACAAGGTGACAAGGAGAATAATTCTTCTTTCTCCCCATCCCCCCATCCCCCCATCCCCCCATCCCCCCCTCTCCTTGTCTCCCCCTCCCCCCATCTCCCCATCCCCCCCTCTCCCCATCCCCCCCTCTCCCCCACTCCCCACTCCCCCACTCCCCACTCCCCACTTTTTGCTCAAATTACAGTCAGGGACACAGGTATAGGAATTAGTCATGAATTTCTGCCTTATGTGTTCGATCGCTTTCGTCAAGCTGATAGCAGTATCACCCGCAAATTTGGCGGATTAGGTGTTGGATTAGCGATCGTCCGTCATATCGTCGAAATGCATAACGGAACAGTCACCGCTGAAAGTCCCGGTGAAGGACAAGGAGCAACCTTCACCGTCAATTTACCACTTTTACCAGATAAAGCTAGGGACTAGAGACTGTTTTCAAACTCCCGACACCCACCGAAGGAAAGCTTTCAAAGAGCAGGGGGAGTCACTTCATGAATGCATCCAGTGTTGTAAATTGTAGAGAGTACAGTAATTTTAGTTAGAGGTGCGATTAAAAGTTAACCTCGGCTTGGTTAAACAAAGGGTGGGTTAATTTTTGCAGGTCGATGTTATAAGATAACAGGTCGATGTTATAAGATAACGGGTCGATGTTATAAGATAACGGACCGATGTTATAAGATAACGGACCGATGTATTCATAATGCAAGCCGACGCATTAGACATCTCCACAAAAAGAGTGCAGCGTTGCGCGTACAAAGCCCGCGATTAGGCAAGCTAGCAATATTACGAATTTAGCCCACCTTCGTCAGTTCTGTTCGTATAGCCAGCGGCTTCGGTGGCTGAGGGCTTTAAAACTTGAAAACACACCCCATCCCCCATGCCCAATGACGGCAGGTGCTTCAAGCCGGGGAACCCGTCCAACGCACTGCCTCCCCAATGCCCAATGCCCAATGCCCAATCCCCAATGCCCAATGCCCAATCTTCTATAAATCCCCCTTTGGGCGGAAGTAATTAAAGACTTGCAGCCAACACACTAAAGCTAAGGAATACTAAATGCTTATTATATGGAAAGTTTGGATCTACCATCTGATTCACAAGTTAAACGTATTTTAGTTGTTGATGATACACCTGATAACTTATTCTTGATTGAGACAGTTTTGCAGGCAGAAGGATATCAAGTAGAAGTTGCTGATAATGGGCAGGATGCTCTTTCGATGATTGAAGCAGAACCTCCGGCTTTGCTGCTGTTGGATGTGATGATGCCAGGAATGCATGGTTATGAAGTGGTTCAATGCATTCGGCAAAACACTAATTTGCCTTTTATTCCAATTATTCTGATTACAGGCTGCGAACAACTAGATACATCTGAGCAATTTGATGTGGCAGTAGAAGGTTTTATCTGTAAGCCAATTGACTTTGATGAATTGCTAAAGCAGGTAAGTACCATTTTAGCGATGAAAGATTCTTCAGCTAACGCCTTTGCAAATCAGCGATTAGCAAGTTAATTCTCTCGGCAACATCAGCTTTGCCTTCTGCTTGGGCATCACGCAGAAAAATATCTATAATAAACCAGCGACACAAATCAGCATCTATTTTTACTAAATTTAAGATAACGTCGTTAATCACCTCTGTCATTAAGTAGTCCGGCAGACGATGCAACTCGTCTCTAATCATCAGTACATCATCAAGTTCTTGTGTCTGATTTGCCATCACCACAGCTTTGACTACAGCTTCGACTAAATTGTTTAAATGAGCTTTCAGACCTTTCAAGTTTTCGTCCTGGGGTTCGTCTTGCAAGGTTGTTCCTCCTAAGATGGGAAGGGGGGCAGGGTTGTTAAAATTAGCTTTGTGGGCTGAATCTCAAGGCGAATTATCGAGAAACTATAACGCCCGAACTCAAATTCAAATATCTGCGTAGTATGTATATTTAATCATCTATCTGAGGATAGATTAATTATAAACTTGCCTCTACCTCAGGTAGAAGCGGATATTGCCTTCTAAATTGCATAATGCTGAATATATTACTTTTGATATTAACCATTAGTATGGCATCAAGGTTGTATCTGCTTGCCATCTAACAAATGAAACTGATTAGCGCAAAACCTAACAACGAATATTCCTTAAAAATAAAGCGATGACAACACAAATAGCAAATGATACAGATAATCTTGACCTAAAGCAACTTTTAAGAATTTTAGCAGAGGTAAAGAAAGGAAATTTTTCTGCACGGATGCCGCTAGATCATACTGGTATAGGAGGAAAAATCGCTGACACCCTCAACGATATCATTGATATGAATGAGCGGATGGCGGCTGAGTTAGAACGTGTGAGTAATGTTGTCGGTAAAGAAGGTAAAATTAACGAGCGGGCAACGCTGGGAAATGCTAAAGGTTCTTGGAAAGCTGCGGTTGAGTCAGTTAACACGTTAGTTACAGACTTGGTGCAACCGACAGCGGAGACAGCGCGGGTAATTCGGGCAGTAGCGAATGGAGATTTATCGCAAGCGATCGCCACCGAAACTCAAGGTAGACCTTTGCAAGGTGAGTTTCTGCAAACTGCCCAAATTGTCAATAAAATGGTAGATCAACTCAACTCCTTCGCCTCCGAAGTAACGCGGGTAGCAAGGGAGGTGGGAACCGAAGGAAAATTAGGCGTACAAGCACAAGTTCCAGAAGTAGCGGGTACGTGGAAAGACTTAACCGACAGTGTAAACTTGATGGCAGGCAACTTGACCGATCAAGTGCGGAATATTGCCGAAGTAACAACCGCAGTCGCTAACGGTGACTTGTCGAAGAAAATCACCGTCAATGTCAAAGGCGAAATTTTAGACTTGAAAAACACCATCAACACGATGGTAGATCAACTTAATTCCTTTGCTAGTGAAGTCACCAGAGTAGCACGAGAAGTGGGAAACGAAGGGAAATTGGGCGTACAAGCAGATGTGCGCGGTGTCGCGGGAACTTGGAAAGACCTGACTGATAGTGTCAACTCGATGGCAGGCAATTTGACAGCACAGGTGCGTAATATTGCGGAAGTAACAACGGCGGTAGCAAATGGTGACTTGTCCAAGAAAATTACCGTCAATGTCAAAGGGGAAATTTTAGACTTGAAAAACACCGTCAACACGATGGTGGATCAGCTTAACTCCTTTGCTAGTGAAGTAACGCGGGTTGCAAGGGAGGTAGGCGCAGAAGGCAAACTCGGCGGACAAGCAGAAGTTCGCGGCGTGGCGGGTACGTGGAAAGACTTAACTGAATCGGTGAACTTTATGGCAGGAAGTTTAACCGCACAAGTGCGTAATATTGCAGAAGTGACAACAGCGGTGGCAAACGGTGACTTATCGAAGAAAATTACCGTTGATGTCAAAGGCGAAATTTTGGAGTTGAAAAACACTATTAATACAATGGTGGATCAGCTTAATTCCTTTGCCTCGGAAGTAACGCGGGTAGCGCGGGAGGTGGGAACCGAAGGGAAATTGGGGGCACAAGCTGAAGTTAGAGGAGTGGCAGGAACTTGGAAAGATTTGACGGATAATGTCAACTTGATGGCAGGCAATTTGACAGGACAGGTGCGTAATATTGCAGAAGTTGCCACAGCGATCGCTAAAGGCGATCTTTCCAAAAAAATCACCGTCGATGTCAAAGGGGAAATTTTGGAGTTAAAAAACACCATCAATATTATGGTGGATCAACTCAACTCCTTTGCGTCGGAAGTGACACGGGTAGCGCGGGAAGTTGGTTCTGAAGGAAAACTTGGCGGACAAGCTGATGTGCGCGGTGTCGCGGGTACGTGGAAAGACTTAACTGATAGTGTAAACTTCATGGCGGGTAGTTTAACTTCCCAAGTGCGAAACATCGCGGAAGTGACAACCGCAGTCGCAAATGGTGACTTGTCGAAGAAAATCACCGTCGATGTGAAAGGGGAAATTTTAGAGTTGAAAAACACCGTCAACACGATGGTAGATCAACTCAACTCCTTTTCTAGTGAAGTAACGCGGGTAGCGCGAGAAGTTGGTTCCGAAGGTAAATTAGGCGTACAAGCCGAAGTCAGGGGTGTCGCGGGTACGTGGAAAGACTTAACCGACAGTGTAAACTTCATGGCGGGTAGTTTGACTGCACAAGTGCGAAACATCGCAGAAGTGACAACCGCAGTTGCAAACGGTGACTTGTCGAAGAAAATCACCGTGGATGTGAAAGGAGAAATTTTAGAGTTGAAAAACACCATCAATACAATGGTGGATCAACTTAACTCCTTTGCGTCGGAAGTAACGCGGGTTGTTAGGGAAGTGGGAACCGAAGGTAAGTTGGGTGTACAAGCATATGTGCGGGGTGTTGCGGGAATTTGGAAAGATTTGACCGATAATGTCAACTTAATGGCAGACAACCTCACAGGACAAGTGCGAAACATAGCCGAAGTTGCGGGTGCGATCGCTAATGGTAATTTATCCAAAAAAATCACCGTCGATGTCAAAGGCGAAATTTTAGAGTTGAAAAACACCATCAACACAATGGTAGATCAACTGAGTTCCTTTGCATCAGAAGTCACTAGGGTAGCGCGAGAAGTCGGCACCGAAGGAAAATTAGGCGGTCAAGCCCAAGTTACAGGTGTGGCAGGCATTTGGAAAGATTTGACCGATAATGTCAACTCGATGGCAGGCAACTTAACAGCGCAGGTACGAGGTATCGCCAAAGTCGTCACGGCAGTAGCTAACGGTGACTTAAAACGCAAACTAATGTTAGATGCCCAAGGAGAAATCGAAACCTTAGCTGATACAATCAACGAAATGATCGATACCTTGGCAACCTTCGCCGATCAAGTAACAACAGTAGCGCGAGAAGTAGGAAGTGAAGGTAAATTAGGCGGACAAGCGAAAGTTCCCGGTGCATCAGGATTGTGGCGCGATTTAACAGACAACGTAAACGAACTAGCAGCGAATTTGACAACGCAAGTCCGGGCAATTGCCGAAGTAGCGATCGGTGTAACCAAAGGAGATTTAACGCGATCGATTTCCGTGGAAGCGCAAGGAGAAGTAGCGATTCTCAAAGACAACATCAACCAAATGATCGCCAATTTGCGGGAGACAACCCAGAAAAACACCGAACAAGATTGGCTGAAAACCAACTTGGCAAGATTTACCCGCATCTTGCAAGGACAACGGGATTTAGAAACAGTCACCAAATTGATTTTGTCAGAATTGGCGCCCTTGGTGGCGGCTCAACACGGTGTCTTCTTCATGATGGAGAGTAGCGAAAATCACCCCTCCTTCTTGAAACTCCTCAGCAGCTACGCTTACCGCGAACGGAAAAACTTATCAAATCGTTTTCACTTGGGCGAAGGTTTGGTAGGACAATGCGCTTTAGAAAAAGAGCGAATTCTCTTAACTCATGTGCCGCAGGAATATATTACAATTGCTTCCGGTTTAGGCGAAGCTTCGCCGATGAATGTGGTTGTCTTGCCTGTATTATTTGAAGGACAAGTTACCGCCGTCATCGAACTTGCATCAATGCACCGCTTTAGTGAAATTCACCTGACTTTCTTAGATCAACTGACAGAAAGTATCGCGATCGTGCTGAACACCATCGCTGCCAGTATGCGGACGGAAGAATTACTCAAACAGTCGCAATCTCTCACAGAAGAACTGCAAAGTCAGCAAAAAGAACTTACCGACACCAACAAACGACTTGAACAACAAGCACAATCTCTCAAAGCTTCCGAAGACTTGCTAAAACGTCAGCAAGAACAATTGCAGCAAACTAACGAAGAGTTAGAAGAAAAAGCCGAACTTTTGGCAATGCAAAACCGAGAAGTAGAACGGAAAAATCGCGAAATCGAACAAGCGCGTCAAGCGATAGAAGAAAAAGCCGAACAACTGTCAATGACATCTAAATATAAGTCGCAGTTTTTGGCGAATATGTCCCACGAATTGCGGACACCTTTAAACAGTTTACTTATTCTCGCCCGACTGCTGGCAGACAATACCGAACGCAACTTGACCCAAAAGCAAGTCGAATACAGCTACACGATTTACTCTGCTGGTAACGATTTGCTGGGATTAATTAATGACATTCTTGATTTAGCAAAAATCGAGTCTGGTACAATGTCGGTGGAAATCGAGGAAACTTTATTTACCGACTTGCAAAATCATGTAGAAGGCACTTTTCGTTCAATTGCCCAAGATAAAAACTTAGATTTTCGCCTTAACTTTGACGATCGCCTACCCCGCGCTATCTACACAGACACCAAGCGACTGCAACAAGTTCTGAAAAACTTGCTGTCAAACGCTTTCAAATTTACTGAACAAGGTCACGTAAGTTTAAGTGTATCAGTAGCCAGCCACGGTTGGAGCGCCGATGCCGAAATGCTTAACCGCGCTGGAAGAGCGATCGCCTTTGCAGTTTCCGACACAGGTATCGGTATCGCATCCGATAAACAGCAAGTCATTTTTGAAGCCTTTCAGCAAGCAGATGGTAAAACTAATCGCAAGTATGGCGGCACAGGTTTAGGCTTGTCAATCAGCCGAGAAATCGCTCGCTTACTCGGTGGGGAAATTCGCTTAGTCAGCGAACTCGGTAATGGTAGCACCTTCATTCTTTATTTACCGCAAACTTATTATCCGTCAGTAGAAGTGACAAGGATACAGGGGGAGCAGGGAAGGGGACAGGGGGGACTTCTTGGAGGCAGGGGGCAGGGGGAGTTTGTCTCTTTATCTCCCTTGTCTCCACGCCAGTCGCTACAACGGAGGGAACCTCCGCAACGCGCTGGGAACCCCTCTCCCTCATCTCCCTCATCTCCCCTTTCTGCCTCATCTCCCTCTCTCCCCCCCTCCCCCCCACTCCCCACATTCAGCGAACAAGCTATCGCAGACGATCGCCAAAATATCGAAAGTGGCGATCGCACTCTTTTGATTATTGAAGATGACCTAAATTTCGCCCGGATTATGCTGGATATGGCGCGGGAACAGGGCTTTAAAGGAGTAATCGCATCCCGTGGTGATGTGGGTTTGGCAATGGCGCAAGAGCTACAGCCGGCGGCGATTATGCTGGATATTCACCTGCCAGGGATGGATGGCTGGACAATACTCGATCGCTTGAAACACGATCCAGGTACTCGACATATTCCCGTCCACATCATGACATCTGATGAAGGACAATCTCGAAGTTTGCAACAAGGAGCGATCGCCTTTTTGCAAAAACCCGTTAGCAGTGAAGCACTCTTCAAAGCCTTAAGCGATATTAAGCAATTTGTCGAACGTCCGGTTAAAAACTTGCTAATTATCGAAGATGACGACATCCAACGCAATAGCATCGCCGAACTGATTGGCAATAGTGATGTGGCTAGCACAGGTGTAAGTACAGGTGCAGCAGCACTGGCAGCACTAAAATCCGGTCACTTTGACTGCGTAGTGCTGGATTTGGGATTGCCTGATATGAGCGGAATTGAGTTGATCGAGCAGATTAAAGAAGAACCAAGTTTAAATCATTTGCCGATCGTTATCTACACCGGCAAAGATTTGACACCCCACGAAGAAACTGAACTGCAACGAATTTCTAATACTATCATCGTCAAAGACGTGCGATCGCCCGAACGCCTTTTAGACGAAACCGCTTTATTTTTGCATCGCGTGCAAGCGAATCTGCCCTTAAATCAACAAATGATGTTAGAACAAGTACGGCATCAAGATCCAGTCCTGACAGGTAAAAAAGTCCTGATAGTCGATGATGACGTGCGGAATATTTTTGCCCTGACCAGTTTGCTGGAACGTTACCAAATGGAAATTCTTTACGCCGAAAATGGCAGAGACGGTATCACCATGCTGGAAAATCACCCCGACATTAACATTGTATTGATGGATGTGATGATGCCAGGAATGGACGGTTACGAAACAATGCAAGCGATTCGGCAATTAAATGAATTTAAAAATTTACCAATGATTGCCCTAACTGCAAAAGCAATGAAAGGCGATCGTGAAAAATGCATTGACGCCGGCGCATCGGACTACATCACCAAACCCGTTGATACCGAACAGTTGCTCTCACTACTAAGAGTTTGGTTGTATCGGTAAAGAGTTAGTTGTTAGTGGTTAGTGGTTAGTTGTTAGGAGGCGCGGAGTTAGAAGTTAGTTGTTAGTGGTTAGTGGTTAGTTGTCGCCTTGTCCTGTGCCAGTCGCTACAACGTTCGTGACCTCCGCAACGCGCTGGCTCCCCTTGTCCCCCTTGTCCCTCATTCCCCACTCCCCACTCCCCACTCCCCACTCCCCATTACCCATTCCCCATTCAGATACCAGATAATGTTAAAAAAGTTCAAAATTAGTACCAAAATAGGAGCAAGTTTCGCAGTAAGTCTGGTATCTTTTACAGTCATTGGTCTACTTATTTACCGAACTGCCACAGAAACGATAAAGACTAGCCGCTGGCAAACTCATACCTACCAAGTACTCACAAACCTGGAAAATTTTCTTTCTACGCTTAAAGATGCGGAAACTGGACAGCGGGGTTATTTAATTACTGGGTCGGAAGATTACTTGCAACCGTATAATGCAGCGATTCCCGTAATTGATAAAAAAATTATAGAACTACGGAGGTTGACCGTAGATAATCCCAGCCAACAGCGACGGCTTGATAGTGTAGAATTTCTTACACAGAAAAGAATCGCCAGACTGAAGCAGGTTATTGAGATTCGCCGGACTAAAGGCGCAGCAGGTGTTTCTCAAGCAATTGTCATTGACCAAGGCAAGATCATCATGGATGATATTCGCCGTGAGGTTTCGGATCTCGAAACTGAGGAACTGAGGTTGTTAAAACAGCGTTCAGCAGCATCTGATGCAGCGACAAGGCAAATGACTTACAGTATTGCCTTTGGTATCCCGCTTTATTTAGTTCTTCTAACATTAATCGCCTTTTTTCTCAATCGCAACATTTCTCGACCGCTTGAGGAAGTCTCTCAGGTTGCAGATAAAATTGCTGCGGGAGACTTAGACACGAGTGTACCTGCTGACAATCGTCGCGACGAAATAGGCATGTTGGCACAGACATTTAACAAAATGATTGCCAACTTGCGCTTAACAACTCAGAAAACAGCAGAGCAAGACTGGTTAAAAACTAACTTAGCCAAATTCAGCCGCATTTTGCAAGGACAAAGAAACTTAAAGGCTGTTTCTCAACTTATCCTCAAAGAACTCGCTCCTTTAGTCTCGGCTCATCATGGTGTATTTTACTTCATGACAACACAAGACGAGGAGCCTAGTTTAACACTTTTGGGGACTTACGCTTATCGAGAACGCAAGCATTTAGCAAACCGCTTTCAATTGGGTGAAGGTTTGGTAGGACAATGCGCTTTAGAAAAAGAGCGAATTTTGCTGACAGAAGTACCTTCCGACTACATTAAAATCAATTCTGGGCTGGGGGAAGCAACCCCGATGAATATTATTGTTTTACCTGCGGTGTATGAAGAGCGAGTATTAGCTGTAATTGAATTAGCTTCATTTCAGCGCTTTAGTGATATTCATCTGACTTTTATTGACGAACTCAGCGAAAGTATTGGTATCGTCCTTGATAATATTGTTGCATATCAACGCAGCGAAGAATTACTTGAGCAGTCGCGATCGCTTACCGAAGAGTTAAGAAGCCAGCAAGAAGAACTTGTACAAACTAACCAACAGTTAGAGGAACAAACCGAAACATTACAAAAATCCGATAAATTATTGCGACAGCAACAGCAAGATTTACAACAAAGCTACGAAGAGTTACAACAACTCAACGAAGAATTAGAAGAAAAAACTGAGTTATTAGCTCAACAAAAGCAGGAAGTAGAATACAAAAATCGCGAAGTAGAGCAAGCACGCCTAAATTTAGAAGAAAAAGCCACACAATTAGCCACGACTTCTAAATACAAGTCGCAATTTTTGGCGAACATGTCCCATGAGTTAAGAACTCCATTAAATAGTTTACTGATATTAGCGCAAGTCTTATCTAATAATAATGAAGGAAATTTGACACAAAGGCAGGTAGAATATAGCCAAACTATCTACTCTGCCGGGAACGATTTGCTATCACTAATTAATGAAATTCTCGACTTAGCAAAAATAGAGTCGGGAACAATGGAAATAGAAGTCAAAGAAACTTTTTTCAGCGAATTACAAAGATATGTAGAATGGACTTTCCGTTCGATTGCTGAAGATAAAAAACTAGATTTTCGCGTTCACTTTGATGAACAACTACCCCCTGCTATCTACACAGATCCAAAACGTCTTCAACAGTTGCTAAATAACTTGTTGGCAAATGCTTTTAAATTTACAGAACTTGGTCAGGTAAGTTTACAGGTGTCAGTTGTAACCGAAGGCTGGAGTCGCGACCAACAAAGCCTAAATAGTGCTGAATCTGTAATAGCCTTTGCAGTCAGCGATACTGGTATTGGCATTTCCCCAGAAAAACAGCAGGTGATTTTTGAAGCCTTTCAACAAGCAGATGGCACAACTAGCCGCAAATACGGCGGTACAGGTTTAGGCTTATCTATTAGCCGACAAATTGCCGAGTTGTTAGGTGGTGAAATTCGCTTAGTCAGTCAACTTAATCAAGGCAGCACCTTCACTCTCTATTTACCCCAGACATACTCTGCATCGGTGAGGGGACAAGAGGGATTAGGGGGACAAGGGGACAGGGAGACAAGGAGACAAGGAGACAAGGAGACAAGGAGACAAGGAGAATTTTTGAATAATACTCCCCAAGTCGTCCCCCCATCCCCCCCTCTCCCCCTCTCCCCCTCTCCCTCTCCCCCACTCCCCCCATCCCCCTCTCCCACTCTCCCCACTTTCACTCCTTCGGCAATTGAAGACGATCGCCAAAATATTCTTTCTGGGGATCGGACTCTTTTAATTATTGAAGATGACTTGAACTTTGCCCGAATATTACTCGATTTGGCACGCGAACAAAACTTTAAAGCTTTGGTGGCTTCTCGTGGTGATGTCGGTTTGGCAATGGCACGAGAATTTCAGCCTGCGGCGATAATGTTAGATATCCATTTACCCGTGATGGATGGTTGGACTGTACTCGACCGTTTGAAGCATGACCCCAACACGCGTCACATCCCAATTCACATTATGACAGTTGAAGAAGGGCAAAAACGAAGTCTGCAACAAGGAGCGATCGCCTTTTTGCAAAAACCCATTACCAGTGAAGCACTTTTTCACGCTTTGAGAGATATTAAGACATTTGTCGAACGTAAAGTCAAAAATCTGCTCGTGGTAGAAGATAATGAATTACAACGCCGCAGCATAGTTGAATTAATTGGTAATGGCGATGTGGTCATTACTGGCGTTGGTACAGCCACAGAAGCCTTAACAGCACTTAATACTACTCATTTTGATTGCTTAGTATTGGATTTGGGATTGCCAGATATGAATGGTTTTGACTTAATCGAGCGAATTAAGCAACAAGCAAATCTAAATTATTTACCCATCATTATTTATACTGGCAAGGAGTTAACATATCAAGAAGAAACAGAACTACGCCGTATTTCTGACACTATTATTGTCAAAGATGCGCGTTCCCCAGAACGATTGTTAGACGAAACATCGCTGTTTTTACATCGCCTTCAGTCAAATTTACCAATTGACCAACAGTTATTATTAGAACAGCTACGCCAAAGCGACCCGGTGCTAGCAGGCAAGAAAGTTTTAATTGTTGACGATGACATCCGGAACATTTTCGCCCTTACTAGTTTGTTAGAACCTTATCAAATGGAAATTATTTATGCTGAAAACGGTAGAGACGGCATTACCATGTTACAAAACAATTCTGATATTAATGTTGTCTTAATGGATGTAATGATGCCAGGAATGGATGGTTATGAAACAATGCGTGCCATTCGCGCTATTGACGAATTTAAAAATTTACCGATGATCGCTTTAACTGCAAAAGCCATGAAAGGCGATCGCGAAAAATGCATTGACGCCGGCGCCTCGGACTACATCGCTAAACCCGTTGATACCGAACAGTTGCTCTCACTATTAAGAGTCTGGCTGTATCGGTAAGGAATTGGGCAATGGGCAATGGGCAATGGGCCCTATCGCAATCGGCAATCGGCAATCGGCAATCGGCAATCGGCAATGGGAGATTTTTTCCATGCCCGATGCCCCATGCCCCATGCCCCATGCCCGATGCCCCATGCCCGATGCCCATTGCCCGATGCCCATTGCCCCATGCCCGATGCCCGATGCCCATTGCCCCATGTCCCCATGTCCCCCAAAAACCCTAACGAACTCGAAGATATTGAAATTCAGCTACTACTAGAGGGAGTGTATCGCTATTACGGCTTTGACTTTCGCAACTATGCAATGGCTTCTCTCAAGCGTCGAATTTGGAATACAATTCGTGCGGAAAAGCTAACTAGTGTCTCTGGACTTCAAGAAAAAGTTTTGCACGACCCCGCTTGTATGGAACGCTTTTTATTGGGTCTTTCGGTGAATGTCACCGCGATGTTTCGCGATCCAAGTTTCTATATTGCTTTTAGAAATAAAGCCGTTCCCTTATTGCGTACCTATCCCTTTATTCGCATTTGGCACGCTGGATGCTCTACGGGTGAAGAAGTTTATTCAATGGCAATTTTGCTATTTGAAGAAGGATTGTATCACCGTTGCCGCATTTACGCTACTGATATGAATGAAGCAGTGTTACGCAAAGCCAAAGCTGGTATTTTTTCTTTACATTTGATGCAAGAATATACCCAACTTTATTTGCGAGCGGGTGGTAAAGAATCATTTTCCAAATATTATACGGCTGGCTATGATGGTGCTATTTTCCATTCTTTTTTGAAAGAAAATCTCATATTTTCACCGCATAATTTGGTAACAGATGCTTCTTTCAATGAATTCAACGTTATTCTCTGTCGCAATGTTTTAATTTACTTTAACAAAGAACTCCAAGACCAAGTTCACAAGTTGCTATATGGAAGTTTAAAGATGTTCGGTGTTTTGGGATTGGGGAAACAAGAAACGCTGATAAGTTCACCTTACGAAGAGTCTTACGAGGAGTTAGCGGCTCAGGAAAAGCTTTACCGGAGGATCGAATGATGAATGCTATTACTGTAATTGGTGCATCTTGGGGGGGATTACAGGCAATGGAAACGATTTTGGGAAGCTTACCGAAAAACTTGGCGATCGCCATCGCTGTGGCTCAACATCGTCACAAAGACTCGGAAGGTGAATTAGTAAGCTGCTTGCAAAGGTCTAGTTTATTACCAGTAGTGGAAGTGACAGACAAACAAGCGATCGCTCCCGGACAAGTTTACCTCGCACCAGCAGATTATCATTTATTAGTAGAACCCGGTCACTTTGCTCTTTCAACCGAAGCACCCGTTGCTTATGCGCGTCCCTCGATTGATGTGCTATTTGAATCCACCGCTGATGCTTATGGAGAGCGAGCAATTGGCGTGATTCTCACAGGCTCAAGTCAAGATGGGTCACAAGGATTGGCAAAAGTCAAGTCATATGGTGGAATAGCAATTGTTCAAGAACCGACCACAGCTGTTAGTCGTATAATGCCAGATGCGGCAATTGCAGCAGTGGTTTCAGCAACAATTTTGCCTTTACCAGAAATCGCTCCTTTCTTGGTTAAGCTTTGTTCTTCCTCTTTTTTCACCTCTAGTTCCGGATAAAAAAAGGTTGGTTTAGCATCTTAAATAATAAATTTGGAATTTATAATTTTAATTGATTATGCAATCTGCACCAAAAGTAAACATCCTCTTAATAGACGATCATCCCGAAAATTTGATTGCTTTGGAAGCAATTTTAGAAGGGCTGGGTCAAAATTTAGTCAAAGCTTATTCTGGTGCGGAAGCTCTAAGGTGCTTATTGCATCAAGACTTTGCCGTGATATTACTAGATGTGCAAATGCCGGGAATGGATGGGTTTGAGACAGCAACCTTAATTCGGCAAAGAGAGCGATCGCGCAACACGCCGATAATTTTTCTCACAGCCTTTGGTGTTAACGATACCATGCTGTTTAAAGGCTATACCTTAGGCGCAGTAGACTATCTATCGAAGCCAATTGACTCGGTTATCTTAAAATCAAAAGTAACCGTGTTTGTGGAACTGTTCAAAAAAACACTCGAAGTGAAGCGACAAGCAACCGAACTCAAGAGCATGAACTCTGAACTGAGAGAAAGTGAAGAGAAATTTCGCGCCTTGAGTGCTTGCTCTCCAATTGCCATTTTTTTAACAGATACAGAAGGTAAATTTACTTATACAAATCCTAATTGTCAAGCATTTTATAACTTCCAAACTGATGAAAGTTGGGAAGAAGGTTGGGCAAAATGCATTTATGCAGAAGATCGCGATCGCGTGCTTGCTGATTGGTCGCATTCTATTCGTTGCGGACAGACATACTCAGATGAATTTCGTATTTGCCGGACAGATAATGCTTTGTGCTGGGTTCATGTCCGCACATCGGTGATGTTTTCCGATAATCGTCAATTATTGGGATACGTTGGCACAATTTCCGATATCACAGAACGCAAGCAGGCGGAAATAGTGCGCGAACAAATGATTCGCGAACAAGCAGCAAGGCAAGAAGCCGAAGCTGCCAACCGGATGAAAGATGAGTTTTTAGCGATCGTTTCTCACGAACTTCGTACCCCCCTCACCTCAATACTCGGTTGGTCGAAACAGTTGCTTACCAGACAATTCGATCCTAAAACCATAAATCGTGCCCTAGAAACAATTGAACGCAATGCCCAATCTCAAGCACAACTGATTGAAGATATCCTCGATGTCTCAAAAATTATTCGGGGAAAGTTGCAGTTGCAAATAGAACCAGTAAATCTAGTTAGTTTAATTGAAACACTACTGGAAACTGTACGCCCGCAAGCCGACGCGAAAGCCATTCAACTAGAAAGTATATTCGAGGAGCAAGTAGAAATAATTTGTGGCGACCAACAACGTCTGCGGCAAGTTATTGGAAACTTGCTCTCGAATGCAATTAAGTTTACCTCCAAAGCCGGACGAGTTGAAATAAGCTTGTCGATGGGAATGGGGAATGGGGAGTGGGGAGTGGGGAGTAGGGGACAAGGAGGACAAGGAGGACTTGGGGGACAAGGAGGACTTGGGGGACAAGGAGGACTTGGAGGTGAATTTTCTCCCTTGTCTCCCCCATCTCCCTTGTCTCCCTTGTCTCCCCCCTCTCCCCATCCCCCCCTTCCCCCCTCCCCCACTTACGCTAAAATCACAGTCACCGACACAGGAATTGGCATTAATCGTGACTTTGTTCCTTACGTCTTTGACCGCTTTCGACAAGCAGATAGTTCTTCTACCCGCTCTTATGGCGGGCTGGGGTTAGGATTGACAATTGCTCGTCACCTAGTAGAATTGCATAATGGCAAAATTTATGCTCACAGCGAAGGCGAGGGTAAAGGTGCAACCTTTACAGTTTATTTACCGCTACCAAAAGCAAATCAATTAAAGCCGGAATCTGCGGTAGAAAATAATGCAAATGACCCAGAAAATTTACCTTCCCTGGATAATGTTCAAATCTTAGTTGTAGAAGACAATATCGACAGTCGTGACTTTCTGAAAATTGTATTGGAAGAATCTAAAGCCAAAGTTACGGCTGTAGGATCGGTAAGTGAAGCGATAGAATGCTTAAAACAAAATCATTTTCATGTCCTGGTGAGTGATATTGGAATGCCGGGAGAAGATGGTTATCAGTTAATTAGTCAAGTGCGAGATTTAGAGCAAAAAAATGAAAGAAAAATTCCGGCGATCGCTCTCACCGCATACACCAGAATTGAAGATAAAATGCAAGCACTCGAAGCCGGCTTTCAAAAGCATCTCGCAAAACCAATTGAACCAGATGAGTTAGTGAAAATTGTCGCCGAACTTGTAAACTTATAAGCAGCCTCGCCCACATTGAGAAAGAATGTCTGCAAGCTATCCACTATGCCTACTATTAGGCTTAATAAGCAAACTCACCCCAACAGCCCAAGCCACAGAAGCCGTCCAGCCTGCTAAAATGTCGCTGGGATAATGAACTCCCAAATACAACCGCGTCCAGCCAATCGCTAAGACAAACACTCCTCCGGCAATCACAACCAGCCAGCGCCAACGACTACCCCATGTTAAAATCACTAAAACTGCGACTAAAGTCATACTCGACATCGCATGACCGCTGGGGAATCCGTAGTCAAACTCTGGTGCAGGGGAAACCCACAAATGAGGACGCACGCGATGCAGCAAAATCTTTGCCGTTCGGTTGATGATGATGCTGCCTAACAACGTGGTAATGAGGTATATTAGCGATCGCCACCGACGACGAATAAATAAAGCGATCGCGATCGCACTCGCAACCGGAAACACGCCCCAAAATACCCCGAATTTAGTCAGCGTCCCCGCAAAAACATCAAGGGATGGTCTAGCCGTCGAGTGAATTGCTAACAAAATCGGCACATCCCACCGAAAGCCACCTTCATTCTCCCAAACATCTTCCGCTAGTTCCCCAAAAACTTGTAAGGGTAAATAGACTCCGATTAATAAAAGCAGCAAAGACGCACGATGGGCAACGATCAGCCGCTTGAAAAAAGTCAAGAAAGACTGAAAACGTTTCCTATTCAATTTGAAATTTTTCGGCATTATTATACCATAAGCCTGTTACAAACATCTTTGTTTTATCGCTTTTTTTAGCGTCGTTAATACCTGTTTTACACCCAAAACAACTTTTAAATACGAAATCTCCATTTCTCTTAACGCTTGTGCGTTAACAACGACAAATAAGTTGCTCGATATCTCTGCTCTCAGCAAAGAAAATACTTAGTTTAGTAAATTTTGGTTGCAGAATTTACCAATAATTTGCTCTCGGCTTACGGTATCAATAATTCAGTTAAGCCTAAACTTCAATAAACGCAAGTATCTTACTTTTCTTCATTGACTGGTTCTACCTTAGGTTAGGTTTTTGGCTGTAACTTTAGAAGGTTGTTTTATGTAACTTAACAAGCAGAAAATGTTAAATGAAAATTCGGAGATTGGCTGATTGGTTGATGTATAAAAATTGGATGGAGACTTTTGCAGTAGTCCACACCAAAGCGAAAAATTATAGGTAAGTCATGCGAATTTTAATTGCTTACAAAGTTACTGAAGATATTCTACAAGACATCCTTGATGATAATATTATCTACCGACCTGACTTGCAAATTAAAGCAAGCCGTTTCATAGGCAAGACTTTGATTGAACTGAAACCGGATGTTTTGATTGTCCAAGAATTGCCAACAGAGCAGGCTATTAGAAGTTGGGAATCCGCAATGCCCGATAAAGAGCGGTTCATTGTGCAAAAAGTTAACAGCCTCCAGGCTGGGGATGCGCGAGAGTTCTGGTTTGCAGGTGTCCGGGTTTTTCCTTCTGTGCCGAACGATCGCAAGATCCATGACGATATTCAGCCGTTGAGCCAAAATGTCGCGGATTCTCCTTCTGTGCCGAACGATCGCATCCATGCCGATATTTTGCCGTTAAGCTTGGCTGAACGCATCAACACCGAACGACTCGTGGGTGCGTTGGATAATAAAAGTGTCGTTTATACAAGGCAAAAAGCATCTGTTGCGATCGTCGGTGCGGGCATTGTCAGTCTGATAACTGCCCATTATTTAGCTTCATCGGGTTACAACATTACAATTTATGATGCTTCGCCCGATCCCAGGAAATCGGAACACTGGTCAAAATATGGCTGCACGCGGGGCGGCGGCGACGCGAGGATGTTTAGCATCAGAGAGAATAATAATTACAACGACAAGGACTTTACAGGGATTGATCGCTTCAACAATAGTTATTTCCGCACAAAAGTGTCGGAACATGGATGGGCGATCTGCGACACAAATAATCTTTCCCAAGCAGAACAGACATGGCTCCACGAGTACGAAGCAGTTCCCCAATGGTTAGCAAACCTTTACAACAACGATATCATTTCTATCAACCATGAAAGCAAACTTTTGTGGTCAGACTTGATCGAAAATGCTTCTGAACTATTCCAAGGTGTAGAACTCAAAGAAGGCATTGTCGGTATGTCCTCAGACCCTGCACATTATCAGCAAGTCGTTGAACGCCATAAAAAGGCAAAGTCGCTAAAGCGCACCTTGACACCGCAACAGCTGATAGAAAAATACCCCGCCCTAGAGGATGCTTGCAAAAACGGCGTAGTTGCAGGTGCGATGGAGTTAGTTGGGTTTACCGTAAATGTCCACAAATTCATTGCCAACTTATTGGATCGTTTGGAGCAAGTAGGGGTACAATGCTTTTGGAACCAACGCATTACAAAGATTGACCGCAACGATCGCGGCGAAGTCATCAGTTTGATGTCAGGCGACGAGGCGATCGCGGCGGATAATTATGTCATCTCTCCTGGGGTGTATGGCAACGAATTGCTCAGAGGGACGCAAAGTAGAGCCTACGAAAAAGCGATCGCGCTTTGGATTGTTAGAAGCAAGCCGGAGATATTGCGTGCGTCCGTGGACATCCACCAGCCTTGGAGTTTTCGAGACGATCCCGACCACCAGGGGCGGCAAATTGATTATCGCTGGAGGACACAATACGGGGGGCTTTGCGGAATCGCCGGCGATCGCTCTTGCGGTGCTGGCATCACTGAGAGGGGAATTCCATCGTATGCATACTCTGTATCATCCCAACCGTTTTGCCGACTTTACGGCAACAGCGTCTGACTTTTCTCTTAATTTGCTAAACCGAAGTTCCCTTGTAGAGAGGGCTGGAAACTGTAACTTAATTCTTAGACAGAGTGTTCCCTTGTAACAACTGTCATCTGGAAATTCACCGTGACTTAAATGCGGCAATTAACCTCAAGAAGTATCAGAATTTTGCGGTCAGTTAGACCGTGTAAGCCTATGGACTGGTTTGTGCCGACACAGCCAGAATGAAGTGGGAAGTAAGTTTCAGAGTTTTTCATTTGTCGGTTAACAGGATGTAATTTGGTCTGAATAAGCTTGCGTGTAACTAGTCCCGTCCTTGACAAGTAGCTAGCCTCGATAGCCCAGTAACCTCATCTTCCAACAAATTCCACATTTGAATAACTTTGGGTAAGCCTTATGTAACGGAATTTAATGTTTGCAACAATGCCCTACCAAGGTTTGATTCGATTGTTTTGGTTCGCACATCGACAGACTTTCACACCTGATGAGCTGATCATCTGTAACAGCAAAAACACTCAATGCTCACTCATTTATGACACAAAACTTTGATGCAATTGTTCTAGGTGCTGGTGTCATGGGAAGTGCAACCGCCTACTACCTGGCTAAAGCCGGAGTACGAGTGCTGCTGTTGGAACAGTTTGAGTTGAACCACCAAAAAGGAAGTTCCTATGGTTATTCACGAGTAATCCGCTATACGCACGACCACCCAATTTACATCAATATGGCACGCGCCGCATATCAGCTATGGTTTGCGTTAGAAGACGAGACGGGAGAAAAGCTTTACGTCAAAACAGGAGGGCTGGATATCAGCTTTCCACAGCAGCCAACATTCCAGAAAAGGCTAAAGTGCGCTTCGGAGGCGGGGTTAAACTACGAATATCTCACAGACTCTGAGGTTCGCAAACGATTTCCCCAATTCCACCCAGATGAAGGAATGCACGCCCTGTACCACCCAGACACAGGGTATCTTCGGGCTTCTCGCTGCGTTCTGGCTTTCACTCGAAGAGCGCAAACGCTTGGTACAACACTCATTGACCAAACTCCAGTCACGAGCATCAACAAGAGCGAAAATGGAGTTACGGTCTTTACTGCCACACAGAGTTACACAGCTGACCGACTAGTGCTGACTCCAGGCAGTTGGACCAAGGAACTCTTAGCACAACTAGGATTGAATTTACCGCTGTGTGTGATGCCTATGCAGTTAGGCTTTTTTCAGGCAACCCCATCGGAATCTTAAGGACAACTATGGAGACACGCCCTACGGCATTGCTGATGATGGCGGCATCGGTGTGAAAATCTCAACCTGCTACGGATGGGAAACCCTCAGCAGTCCCACTCAGGTTGATTATACTCCCAGTCAGTTGTGGATTGAAGACATTCGCCAATTCATACGTCGGTACGTTCCTAGTGCTAATGGACAGTTAATGTCTACCCGCCGCTGCCTCTACACTATGACTCCAGACAAACATTTTATCATTGACTCCCACCCGGACTACCCACATATAGTAATTGCAGCAGGCTTTTGTGGGCGTGGCTTCAACTTCTCGACGCTACTTGGCAAAATACTAGCGGATTTGGCTCTCGAAGGAAAAACAGAGCATGATACGAGTTTGTTTAAACTATCTAGGTTCCAACAATAACTGATAACTGATACTGTTGGCGTCAAAAAATGCCATCACTTGGGTGAATCGATGACTCTGATTTTGGGCGATCGCCAGATACAATGAATGCGATGTCTTACGACAAGCCCTTCGGCTTGGTGCAGAGCCGGCACTCTTGGAAACCCGGACGCAGCGCTGCTTCACCGCTCCTTTGTCTACGCACCCCCATACTACGCAATGCAACTAATGCCACTGCTATACAATACCCAAGGAGGTCCGCGACGTGACAAACAGGCGCGGGTTCTAGATCCAGATGGCAATCTCATACCAAGGCTGTATGCTGCGGGTGAGTTCGGTTCGATTTGGGGGTTTCGATATCAAACATCGACGAACGTCTGGTGAATGTCTCGTTTACGGGCGGATCGCGGGTAAAAATGCTGCTATAAGTGATTAAGCGGACATGATATTGCAAAGATCAAGATTTATCGCTTTTATCATCTCCCAACATTTTCAGTAATTTTCTCGCAACTAAAACACCTACGACTCCTGCACCAACTATTTCCGCTGTCCGCACAACTGTTTTACCCACATTATTTGGGTCCATGTGGTCGTGAAAAATCTCTTCATTCAACCATTCTGTAGTAGCTTTGAAGTTATGAATTGGCGTTGGTAATAATTCTAAATAAGTACCTTGACGAATTAAGTGAGCAGCTTCGCCCTTAACTTCAAAAACGTTGTAAATGCTAGCGGCAGCATCATCTAAGCCGAGTTTGAGTAGAGTGCCGCGTAAGTTAACTCTAGCTTGTTTTAGCTGATTGCCTAAAGCGATCGCTTTCAGATTATAAGCGATCGCCGCTCCCTGCTGATACGCTACCTGTGCCGTGGCTGGTAGGGAACTGTTCTGTACAGCTGCACAATCACCACCCGCAAAGACTTCTGGAAAGTCAAGCAATTGCAATGTGGGCGTCACTAAAAGACGCCCATGTTTGTCACGATGCTCGTTTGACACCGCCAAATCTTTAATTAGCGGATGAACAGATGTGCCAGTAGTCCAAATTGTGGTAGCTGCTGCAAGCGTCTCTAATTTGCCATTCTGCTTGTACTCAACTGAGTTTGTTTGAATAGCTGTGGCTTCTGCTCCCAACAGCATTTCTATTGGCACGGTGCGTTTTTTTAATTCCCCCTCAGCAATTTCACGCAAATGACTGTTAATATCGTGATTGAGAATTTCTTCACCGTGATTGAGCAGTACCACACGAATTTCTTGAGAATTGCCACCCAAAGCAGCATACCAATGCGGTAGCAAATCGGCTAAGGTAGCTGCCATTTCTACACCGGAAGCACCACCACCAATTATGGCTACTGTTAATAATTTGCGACGTTCTTCTGCATCTTGAATTTTAACAGCTTGTTGCAAACACTCATGTAAATGGCGCTCAATAGCGATCGCATCTTCTGTCGTCCAGAAAGGCAGCGCATAATCTTTCGCTCCTTCAACGTGCAAATAGCTAGTGACGCTACCCAAACCCAAAACTAAATTACTGTAGTCATAACACGTCCCCGAACTTAATTTAACTTGCTTTTGATGTAAATCAATCGATTCCACTGTATCTTGAACAAAAATCACCCCGCTACCCTTGAGCAGATCTTTAAAACTCGGTACTACTTGATTTGCATCCATTTCACCACTGAAATACTCGTAAAGTAACGGCTTAAAACAAAAGCGTTCCTCTCGATCAATCAGAATTACACTTCGAGGATAATGTTGATGGCTCAAATGTAAAGCTGTAAATAGCCCAGTAAAGCCACCACCGACAATCACAGTTTGATAGATTGGGTTCATAAAAAAGTAGTGAGGACTCCAGTCATCATATTATGAGCAATTCCCACGCAGATAATATGAGTCTACAAACTCTAATTAAACAAAATCTGTGTGAACTTCTTGTGGCTTATATGTAGAGATTTTTTCACACCTACTGATTATCTAAGTACAAATAAAACAAGCCATGTAAAAAAAGCTGTTTAAACTTTTCTCTACCATTACCGATTACCCATTACCCAATTCCCCTACTTACACAGTTAAAAAGAAAACAATTAAGGCAATACTTAGTCCAACAGCGAAAAAGATAGCATATTCAACTTTGCGACTAAAAAATCCAACAGCAGCGATCGCAGCGACAGCAAGAACGGCAATGCCAATGTACTGCCAAACTTGCAAACCATGAGCAATCAGAGGGTCTTTTCCGGGTGGCGTCTCTGGGGGCTGAGTTTCTAAAATTGCACCTAAGAGTCGATTTATTGCTGACAATACTTGAGTTGATATCATAAAAAGACTTATTAAAGTTGATAAATTCAAAGACCAAAAGTTTTTCCTTTAAATCTTGACATACCCAATCCAAATTTCTACGCTTGCCATAAATAAATCAGCGAAAACAAAATAACCCAAATCACATCAACGAAGTGCCAAAACAGAGTAGTTGCACTGACACCAAAGTGACTTTTATTGTAGTTACCGCGAATAAAAGAGCGGGCAAACATAATTGTCTGTAGAATCACACCACTAAGAACGTGTAGACCGTGAAAGCCTGTCAACACGTAAAACGTTCCGCCAACCAGCCCCGTAGTTAACCCAAAATCGAGATTGTGCCATTCAATTCCCTCACTAACCAAGAAGTAAATTCCCATACCAGAAGTCAACAGCCACAGCCGGCGAAATTTTTTGATTTTATGACGCCTGAGAGCGTTTTCTGCGGCTTGGATGACGAAGCTACTTGAAAGCAGCACAGCTGTATTAATAATTATAAATGTAGATAATTCCGGTCCCTTGACACCCGCCGGCAACCAGTTGGGATGTGTCAACCGTAGAGCAATATATGTAAAGAAAAAGCTGAAAAAAACTATGCTCTCCGACAGTAAAAACACGGTAACGCCGAACATTCCTTTACCATGATGATCGTGAGACAGTCCGCCACCAATCGGCAGAAACCGCTTCAGCCAATTCGGTAAAGACCCGTGCAAGCGATCGAAACGGATAGGACTTTCATCTGCATGTATAGGATTTGGCATAACTCATAGGATTTTGGATTTTAGATTTTGGATTTTAGATTTTAAATTGTCCCCAAGTCCTGTGCCAGTCGCCTCAACGTTCGTGACCTCCGCACGGAGAAAAGCTCCCCTTGTCTCCCTTGTCTCCCTTGTCCCCTCTACTCCTGAGCGGCAGCATCTGGCGCCTCTAGTGACCTATCGTTGTAGTTGTAAGGTGGCTCATTCACAACGGGAATTTCCTCAAAGTTCTCTTTTGGTGGTGGTGAGGAAGTCTTCCACTCCAACCCTGTAGCGTGCCAGGGATTATGAGATGCCAGCTTGCCTAATAGTAAAGAACTTATCATATTGGCGATGAAAGGCAGCGTAGACATCCCCAACAAAAAACCCCCAAGGCTGGCAACGATATTCCATCCCTGATACTGCGGGTCATAGGAGGAAACTCGGCGCAGCATTCCTTGTAAGCCCAAAGGATGCATCGGAAAGAAGGTGAGGTTCGCACCGATAAAGGTCAAAAAGAAATGTATCTTGCCCCAGCCTTCAGCGTACATCCGCCCGGTTATTTTTGGAAACCAAAAGTAAATCGCCGCAAAAATTGCCATCGTGATGGTGTTGTGAACGACGTAGTGAAAGTGACCCACCACGAAGTAAGTGTTGTTAACGTGAATATCAAAGGGCACGCTTGCGAGCATAACCCCAGTAATTCCACCGAAAACAAACATCACGACACCTCCCAAGGCAAATAGCATCGGGGTCAAAAGGTGCAGTCTGCCATTCCAGACGGTAGCAGTCCAAGCGAATACTTTTACACCAGTAGGTATGGCGACCAACATCGAGGAAACCATGAAGAGTATCCGCATCCAGTTGGGCGTAGCGCTAGCGAACATATGATGTACCCAGACGAAGATGCTGACTAAACCGATTCCGAAGGAGGCGATCGCTACTGACCGATAACCAAACAACGGATTCCGGGAAAAGGCGGGGAGGATTTCCGCGAAAATACCGAAGGCGGGTAGCGCCATCACGTAAACTGCCGGGTGGGAGTAGAACCAAAACAAATGCTGATAGATGATTGGGTCGCCATCCTGCAAGGGTTTGAAGAAGTTTGTCCCGAAAGTGAGGTCAAAAAATAATAGTATAATTGCGCCGGTGAGGGAAGGCAGGCAAAACAGTTGTAACAATTGAGCGCTGAGAACTGACCAGACGAAAATCGGCATCCGAAAAAACGTCATCCCCGGTGCCCGCATCCAAACGATAGTGGTGATGAAGTTTACGCCGCCCATAATTGATGAGATGCCCAGCAGCATTACACTCAGTATCCAAATTGATTCGCCGTTAATGGGATAACCGGTTGGGTTTTGGATGCTTATTGGTGGGTAAGACCACCACCCAGCCTGCGCCGGACCGCCTTGCACCAAAAAGCTTGATAATAACAAGATACCTGCTGGGGGAATCATCCAGAAAGCGATCGCATTCAAAACTGGAAACGCCATATCTTTTGCCCCAATCATCAGCGGCACCAAATAGTTGGCAAGACCGGCATTAAATGGTATAATCCATAAAAAAATCATCACCGTGCCATGCAAAGTGAATAAGCCATTGTAGAGAGAGCGATCGACCACATTTGATTCGGGGGTAAGCAGTTCGCCACGGATAATCATCGCCAACAGCCCGCCAATCAAAAAGAAAATGAAGGTAGTCACCATGTACTGGACACCAATCACTTTATGGTCGGTGCTGAAGCTGAAATACTCTTGCCAGTTTGTACCAGGTTGGTGATCGTGATTTTCCGAGCCAGTATTTTCTATCGAATTTGTCATAAATTTGCTTTTTTATTTGCCTTTCACAGTTTGAGAAAGCCACTGACTATAAGCTTCACTTGAATCAACATATACATCCGCTTGCATTAAGGCGAAGTCAGTACCACTAAATTGAGAATCACGCAGCCGATACTTGCCTATTTGGGTGGGTGTTAACACAATGTCAATGTTGCGGTTGGGTACAATGTCCTGCTTCAGACGGAACTCAGGGATGTAGAATCCGTGAATCACGTCTTGTGAATGCAAATTTAAGCGAGTACGTTCATTTACTACTACGTGCAATTCGTTACTAACAATATTATTTGGATAGCGGAAAGACCAAACCCACTGTTTGGCGATAACTTCAATATTTTCCGCAAGCTGATTAATGTCACTTTTGACTGTTGCAGCGGTAGCAGGTTCTTCCAGTATGTGCAGATGCACTATTGGCGTTAGACCCTCAATATCTAATTGCTGATAAATGTTGTAGCTTTGCGCTGCGAGCCACAACACCAGTAAAGTTGGGGTAACAGTCCACAAGATTTCTATCCTCGCATCACTTCTAGCAGGATGACCGTGACTCCAGTCTCCCCTAGGCGCACGACAGGTAAGAAGCGAATACCCTATGATGCCAGTAATTCCCAAGAAGATGAACGCTCCCACCGAGGTGAGAAAGCTAAATATATCATCAACTCGTTTCGCTTCTGCGGTTGCTTGAGTAGGCATCCACGAGTAAGCCTGATGTCCGATCCAACGAGCTATTATCATAATCGCTGCGATAAAAGCAGCTAATAACAGAGAATTGAAAATTTTTCTCATAAGTACAACTATATGAAAAAGAAGAAATTAGATTAGGACTTACGTAAAAAGTCGTCACCATTAAATTTACGTAGGGGCAATTCATGAATTGCCCCTACAAGACTGTAGTTTTGCGCTCATTCCTATAGATATTAGACAAAATACATTAACTCCTAACTTCTCGTACAGACGTTCCGGACCGAACGTCTCTACCTCAGCAACAAATTGGGGTTTTCGCCTTGCCGAATCAAGCCCGCAGCAGTATTGTGAATTCCGAACTCGTCTCCCATTTGCGCCCCTAGTGTTCCGTGGACGTATAAAATGCCCAGTATCGCAATCCCTGCCAACAAATAACTCCACTGCACCTGTCTGGGGCTATCCTTGCGCCAACGGTAGCGCTGCAATCCTCGCCATACAGTCATGCCAACAATAGCCGCTAACAGCAACACTCCACCCATACCATGTAAAAGCATAGTTGCACCAGCCCCTAACCCCCAAGCACTTTTTATATCAGTTGGCGGGTTTGCTAACATCATCTCGAAAAAGCCTGCTGCTACCGTAAAAAATGTCACAGCCGCACCAGCTAGCAAATTATACCAACCGACATCAAAGAATTGCGATCGCACAGTTGGAATTGATAAAAATTTCAGAATCGGTTTTTCTAAGGCAAAAAATGTTCCGGCTATATCAAAAATAATCGCAATGATAAACAAACCTAAGGTTAGATGCACGAGTTGGGGATGAATTGGCATCTCATAGGGCAGTTGGTTTGCACCTAGCTTGAACCACAAAGAATCAATGAGTTGTGAGTTCATCGTAAAACCCCTTTTTTCGCAGCTTCCACAACTGGTTCCACATGCAAGCCGTATACCCAAACCAATTGAGTCCCTAAATATACTTGCAATGACACCAGGCAAATTAAAAACGTAGCTACACCCAGGTAAGCAACAGGTATATTTAAAGGATCGCGGGTACGAATGAAAAAGCGCCATGCTGTAATCGCAACAAGGATCGCTGCCAGCGACCAGCCAGTAATTGCGTGCGAATTTAGTATCGGCTGGACTGAAGAGTAAGGTTGTGCCAAACCAGCTTCAAACTGACCAAAGATGACAGCCACGAAAATAGAAACCGAGGCAACAAACATATTCCAGAAACTCACCTCGAACAAACGCACGTTGCGGCTAAAATAGCCTACCACGTCGCAGAAGAAAGAAAAAAACACCATCGCAATCACAAAATGGACAACGATGGGATGCATCGGATCGGGGTACGGTAGATTCTCGTTATTTAAAGGTAGAATTGGCATCGCTTTCTCCTGATGTCAAAAAGACACTGCACGAGCTTCTGATAGCTCATACTTGTTGAGAATTGCTCGTTTAACTTTTTTTTCGAGACTTTTGCCAAAGCTGACATCTTGCAGCTGATGCCCACATCTTACGTCTGGATGCCACATATTTCAATAAGGCATTACCGCAAGGACGCAATGGTTTAGCTACATAAAACCAAAACTACACCAAAATCACTTTAATTGAGCCAATCTTTGTTTCAGATAGATACCAAAAGTACTTTTCATGAAAACTTTTGAAACCGCTGAAAGTTTTGAAACTTTGCGATTTGAGTATTTTCTTAAAAAGCGGGTAACGCGATTCGAACGCGCGACATTCACCTTGGCAAGGTGACGCTCTACCACTGAGCTATACCCGCAACTTCCATATAAATACTATACTCTCACATCAACAACGGTTTGTCAATACCTTAATTAGTCAAAAGTCAAAAGTCTATTGACCATTCACTTTTGACCATTGACTCTTGACTCTTGACCATTAACCATTGACTCTTGATGCCCTTACACGTGTTCTTGTGACTCGGCGGTAAATTCACCTAAGCTGGCACTTTTAAAAGAGGGAGGCAAAGATTGAGAATTGCGATATGGCTCTGCCAGGTTAGAGCGCAAATTCCGCATGAGGCTAGCCATTTCCAAGGCACTCATGGCGTATTCCCAACCCAAATTACTCTTAATACCTGCCCTTTCTAAAGCTTGTTGCATCGTGTCCGTTGTCAAAACGCCAAAAACTACCGGAACGCCAGTTTGAAAGGCAGCTGCGGCAATACCTTTAGCTACTTCAGAGGATACGAAATCAAAATGAGGCGTTTGCCCTCGGATGACAGCACCCAGACAAATGATTGCATCATATCTTTGAGAAAGCGCCAGCTGACGAGCCACTACTGGCACTTCAAAACTGCCGGGAACCCAAACATAATCTACTTGAGTTCCTTGGGGATTGACATCTACGCCGTGGCGTTTCAAGCAATCTTGACAGCCTTCTAGCAGCTTACTGGTAACGAGGTCATTGAATCGACCAATAACCACTGCAAACCGCAAAGGTTCTGTCTGAGTAAAAGTTCCCTCGAAAACTGCCATAACTGCCTCTTAATCAATCAACTATACATATCAGCCAATATACATTTCTTATTTAAAAGTAGAGCAGCAGGAAAGTTTGGGAGATGGGGGGAGGGGAGAGGGGGAGCAGGGGGAGCACAGGGGGAGCAGGGGGAGCACAGGGGGAGCAGGGGAAGAAATTTCTCCTTGTCCTGCTTGTCCTGCTTGTCCTCCTTGTCTCCCTTGTCTCCTTGTCTCCTTGTCCCCCTCTGCTCCGCAAATCTTTATACTATTTGCCAGCGTAGACTAGCAGTCGTCTATACCACAAAAAAGTTTAATAGACCAACTAAAAACACTAAGGCAAACCAGACTCCAGAACCGATCCAAAGTAGCTTTTTAGACTCATTCCAATTTTGCGGAGTGGCATAAGCTACCGGAACACCAACAACCATGACAAACGACAACGCAACCAGCGCGACTAATGCAGCTTGGAATATAATGGTCATTTTTCCTTCTCACTTTTACAGCTAAATACTAAAGATAGAATATCGTGAAGTACCCCAACCAGATCGCGCTGAGATTTTGATTCTCCCAAAACTCATTGAAATCCGGGACGGTCTTATTCGTCTCTTGAGTTTCCCGTCTCAACCGCCGTTGCCACGTTAGGCATCCCTATTTCTAGGAATTCGTCACTCAAGACGATAATGGTCTTATACAGCGTCCACAGGCAGCCGCCCTGCTTCCCAAGGCAGATATTGTTTTTTAACGAGGTTCACCATGATTGTCAAGAATCAGCGGGTAAACCCATTCCCCCTTTCTCACGATAGTTACCGTGGTAAGCGTCGTACCGCTACTGTTACCTTTGTTGACTGCCGTGTGGGTGGGTCATCGACCATTGAAATACTACCATCAAATGAATACGAAACCACTTCATAGTAGCAACTCAATAGCGCTGCGCTGAGGAGGGGAAAGAAGGCGATTAGTTAAAGGGCAACACTTAAAATCTTTCCCAGTTGTAAGCTAGTAGCAATTGTAACCATTTAGTGATTAGTCCTGCATATTGATCGTTGACTGTTGACTATTGACTTTTGACTCTTGACTCTTAACTATGGATTTAATTCTTTGCCACACTACAGCTGATTTTGATGCGTTAGGAGCAGCGGTAGGGCTTACATGCCTGCTACCAGGAAGCTTGATTGTGCTGACTGGAGGTTCTCATCCACCTGTAAGGGATTTTTTGGCGTTGCATCGGGATGAATATCCATTGATTGAACGGCGTTCGGTCAATCCAGAAAAAATTCGCTCTTTAAGTGTGGTGGATACGCAACAACGCGATCACCTGGGTAAAGCTGCCGAATGGTTAGATTTACCCAACTTAAAAGAAATCATAGTATATGACCATCACATCGCGCAAGAATCTGATATTCCCGCCACGGTCGCGCATATTTCTCCAGTCGGTGCCACCACAACTTTAATGGTGGAACTATTACAACAGCAAGAAATTTCCCTCACCCCTGCTCAAGCCACTGTCATGGCTTTGGGTATTCATGTTGATACTGGCTCTCTCACCTTTGACTCTAGCACTGCGCGAGATGCTTTAGCTTTGGCTTGGTTGATGCAACAAGGCGCTAGCTTGTCGGTAATTGCTGAGTATCTAGATCCGGGTTTATCCGTACAATTGCAGCAATTGTTAACTCAAGCTATAGACAAATTGCAATCTGTATGCATACGGGGATATGCGATCGCCTGGGTGATTCTGAAAACAGATAAATTTGTGCCTGGGTTATCAAGTCTTGCCTCGCAGCTAATGACGTTAACCGAAATTGATGCTTTACTGCTGGCAAATGAATATCCTGCGGAAAACGAATCGCGGTTAACGGTGATTGGGCGATCGCAAATCAAGAATGTTAATCTTCACGAATTATTTGAACCCCTAGGCGGTGGCGGACATTCTCAAGCCACATCGGTCAACCTGCGCGGAGTATATCCACAAGTCATATTAAACCAACTTCTTGACAGCATAAAAGCTAATATTCCTCATCCTCCCACAGCAAGAGATTTAATGTCCTCTCCAGTCCGCACCATCCTTCCAGAAACCACCATCGAAGAAGCACAGCGCATTTTGTTGCGCTACGGACATTCTGGTTTATCTGTAGTCGATGCTGAGGCACAATTAGTAGGTATAATTTCGCGTCGAGATTTAGATATTGCTTTGCATCACGGCTTTAGTCATGCACCAGTTAAAGGCTACATGACAACTAACCTGAAAACAATTACACCAGATACGACACTCCCCGAAATCGAAGCGCTGATGGTGACATATGATATTGGACGCTTACCAGTGTTGCAAGATAAGCAATTATTGGGAATTGTCACCCGCACTGATGTTTTGCGGGAATTACATCAAGGAGACAAGGAGACAAGGAGACAAGGAGACAAGGAGACAAGGAGACAAGGAGACAAGATTTTGTTTTCCTATGGGGAACAATTGCAAAATAAACTTGCGCCGCAACTTTGGCAGTTACTTACCATAGCATCAAAAGAGGCAGAAAAACGCGGTTGGCATCTTTATTTAGTTGGGGGTGCGGTGCGGGATTTATTATTAGCTGAAGAATCTGCAAGTGCTTTGATGATTAAAGATATTGACCTTGTAGTTGATGGCTTTCACAAATCAGCAGATGTAGGTGCTGGTGTAGAATTAGCTTCATCACTACAGCAAGTTTATTCTAATGCACGTTTAGAAATTCATGGTGCTTTTCAAACTGCGGCTTTGCTGTGGCATAATGACCCAGAATTAGACTCTTTGTGGGTGGATATTGCCACTGCTAGAACTGAATTTTATCCTTATCCGGCAGCAAATCCGGAAGTTGAAGCGAGTTCGATTCGTCAAGATTTGTATCGACGAGATTTTACGATTAATGCGATCGCGCTACGATTAACTTCTCCCCGCGCTGGTGAATTACTCGATTTTTTCGGCGGTTTGCTAGATTTACAAGCAAAGCAAATTCGCGTTTTACACGTCAACAGCTTTATCGAAGATCCGACACGCATTTATCGCGGTGTCCGCTTTGCTGTACGCTTTGGCTTTCAAATTGAACCGCAAACAGAAGCGTATATTCGTTATGCGATTAACAGCGGCATTTACGATCGCACTGCCCAACAAAATAGCAAAACTCCGGCTTTACAAACTCGACTCAAAGCCGAATTAAAGCATATCTTAGAAGCACCTTATTGGAAAGATGCTTTACAGTTGCTCGATAATTTAGGGGCGTTACAATGCATTCATCCTACACTAAAGTTGGATGAAGAATTATTGCGGCAATTACGTTTATTAGAACGCTGTTTGCGACGATTTGACACTCAGCAAAGTTTGATTCATTGGCAAATGCGTTTAGAGGCTATCATCGCTCATCTAACACCAGAATATCGCGGTAAGGTAGCAAAAAATCTGCAATTTCCAGAAGATAGTATCAAAAGGTTAGAAAACTTAACATCTGCTGAAGCTGAGGTAATGACATTATTACCAACTTTCCAGCGTCCGAGTCAAGTAGTGCAATTGCTGCGAAAATATGACTTACCAATGTTAATTTTAATTGCGGTGCGAAGTGCGCGATCGCTCCGGCGGAAAATTTGGCAATATTTGACAGTATGTTCCAACATTCAGCCGATTTTGAATGGCAATGATTTAAAAAGATTGGGATATAAACCGGGACCGCAGTTTAAGCAAATATTGGATGATTTGCTTGCTGCTACATTGGATGGAGTTGTAAGCGATCGCATTTCTGCTGAGGAATTTTTATTACAACATTATCCTGACTAATTCTAATTAGAAAGGGTACTTTGAAGCAATCCCGTAATCTTGGGTGAATGTGGGTAGTTTATAGCGGTTCTCACTTGCATGAAGTACACCTAAATTGTGGGATAAGCTCAAAGCGCCCGCCCTAATTATAGGACGGGCGCTTTGAGCTTATCCCACACACATTTGTATCGTATTCAAATGATAAGTGCCATATTACTTTTACAGAAACATGAGAACAAAAACTTTTGAGAGTCTTGTGTGAACAGGGATAGAACTGTATCAAACTGTGTTGACCGAATTTTATTGATTATACTAGTGAAGTTGTATTAATTGCAGCAGTGCAGATTGACAGTTGCCTTCATTCAGTAGTTATAAAACAACCGGATCTAAATGGATTACGATATTTGACTCTCCATTTTACCCTGATTCTTTAGATGAGGCTAAAATTCTCTATGAAAAAGTATTAGAGCGTTTTATAGAATTAGTAGATGAAGCCGAAAGCTCAATAAATTTGCTTGAAGTCATTACCCAAGAGCCTGATCCCTTACGAATTCAACTACTTAGAGTATTTCGCAGATACGTATCACCAGATACAGCAGTGGAAATGACGAAGAAGAAAACCCAAATACCAAGCATAATAGAAGACTTCGGTGATAGATTTCGTAATTTGGATCAAGTGAAAAGAAATTTAAAAAGCCGTCCTGTACCAGACGAAGCGTTGATGGCAATTCTTTTAGAGCAGAGCAAGCGGGGACAGAAAGGTTATGACTTGACAGAAGCTTTTTTCTTATGGTACGACAAACAATTTGGTAAAGATTACTTAATTAAAAGTCCTGTTCGTGCTGGAAAAGACGTAATGCTTAACCAGGTTTTAGATAACTGGGAAGCTAAAACACCCGCAGATATTCTAATATCTCGATTAGATAAAACTCCACTGTTAATTGGATTTGCCCGTTATGACTCTGATAGGGGAGGTTCTCTGTGAAGATGATAGAACTGGTGGAAATCGAGATAAAGTAACAGATATTCTACGCTACGCAAATATTTATAAAGTTCCTCTAAAAATATTTTTTCTAAATGATGGTCCAGGTTTACTTTTAGGTTCTATGTGGAATGATTATGCTAGCTTAGAAACTTATGGTAATGGCAGAGTAATGGTATGTACCTTAAAAATGCTTGATGATAGGTTTACAAGAAACTGGCTTGAAAGTTGAGTTTACTATCCCAGTCTGCTATAACACTATCAGGTATTAACTCTAGTTCAGATGTTTCTTCAATATATAAATCCAGACCAGTACGTAAAATTCGATCTATATCTATCAAGCATTTTTGTTCATATTTAGTAGAACCGTTTCCATTAACGAAATCTCCCATAGCTTCAGTTCCTTTAACTAAACGCTGAATAATTGTTGCGATCGCAAGTGCTGAATTATCAATAGCTATCCATTGCCTGCCAAGCTCTTCAGCTACAGCAGCAGTAGTTCCACTTCCAGCAAACGCATCTAATACAAGGTCTCCTTTATTAGATGAAGCGAGGATGATTCGTTTTATCATATCGGGATTTTTTTCTGTTGGGTAGCCAGTGATTTTAATATTTTGATTGTGAGCATCTTTAAAATCAAGCCAAATATCTTGAACTGAGATACCCTGACTCTTATCGAAATAAATTTTTCGTCTGGGATTACCAGTTGGAGACCAATAAATTTCTCCTCGTGCATCCATTTTATCCAGTGTCTCAGGTGTATATTGCCAATGTTTACCGTTAGGAGGTAGCATACCTCTCCAAGGCTGACCTGTTGCACCTTTTCTTACACCAGGTGCGTGAATAGGAACTTTTTTATAAAGTCTTCCAGTTCCTTCTTCAACATATTGATACTCTTTCTTAGCAGTAGCATCAGTCCAAAGTTCAAATGGCTGGTTCCATACATAATTATCTGCTTTTGTATAAAACAGAATATAATCTGTAACATTGCCATATCGTTTACGTGTATAGTTTTTGGGATTGCATTTTTTTCTGGTAATCCAGTTGCGAAAATTCTTATAACCAAAGACTTCATCCATTATAATTTTTACAGGAAAAGCCATGTTTTCATCTAAATGTATATAGATGGAACCTTCCTCTGATAAAAGCTCTCTTAGTAAAATCAGTCGTTGGCGGAGAAATTCTAAATATTCAGCACCTTCCATTAAATCATGGTAAGCGTGATTCCTTTTTCTGGACTCAAAACTACTGCCTGTTGCATAAGGAGGATCAATATAAATTAGCTTTACCTTACCTGCAACAGTATTTTCATTTAACAAACTACTGATAACTCTTAAATTTTCTCCAAAAATTAACCTATTTCTTGGTTGCTTATCTACACTTATCACACAACGTAGTTGGGCTTGTTGAGTTCTTAATATTTCTTCTATAGAGGCTTTTCCGTCGTATTGCAAACAAAAATTGTTAGAGTTATGTTTTTTATTTTTATCACCATTTATATTAGGTATTCCTGTTGCCATTTTCCTCTAGCTGCTCTTTTTACCTATTATTGCTTATTGACAAATTAATTGAAGTCTTTCTGATGTGCCATTTTCTTAGTCGCACTTTTGTACCATTAAGATGGTTTGATAATAATATCATGAATCTTCTCTCATAACATGGTGTTATCACCCAGTGAATTTGAGGAGTATTATTAAGAATTCATGGACAGTAACAATAGATAATGCCACTTAGACCAAGTGATTGGCGATCGCTCTTATCTATCATTATTTACGATAATATCCTTAAAAAGCAAAGCAATCCAAGGCTTTTGATGAGACGCAAGTTTCACCATGCCACAACCGATACATACTTAAGCATAAATTACGCTGCACCATTGGCGGATGTCGCTTTTATAAAAGCCCAGTACTAAAAGCAGAAGCAGTAAAGCAGACAGGCAAGCTATAATTCTCTTGCGGATGAGCGTAACAAAAATTTATGAGTAACCCCCTTGTGCAAGCCTTTTTCGTTGGTAGAGCGGTAGCGGAAATCCTGAATGAGCGCGTAGAAGTCGCTATAACCGACGCTTTGAGTGAACTTGGCAAATTTGATGCCGAAGCTAGAGAGCAGCTGCGCTCCTTTACAGAAGAAGTTTTAGAGCGAGCAAATCAAGCCGCAGAAGCAGCCGGTGCTGGTACATACACCACACCAAGCAGCCAAACCGGTTCTACTTCAGTTGATGTGCAAGCAACGATTGATGAACTGCGAGCAGATATTGCTCTGTTGCGAAACGAATTGCAACGATATCGTAGCAATTTTGCCGGTTAGGAGTTAAAAGTTAGGAGTTAGGAGTTAAAAGTTAGGAGTTAAAAGTTAGGAGTTAAGAGTTAGTAGGACAACCAACAACTAACAACCAACAACCAACAACTAACAACTAACAACCAACAACCAACAACTAACTACTAACAATTATTAAAAACAGTTTAGGAATCAGAGTGTCTTTTCTTCCTGGTAATTCAGTCAAAAACCAGCGGTACACACGGCATATGGAAAAGGGTTATTCAGATAAAGCATACCGTTGGAATCGCGATAACTACTCTAGTAGACGGCGCTTTGTAGATATTTGGGGTTTTGTCTTAACTTTGATGTTCAGGCTTTGGCTCTACAACAAATCTTGGAGTTATCCAGGTGGAGTGAGTGAAACAAAGCAAGCAGCCAGACGCAAGGCACAAGCGATTTGGATTCGCACTACCCTGTTAGATTTGGGTCCAACTTTTATTAAAGTTGGACAACTTTTTTCGACTCGTGCTGATATATTCCCGGTCGAATATGTCGAGGAACTGGCAAAGTTACAAGACAAAGTGCCGGCATTTAGCTATGAGAAGGTAGAAGCGATTATTGAGCAAGAGCTAGGTAAGAAAATTCCCGAACTCTTTCACAGTTTTGAGCCGATTCCTTTAGCTGCGGCTAGTTTGGGTCAAGTTCATAAAGCTGTCTTGTATTCGGGGGAATCTGTTGTTGTCAAGGTGCAACGTCCTGGACTCAAGAAGCTTTTTGAAATTGATTTAAAAATTCTCAAAGGCATTACGCGTTACTTTCAAAATCATCCTAAATGGGGACGCGGACGAGATTGGATTGGTATTTACGAAGAGTGTTGCCGCATTCTTTGGGAAGAAGTTGATTATCTCAATGAAGGTCGCAATGCGGATACTTTTCGCCGCAATTTTCGCAACTACGATTGGGTGAAAGTTCCGCGAATATACTGGCGCTACACTTCGCCGCGAGTGTTGACTCTAGAGTATCTCCCTGGTATTAAAATAAGTCAATACGAAGCTTTAGAAGCTGCGGGTATAGACCGCAAAGCTGTGGCTCGTCAAGGTGCGGAAGCTTATCTGCACCAGTTGCTTGATAATGGCTTTTTCCATGCCGATCCCCACCCTGGCAATGTTGCTGTCAGTCCGGATGGCTCTTTGATTTTCTACGATTTCGGGATGATGGGGCGGATTAAGTCCAACATTCGTGATGGACTGATGGAAACGTTGTTTGGGATTGCTTCTAAAGATGGCGATCGCGTTGTCCAATCTCTCATCGATTTGGGAGCATTAGCACCAGTAGATGATATGGGACCTGTGCGACGCAGTGTCCAGTATATGCTGGATCATTTCATGGATCAGCCGTTTGAGAATCAGTCTGTGGCGTCAATTAGTGAGGATCTTTATGAAATAGCTTACGATCAGCCATTTAGATTTCCTGCAACTTTCACATTTGTGATGCGAGCTTTTTCTACTTTAGAGGGAGTTGGTAAAGGCTTAGACCCCGAATTTAACTTTATGGAAGTTGCCAAACCATACGCAATGCAGCTTATGACGAATATGAATGGTAATGATGGCAATAGTTTTCTCAATGAATTAAGTCGGCAAGCAGTTCAAGTCAGTAGTACCGCATTAGGACTACCACGTAGATTAGAAGATACACTAGAAAAACTGGAACGGGGAGATGTGCGCGTCCGCGTGCGATCGCCTGAAACAGATCGTTTGCTGCGCCGACAAAGCAATATTCAGCTAGGAATAAGCTATGCTCTGATTATCAGTGGATTTACTGTTTCTGCTACGATTCTCTTAGTGAATCATTATGTATGGTTAGCATTGCTTCCTGGTTTAATTGCTGCCGGAGTCTCAGTTGTGCTGATTCGCCTGCTTTTACGCCTCGACCGTAATGACCGTATGTATTAATTGTTGGTTGCAAAATTTTATGAAACTTAACTTTACCGGTGTTAGTGACCCCGGACTTATTCGTTCTAATAATCAGGATGCTTACTATATTGACCCAGAAGGGCGATTTTTCGTCGTTGCTGACGGTATGGGTGGTCATGCGGGAGGTGAAGAAGCAAGTCGCATTGCAACTGGGCAAATTAAGGCATATTTGTCAGCAAATTGGGATTCTTCTAAGCCTTGCGCCCAATTGCTAGAGGAAGCTTTAAACCAAGCAAATGATGCGATTTTGCACGATCAGCAAGATCACCAAGAACGCGCTGATATGGGGACAACGGTTGTAGCGGTGATTTTTCGCTCAGGAGAGCCACCTTGGGCAGCTCACGTTGGCGATTCGAGATTGTACCGTTTCCGCGATTCCAAATTAGCCCAGATAACTGAAGACCATACTTGGGTAGCACGGGCAATTAAAGTTGGTGATATCACCCCAGATGAAGCCCGCAATCATCCCTTCCGTCATGTTTTATCGCGCTGTTTGGGACGTGAAGACCTACATCAAGTTGATGTGAGACAATTGGATATTCAATCAGGCGATCGCTTGCTATTGTGCAGTGACGGTCTGACAGAAGAGCTTATCGATGAAAAAATTGCTTATTTCCTCCAAGAAAGCCCTTTAATTGACAAAGCTGCGATCGCTCTGGTTGAAGCCGCAAAAGAGCAAGGCGGACACGATAATATCACCATTGTCATCGTCGCACTCGATTAAATTGGGCATCGGGCAGGAGGAAGGGGAAAGGGGAAAGGGGAAAGGGGAAAGGGTAAGAAAAACTTCTTTTCTTCCTTTTACCTTTACCCTTTAACCTTTTCCCCTCTTAAAAAAGCCCATTGCCCATTCCCCATTCCCCATTCCCCAGTTAGTAGATATACTCAGCATTTTGTTCAGCTTGAGCTTTTTTTTTCTTGACAACTTGATACAAATAATTTTAGCCTCTGGATTTACTTCAGAGGCTAAATTTATCTAATTTGGTTAATTGACATCTTGCACTTTCTTTGGTATCGCGAATATAATTCACGATTACAGCCTTTAATCGTCCCCTTTGCCGGAACGAAAAAAGGAAGTTATACCATTGCCACCTGCAAATCTCTAAATATTTCCGAAATCTGCTTCAACAGACTTGAGTTATATATCAGTAGGTGTAGATGCAAGATAAATCACCAAAAAAATACCTAACTTGGAGTATGGGCAACCTGTCAAACAATTGTTATCTTTTTTAATACGGAGGAACAAATGTACGACAATTTGATGTCCATCTACTAACCGATTAGGGCTTCTGTAAACGACATAACCTGTATTCGTTGTCTTTTGGAGTTAATTATGAATCAGCCAATTGAATTATCCCTGGAACAGCAATTCAACATCCGCTCATTTGCTACTCAAGTGCAGCACATGAGCCACGAACAAGCTCAAGACTTTTTGGTTAAGCTTTACGAACAAATGGTAGTGCGTGAAGCAACTTATAAAGAGCTTCTCAAGCATCAGTGGGGCTTAGATTCCGGTTCCGCTATGGCATAGAGTAGTTCTCGTGTCGCAGTGGGCGACCTCCTTCTCTTGCTCGGTTCCAAGGAGGAAAAAAGCTGGGGATGTTTGGGGCGTCAACTCGATAGGCAACTCAAATCACACAATTAAAAGAGCGAAAACTCAACCAGAAAAGTATTATAACTACATTCTTGATGTAGTTTCAACTGATTGTAGTTTTTAGGTTAGCAATGCATGTGCATTAAACAAATGTCATTAATTTGTTTTGCAGCACCCAGAGCCAAAATTACACGTTTCTACTTACATTCATTCGCTGGATTCTCAAAGAGAGCAAACGCAGCGTAAATCCAACCAGACTTGGCGAAAGCGATTTTTAACTTCACTATTTATATTTTTTATAACGATATCTTGCAAGTAACATATTTTCTTTACAAAAATTAATATTCACTCAGATTGAAACTTGGTCGCAAAGGTCGAACGGGGAATCAGTATCAATTAGTTCGAGCTTTGCCAAAATTTGCGGCTTAATCTTTTCATACTCGTTTTTGAGTAAATTTTTACTAATTTGCGGATCGACAGAAGACACAAGTGTGCTGCTAATCGCGACCCATTGTTGAAATCGTTGGCGTTGGGCGAAGGCAATACTTGAAAGCTGGATATGAGCGCAACTTTGGGGAGCCTCCCGTGCAAAGAACAAAAGCCGATAGTGACCTGTATTGCCCAGTAAGCGGGTAGTTTCTTGACCAACACTTGTTTTGAGGTCGAGATAATAAGGCAGCCATTTAGCACCATGTTTGCGGTTGTAAATGACGGTAATCCACAGCAGCATCGGGTGAGGAGAAGTAATGAAAAGAAATTGATTGTAACGAGTACAAATTAAGCGATTTTCAATTTCCTGTTTGGGTAACATCACCCACAGAGCCGGACAAAGATTACCATTGACATGGATGGGTTGAGGAAAAACAATATTGGCGATCGGTTTATTTTGGGGCCAAGAAGTGACGCGAGCCAGTTCATCAGTTGAGAAGGATAAGCGCGAATCTACCTTAGTCTTTGGCTCCAAAGAAGCTGGAACTGCAAGCATTTTAGTTGAAGCTTCCGGAGCTTGCTGAATGCCAATCGTGTAACTTTGTTCTAGAGATGCCAAACCCTTGAGGATTTCACTGATATTTTGGGGACGCGAATTAACTGTTTTGGCTAGACAACTCATAATCAAATTCTCCAACTCCTTCGGTACTAAGTCTTTAGACACAAATTCACTGAAAGAACGCGGTTGTTGATAGTGATGTACTTTATACCATGCTCCAAAAGAGTGTGTTGGTGCGGCTAGAGGCATTTTGCCCGTGAGCATTTCAAACATCATTACGCCCAAACTATAAATATCTGAGCGGTTATCAAGTTCTTTGCCCTCCATTTGTTCTGGAGAAGAATAAGCCAGCGTACCTAAATAGTAGTTAGTATGATTGCTATCTGATTGTAATAACTTAGCAATTCCAAAATCGAGAATCTTGACTAATTCGCCAAAACTAGGGTCACTAATCACCAGCATGTTGCTGGGCTTGATATCCCGGTGGATAATTGGGCAGACTTTACCATCAACTAAAATGCCATCATGAGCGCACTGCAACCCCAAACAGATTTGCCGCGTCATACTTAAGAAAGTTGATAAAGTCATCTGTTGGTTGCGGATGACATGGCTCAAGTTTTTTCCTTGCAGGTATTCCATAACGTAGAACGGGGTGTTATTCTCATCTACGCCATAGTCCATCACGCGAACAATGTGAATACTTTTTTGCCCAACTAAAGCACAAGTTTTTGCTTCTCGCTCAAAGCGGTCTTGCAATCGCATCTTTTCATTTTGAATTGATAAAGCGAGAAATTTAACGGCAACAGGTACCCCTCCCAACAAAACGTCTTTAGCACGATAAACCCGACCCATTGCTCCAGTACCAATTAACTCCTGAAGCTGGTAACGTTTGCACAAGTAACGATTAATGTTGGGGTCTGACATAGAAAATTTGACTCTAATAAAACTACAATTGGGTGTAATACCTATCCGTTGGATAAGTAAGTATACGGGTTGGAAAGTTGAATCAAAAAAACCAATTAGTATATTTACTTTGATGTTTAGTACTATTGGGAGCTTTGACTCGGATTTATTTTGCCCAATCTTCACCCAATAATTATTAGTCATTAGGGATTTTTGGTTGTTATTCCTATGCTTGTCACTATCGGCAGAGAAAAAGAGACAAATGTAACTATAGCAATCCGCGCATAAGAGCGTGAACAACAAGAACCCCGGTAACTCCTGCGAAACCGGGGTTCTGAGCTTTGCGATTTTCACTCCGCAAAATCATTTTGCTCAAAGCTACTAAATTACTTATTGAAAGCTATTGTAGCGATCGCTTGTCAGCGTAAATGCCTTTATTTTGCCCAAGAATAAGGCGGCGTGATATACCTTTTTGTCAGTTAGAATCAAGATAATCTTTGAAATAAACAATAGAAATGAATTTATCTGTTTTGACTCCAAGCAAAAAGCCTTCTGAGTTGACTTACGATGTGCTAATTGAAAATCAAGAAGATGGTAAGGTTCTTGCGACAGTGATAGGTTTGCCAGATTGTCAAGCCATAGGTGCTACTAAAGAAGAAGCTTTAACAAGTTTATATGAGCGTTTGACTGAGCGTTTGGCTAAAGCCGAAATCGTCTCTATTAAAATCGAACCTCCCAAAGCCGAACATCCCTGGATGAAATTTGCTGGTATGTTCAAAGATGATCCTCAATTCGATGATATGCTGGCGGATATTGAAGCTTATCGCCGTGAACTAGATGCCGAAATGGAGGAATACTACCGCAAACTTGATGCTGAGGATGAGGCGAAATGAAGCTCTGCATACTTGACACGGATCACATATCCCTTTTTCAACGAGAGCATCCAGTTGTAACGAAGCGTGTTAATAAAGCCAATCCTAAACAGATTGCTACAACAATCATTACAGTAGAAGAACAAATACGTGGACGGCTTGCTCAGATTAAAAAGTCTTCTTCATCTGATACCATAGTATTAGATTATGCAAGGCTAGATGCTACGTTAAACTTTTTCAAAAGTATCAACGTGTTTCATTTTAATCAGGATGCTTATACTGTTTACAAAGAATTGCATCGTCAAAAAATCCGCATTGGTACACAAGATTTGCGAATTGCAGCGATCGCTCTCTCGGTTGATGGCATTGTAGTTACACGCAATCACAAAGATTTTGCCAAAATTCCGAATTTAACAATTGAAGATTGGACGATACGTTAATATTCTTAGCTTGAGGTGCGTTAGCGAAGCTCGCCAAAGGCATCGCTTCACCCACACTCAGCCAAAGCGCGATCGCTTCACCCACACTCTGCCAAAGTGCGATCGCTTCACCCCCACTCAGCCAAAGCGCGATCGCTTCACCCACACTCAGCCAAAGCGCGATCGCATATTTCGGGGTTTAAGGTCTTCGGTTAGTATTGCCAACCCCAGAAAGCTTTTAGACTTTTCTTCACAATATCTTAAGAATACAAATAACTAGCAGTGTTTCTACGGTATGTCGCATTACTGTATCGTAATTATGCTGAGGTTAATTTTTTATTTTGCATAAATTTTGCATAGCCTGGTTGTCCTCAGAAATATAAAAGATTGAGCAAGCGATCGCCTGTAGTCATATAAGAGGAGTAACCAATGCCTAACCGTTTGAAGAGTTTCGCCCTAGCTACTTTAGTGTTTTCACTGACTTGTGGTGTTGGATTAGCAGCAAATGATGTGGTAGTCAAGCATACTTTGGCGCAAACTGCGGCAAGTTCAGATCGGAAAGCGGAAGCGGATAAATTGTTTCAAGAGGGTGTGCAGCAGTATCGACGTGGGGAATATCCGAAAGCGTTGCAGACTTATCAACGGGTGTTGGAGATACGGCGACAATTGGGGGATAAAGTGGGAACTGGGCAAACCCTTAACAATATAGGACAGGTTTACAACGGTTTGCAGCAAAACAACAAAGCACTAGAAGTTTTACAACAAGGTTTAACAATTCGCAGGGAAATCAAAGACCGGGCTGGAGAGGGAGAAACTTTAGATAATCTTGGTGGGGTTTACCTTGCTTTATTTAAAGAAGAAAAATCGTTAGAAACTTTACAACAAGCTTTAGCAATTCGCCGCGAGGTAAAAGATAGAAATGGGGAAGCAGTGGCTCTCAGTAAAATAGGATTTACTTACGTTTTCTTGAAAAAACAAGAGCAAGGCTTGAAACTTTTAGAAGAAGCGTTAGCGCTACACCAAGAACTAAAAGACAAGTTTCAAGAGGGATTTACCCTATTTAGAATAGGGCAAGTTTATTGGAATGTGGATAACTATACTCGTGCTTTGGAGTGGTACAAAAAGTCACTAATAGTGAACCGAGAGGTAGGAAACCGTGCTTGGGAAGGTAGAAGCTTACAGCAGATAGGAGAGATGTATTCTAACCAACAGCAATATGACCAAGCGATTAAGTTTTATCAGCAAGCTTTACCTCTAATTCGAGAAGCGGGAATTAGCCCAGCAGAAGAGAATATTTTAGCGTCAATAGGAGATGCTTTCAACAATCTCAAACAATATGACCGTGGTGTAAATTTTTATCAGCAAGAGCTAGCTAGTGCCAGAAAATAAAATAATAAATTGTTGCAAGGTAAAATTATTCAATGGATAGGAGACACTTATTTTAAGCAAGAAAAATATGACCGTGCTTTAGAATTTTATCAGCAAGCATTGCCATTTGCCGCAGAAGTAAAAGAGAAGTCTTTTAAAGCTAATATTCTCGTATTCATAGGATTGTGTTATTTCAATCAGAAACAATATCCCCAGGCAATTAATTTTTATCAACAAGCACTTGTTGTTGCAAAAGAAGCAGAAGACACTGGACATGAAGGCAGAATTCTCAACGCAATAGGAAGCGCTTACTTCCAACAGCAGCAATATGACTCAGCTTTGAAATTTTTTCAACAAGCACTGCCCGTTGCCAGAAAAGCTAAAAATGAATCACTGGAAATAGATATTCTCGCTAATATAGGGGATGTTTACAGCAAGCAAAAACAAGATGACCGTGCAATAGAGTTTTACCAACAAGAGTTACAGACTGCACGAAAAGGAGATAAAAAGTTATTACAGGGTAATATTCTCTCTTTTCTAGGAAATACTTACTTTAACAAAAATGATAAAATACGTGCTTTGGAGTTTTATCAGCAGGCATTAGCTATATTTAAAGCCGTTAATGATCGTCCACAGCAACTTAATACCCTGACTAGAATAATGCGATCGCATGACTCAATCGCTCTGTCTGCTAGAAATAAAAAAGATTATACTCTCACGATGAACGAAGCTAATACAATTATTGCCTTAGCACCAGAAGCGTTAAATCTTGCCAGAGATTTGAAACAAAAATCAGATGAAAAGGAACTAACAAAAATACAAAGTAGAGCTTATACATTAATAGGAGATGTCCATCAAAATTTAGGAGATTTGCAAAAAGCACAGGAGTTTGCTGAACAAGGTCTTAAAATTGCCCGACAGTCTGAAAATTTGGAAGCAGAAAACTACGCTTTGTCTGTTATTGCTGGAGTTTATCTGTCACTAGGAGAGGAAACTAAGTACATTGACTTAAGCCAGCGAGAGTTAGAAATTGCCCAAAAACTCAAAAAGCCAGTTTCAGAAACACGAGCTTTATTAAATATTGCCAGTAGCTACCAGCTTCTAGGAAACTTTCAAAAAGCTATTGAATTGGAGGAACAAGCTTTAACCAAAATAGAATTAGTTGATATTAAAAAATTACCTGAAGACCGTCAATTTTATGCTTGGGAAACAAAATCAGATGTTTTTTGGACTTTTAGTCGTACTTACATTTCTCTTGGTGAATATGATAAAGCTTTAAAATTTGCCCAACAGCGTATTGATTTGGTACAGACATTAAAAAAACCAGAACTAGAAGCAGCAGCATTAATTGGTTTAGGTAATGTATATACTGCACGACAAGAATTTGAGAAGGCTGTTAAACTTACTCAACAAGCTTTAGATATAGCCAAGCAAATTAAAAATCCTGAGATAGAAGTAGACGCTTTGAAGCAACTCGCTAAAGTCTACGTCGCAATGGGAAAATATCAGCAAGCTACCGAGTTAGCGAATTTACTTTTGGAGACAGCAGACAAAAACAAAAATATCAAGCTTAAATTAGACGCTTTGAATATTCTCAAAGATGTTTATACTGCTCAAGGAAACTTACAGAAAGTTTTGGACTTATTACAGCAAAGTTTAACAATTGCCAAGCAAGATAAAAATCCTTCATCTGAGTTTTGGATACTGGTAAATCAAGCGACATTTTACATTTCATTAGGAGATTATCAAAAAAGTCTAGATTTATCTCAACAGGCACTTTCAACAGCCAAGAAAGTACAAAATCCACAACTGGAGGCAGCGAGTTTATTTTTACTTGCCTCTGTACACTTTGCTAAAGGGGAACCGAAAAAAACTATTGAACTTGCCAATCAGGGGTTAGCTATTTCTCAAAATACTAAAATGATTTGGGTAGAAATGTTAGCAAATGCTGTATTGAGTCTAGGTTATGGCAACTTAGATAATGACCAAAAAGCTATGGAATCAGCCCAAGCTTTATTAGCACTTACTAGAAAAGCCCAAAGTCCTAAAGACGAAAAAACTGCACTGACGTTTTTAGGACATATTCATCGCAAATTTGGCAGAAAGCAGGAAGCAATTAAAACATATAATCAAGCTTTAGCAATTAAAGTTTCAGCAAAAGTTGTAGGTGCTGATTCAGATATCTATGCTGGTTTAGGTCGCGCTTACGCTGATTTAAATCAACCTGATGAAGCCATAAAAAACTTTAGAGAAGCTTTCACTCGTGCGGAGGAGGTACGACGCGGTTTCCAAGGACTAACACCAGATTTACAAGCATCTTATTGGGAAACAATAGCTGACTTTGACAAAGTAAAGACAGTTGATCTTTACCGTCAATATGCCGATTTATTACTCAAACAAGGACGCACAGTAGAAGCACAGCAAGTTTTAGATTTAATCAATGTGCGAGACCTTCGAGAGGCTCGAACTCAAGCAAAAAATAACTCTTTAATTGCTTTGGGATTCAAAATTCAAGAATGTGATCAAAAAAAATGTTCTCCAAGCGAAAGAAGTCAACTTCTAGACCAAGTTGAAGCTATCAATACACAATACGATAAAGACTTAAAAGCAATTGAAAACGAAATAAAGTCCCGATTTAATAAGGATGATGGTGCTTTTGACCCACGATTTAAGAGTAAACCTAAAGAAATCGTCGAAGCGCAACCAGGTACAGTTATGATTTCTCCTTTTGTCCTGGAAGATAAAATGTGGTTGCTATTGACCGCACCAGGAGGAGTTAATAAGGCATTTGAAGTCAAAGTTAGCAGAAAAGAATTAGGACAAGCAGTCAAAGAGTTTCGTGATTTGATGGAATATTGTGAGGGACGTGGTGGTTCTAATTGCACAGAATCTGATATTCCCAAAATACAACTAGCAAGTAAAAAACTTTATGACTTGCTAATTAAACCCTTAGAACCAGAACTGAAAGCTAACCCAGTCAAAAATCTTGTTTTTGGACTTGATAGGGTGATACGCTACGTTCCTATGAGCGCTTTGTATGATGGCAAACAGTATTTAATTGAGAAATACAGCATCTACAACATACTTTCATCAACCCTGACAGATGTTAAAAAACCCAACTTACAAGCAACCAAAGATACTCAAGTATTAGCAATGGGTGTATCTGATGGTCTACCTAATGTAGAAAAAGAGATTGATAACATTGTGAAAATTTATCCTGGGTTAAAGTTCCTCAATGAAAAATTTGACTTTCGGACTCTACGAGATAATCTTGCTGGAAAGCAAATTTTACACCTGGCTACTCATGGTCAATTTATATCTGATAAAAAAAACAAAACATATGAGTCATATGTACTGTTAGGAAAAGATGAACGTTTAACCACATCTAAAATTAAAAAGTTGACAGGTTTGGACAAAATTCATTTAGTTGTATTGTCAGCTTGTCGTACCGCTCTTGCTGATTCACTTGAGCAAGATGGGATAGAAATTAACTCTACGGCTTATGAGTTTATGATCGGAGGTGCTAAGTCTGTGATAGCTTCTTTATGGGAAGTGAGCGATCCTAGTACAGCTCAACTAATGGAAGAGTTTTATAAAAACTTAGCCACTGGTAAAATGACGAAATCGGAAGCATTACGTAAAGCACAATTAAGTTTACTGCACCCAACTAATAAATCTACTGAATATTCACACCCATACTATTGGTCGCCGTTTATTTTAATGGGCAATGGATTGTAATACCGATTAAGACGCGATCGCGCTCACTCATAGCAAGTTGCACATCATAACCTCACCCCGACAAAGCTGTGCTTTATCTCCCCTCTCCTTATTAAGGAGAGGGGTAGGGGGTGAGGTATCATACGGAAATGTGAAAGACCCTTAACCACTGCCCAATTATGTTGGCTGACGCTCTAAGCTAGCTTCCATTGTGCTAGTTAAAAAATGACCGGCAAGGATGCCACTGGTTAAGTAGTAGCTATCATTATTGACTCGGTGTAAAGTTTCAAAGCCACTGCGACGTTGGCGATCGCTTAATACCCAATAACGCTGCACAATTGTATCTTGAGCAATCCAACCCTCACCTTCAACCTGCCCCAAAACATTATGCTGTAGTAAAAAAGTATACTGACGCTCTCCATCATGAAGACACCCTTTGTAGAGGAAAGAAATGTCAGAGCGATCGCTAGCTGGAAATATCAACTTTGTTGCCATCGTGAACCAGTTATCTCGATTCCAAGCTACCAAGGTCATACCCTTGACGCTGATTGGCATTCCGTTACGTTCCAGCCAATTTCCTTGCATCGTCCAGCGTCCTGGTTCTAATAAAAAAGTATGAGCCACCTTGTACAATCCTTGCCTTGGCAAATTAAGTACAGTATAGCCGCAGAGTGGGGAGTGGGGAGTGGGGAGTGGGGAGTGGGGGGAGGGGGAGGACAAGGAAGACAAGGGGGACGATTTGAGAGACTAGGGAAGAATTTATCCCTAGTCCCTAGTCCCTAGTCCCTAGTCCCTAAGCAAATTTCTCCTAGAAGAACTTCTTGACTTGCGCCTGTGGCTGCTGGTAGGTTGCCGGGGATGCCTAAGTTTCGCCAATAAGCTAAAACCGCGAAGGCGATCGCTTCTTTAAAATCGGCACTCAACCCGACTTCATCTGTGGTTAATACCGGGATTGATTGTAACAAAATCTGCAAGCGATGCTTCAAATAAAGATTGCGACTACCCCCACCACATAAAAATACTTGCTGTGGCATTTGCGGTAAAAATGTGCGGTAATTCTGAACAATTGAAGCTGCGGTTAGTTCGGTAAGAGTTGCCAGTAAGTCGGCAGAACTAAGTTGATATATTTCTGCGTCTTTTAAACACTGATGCAGGTAAGCAACGCCGAATAACTCTCGACCGGTGGATTTAGGCGGCGGTAAATGAAAGTAGTCTTGATTTAGCCATTGTTCTACCAATGGATGGCAGGGTGTGCCACTGGCTGCCCAGTTACCGTTTTCATCGTATATTTTCGCACCAGCAGTTAAATGATGTACCGCCAAATCTAATAAGCTGTTTCCTGGTCCTGTATCCCAGCCGAGAATTTTTTCGAGCCAGTTGTCACGGCGAGGTGGTATGTAAGCAAGATTACCAATACCACCGATGTTTTGAATACAACGCCCTTCTTGAGGATGACTGAGCAAATAGGCATCTACTCTAGGTACGAGGGGCGCACCTTGACCACCTGCGGCGATATCACCGGCGCGAAAGTTACTGATAGTGGTAATAGCTGTCAGATGAGCAATTACAGCACCGCGTCCGAGTTGTAGACTGTAACCTAGGGGGGCGGGGGAACCTAGGGGGGCGGGGGAACCCCGCCCGTACAGCAGTGGCGAGTTATCAATTCCCCTTGTCTCCCCCTCTCCCCCTCTCCCTTTCCCCCCCTCTCCCCCTCCTCCTGGTGGTCGATGGTATATTGTTTGACCGTGGGAGCCAATTAAAGAGGCTGGCTTGTGACCGTTTTGGATATTTTGGGCAGCTTGGGCAAAAGCGAGGGCGATCGCATCATCTAATTCTGCCAATTCTGCCATTGAGATCGCTTTTCCAGCACAAACTGCTAAAATTCGCTCTCTAAGTTCGACTGGGTAAGGATATGTTTCTCCGGCTAACAACTCAATTTTCAGATCCAAATCTGTGCCGGAAATATCTACTAAGGCAGCGTCTATACCGTCTACGGAAGTACCACTGATTAAACCGATTACATAAGTCATTCGATTTTGGATTTTAGATTTTGGATTTGGGATTTTTAATTAAAGTGGAGATACAAAAAGATTTGGGTAATTGCTCGTTGGTATCTACAACTGAGTGCTATTGTTTTTCTCAGTGGCAATTATATGTAAATCAACGTTTTTCAGCAAGCGGACTAACGTTTGTGTTAAAGATCCTTTCCAGAGTATTTGCCAGCGGGTTCGCTGACTTTCGCCAATTACAATTTGGGTGATGCGATATTGTTTCGCGACTTCTGCGATCGCACTAGCCACATCATTACTGCTGAAATGAATAAACGTACCTTCAAATTCTTTACACAGTTTCTCACAAGTTTCAATATATAAACTTTCCTCCTTGGTAAGGAAGCGGTCTTTTTCTTTGACAAATACTGTAAAAATAGGGGCATTCATATAATTAGCAAGCCTAGCCCCTCGACGCAATAGTTGTACTGAGTTGGGATAGGTGGATACGCACACCAAAACCCGCTCGTGAATGTTACAGAATTGTCCTGCGGGGGTGGAGGCGATCGCATCTTCTTCGATGTTGTCTGCGACTTCCCGCAAAGCCAATTCCCGCAAAGCTATCAGATTGCGACGTTGAAAGAAATTATCGAGGGATTGTTGGATTTTTTGTTGTGCATAAATTTTGCCTTCTCGCAAGCGTTCTTGCAGAGTTTCTGGTGTTACATCTATAACAACAATTTGATTTGCTTCGTCTAAAATGCGATCGGGAACCCGTTCTCGTACTATCACCCCAGTAATTCGCGCTACCAGGTCATTGAGACTTTCCAAATGTTGAATATTCATTGTGGAGTATACATCAATGCCTGCTGCCAATATGATTTCTACATCTTGATAGCGTTTTTCACGCTCTTGACCTGGGACATTGGTATGTGCGAGTTCATCGATTAATACTAGCTGAGGCGATCGCGCTAATATTGCATCGGTATCCATTTCCGTCAAAGTCAATCCGCTGCGAGGAATTTCCTTACGGGGTATTATTTCCAACCCTTGCCCTTTTTGTGCCGTCTCCTTACGTCCGTGGGTTTCCAAAAGCCCAACAACAACATCAATTCCCTCATGTTTGAGCGCATGTCCTTCTTCCAACATGCGGTAAGTTTTGCCCACACCAGGAGCCATACCAATAAATATTTTATGTTTACCCCGCCGCGCCGAACGTATAGGATAATAACTTCCAGAATTTGAAAGTTTAGTGTTCATACAGTTGTTAAAAGTTAGGAGTTAGGAATTAGGAGTTAAAAGTTAAAAGTTAGGTAGAGACTTTCAGAGCGCAAAACGTCTGTAGGGGAGGCAGTAGTTAGTAGTTATTTATTATAAGTTAGTTGACAACAAACTTTAACTCCTAACTCCTAACTCCTAACTCCTAACTCCTAACTCCTAACTCCTAACTCCTAACTCCTAACTCCTAACTCCTAACTCCTAACTCCTAACTCCTAACTTTTATTGATTTTGCCTGCGATTAAGTTCTTGGAGGTCGAGAGCGTAATTCAATCGCAAAACATTAACTCCAGGTTCTCCAAAAATCCCTAAAAATCTTTTATCGGTATACTTATCAAGTAAAGGACGTATTTCATCTTCGCGGACACTACGAGCTTTAGCAACTCGATCTAACTGCTCCCGCGCTGCTTTTATTGATATATGTGGGTCTAAACCCGAACCAGATGTATAAATTAAATCGGGGAGTGGTTGAATATTCTCGTCTTTGAGTTGATTTGCTTGCTCTACAATTCGTTTGAGCAATTCTGGATTACTGGGAGCGAGATTGCTGGCGCCAGATATGCCGGTTGGTCTGGCTTGTTTTCCTTGGCTGTATCTCACCGTACTCAGACGACCATGAAAATAGCGCTCATCTCTGAACTGTTGTCCAATCAAAGCCGAACCAATTGGTTCATCTTTGAAATTATAGATGATACTGCCATTAGCCTTTTCTTGAAGCAAGGGTACTTGAGCTATCAAAAGAATAAATAAAGGATAAATAATTGCTGTCAGCAACCAGAGAACCAAAGTAATGCGAATTGCTCTGATAGCTTCTCTCACAATAGACATAAAATTTGTTTAAAACCTCTAATATTTACTTTAATTTTTTCGGTTGCCCAATTAATAGCGTTCCGGGCGAAAAATGACATCAAATAAGTAAATTATAAGTGCCACAGTTACAAATCCTAAAACGCCGATCGCCCAAGCCGAACGACGTTCCAAAGTGCTATCAGCAGCGTAAACAACTGGAGCAATTACCAAATTCAAACATAGTACTATAAAAATAACGAGCGGCAATTTTTGTTTATACCATCGCCACCAAACAAACAAAATTGCCTGTACTCCATCCATTGCCAAAAACTTATATTGGAAATTAACTTTTTTCATAACTTTCCTCTTACTTGACTTCCTTGACGCTTCGTTTTATTAATAATAGTAGAGACATTAACTACAACATCTCTACAATCAAAAAATCAAGCCTCACGCTAACCCTACCACCGTAATCAACATGTCAATCAATTTAATTGCAATAAATGGTGCAATCACCCCACCCAACCCATAAATTAAGATATTACGTTGTAGCAATTGATTAGCAGTTAGCGGTCTAAACTTCACACCCCGTAACGCCAAAGGAATCAAAGCCGGAATAATCAAAGCATTGTAAATCAGCGCTGACAGTATGGCAGAATTGATGCTGGTCAACTTCATGATATTCAAACTTTGCAGATTGGCAGTAGCAAATAGCACTGGGATAATCGCAAAATATTTAGCAATATCATTGGCGAGAGAAAATGTAGTTAATGCTCCACGAGTAATCAGCAATTGTTTACCAATAGAAACGATATCAATTAGCTTGGTGGGATCGGAGTCCAAATCTACCATGTTTGCCGCTTCTTTGGCTGCTTGAGTACCAGTATTCATTGCTACGCCGATATTTGCTTGAGCGAGGGCAGGAGCATCGTTAGTACCGTCTCCCGTCATCGCTACAAGTTTGCCTTTTGCTTGTTCGCTTTGAATTACGTAAATTTTATCTTCTGGTGTTGCTTCGGCAATAAAGTCATCAACTCCAGCTTCAGTAGCAATTACAGAAGCGGTAATCCGGTTGTCGCCGGTCAGCATGATGGTACGCACACCCATGCGTCGCAACTGGTCAAAACGTTCGCGAATACCTGGTTTGACGATATCTTTCAGATAAATGATGCCGTAAATTTCTCGATCTAGGCAAACGGCTAAGGGTGTACCTCCCTGGTGGGAAACTTGTTCGTAAGCAGCGTTAAGTTCTGGAGAATCTTGTCCGTTACGGGAACGTACAAATCCCAGAATTGCTCGTACTGCTCCCTTCCGCGCTTGATATCCACCTGGTAAGTTAGTACCGCTCATGCGCGTTTTGGCGGAAAAGTCAACTGGTTCTGACTGATTGCGGTCAAATTCAACTTTTGCCCCGAACTTTTCAGCCAGCCGGACAATCGATTTTCCCTCTGGTGTATCATCAAAGACGCTAGCTGCCAAAGCGACACTGGCAATTTCCTCGATTGAGTGACCGTTGATTGGGATAAATTCTTCTGCCAAGCGGTTGCCAAGAGTAATTGTACCTGTTTTATCGAGAACTAAGGTGTTAACGTCACCGCAGGCTTCTACTGCTCGTCCGGAAGTGGCAATAACGTTAAATTGGGCAACTCGATCCATACCGGCAATACCGATCGCACTCAGCAAACCACCGATGGTTGTCGGGATTAATGCTACCAACAAAGCAATTAAAATTGGTACACTAATTGAACTTTTGACATAAAAGGCGATCGCTGGCAATGTCACCACAACAAATAAAAACACTAAGCTAAGAACTGCCAGCAACACCGTCAAAGCAATTTCATTCGGTGTTTTGCTGCGTTCTGCACCTTCCACTAAAGCGATCATCCGGTCAATAAAGCCTTTACCTGGGTCAGCCGTAATCCGGATAATTAATTCATCGGAAATGATCCGCGTGCCACCAGTAACCGAACTAGCAACATCCGAGCCTGATTCCTTCAATACTGGTGCAGATTCGCCAGTAATTGCCGATTCATCCACCGACGCGACACCCATAATCACTTCTCCATCGGCGGGAATGATATCACCTGCAACTACATATACAGTATCACTTTGTCTGAGGCTGGTGGAAGGTACTTCGGTAATTGAGCCATCAGGGGAGAGTTTTCTTGCGAGAGTTTCTGACTTAGTTGAGCGCAAAGCATCAGCTTGAGCTTTACCGCGTCCTTCGGCAACGGCTTCGGCAAAATTGGCAAACCAGACAGTAAAGAATAAAATCCCGGTAATCAAGCCGTTAAAACGCTGTAAATTCTCGCCTGAGACTTGTCCAAATAAGTAAGGATCGATCGTGACTAAAAGAGTAATAATTGTGCCTACCCAAACCAAAAACATGACTGGGTTTTTGATTGCATATTTGGGATTGAGCTTGACAAAAGCATCTTTAACTGCTCTTAGATAAAGTCCTTTATTGTTTACTTTAGACTTTTTTGGCGGTTGACGGCGATCGCTCTTGAGAGAACGTGGAGGTTTATTTTTAGAAGTAGTTGCAACGGGATTCATATATTTGGGGAGTGGGGAGTGGGGAGTGGGGAGAGGGGGAGTGGGGGAAGCGTGGTGTGGGGAGGTGGGGAGATGGGGAGAGGGGGGGAAAGAAGAATTATTCTCCTTGTCCCCTTGTCTCCCTTGTCCCCTTGTCTCCCTTGTCCCCCCCTCTCCCCCTCTCCCCCTCGTCTTCTAGCTACCGGACCGCGAGTTTAAAACCTTCGGCGATCGGACCTAATGCTAAAACGGGGAAGAATGTCAGTACTCCTAAAATCAGAATTACTCCAGCGGTAACACTAGTAAATAGCAGAGAATCGGTTCTGAGGGTACCAGGGGTTTCTGCCACTGTTTGTTTATGTGCCATGCTGTCAGCTAAAAGTAGGATGGCGATAATTGGTACGTAGCGTCCTACTAAGATGCTCACACAAGTACTTAAGTTCCACCATAAAGCTGTAGGTGCAGGTTGGCTATTAGCTAACCCTGCAAACCCAGAACCGTTGTTAGCCGCAGCTGAAGCGTATTCGTACACTACTTGGGAGATACCGTGAAAACCTGGGTTGGTAATTCCAGATAAAGTGTTGGGGGAAGCTAAGGCGATCGCGCTGGGAATTAAAACTACAATTGGATGAACTAGCAAAACTATGCTAGCAAGGACGATTTCTCGCTTTTCTATTTTGCGTCCGAAAAATTCAGGGGTGCGTCCCACCATCAGCCCAGTTAGAAATACGGTGAGAATTAGGTAAATAAATAAGTAAGCGGTGCCTGTTCCTTGACCGCCCCAAATAATCTGCAAAAATAAGTTGAAAAGGGTAGAAAAGCCACCACCCGGCATGAGAGAATCGTGCATACCGTTGACAGCGCCGCACATGGTTGCAGTGGTCATGACTGCCCATAATGCAGTTTGCGCCCAGCCAAATCTTATTTCTTTGCCTTCTAAATTCGGCTGGTCTGTTCCTAAGGCAGTATTAATTAAAGGATTTCCTTGCAGTTCACCGACGGCTGTGATGCTAACTAAAACTACGAAAATTATAAATACCATCCAAAAAAGCCGCCAAGCTTGTTTGGTGTTGTTGGCAAATAAACCGTAGGTATAAATCAATGCCGCTGGAATGGAAATCATGGCGATTTCTTCGATTAAGTTAGAAACACCATTGGGGTTTTCAAAGGGATGTGCGGAGTTAACTCCAAAAAAACCGCCGCCATTCTCGCCTAGTTGTTTGATTATCTCAAATGATGCGACAGGACCTCTGGCAATGTACTGCGTACTTCCTTCGAGGGTTGTGACAACTTGCGGTGCAGCTAATGTTTGCGGTACACCTGTTAAAAGTAAGGCGATCGCTCCAATCACCGAAATTGGTAGTAAAATCCGTGTGATGCCACGAGTCAGATCAACGTAAAAATTTCCCAAAGGTCTACCTGTTAAACCACGAATAAAGGCTATTCCTACCGCCAATCCCGTCGCTGCTGAGGTAAACATCAAAAAGCCTAAAGCTGCTGTCTGGCTGAAATAACTTAAGGTTGTTTCGCCGGCGTAATGTTGTTGATCGGTATTTGTCAGAAATGAAATCGCAGTGTGTAAGACTGTATCCCAGCTAGGCATATTTAACCGCGTGGGATTGAAAGGCAAGAATTTCTGAAGCGCTATTAACAGATATACGAAAACGCCCATAACAAAATTACTGTACAGTATTGCCCGCGCATACTGCCAACCAGTCATGTTATCTTGCTTGCGGACACTTGCTAATGTATAAATAAGTCTCTCTACAGGCTGCATTACTAAGTCAAGTAGCGTTTTTTCTCCTAAGAAGACACGCGCTATGTATTTACCCAGAAGCGGAGTTATTCCTATAACAATGCAGAGCGTTAGCCCAATTTGCAACAAACCTTGTCCCATGTATTTCCTTTACTTTTTTCAAGTACCTACAAGCCGATGCTGAAAGATTAAATTTAACAGGAGTGTGAATTTTATTTGGCGGTTAAACCGCGATATTTATTATCACTTCAATTTTTTATACTAGATTTACTCTTCTGTGTTATTACTAATTTTCAGAGATTTTTTGAACTGTCCGACAAGAATACTTAAATTTTACTTCTATTCATTTATCTTCCATATCATATTGTTTACGTTTACATTTGTTACTTTCAAACAGAGAATAATTGAGATTTTTGTCAAATAAGATACAATTTTGACTAGTATAAGTTTACACGTCTTATTGGCGATGATAACGAGTCAGGAAGCTGTAGCGAAAAATTATATTGCATATTCAAGATTTTGGGAAAAAAAGTAAGTACGCAAAAATAAATTTATTAGTAAATTTGAACCAGGCGATCGCGCAAGCGATTTTTGGGTACTAAAGTCCCCACTACGAGAAGAGACGTTCCGCAAAGAACGTCTCTACAAGGTATTGATATACGATAAATATTCAACTGAATGCGATATTCACATCATATGTAATGGGTCTACATCGATTGTTAAACTAACACTGGAAGGACAAAGCGATGTCTCACGACAAGCCGCTATGCGTCTACGCACTTCTTCCCAATCTGGCAATTGTGGCAAAGCATCGGGAGCAAACTTAATTAATATCTGCCAGCGATAACGATTTGCTACTCTTAAAATACTCGCGGGTGCTGGTCCCAATATTTCAAATCCCTCTTTTGAATTCAAAGTTGTGGCGATGATTTGCGCGGCATTTTGCACGCTTATTGCATCTAAACTACTTAAACGCAGTAAAATCAATCTTCCATAAGGAGGATAATTTAAAGCTTGTCTTTGTTCTAATTCGGAATGAATAAAAGACTCATAATCATGCCTTTGCACTGCTTCAATTACTGGATGTTCTGGTGTGTAAGTTTGGATAATTGCCTTACCAGGATCGTCACCTCTACCAGCACGTCCGGCTACTTGGGTTAAAGTTTGAAATGCGCGTTCGCTGGCGCGATAATCTGATAAATTTAACAAGCCATCAGCCGCAACAACCCCGACTAATGTGACTTGGGGCAAATCTAATCCTTTGGTGAGCATTTGCGTACCCACTAACAATTCAGCTTCACCGTTGGCAAATTTAGTTAACAGCGTGCGGTGTGCCCCTTTATTGCGGGTGGTATCGCTATCAAACCGAATAAAACGCAATTCGGGAAACTGTCGCGTCAATTCTTGGGCGACTCGCTGCGTACCGCTACCAAAGAATTTTAAGTAAGGAGAACTGCATTCCGGGCAATTTTGAGGATGCGATCGCGCAAAATTACAGTAATGACAGCGCAATAATTGCGGCGCTCCCTCTTCAGTATGGTGATACGCTAGCGAAACATCACAATGAGGACATTCCAGCACATATCCGCAACTGCGGCAAGATACAAAAGTACTGTGTCCCCGACGATGGATAAATAAAATTCCCTGTTGTCGCCTTTCTTGCAACTGTAGCAAAGCCGATTGCAGCGACTTACTAAATATAGAACGATTTCCCTGCTGCAACTCTTGTCGCATATCCACCACTTCCACCGGCGGTAAAGGACGTGAGTAAATGCGTTCGGGGAGGGGGAGGTAGTGGCGGAGGGGAGGGGGAGACAAGGGAGAGGGGGGAGACAAGGGGGAGGGGGGAGACAAGGGAGAAAAGATGCTTTCTTGTCCTCCTTGTCCTCCTTGTCCTCCTTGATCACGCAGTCCCCCTTGTCCCCCTTGATCACGCAGTCCCCCTTGTCCCCCTCTCCCTTCCCTAACGCTCAACCAACTTTCTAACGAAGGGGTGGCGGAACCTAAAATTAAGGGACAATTTTCTAATTCGGCTCGCCACTGCGCGACGGTTCGAGCGTGGTAGGTGGGGATGGGTGAGTCTTGTTTAAAGCTGCTGTCGTGTTCTTCGTCTAAGATGATTAAACCCAAGTTTGGCAAAGGTGCAAAAACGGCGCTTCGCGTGCCGATGACTACTTGTGGTTCTCCTGTGAGCATTTGTCGCCAGGTGTCGTAACGTTCACCGTCATTTAGAGCGCTGTGATAAACGCTGACTTTGTTACCAAATCTAGCGCGAAAGCGATCGGTTAATTGCGGTGTAAGTCCAATTTCTGGAACTAAAACGAGGGCGGATTTATTTTGATTGAGTAGGGGTGCGATCGCTTGCAAATATACTTCGGTTTTTCCCGAACCTGTTACTCCATGCAATAAAACTTGAGCATATCCATTTAGTTGATTTATTGTCGCTAACGCTTGCGATTGAGCTTGTGTTAATGATTTGGCTTGGTCGCCGACTACAACCGGACCACTTTCGGTTCTTAATACTTCGCGCTCATCAATGACTATACAGCCTTTTTGCTCCAGCGTTTTCAAGGTGGAAATACTTGTTTTACATATTTGGATAAATTCCGAAAGCCAAAATTCACCACCGCGATCGCGTAGTACTTTTAAAATTTCTCGCTGACGCTTGTTTAAATCAATGTAAAACCCATCATCTATTAGTGTCACTGCTGGTTTCATCTTGGGACGAGGGGAACTTGGTAGTTCCACATAACTTTCCACCCAATCGCGTTTGAGTAATTGTTCCTTTCCCCAGCGAAATCCTTTTACCTTAGGCTTGAGATATTTGAAGCTATAGTCCCCATTTGCTTGAGACTCAAGCATTTTTAGTATTTGACGCGCTGCTGTTGAAGCAAGAAATTCCTCTGCACCGTTGGGAATGTTTTCTCGCTTGAGGCGAAGGCGATGCTGCGATCGCCCTACTAACCCTGGTGGCAACGCTGTGCGTACCACTTTTATTAATGGTGTGTAATAATATTTTGAAACCCGTTCAATCAAAGTCCAGTAGTTATCTCCAAAAAAATCTCTCTGGACAACATCTGCCACTTCCTTGATTTTTTCCTGTGCTAGTTTGGCTGGCGGTTCTGATAGCAAACGAATAGCGATCGCTCCTAGTTGCTGTACCCCAAATGGCACACTTAAAATATCTCCGGGTTTTACATTTAACCCATCTGGCACTCGATACGTATACAGTTTTTCTTCTTTTTCCTCTTTTTCTTCTTCTGTTACTTCTTTTGAATAGTCAACAAAGTCAACCAGCACTTCAATCCACCGCTCAACAACTTTGCCCGATTCATATGAACTACTCGGTTCGGCTACTACCAATGGAAATAAACTTACGCCATTACTATACATAGCTTTTGAATTAATAGACTGTTATTTGCATGTGCGTTTTGGTCTGAATTAACAGCAACGCAAGTTAACTTGAACTTTTGCCATTTATTAAGACAAATTGTATTTCGCAATACTTTTATCCCTTATAATACTTGATAAGTTTCCTTTTATGTAATTTATCGGTCAAACTAATCTCAACTCCAGACGGAAATAAATATTTAATGTTGGATCTAAAAAAAAATCAAATCATCTTCGCTTACTCCTAAAAGCTGTCTTTATTTACTAAGTAAGGTATAGAGCTTTTCCACCTATTGATAGATATTCAGCCCTTTCAGTATATGGGATGCTGTAATTCAACAGAATATATATCGAGTTTAGACAGCCTAAATATTGATATTTTCATTCGTCAGTTGGCGGCGGTTGCATTAACACCAAAAAGAAGACTCTGAAGTATTTAACCAAGAAGGAAGGCATAAAAAATAAAAAGGTAGAGAAAAATATAGGAAGATTTAATGTTTAAGGATGATTACGAAAAATATTTATATTTGTTAAGGTTGATAAAGTTTGAAAATTTGACAGATTTGCTAATAAACAAAAGAATGAGGAATATATGTGTTGATGCAAGTAGATATTTCCAAGTGCAAATACCAGTATTGATTTTTGAATTATATGTAACAGGAAGTATGAAATGAAAGATACAGACTGAATGTCGCGTTCAATGAGACATTAGCAGAAACCTATATTTTGCTGTAAGACAGGTGCATTTGTTCCTTAGGGAAAACTACCAAACCTCAATAAAAAGCAGCTGTCATTTAATTATGTACCAAACAAAGCAACAATCCCTTAAGGAAACTATGAATATTGCTGAATTGGGAACAATGGAATTACTAGTAGAAAATGCTGTAGAGAGTGAAGTACCACTCGAACTAGAAGCAGTAGCAGATGAATATAGCGCGATCGCCGAATCTCTAGTAGAAACAGATGAGCGCGATGGCGATCAAATGGCGGCAGCGCGACCATCCGGATATAATAAAACCGAGCATGATGATGCTGTCGGCGCGTTTTTTAAAGAAATGGCACGTTATCCTTTACTCAAAGCCGACGAAGAAGTAGAATTAGCGCGGCGAGTGCGGTTTAATGAAGAAGTAAGGGAATTACAAGCTTCGTTGAGCGAAAAATTGGGTGAACAAGCTAGTAAGGAAAAAGTCGCATCCTCACTAGAAATGACCGAAAAGCAACTAGAAAGTCGCTTGTATCAAGGTAGAGTAGCGAAGCGGAAAATGATTCGCTCAAATCTCCGGTTGGTAGTGTCAATTGCGAAACGATATCTCAATCGCGGAGTGCCTTTCCTAGATTTAATTCAGGAAGGGGCAATGGGGTTAAATCGCGCTACAGAAAAATTCGATCCAGATAAGGGATATAAATTTTCGACATACGCTTATTGGTGGATTAGACAAGCAATTACGCGAGCGATCGCTAATGATGCGCGAACAATTCGCTTACCAATCCATATTGTTGAAAAACTTAACAAACTCAAAAAAGCGCAACGCGAACTTAAACAAAAACTTTGTCGCAACCCGACTGAAGCGGAGATGGCAGAAGCTTTAGAAATACCTTTGCCACAACTACGCCAACTACAACAACTACGTCGGCAAGCACTTTCTCTCAACCACCGCGTCGGTAAAGAAGAAGACACCGAATTGATGGATTTGCTAGAAGACGAAGATAACCAATCTCCCGAAGCAAAAATGAATGAAAACATGATGCGTCAGGAGATTTGGGAAGTTTTGGGTGATGTGTTGACACCACGAGAAAAAGACGTAATTTCTCTGCGGTATGGTTTGACTACCAGCGAACCGTGTACCTTAGAAGAAGTAGGCAATATGTTTAATTTGTCTCGCGAGAGAGTGCGACAAATTCAAAGCAAAGCCATGCGAAAATTACGGCGTCCTCACATAGCTAAACGCTTGAAAGGTTGGTTGGTGTAGTCAAAAGTTATGTAGAGACGTTCCGCCGGAACGTCTGTACGGGAGGAGCGGAGTCAACTGTCATCGTACTATTGACTTTGGACTATTAACGTTGGACTTTTGACTAATGACTTTTGATAACGAGTTAATTTTGCGGTTTGCTGAACCAGCAGATTGCACCGTGCTGTTTGAATTAATTCAGGCGTTGGCAGAGTATGAAAAATTATCTCATGCCGTCACTGGTAATGCTCAATCTTTAAAAGAGCATTTATTTGGCTCTAATAAATATATTGAAGCGATATTAGCAGAATACGCAGGGCAAGCTGTCGGCTTTGCCCTGTTTTTTCATAATTATTCCACATTTCTCACCAAACCAGGAATTTATTTAGAAGATTTGTTTGTTTTACCGAAATATCGACGAAAAGGTATTGCGAAAGCTTTGTTGACAAAATTAGCTCAAATAGCCGTGCAAAGAAATTGCGGACGTTTAGAGTGGAGTGTTTTGGATTGGAACGAGCCTGCGATCGCATTCTACCGCAGCATGGGAGCCTCTATTTTAGATGATTGGCGAATTTGTCGGGTTACAGAATTGGGGGAGTGGGAGCGTGGATAGTTGATAGTGGGGAGTGGGGAGTGGGGGAGTGGGGGAGTGGGGGAGTCGGGAGTGGGGGAGTGGGGGAGTGGGGAGTGGGGAGTGGGGAGTGGGGGAGTGGTTAGGACAATTCTTGACAACTAACAACCAACCACTAACAACCAACAACCAACCACCAACCACTAACAACCAACCACCAACCACTAACAACCAACCACCAACAAAACCGCGAAGTTTGACAGCTTGTCTTTTGACGAAGGCAATGGAGCAACTGAAAATTATAAAGGATATTACAGTGAATAGTCCTTTTTTTGCAGAGAGAGAGAACACGGGATGAAAAAGATTCTTTCGGTATTGTTGTTATGCGTAACAATCTTTACCTTTGCCTTCAACAGTCCAGCTTTAGCAGACGCAGTTAGTGGAAAGAAAATTTTTAGCGCTAATTGCGCTTCTTGTCATGCTGGTGGTAAAAACTTAGTTCAAGCTCAAAAAAATCTGAAGAAAGAAGCTTTAGATAAGTATGGCATGAACTCACAAGAAGCGATTATTGCTCAAGTTACAAAGGGTAAAGGTGCTATGCCTGCTTTTAAAGCTCGTTTAAAACCCGCTCAGATTGAAGATGTAGCCGCTTACGTGTTGGATCAGGCTAACAATAAAGAGTGGAAGTAAACAAGAGTTAGGAGTTAGGAGTTAGGAGTTAGGAGTTAGAATGCAACCTGAGTTGGGGTTTTTGTCGCCACAGTTAGTTGACGCTGACACCTGTTTATGCTTGGTGCATGTGCGTGCAAAAATACTGTTTATTTATTCGACGAAAAGCTTAATATAACATGCTGAATTCTTTCTTCTGACTCCTGACTCCTGAATTGTGAATTCTTTCTTCTGACTTCGCAAAAAAATCAAATTGGGAGATTTGTTTATGAATCGCTGCTATCGATTCATTATGAGTTTTATGATGGCGATCGCTCTCAATTTTGTCACTTTCAGCGCTGAAGCTACACCGATCGCTACCGACTTCTTGAAGTTAGGTGCAGACAAGATGCAACGCGGCAATTATCAAGAAGCAATTCAAGATTTAACTGAGGCAATTCAGCTTGAAAGTAATTTTGCCTTCTCTTATAGCGATCGCTGTCTTGCGTATCTTCAATTACAAGATTACCATAGTGCGATCGCATGTACAAAAGCGATAAATTTTGCACTCCATAATGCTAAAGCTTATTTAATTCGGGGATTAGCACACTACAGACAAGGTAATTATCTAGCTGCGATCGCTGATAACTCGCAAGCGATCGCTCTCAAACCGCATGATTTTCGAGCTTACTACAATCGCGGTATCGCTACTGCCATGTTAGGGAATCAATTACAGGCGATCGCTGATTACAATAAAGCTCTGTCGATAATTCCGCAAAACTTCCAATCTCTACAAGCGGATATATATAATGACAGAGGGTTAGCGCGGTTAGAGTTGGCAGATTTGCAAGCAGCGATGCTCGACTTTGATAAAGCAATTCGCCTCAATGCCAACGATGATAGAGCTTATTTTAACCGAGCTTGCGCTTGCACGAGAAGCGGAGATATTTTAGGTGCAGTGCGCGATTTCTCGGAAGTAATTAGACTTAATCCGAGTAATGCTCAGGCTTATGTTAATCGAGGAGTTGCCCGACATTGGTTAGGATATCATGAAGCTGCGATCGCTGACTTAGAACAAGCAGCTCGACGCTTTGGAAAGAGAGAGAAAGTAGCTTACCAAAAAACTCTCGATATACTTAAATCTGTGCAACAACAGATACCATCGGGAGCCGAAATTGCCCTGCTTTAAGTAGTGAGCGCTTCAGCGCTCAAATCAAGGGCTTAAGCACTTGAAATTGAGCGATAAATCGCTCACTACGAACATTTTTATTAAGTTTATCGCCACTCACCCTGTAAGGTGAAAGCAGACCAATAATAAGGGTTTTTCAAAGTTGAATTTTCCCAGAATTTCAATTGTGCAGCACGCAAAGCAACTGTAGGGGATTTGCCCTGCTTCAACATTTGCGTGTAAAATTCTTGCATTAATTGTGCTGTCCCCGCATCGTCAACTTGCCAAAGAGACACACCCACACGTTCTGCACCAGCATACATCAATCCTCTTGTCAAGCCTACTAATCCTTCACCGTTGACATCTTTACCTAAACCGGTTTCGCAAGCGCTAAGTACGATTAAATCGGCTGCAAAGTCAAGATTAAAAATATCACCTAGTCGTAAATAACCTTTATTAGCGGGTTTACCTTGTTTGTCTACAAGGGAAAGAACGATTCCTGATAATTCTGGGTTATTCGGGTCAGCAAAGCCGTGGGTAGCAAAATGTAAAAAGCGATATTGAGAAAGTTGGGGATTTGTTACCCAG